>CAYONT010000043.1:0-15475 GCA_964405405.1 uncultured Comamonadaceae bacterium | reverse complement strand
GGACGTCTTGTGCGCGGTGGAAGTCGAGGACCGCATCACCTTGGGCGAGTTCAACGTAAGCGTTCGCCGAGCCCCATGGTGTACGGGTTAGCCCGGGCTGTGGTAGTCGGAGGGAATGAACGTTCCATCCGCCGACTCGCGGCGACGCTATAGGTCCCGGTCCGAGGTCCAGGACCTCGTCCGCCAGTTCCATCAGTCCGGCCTCTCGACCAAGGAATTCGCAGCCTGCATGGGTGTCCACCCAACGTCGGTCCGGCGCTGGATTCGGATCTCGGCCTCGCAGGCCTCCGTGCCCGACTCCAAGCCCCGCTTCCTTCCAATCCAGCTTAGGCCGCCCGACGTCGCGTCCCCCCATGGCTGGTCCGTCGAGATCATCCATCCCGCTGGACCCATGGGACGGAGTGGTGCGCCGCCGGCAGGATGGGCGGCTCGCGATGGATCCTGCCATGCCGGGACGATTCGACCGACGGTGGCTGGGAAGTGGAGCGGTTTGTTCATCGGGTATCCCGAGGCCGGGTGGCGGAGCGCGGTGATCGACCGCCTGCTGATCACGACGCGTCGGTGCGGTTTGGATCCGGCGCAGTGGCTGGAGGGACGTGCTCCGGAGGATCCCGACGTCGACGACGGCGGCCCTGCACGAGCTGCTGCCGGGCAATGGGAAGCCCACGATGGCGTGACATCCCCCGGGCCGGGACGCGGTTCTCGCCCCACCCATGCTGCCAGCACCCCAACGGCGGGGAACCCTGTCCTTCATCGGATGCTTACGGCCCTCCGCCCCTGAATCCTCCCCGAGAACGAGGTCTCCGGCGGCCGGACGGCGACCGGGCTGCGTCCCATCCTCGACGTCGCCAGCCAGGCCTACCTCGGACCGCTGGCAGAGTTCCCCGAGCTCAAGGTCACGGGATGGCATGAGCGCCTGCGCATCACGCCCACCCGACGGGCGGCGGCGATCCTGCGTAGTCGCCGCTTGGCGCCGCCCTTCCGCGTGCTTGAGGTCTTTGCCGGAGGCGGAACGCTGACTGCCGCCGTCGCCGGGAACGGGGCCTACGCCATCTCGGCTGGGATCGAGATCGAACCGAGGTTCGCCGACATCTGGCAGGCCGCGAACCCGGGCGCCGCACTCATTCAGGCCGACATCCGAGCAGTGGAGACCTCTGACATCCCCGAGTTCGACATCCTCATCGGCGGGATTCCCTGCACCAGCCACTCCACTCTTGGCCGGGCCAAGAAGGGACTCGCAGGCAAACCCGAGCTGGGCGACACCGGCGACCTGTTCCTTCCCGTGATCGGTATCGTCCGGGAACGCATGCCGGCCGCCATCCTGTTCGAAAACGTCCCGTCCTTCGGGACCAGCCTGGCCGGCCAGCTCCTGACCACCCATCTCGAACGTCTCGGCTACCACGTCTTCACGACCATCCTGAAGCCAAACGAGGAAAGGAACGAGATCGAGGCCCGAAAGCGATGGATGACAAGACAGGATTTGAGCTGTTCGCGGATGAACTCTTGGAAAATCTCCGACGCAAATAAAGCGAGGCTCAGGGTGTAGGTTTTACCCAAGCTTTAACGCAGCTTTGAAACGAGCTCCAACACCTCGCGCAATTTAATGGACTCGATGGCCTGTATACACTGGTGATCTGAGCAAGTGTTCACGGCTGGTCAACCTGGATTCCACCACCAACTAGAACGGTGGATGGGAACCGTAAGCTTATCCCAGCGGCGGGACTCCCACATTAGATTGCCGGTGCCATTGTCTCCAAACTTTGCAGTCTTGTTAAGCATGTCGAACACATCCTGGGTGATGTAAGAAGAGTAGCCATCTTCATTGAGGGAGGAAAGCTTGGCAGCGTAGTTGGCGGCGCGGCCGACCCAGACGAGGTCATTCGAACCGCGAATACCAGTGCGGGCGACGAAGAGCTTGCTGGTATCAATGCCGACGACGTGGCGAATCTGGTATTTCTGGTCGGGATATTTGGCGGCAATTTTTGGATTGATGATTTGGGAGACGACGTAGTTGATCTGCAAGGCAGTCGTTGCCGCCGAGGTATTCTTGGTCTTGCCAATGTAAACAGCCATCACGCGGTCGCCGTCAAAGGCGGTAATCTCGCCCCCGTTCGCGCGAATGACCCGGCAAGCAGATACGAGGTAAGATTTGTAAACCTCAGCGGAAAACCAATTCGGCTTCGAGTCTACCATGATCGTAGAGTCGGCAAGGTCGGCATAGAGGACAGTGCCGTCGAGAAGGACGGCATCGTTTCCCAGTTTGACATCTTCTGGTTCGGGAACTTGAACCCCCTCCCGATTTCTCCACTGGGTTTTGAAGATTTCTTCAATCTCTGCTGAGATGTCGGCGGTCAGACTCATACGTAATTTCTATTTTGGACCAAGCCGCTGGACGGCCTGACGGACTTCAGCGCAAACCGGGGCAATGCGAGCTGCGAGAGTGGCGGTGTCGCCAGCAGTGTACTCGGCGGGAGTGATTCCCAGAAGGTCGGTCGGCATTTTTATTTTGACGCCACGCTGCCTCACGATGAAAACCCGATCGCCACCGAGTGCGCCCATGAAGAGACCGAGCTCGAAGACGCAATTGTCCCGTGGGGCATAGCTTTTCTTCTTGCGACTGATGACGGTGTCTTGAGGAGCCAAAACCAAAACGGCAAAATCGGAACCGCTGACTGCTCTGAACAGGTTGTCCATGGTGCCGGCGGCAGCCCGAAAAACGCCGTCCGTCCAAACCTGCACGAGCATGGGGTCGTGGGCCAAGCCGGTTTGGATCTGCTGGGCAATGGGTAGGTTCTCCACGGAAGAGCCGATGAAGACCCGGGGGCTCTCGTTGGGAGGCGTGTGGAATCTAGACCGCTGGCGGAGGCGGTCGGCGAGTTCAATCGCCAAGCGCCGCCAGAGTTGAGGATATTTCTTGGCCAGCTTGGTAAAGTTTGGCTCCGTGATTCTGGCCAGGACCGAGGGTTCGGTTGCAACGACAGTGGCGCTGCGATGGGTACGGGGGTCAATCAAGGCCATTTCCCCGACATGTTGGCCGGCGGTGCGGAAGGCAACCGCCCGTCCGTTGACCTCCACCGAGAGCCGTCCGCTCACGATCAGGTAGATGTCGGAGTCGAGAGCCCCCTGACGAATCACAACATTCTTTGGGGACCCCGGCTCGAAAACCACGAGCCGGGCAGCGTTTGCCAGTGCTGCCGCCAAGGTTTCTTCGTCAGCAACAAGATGTTGGAGTCGTAAAGCGTCCGCTAGGCGGCGGCCACCATTGGCACCCCTAAATCGAGCCAAGATTGACGCGGTCATCTGGTGCCAGCATACGACCACTTTGCTGTTTGACAAGCGTGTTTAACGCGTGTTAAATTGGATCAGTTCGAATGACGACTGTCCCAAAACATTACGCGGAAATCGTGCGAGCTAGAAGGCTGGCGCGCGGATGGACGCAGGCCGAGCTCGCGGAGCGGCTGGGGATGACAAACGTCACGATTTCACGCTGGGAGAGGGGGCGCGTGGAGCCGTCATCCGTGTTTTGGGAGCGTTTCCTCGAGGCGGTGGGCGACAAGCCTCAGGGCGCAGGGTTCGACCGTAGGGCACAGTTACCGCAAGCAGTGGACTTCATGGGCGATGGGCTGGCGGTCCGGGCAATGGTCGAGGGCGAGCGGCTGGCCTTTGGTCATTTGGCGAACCCGGCGTTTGCCACAGAAGTTTCCAAGATCGATCCCCTGCCGCACCAGCGGCTCGCGGTTTATGAGCACATGCTCAAGCATCCACGGCTGCGCTTCCTGCTGGCCGACGACGCGGGCGCGGGCAAGACGATCATGACCGGACTTTACATCCGGGAGATGCTGGCGCGGCGGTTGATCCGGCGCATCCTAGTGGTTCCACCGGCCGGGTTGGTCGGGAACTGGCAGAACGAAATGCGCGAACTGTTCGGTCTGGAGTTTGCCGTGGTGACGGGATCCGACCTCGCGCCGCGAAACAGCAATCCGTTCTCGACCGGGCCGAATGCCGACCGCGTCATCTGCTCCGTGGACACTTTGCGCGGAGATCGGGCGTTTTCGCGGCTGGCAGAAGACGGAGTGGCGCCCTACGACCTGGTGGTCTTTGACGAAGCGCACAAACTCTCGGCGCGGCAGGATGCCGACTTCACGGTGCGGCGTTCGGCGCGTTACGAACTGGCAGAGGCGTTGGCCGGCGTGCCGAACCGCAAGAGCGAGTGGAATCTGGGCTGGAGCGCCCGGCATCTGCTGCTGCTGACGGCAACGCCGCACATGGGGAAGGACTACCCGTTCTTCGCGCTGTGGAAGCTGCTCGACACGCAGACCTTCAGCACCCTCGATGCGTTCCAGGCGATGCCGCGCGAGAATCGAGAACGGTTTTTCGTCCGACGCACCAAGGAAGAAATGGTGACGTTCGACGGGAAGCCGCTGTATCCGCGACGCACCACCGACACCTTTTCCTACGACCTGACCCATGGAGCGGTGAGCGAGCAGGCACTTTACGACCAGACTACGAATTACCTGCGATTCATCTACAACCGGGCCAAGTTGCTGAACAAGACGGCCGCGCAACTCGCGCTCGGGGTTTTCCAACGCCGCATGGCGAGTTCAACTTACGCCCTGCTTCGGTCGTTGGAACGTCGCCTTGACCGGCTGGACGGCGTGATTCAAGACGTGCTGGCAGGGCGCATCGACTTGCTGAAACTCGCCAAGCAAGCAGAGCGGCTGCGTGATGACGACGATCCGTTCGACGCGCACACGGCCGATGAAGAGGCAGGCGGTGAAGGCGAGGAAGAAAACGAGCGGTCCGAAGCGGAGATTCTCGGCAGCTTTGTCGCCACAACTATCGCGGACCTCGAAATCGAGAAGGAGCATGTCTCCAAGTTGCTGGCGCTGGCCCGCCAGGTGCAGGAACTGGGGCACGAATCCAAGTTCGAACGGTTGCGGGGCGTGATCGAAGACAAGCGATTCTGCAACGAGAAGCTGCTCGTGTTCACCGAGCATCGTGACACGCTAACCTACCTCAAGGCCCGTCTCGACGGGCTGGGCTTCACGGGACAAGTGGCCAGCATCCACGGCGGGATGAACTACGTCGAACGCGCCCAGCAGATCAAATTCTTCAAGAAACCCATCGAGGAGGGTGGCGCTCGCGTGATGGTCTGCACCGATGCGGCGGGTGAAGGCATCAACCTGCAATTCTGCTGGGTAATGGTGAACTTCGATGTGCCCTGGAATCCGGCCCGGCTGGAGCAGCGCATGGGGCGCATTCACCGCTACGGTCAAAAGCGTTCGGAGGTCTTCATCATCAACCTGATTGCCGGGAAAACCCGCGAGGGCAAAGTCGTGAAGATCCTCCTCGATAAGCTGGAGGCCATCCGCACTGAGCTGAAATCCGAGAAGGTGTATGATGTGATTGGGCGGGTCTTTGAGGGCAAAAGCATTACAGAATACATGCGGCGCTCCATGGAGGGCGAGGACATGGATCAACTGACGCTCGACATGGGTGGGTTGCTGACCAAGGAGCAAGTAACGGCCATCGCAGATCGGGAACGCCGACTTTACGGTGACGGCGGCGATGTGGCGAAACAGCTGCCGGCGCTGAAAGAGCGGATGGCGACGGAGGTTTATTCCCAACTGCTGCCCGGCTACGTCCGTCAGTTTGTTCAGGATGCCGCGCCGTTGTTGCACTTGAAGCTTGCGCCGCTGGAGGAAAACCGCTTTCGGCTCCTGCCGACCACACCGCGCGCCCTGGATCCGCTGCTGCCTATGCTGGAGGCGAAGGCGCGCGACCATTTCGACATGACGTTCACGCGCCCCGAGCGGGGGGAGAATGGGCCGGTGTGGATTCATCCCGGCGAGCCGGTGTTCGATCAACTGTTGGAGCTCGTGAACCTCGGCGCCATGCCTCACGCGATGCGCGGGGCGGTGGTGGTGGACCCTTCCTCCACGCATTCCTTTCTGCTGCATCTGGCATCCGTGATGATTTTGCGAAGAGCCGATCCTTCGCTCGCGGCCTTGAAGACAGACGAAGTAATCGAGCAATGCCCGGTCGCGGTGCGACAGCACGAGGACGGGACCATGACCGTGCGGCCCATCGAAGAGTTTCTGCTGCTGGAACCGCGCACGGGCGGGCTGCCACTGGACGCGCAACGACTGGCGGTATCGGCCCAGGGCCGCATCGAGGAGGCGCGGGCCTTCATGGTGGCGACGGTGGCGAAGGAGCTTGCCCAGAAACACCGCGACCGCTTGAACGCGGACCTGGCCTCGCGCATTGAGTTTCTACGGCAGGGGTTTTTCTACGAGCAAAAGGAACTGGTCGAGTCGCGCATGGTTTGGAGCAGGCGGCGACGTGAGAACCATCCTTCGGCGGAGCGCGAGATTGCGCGCATCCGGGATTTGCAACGGGCGTGGGAAGCGCGGTCGCAGGACGCCGAGCAAACGGTGCTGCGCGAGCCGGCGCTGATTGGCGTAGGGCCGGTGGAGTTCCTAGCCCATGTGCTGGTGCGTCCGGCGGCCAATGACGAAGAGAGCTTGCGCTACGATTCCGAAATCGAGCGCGTGGCGATGGAGCTTGTCATGGCACACGAGCGGGCGCTGGGTGCGCGGGTGCTGGATGTTCACTCGCCTGAATTGGCACTGGCGGCGGGGCTGAACACGCCGTGGCCCGGGTTTGATGTATTGAGCCATCGCCAGGATGGGGAGCGCCGCTGCATCGAGATCAAGGGCCTGGCGCGCCTGGGCAACATCCATATCAGCACGAACGAATGGGCGGCGGCGGCGAATCGCCGGGAGGAATACTGGCTTTACTCAGTCTTTGATTGCGCGTCTGCCGCGCCCCGGCTGGTGGCGGTGCAGGACCCGTTTGCCAAGCTGGTGCAGAAGGCCGCGGGGTTTGAATTCAGCTCCGCCGACATTCTAGCCGCCGGGGTACAACTGGCGTGAAATCGACCGAACGCATTCACCGATGAAAGATTACTCACGATTGATCGAACACGCTTTCCCGCTGCGGCAGGCATCCATTGACTCGGTGCATGAAAAGAACGTGCGGCATGGTCATATCTCGACGATGCACATCTGGCCAGCGCGGCGTCCACTGGCGGCAGCGCGAGCGGCGCTGCTTGCGACACTGCTGCCTGATCCCGGCACTCCGGAGGGGCGCAAGGACCTCTGCGAGAAGATCGGTGGAAGGTTAGTCACAGAGACGGACAAGGAGGGCCGAGTAAAGGAAATCACGGAAGGCGGTGTTCTCCGGTGGAAGCGTGAAAACACCATGATGCTCGATTGGTTTCGGCAGGAAATCCGCAAGGCTAACGGTGGTCGTACCCCGAAGGTGCTCGATCCGTTTGCCGGCGGTGGAGCGATTCCTTTGGAGGCGATGAGGCTTGGCTGCGACGTGACAGCTGCAGATTTGAATCCAGTGGCATGGTTCATTTTGAAATGCACACTGGAATACCCCCAACAACTGACGGGCCAAAAACATCCGTTGCCGGACTTTATCCTTCATGACGCAAACTTCATGGAGGAGTTTTTTAAGAGATCTCACGGGATGAAGGGAGCGCAGTTGCGTAAAGCGATGGAAGCGCTAGGGCATGGGAAGAGGGGACAACTCGTGCAGGACGAGGTAAACTTGGGCGCCCTGACTGAAGTCGGATGTCTTTCGCTGGAAGCCGATATTTCTTGGCACATTCGGGCGTGGGGACGCAAGGTTCTGAACGAAGCCCGGAAGCATCTTGCAAAGTTCTACCCAATTTATGCGCATTGGCAGCCACTGACTCCCGGCAAGCCTTTTGAGCCACAGCCGATGCTCTTGGTAGAGCCAAACCAAGATGGCGTTGCTGATGTCGAAAAGCTGAACAACGAACTTGGAGAAAAATACCTAGACAATAAGTTTAATCCTCGGTGGGTGGCGAAACAACCGGCGGCTTATATGTGGGCGCGAACGGTTACGTGTAAGAACTGCAGAGCCACCCTTCCCCTACTCAAAACGCTTTGGATTTGCAGAAAGGAAAACAAGCGCATTCGCCTTGTGATAAAGGCTAGGCCAGACGGGACGGGTGTTGAATTCTCCCTCGAACACAACGTGCCTGAGCGCGGAGGGAATGCCGCTCAAAAGCGTGAGCACGACAAGAAGCTGGGGGTAGGCACAATGTCCCGCGCGGGTGCGCAATGCCCCTGCTGCCCGAGCATCATGGAGACGGAGGATATTCGCTACGAGGCGAAAAACGGACGCCTCGGTCAAGTGATGACGGCAGTAGTTGTGGATGGACCTAATGGCAAGGAATACCGACTCCCAACTGACCATGAGCGTCACGTCGCCGAAATATCGGAGCAGTTCCTGCGAAGCATTTTCATAAACGTTCCCTTCGGACTCCCTGATGAGCCAACCCCTAAGTGTGGGCCGGGAGCGTCTCGGGCATTTTCCGTGGACCAATACGGGTTTGATCAGTGGAACAAACTGTTCACAAATCGCCAATTGGTAGCAGTGGGAAGCCTTACTTTAGCGACTCATAATGCTGGCGTCAGCCTGCGAAGCATGTATCCCGAATCAATTGCCGTCGCGTTGAGTTCATACCTGGCTGTGGCGCTAGATCGTTCTGCTGATCGCTCTACTTCGGTTTGTCGGTTGGACATCGGACGTGAAACCCTTCAGAGCACATTTGCTCGGTTTGCACTACCGATTCTTTGGGACTTCTGTGAGGGAAATCCCTTTTCTGAAACAACGGGGAATTACTTGAACGGTCTCGAATGGATTGCTCTTTTCGTGGAGCACGCATGTCAAGCTGGACAAAAGGCGAGCGTACCTGCGGTGTTGAAGAAGTCGGCCATTGTTCGGGATAGTAGTTGCTACGATCTCATCCTGACCGATCCCCCATATTACGATGCGATTCCCTACTCCGACTTGATGGATTTTTTCTACGTGTGGTTGCGCCGAACACTCTACGGCATTAACCCAGAGTTTGACGCAGCTTTTGCTGAGCCACTTTCACCGAAGTGGAATCATGAATCGAAAGATGGCGAACTCATTGATGATGCCGCACGCCACAACGGAGATAAGGGGGCGTCGAAGAAAGCATACGAGGAGGGCATGGCGCGAGCGTTCCAGGCTTGTCATGCCTCGCTCGCGGAAAACGGTCGGTTTGTCATCGTGTTTGCTCACAAACATCCTGACGCATGGGAGACTTTGGTTTCGGCCATCATTCGTGCTGGGTTTGTGGTAGACGGGTCTTGGCCAATATCGACAGAGATGGCAAATCGGACGCGAGCGCTCTCTTCGGCTGCACTCGCGTCGTCTGTCTGGCTTGTCTGTCGTAAACGCGATCCCTTGTCGAAAGCCGGATGGGACAACCGCGTGATGGCAGAGATGCGCGAGAACATCGCGGCGCAATTGCGGGAGTTTTGGGACGCGGGGATTCGCGGGCCGGACTTTGTCTGGGCTGCGACCGGCCCGGCGATGGAGGCTTACAGCAAGTATCCGGCGGTCATCAAAGCGAACAGCCCGACCAAGGAGCTGCTTTCTGTGAAGGAGTTTCTCGATACTGTGCGGCGCATCGTCATCGAGTTCGTCGTCGGTCGCGTGCTGCATATCGAGTCCGGGATCGACCGGCTCGACTCCGTGACGAGCTATTACCTGCTGCATCGAAACGATTTTGGGTTCGAAAAGGCACCTGCCGGCGCGTGCATCCTTTATGCGGTGAGCTGCGGCTTGTCCGACGCGGAACTCGAACGGACATGGAATCTGGTGAAAGTGAAAGGCAGCGTCGTGCCCCCACTGGAGGAAGGGGACGAAGAAGTCGCTTGCGAGGACGGTGAAATGCCGGAAGAAGCGTGCGGCGGCGAGTTCATCCTGCGGACGTGGAAAGAGCGGAAAGATAAGCGGATGGGCTTTGAGTCGGTGGGCGGGCGCGAGATTCCGCAGATTGACCGGGTTCACCGTCTCATGCACCTGTGGCGCGACGGCGACGTGCGCAATGTGAACGATTACCTCGACGAATATGCCCTGCGCCAGAACGAGCTGTTCGGGCGATTGATTCAATCACTGATCGAGTTGTCGGAGCAGGCCAGCGAGGAGCGGTCACTGCTAGAGAGCTTAAGCAAGCACCTGTCCGGAAAAGCGGCGAAGGCCGACACGACGCGCTCGCTGGGATTGGACGTGGAGACGTGAATTTAGCAGACTGACGAAGCCAACAAGCACTATGCCGTCCGCACCCAAATGGAGACCGTGGCACGAAGTAGCACAAGTTCGTGACGAACTTAAGTCGGGCGAGCTGTCCCTCGCCATGTTTGCCGCCGATCTGGATGAAGTCATCCTGAAGAAAGGCAAGCGCCCGATTTACGAGGACCCGAGGAGGTTCTTCGCGCTGACCTACCCGACTTACAACCTGCGGAACCTGGCGCGGGACGTGGTGCGTCGGCTGGCCGGCAAGAGCGACAAGGCGGTGCGCCAACTGAACCTCACCTACGGCGGCGGCAAGACGCACACCCTGATCACGCTGTTCCATCTGGTGGATGACCCGGCCAATCTGCCGGACCTGCCGGCGGTGAATGAGTTTCGCACCCACATTGACCTGGGCAAAAGCCTGCCGAAGGCGCGCGTGGCGGCCATCTCGTTCGACAAGCTGGATCTGGAAACCGGCATGGAGGTAGCCGATCCGACGGGCAAGATGGCGCGGCTGTTTCATCCGTGGAGCATCTTGGCCTGGCAACTGGCCAGCAAGAAGGGGCTCGAAATCCTGAATGGCGGCAAGGGGATGGCAGAGCGGGACACGGCTCCGGCGGAGAATGTCATGATGGACCTGCTGGCGATTCCGAACGTCGAGGGCGTATCGTCGTTGATCCTGCTGGATGAAGTGCTGATGTATGCGCGGCAGAAAGTCGCGGGGGACAAGGGGTGGCTGATCAAGCTGCAATCCTTTTTCCAAGCCCTCACGCAGGCGGCGGTGAAGACGGATCGATGCGCGGTGGTGGCATCGCTGCTGGCCTCGGACATCGCGGCGAACGATTCGCTCGGACTGGAGATTGTGACGGCACTGAAGGAAATCCTGAAGCGGCAGGAGGAGGAAATGGTGGAGCCGGTGGTGAAGGAAGACGTTGCCGAGATCCTGCGGCGGCGGGTATTCAAGCCCTCCAATCCGGCCGAAATGCGGACGAACGCGATGACCGCCTTCAAAGGGGTATGCGCGCACGACGAGGCGTTGAAGCGGGAAGGCGCCGCGGCGGAAAAGATGTTCGTGGAGAGCTACCCATTCCACCCGTTCCTGACCAACATCCTATATTCCAACTGGACGGGACTGCCGCGATTTCAGCGGACGCGCGGAGTATTGCGATTGTTTGCGATTGCGCTGCGCGATGCGGCGAAATGGGACACGTCGCCGCTGGTGGGAACGAATGTGTTGCTGCGCAAGAAAGGTGAGCCGGGATTGTCGGACAGCCTCCGGGAACTGGCGAATATCGCGAACGCGCAGGCGACGGATGGTCAGTCCATCTCGTGGGAAGGCATTCTAGATCGCGAACTGACGTTTGCGTTCGACATCCAACGCGACCTGTCCGCGATAGAGCATCGTGAAATCGAACAGGCGGTGGTGACGGTGTTCCTGCACTCGCAGCCGATCGGACAGAAGGCCTCGTTGCGTGAATTGCGAGTGACCATCGCGCCGACCAACCCGGATCGGATCGAGATCGAGAAGGGGCTGTCGCGCTGGGCGCAGGACAGCTACTGGCTCGACGACAAGTTTACCTCCACTGAAGGTGGGGCGTTGCCGGAAGACTGGCGCCTCGGGAACAAGCCGAACCTGACGCAGATTCATCGCGAGAAGCGGCGGCAGGTCGAGAGCGACAAGGGCGTCATCGCCGCGCGACTGGACAAGGCCATCCGGGACGTCAAGAAGCTGACGGAAGGCGCGCAGGCGATGGGCGTGCGGATTCACGCATTGCCGGAAAAGCCGTCTGACATCGAGGACGACGGAAAGTTTCACTTCGCCGTGCTTGGCCCCGATGCGGCATCCGAATCCGGGAAGCCCTCGGCCCAAGCGAAGAAGTTCATCGACGAGACGACGAGCGCGGCCAAGCCGCGCGTGTATCGGAACGCCGTCATCCTGGCTGTGCCGTCCAAGGACGGTCTGGCGATGGTGAACAGCCGGATCGCGGACTTGCTGGCTTGGGAACAGGTGGCGCTGGAACTGAACGACAAGGCCAAGAGCGGCAACGTGGACGCGCAACGGATGCAACGGCTGACGGTAGAACTGGAAAAGGCCAAGAAGCTGGTGCCGGATGCCATCCGCCAGGCGTGGTGCATGATGGTGACGGTGTCGGAAACGAACGACGTGCAAGCGTTCAAGCTGGGCATCACGGACGACCCACTGTTCATGACGCTGAAGAGCGATCCCCGCTCGCGGATGCAGGAGACGAAAATCACGGCGGAATCGCTGCTGCCGGACGGGCCTTATGATTTGTGGAAGGAAGGTGACACGCTGCGACGAGTGAAAGACCTGTCGGGTTCTTTCGCACAAATGCCGCACCTGCCCAAGATGCTGAACGCGTCGGCCATCGTGGACACGCTCGTGGATGGGTGCGTGGCGGGTGATTTCGTGCTGCAGCTAAAGCGCCCGGACAAGAGCGTGCGGACCTGGTGGCGGACGCGCCCGGATGAGGAGGCGCTGAAGGATCCAGACTTGGAAGTGGTGCTGATCGCGTCGGCAGAGCTGGCGGAGATTCCCGGTGCGCTGCTGCGTAAAGGGGCTTTGCCCGGACTGTGGGAAACGAAGACGGAGCTGCCGATGGCGGAGTTCAAAGCCTACTTTGCCGGCAACAAGGTCGTGCAGGTGGACCGCGGCGGATACAACGAGGGCCAGCAGATTCCCAAAGCGAGCGATGCCGTGGTAAACACCGCCGTCGAGAAGGCCGTGGCCGAGGGCGATCTTTGGCTGGTCACCGGGCCAACATCGATGTTCAAGGAGTCCATTCCGGCGGGCGTGCTGACGGATGCGAGTCTGTTGCTGCCACCACCGGAACCAATTGGAGCTGCGGCAACTTTGGAAGCCAACGTTCCGGTGGCGTGGAAAGATGGAAAGGCGTCGGTGGCGGGAATCCTCGCGCAACTTTCGGCGCAGCGGGGCAAGCCCGTGCCATGGTTCCAAGTACAGCAAGCGGTGGACGGTGCGATTCGGGCGCGGCTGGTAGAGCTGGACACGACTTCAACGACCTGGCCGTGCGATCCCTCCGCTGCGGCCAAGGTCGTTCTCAAAGCGGTCGCCGGAGGCGGTTTCGCAAGCGGTGGTGGTGGGAGTGGAAGCATCGCGTCACTCAATGAGAAGGGAATCACATACCGTGCGTATCTTCAGCCGAATGAGCTGCAGGACCTAGCCGATGCGCTAGCTAGCATCATGGAGTTGCAGGCGAAACATGGAATCAAGATTCGGTTCAACCTGGCAGTCGAAGTCACGTCCGAGGGTGCCTTGAGGACAGAGGCGACCGCAGAGCTACGAAAGCATTTGGGTGACGTCTCAGAGGCATTTTACCTTGGATGAACATGTAGGTGCCGAATTTACTATACCAGAAACCGTAAGTTCACCGGGGGCGCTAGCGAGATCTGTAAGTTCACGTGGAGGCAGAAGTTAATTCAATAGCTTGCTAACAAAATGTCAGTGGGTAACACTATGAGAAAAGCATCATCAGGGAAGGCTTCGAAGAGCCCGTTCGAAGCTTTGGACAAGCTTGGCCTCGGTACCGACACAGTCACGCATGCGACGGAGGAATTGAAGGCGTTCAACGAGTGCATTGAGAAGCGCCATCCGCGCGCCATCGCTGTTGTGAACTACAAGGGCGGCGTGGGCAAGACAACCGCCACTTTCTTTCTCGGTGCACAAATCGCCCAGAACGAGCCGAAGAAGAAGGTGCTTATTGTGGACATTGACGCACAATGCAGTCTCACCACCGTCTTTGGCCTAGACCCGATCCAAGGCAACGACCAGAACGTGCTGGTGCTGCTCAAGGCGGGCAAGGTCATTAACCCGGGAAGCATCAAGAAGGATGCTTTCATCAAACGCGGCAAGTATGGCGGCTTCCCACCCAACCTTCACCTACTGTCCGGCGCGTTTGAAGTCGAGGACTTGGACTTTGAATTGGCGCAGAGCTTGAAGATGACCAAAGAGGAGTTCTTCCAGCAGTGTCGCCGCGTACTCGCGTTGTTCAACGACTTTGATTACGTGCTCGTCGACTGCCCACCGAACAAGATGTTCCTGACTCAAGGAATGCTAAGGGCTTGCAGCTATTACCTCGTCGTCGCGATTCCAGACAAGGTGTCCACCTACGGTATCCCTCGCCTTTTGAATTGGGTTGAGCAAATTCCGATTGATACTCGCCCGAAACTCGTTGGGGCGCTCATCAACCGGGTCATCCGCACAGGCAAAGGCATCACCGACGAGCAGGAGAAGTGGCTCATCACCATCCAGAACACGGTCAGCAAGCGGGCAGTGTTCACCAAGGGCCGTGGCATTTTGGGGCAGTGGCCCAACTCGAACAAGGTGTGCGAGGTCTACGGCAGTGGCCGCAGCCACACGGCGGTCGCAGACATCTGGGAGTCCACTTCCAAACAAGCGTCCGTTGGAAACTGCGTGGCCGAGACGGCGATGAATGTGTTGAGTGTATGCAAGTAGATCCGAAAGTCTCAAAAACCAAGCATGCCAGAGCTGCTGGGGGCAAGAAGCCCGCACCTGCGCCAGGGCCGGGCCTGAGCGTCTCGCAGTTCGTGGATTTGATGCGGAGGCTGAATTTGCAGAAGCAATCTCTCTCCAACGAGCAGGTCCGCTTCGTTCAGGGCGCGTTGCAAAGATTCGAGTCGGAGCCAACGGGTGTGGTTAAAACTAAACTCGCCCTGCCTAAGCCGAAGGCGTTCAAGAACCAGCCGTTGCAGAGCACGGGCACGACCATCGGCAGAGAACCAACGCCAGGAACCATCGAGTTCATCGACCGGATGGTGCGGCTTGAGAACGAAGACGATGTCTTGACGGCCATTCAGCAAATCAGCGATGCCGACGTGGAGCGTCTGACCCGTGAGCAAGGGTTTCGCGCCTCCGGCCCTGTCGTCGCAAGGGAGAAGCTAGCAGACACGGTTCGTCATCTCCGACAGATTGAGCGTATTGCCGGAGCTGGATCGAACAGTTGGAAGGAAGTAGTTGGTTCACCTCCATCCCACAAAGGTGGATGAGGAATACCCCTGTGAGACCCACCCGTCTTCGCCCAATGACCTCTCGCTTGAGATCCGACCTGTTCAGTGTCTGAGTCGGTTTACCCAGTTTAAAGCCGAATGAATGGAGCTATTAAGTAGTGGTAGACAGGATCCACGAGGAGAATTCATTGGCAGTACAATCTGGTTCACAAGCATCCCATAGCACCCTAAATCCGGGTGGTTAGGGCGCGTCAAAACCCTCGAATTCCGGGGATTTCCGGTCCTTGGCGCTTTCGGGAGACTTTCGGAAACCGGGCTC
>CAYONT010000042.1:4863-16933 GCA_964405405.1 uncultured Comamonadaceae bacterium | reverse complement strand
CGGGGACCAACTCGTGCCCGTGAGCCTCGTCGGTGATCAGTACATCGCTGTTCGCGGATACCTGAACACCAATACGGACCGGGTTTACGTCGTGGCCACATCGAATGCGACCCAGGTTTCCATCAACGGCGTTCCGGTGACCACACTCAACACAGGCCAAGCCTACGAATACGTGCTCTCCGCAGCAGCGGCCTACATCACGACTTCGGCGGACGTATATGTGCTGCACATCACGGGCTTCGGATGTGAGGTCGGGGGGGCTCTGTTGCCGAGTGTGGAATGTACTGGTTCGCAGTCGGTGGCCTTCGTGCGATCGACCTCGGAGTTCTTCGCCATGAACATCCTGGTGCCCACGGTGGGCATCGGGAACTTCCTGTTCAATGGGAATGCAGCGCAGGTTCCAGCGGGCGCCTTCTTGCCGGTGCCAGGAACCGGAGGGGCCTGGAGCTACGCACAAATCACCGGGACGGGGTTTGTGCCCACGTTGGCTGTATCTCGTTTGGCCAACACCACGACGCCTTTCCACCTGGGCATCATCAACGGGGGCAGCACGTCGGGCTGTCGCTACGGGTATTTCAGCGATTACGCGGCTTATCAGCACGAGACGTCGACGTCTTTCATCGCGACGTGTGCGAATGAGGCTTTTGTGCTGCAGGCGGAGCCGCTGCCGGGGGCGACGTACCAGTGGACGGGGCCGGGCGGATTCGCGGCGGCTGGCAACCCGGTCCAGGTGGCGGCGGGGGCGCCGGGGGGGATGTACTATGTGACGGGGTCGGTGGGGGTGTGCCCCATCGCGCCGGATTCGGTAGAGGTGGACTTGGTTCCGGTGCCGGAGGCGCCCGACCTGGCGGGGCCAGGGGTGTGGTGTCAGGGCCTGGGAGACTGGATCGAGACGGGAGTGACGGCGGATGCAGGGGGGTATGCCTGGTCGGGCACGGGCGTGGCGCCGGGTTCTAACGCGGGGTCGAACGCGCTGTGGGTGGTCCCCGGCGCAACGGCCGCCACCTACGGCCTGGCGGTAACGGTGGGGGGTTGTACTTCGCCGGTGTCAACGTTGGTGGTGACGCCGGTGCCGTTGTACCAGGTGGAGCTGCCGCCCGGGCCGTTGGCGGTGTGCCTCGGTGCCGGGGCGGAATTGGAGGTGCCTGCTGGCGCGCCGGTCGGGGCGGACTGGACTTGGAACTGGGGGGTCGGTGGACCTGGCGGGACGGGCGGCGGCGGGGGCGGCGGCGGGACGGGCGGTGGCTCCGCCGGCGGGCCGTTGCTCAGCTGGAACGAAATCGAGGAGGCGGATGCTGGGTGGGTTGTGCTGACGGGGGAAGCCGGCGGCTGCGCCTTCGCACCGGATTCCTTGCTGCTGGACGTGTTGGTCCCGGTGGCGCCCGAGCTGGAGCTTCCGGAGGTCATTTGTACCGACCAGGGCGCCATCGCCCTGCAGGCGAACGTGCCCGGAACGTGGTCCATCCCCTGCGACGGCTGCATCGATGCCGCCTCTGGGTCGCTCACCCCCGCCTCCCTGCAGGCCGGGACCTACCCCGTCACCTTCGTCACCACCCCGCCCTGCCCCCTCACCGCCACCGGCACCCTGACCGTGGGCACCCCTGTGGATGCGGGCTTCACCGCCCCTGCCACCGTTTGTGTCGGCGTGGGCGAAATCGTCCTCACCCCCCTCACTCCGGGCGGCCTCTGGACCGCGAATTGCGGCAGCTGCATCGACGATCAAGGTGTGTTCGATGCCGGCGAAGCTGGCCCGGGGGTGTGGGGTTTGGCCTACACCCAACCGGGACTGTGTCCGACAGAATCAACTGTTGATCTGCTGGTTACCCCCAACACTTCAAGCAACTTCGACGCGCCATCCACCCTGTGCATCGACGGGGAGGTGGCCGGTTTGAGCCCTGCGGTCGGTGGCGGGCTGTGGAGTGCGGACTGCGGGCCCTGCCTCACCGCGGGTGGGGGCTTCAACCCTTCCTTGGCGGGGGCTGGCCAGCACCTCGTGACGTACACCGTTCCTGGCATTTGTGGATCGGCCACCACCCAACCCATCGCGGTCCAAGCCCTGCCCGAGGTAACCCTCAGCCTGCCCACCATCGAGGGTTGCGCACCCCTGTTGGTGGACGTCACCGCCTCAGCAACCGCGGGAGGCCCATCGGGCAACAGCTGGACCGGGGGAATGGACATCGACCCCGTGGGCAATCCAGGCGGTGGCCTGGGCATCAGCGGCCTCAACCCCGGTCCGGTGGTCTTGTCCGACCCCGGGTGCTACACCTGGACCGCCTGGGCCATCACCCCCGCTGGATGCCTGGGCACGGCCAGTGCACCCAGTCCGGTGTGTGTTTTCCCGCAGCCTTCTTCGGGCTTCACCACCTCTCCCGCAGAGCCCAGCCTTTTTGCCCCCGACATGCTCGCCGAAGCGCTCCTGACCGACCCTGCGGACACCCACACCTGGCTGCTGGAGCAAACCGCCGAGGGCGAAGGCATCTCATTCGAATTCAATGCGTTGTCTGTAGGTACTTCGCCCTTTGAACTGTGTTTGCGCGTGGTTTCGCCAGACGGTTGTGTAAGCCAAACCTGCAAATCCATCGCAGTCAACGAAGGCTGGGTCACCTATGCCCCCAACGCGTTCACCCCCGACATGGACGGGGTCAACGACGCGTGGCGCGTGGAGGTGGCGGGAGAGATTGAGCGCTTCGACCTGCGCGTGTTCGACCGCTGGGGCACGGAGGTATTCGCTACCGATGACCCCAACGAATTCTGGGTCGGAGAGGTCCAGGACGGGGCGTACTTCGCACCGGCTGCGCTCTACGCGTGGCGCGCTGAAATTGCGGGACGCGATGCCCGGGGTGCGACGGTGGTTCGGGTGATGTCCGGCCACGTCAGTTTGGTGCGCTGAGCCTCATTCGCCCAGCACGACGGTTCCCCGCCAGGTCGCTGTGTTGCCTGCTTGGTCTCGGGCGGTCAGGGTGATGTCGGCGGGAACACCGGGCCGGTGGCGCTGGTCGCTGAGCCGATAAAAAGCCCGGTCCGCCTTGGGGTCCCAGTGGACCATCAGCCACGCCCCGTCGAGGGTGGCCTCCACCGAGACCACCTCGCTCAGGGCGTCCGACACAGCCCAGCGGAGCTCCCCGCCCGGCAAGCGCAAGGGCGCATCCTTGCGGCCATTCGCGAGCCAAAGCGGACCGATGCTGGGCGGTGCCGCGTCCTGCACCAACCGAAAGGTCCCACAATAGGTCGTCCGGAAGGAGAGTTGCTTCGACCGGAGATGAAAAGTGCAGGGCATGCTCTCCTTCCGTTTCCCCCGGGAATCCAGCAACCAAGCGACCCAACCCGTTCCCGACGCGGCATCCGCCGGCCAGGGTACATCCACATACAACGCCTCGCGCGTGAGGAGATCGGGCGTTCCCACCACCCAAACCCGGTCCTCCTTGGGGTAGAAGGGCACCCGGGTGTCCTCATAGAATGCCGTGGCGGAGCCCTCGAGCCGGGCGCCGCCGGGCCCGGTGTGGGCGAGCGGGGTCCCGAAGCGAAACCGGGCCGCCGGAACCGACCCGGGCTCCGCTCCCGGGGCGGCGGCAGCGGCGACGGAACCCGGCTCGACCCCGATCGACCCGACGAGCCGGACCGTGCGCTCGGCCCGGTTCCCGTGGACGTCCCACGCGCGCAGCGTGAGAACCCGGGTGGTCCCCGGAGCCACTTCGATCGGCGTCCCGAGGAAGTCGGTGGGCCGGTAGATGGGAAGCCGGTTGCCGGGGAGCCGGTGGAGGCGGTGGGTTTGGCCTGCGACACGGCCCGTGGCATCGGGCAGCGCATGGCCGTTGAGATCGCGGTTCACGGCGAAATTCAGGGTGTCGAACTGCGCGACAAACCAGCGCACACCGTCCACGTCCAGCTCCAGGCGGTAGATGCCGCAGACGTTTTCCGCGCCGTCCAAGCGGTCCAGGGCTTCCAAGGCCAAACGCAGCCGCCCCAACGCGGTGGTCTCGCCGGCCTCGGGGCCGAGGCGAAAGGGTCCGGAACGACCGCCGGCCTGACCGCCTTCCAGCGGGAGCAACCAGAGGCCGCCGAGCTCGGGGGGGCGGCGGTCCACAATGGGCAGGTCCCAAAAGAGCGGGTTCACCGGGCGCTCCGTGGCGGTTTCGCGGACTTCGAAGTGAAGGTGGGGACCGCCGGAGCCGCCGCTGTTCCCGCTCCATCCCAAGGTGTCACCGGCCCGAAACCGAATGTGGTCCGGTGGAACGAGGTCAATGTCGAAGCGCTCGAGCCGATACTGTTCCTCCAGCACCCAGCGGGCGAGGGGGCCTTCGAATCGCTGGAGGTGGGCGTACACCGTGGTGATGCCGTGGGGCGACCGCAGGTACAAGGCGTGGCCGTATCCCACAGGCGAAACCTTGACCCGGCTCACCACGCCATCGGTGGCAGCCAGAACCGGCAATCCCTCCACGCCGCCGGTCTTGAGATCGATGCCCGTGTGAAAGTGGTTCTTCCGAAGCTCCCCGAAGTTCCCAGATAGCACCAAGGGCACGGTGAGCGGCGGCCGAAGACCCAAGCGAGCGGGTTGCCCCCCGCGCAAAGCGGGTTCCGCCGCGTCGCCCCCCGGCGCCGCGCCCCCCTCCGGCAGACTGTCCCCCGACCATGCGGGCCACCCCGCTCCCCGCCCCCCCTCGGCACGCCCCTGCTCCTCCGGCACCGCGTCCGCCCCCCAAACCCCGGTCCACCCCATCCCCCGACCATTCCCCCACCCCGACCCGGGCACGCCCCCCCAACCCACCGGCACGCAGCCGATGGCCCCCGCGAGGAACCCACGCCAAACCCACCGAGATTCTTTGATTTTCCTACGCATCCCGCCTGTCACGGGGGGGACGGTGCCGCCTCCACAACCCGAAGGACAAATCTAACCGACACCGCCACACCCCTCCCCCATGCCCTGCTTTTTTTTGTTACTTTTGCCCAGAACCCTGTTCCATGGAATCCCCCGGAAACGGAACCTCCGCACCCCACAACCCAGCGCCCATGCCGGCAGCAGGGAGCCAGCCTACCCAGGCCCCGGCCCCGGAGCAGGTCGTGCGCCGTGTGGTGGAAGCGGCCGACCACTTGCTCACAGCCTACCACGCCCTGCAAGCCCAGATGGCGCAGCAGAAGGCCCGATGGGAAGAGCACATCCGACAGGTCAGCGAAGAGCGCGACGAAGCCCGCAAAGCGGAAGCGTTGGCGCGGGATTTTGCAGCGGAAACCCAGTTGTTGTTGGACGAAGCAGAACGAGAAATCGCCCGGCTGCTCCAAGAACGTGCTGAGGCAGAGGCCGCTGTTCCCAGCGCTGGCGGCACGGTCGCACCAGCGGAGATGCCAGGCCAGGGTTCAACACCTCACAATATTCAATCCGACCGGGACATTCCGACGCTCTCACCCGAGGCGATCGAAGCCCTTGTTCAGGAGATCGATGCGTGCATCGCCCTCCTTCAACGTTGATCCATGGAAACGGTTCACATCGACATCGCAGGCCGCACCTACCCGCTCACCGTCGCCTCCGAAGAGGCGGCCTTGTTGAGAAAGGCGGGGGAAATGGTCGCCCAACAGATGGAATCCTTTCGCAGCCAATACGGTGTAGAAGACCGCGTGGACCTGCTGGCGATGACCGCCTTGCAGTTTGCCTCTGCGGTGTCCACCACCCCGCCCGCCGCCGCTGAGTCGCCGGAAGCGGGCCTGCCTGCCGAACAACGCGAAGCCCTTGAACAACTGCTCGAACGCATCCAGACAGCCTTGGCTCCCCGGTCCTAAAAACACACCATGGACCCATTATCCATTCTGACCGGAGCGGTCGTAGGCCTGGGCGCAGGCGCAGCTGCCGGTTACACGTTGTTCAACAAAATCCTCACGAAACGATCGGAACAGATCATCGCTGAGGCTGAGTTGAAAGGCGAGACCATCAAAGAGAAAAAAATCCTCCAAGCGAAGGAGAAATTCCTCGAACTGAAAGAACGCAACGATCAGGAAATCAAGGAGCGAACTTCCAAATTGCAGTCGAACGAAGACCGCATCCGGAACGAGCAAAAGAACCTGAAGCGCGACCAGGACGCCCTGCAAAACAAGGAGCGTCACATCGAGAAGGAGCAGCAAAAAATCGACCAGCGGCTCGAAGCCCTGGAGCACAAGCAGAAGGAACTGGAACGCGATCGCCTGCGTGCGGTAGAGTTGCTGGAGAAGACCGCGAACATGTCCGCAGAGGAGGCGAAGCAGGCGCTGCGGGAGCAAGTGGTGCAGGAGGCGAAGATCATGGCCACCCAACAGGTCCAAGAGATCATGGAGGAGGCGAAGATCAAAGCGAACCAAGACGCGAAGAAAATCGTCATCCAGACCATCCAGCGGGTGGCCACCGAACACAGCGTGGAGAATTCCGTCTCGGTGTTCAACATCGCCAACGACGACGTCAAAGGGCGCATCATCGGCCGGGAAGGCAGGAACATCCGGGCCCTGGAAGCTGCGACGGGCGTGGAATTCGTGGTGGACGACACCCCGGAGGCCATCATCCTCAGTTGCTTCGATCCCGTTCGTCGGGAAATCGCCCGCCTCTCCCTGCACCAGTTGGTGACCGACGGCCGGATCCACCCGGCCCGCATCGAGGAAGTGGTGGCGAAAGTGACCAAAAAGGTCGAGGAAGAAATCCAGGAAATCGGCAAGCGGACCTGCATCGACCTGGGCATCCACAACATGAAGAGCGAGTTGATGCGGATGGTGGGCCGGATGAAGTACAGGTCTTCTTATGGCCAAAACCTCTTGCAACACAGCCGCGAGGTCGCGCACCTCTGCGCCACCATGGCCGCGGAGCTGGGACTGGACGCCAAGGCAGCCAAGCGCGCCGGTCTGCTGCACGACATCGGCAAGGTGAGCGATGAGGAGAGCGAATTGCCACACGCACTGCTGGGCATGAAGCTCGCAGAGCGCTACGGCGAGCGCCCGGACATCTGCAATGCCATCGGCGCGCACCACGACGAAATCGAGATGACGACCCTCATGTCGCCCATCATCCAGGTGTGCGACGCCATTTCGGGGGCGCGCCCAGGGGCACGTCGCGAGATGGTCGAAGCCTACATCCAGCGGTTGCGGGATTTGGAGAATTTGGCCATGGAATTCCCCGGAGTGACCAAGAGCTTCGCCATCCAAGCGGGCCGGGAGCTCCGTGTGATGGTCGAGAGCGATCAGGTGAGTGACGACCAAGCGGATCAACTGTCCTTCGACTTGAGCCAGCGCATCATGAACGAGATGACGTACCCGGGCCAAGTGAAGATCACGGTGATCCGCGAGAAGCGCTCCGTCAACTACGCCCGCTGATGGCAGAACGCCCCGGGGCACCGCGCTTCGCTTCGTCCATCCGTTGGCAGACGGCGAATGTGGCGATGCAGGTGGTGCTGCAGTTCGTCTTCGTGACGGTGCTGGCGCGGCTCATCACGCCAGCGGACTTCGGGGTCATGGCCATTGCCTTGGTGGTGGTCGGGTTTGTGGAAATCTTCGCGCAGGTGGGCATCGGGCCGTCGCTCATCCAGCGGGAGGACATCGGACCTGCGCACACGCGGACGGCGTTCTGGGTGTCGCTGGGCCTGGGCACGGTGTTTTACCTCGGCTTGTACGTGACCGCACCCTGGGTGGGCGATTTTTATGGCGATGCGCGGTTGGGCGAAATCCTCCGCATCATCGCTTGGAGTTTCATCCTCTCCGGGGCCTCGGTGGTGCCCAAAAGCCTGCTTCTGCGGGAGATGGCATTCCAGAGGTTGTTCGTGGCCGCTGCCGTGGGCATGGGGTTGGGGACGCTCGGGGTCGGGCTCGGATTGGCGGCAGCGGGCTGGGGGGTCTACGCTTATGTGGGGGCGCTGCTGGCGCAGAACGCGCTGCTGGGAATCATGTATTGGTGGCTGCGGCCGGTGCGCTGCTGGGGACCGCTGGACTTTCCGGCCTTCCGGGCCATGCTCGGCTACGGCACGCGCAGCACGTTGTACAATGTGGTGAACTACCTCGGCAGCAAGGTGGATACGGTGGTGGTGGGGCGTTCGGGCTGGGCGCAGACGGGCTACTATGACCGGGCGGTGTACTTGCTCAACCTGCCGGTGACGGTGCTGGGCAAGTTGAGCGATACGGTTTTGTTTTCGGGTTTGGCCCAGCTGCAAACGCAACGGGAGGTGCTGCGGCGCACGGTGCTGCGGGCGCATGGACTGCTGTCGCTGGTGGTGATTCCGGCGACGGTGGGGCTGGTTTGTTATGCCCGGGAGGCGACGCTGCTGTTCCTCGGGCCGCAGTACGAACCGGCGGTGGCGTTGGCGCGCATCTTGTTCGCGGGGTTGGCTTTCCGCTCCTTGGTGAAACTCGGGGACGCCGTGGTGCGGGCGACGGACCACCTCATGGCCGCAGTCTGGGTCAAGCTGGGATACCTGGTCCTGGTGGCGGCCGGGGCGGCCGGCGCGATGGCGGTGGGCGCCGGAACCGCCGGGGTGGCCTGGGTGGTGATGGGGTTGTCGGGGTTGCAATTCCTGGCCATGGCGGGAATCACGGGGCGCCTCTTGGGCATCCCGGCGGGGGCCTGGGTGCAGGAATCCGGGGCCGGCCTGGCGCTGGGACTCGCCGTGGCGGCGGGCTGGGCTGTGGTGACCCCCTTCCTGCCCGATGCCCCCACCGCCGCCGGCCTCTGGCTCCGGCCCACCGCCGGCCTCCTCGTGGCCGCCGCCCCCATCGCCCTCGCCTGGAAACTGCGTCCCGACTGGCGCCCCTGGAATCGGTTGCATTAAGGCAGACCCGGCCTTGGGATGGGGGGGGATTTGGCCCAAATTTGCAACATGCAAGTCCACAATTTTTCCGCAGGCCCCTGCATCCTCCCCCAGGAGGTCCTGGAGCAAGCCGCTGCAGCCGTCCTCGACTGGAATGGATCGGGGCTCTCCCTCATCGAAGTGTCCCACCGCGGCAAGGCGTTCGAGGCGGTCATGGACGAATCCCGGGCCTTGGTGAAGGAGTTGTTGGGGTTGCCCGACCGCTTCGAGGTCCTGTTCCTGCAAGGGGGGGCGACCCTGGGATTCTTGACGGTGGCGATGAACTTCTTGCCCGAGGGCGGTCGTGCTGCCTATGTGGACACCGGAACTTGGGCGGCTGGAGCGATCAAGGAGGCCCGGATGGTGGGACAGGTGGACGTGGTGGCTTCCTCCGCAGCTTCCAACCACAACCACATTCCCAAGGGGTTTGAAGTGCCCGCGGATGCCGCGTACCTCCACGTGACGACGAACAACACGATTTTCGGCACCCAGTACCACCCCTACCCCACGGCCTCGGTTCCGTTGATTGGGGACATGAGTTCGGACATCTTCTCCCGGCCCTTCGACGCCTCGCCCTACCTCTGCATCTATGCCGGGGCCCAGAAGAACATGGGGCCAGCGGGCACCGTGGTGTACATCGTGGACCGGGAAGCCCTGGGCAAGACCGGCCGCAAGCTGCCGACCTACCTGGACCTGGCCCAGCACATCGACAAGGACAGCATGCTCAACACCCCACCGGTGTTTGCCGTGTACACCACCCTGCTCATGCTTCGGTGGATGAAGGCAGAAGGCGGTGTGCCGGCGATGGAGGCACGCAACCGGGCGAAGGCCCAGTTGCTGTACGGCGAAATCGACCGCAACCCGCGCTTCGTGGGCCACGCCGTTCCCGAGGATCGGTCGTGGATGAACGCCACCTTCACCCTCGCCCAGCCCGAGGATGCTGCGGCCTTTGACGCCGCATGGAAGGAGGCGGGCATCAGTGGCATTGCAGGACACCGCTCTGTGGGCGGGTACCGGGCTTCGATGTACAACGCATTGCCTTTGGAATCCGTCCAGGCCCTGGTGAACGTAATGGCCACCTTCTAATTGTAGGCACATGAACATTCTCGCCAACGACGGAATCAGCCCCGCGGGGTTGAAAGCCCTGCAGTCTGCTGGGCATACCGTGTGGACCGAAGCCGTTGCTGCGGCTGGTTTGGCCTCGTTCATCCAAGAAAACGGGGTGGAATGCCTGCTGGTTCGCAGCGCAACCCAGGTGCGGGAGCCGCTCATCGCTGCGTGTCCGGGCCTTCGCTACATCGGACGGGGGGGCGTGGGCACGGACAACATCGATGTGGCGTTTGCCCGGTCGCAAGGCATCGAAGTTTTCAATACGCCAGCCGCGAGTTCGCAAAGCGTGGCGGAACTGGTGATGGGGCATCTGTTCGGGATGGCGCGCTTCCTGCACGACAGCAACCGCAAGATGCCCGGGGCACATGAGGCGGCTCAGTTCAACGCGCTCAAGAAGGCGTACGGCGCGGGGACGGAGCTGGCCGGAAAGACGCTGGCGGTGGTGGGATTTGGACGCATCGGTCAGGCGCTGGCCCGCTATGCCCTGGGCTGCGGGATGGAGGTGCTGGCGGTGGACTCGGGCCGGGGGAACTCGGGGAGCCACGTGGAGGTGGTGTGCACGGTGGGGGGCCATCGGGTGCCGGTGCAGGTGCCGGTGGTGACGTTGGCGGAGGCGTTGGGTCGTGCGGATGCGCTGTCGTTGCATGTTCCGGCGCAGTCGTCGGGGGCACCGGTGCTGGGGGCGGCCGAGTTCGCGCAGATGCGGGACGGGGTGCTGCTGGTGAACGCGGCCCGCGGCGGGGTGGTGGACGAGGATGCGCTGCTGGCCGCGCTCGACGCGGGCAAGGTCCGGGCGGCGGGACTGGATGTCTTTGCGAACGAGCCCACGCCCCGAGCGGATTTGTTGGCGCACCCGCGCGTCTCCCTGACGCCGCACACGGGGGCGGCCACGCGGGAAGCCCAGGACCGGATTGGGGAGGAATTGGCCGAGATCATCGCGGGATTCGCCGCACGCAGTTGATGGCACGGGTCCGGTCTTTTCGGTTGCTCCACCCGGCTGCGGACAAGGTTCATTTGGTGGCCTCGCGGTCGTACCTGACGTATTCCCCGGAGGAACTGGAGGACAAGCTCCAGCGCAACCCGTTTTCGTACCTGCACGTGATTCATCCGGAGGGAGCGGTGGGGTCGGTGGAGCCGCAGTCGGTGCGGAAAGCGCTGGGGAGCTTCATGGACCGGGGCTGGATTGTCGCAGCGGGGCAACCGGGGGTGGCGGTGTACCGGCAAGAAACGGAATCGTATCGTTGCACGGGTTGGGTGGTCCTGCTCGACCGGCAGGCGGTGGAGGATGGCATGCTGCGGTTGCATGAGAAGACCTTGGAGGCGCGGGAGGCCGTTTTTGCACGGTACCTGTCGGTCGTCGGATGCCAGGCGGAACCGGTCCTGGTGGCCCGACCTGCGGGCGCGGCGCCCAACGCGGCGTTGGATGCGGGGTTGCGGGTCATCGAGGCGCAGCGCCCGGATTGGGACTTCACCACAGCGGACCGCGTGCGGCATACGGTTTGGCTTTGCGGACCCCGTACTTCGGAGGCCTTCGCTGAGGGGCTCGCGGAGTTGCCGGCCTTGTACCTCGCAGACGGTCACCACCGGGTGGCGTCCACCCTGCAGGTAGCGGAGGCCGACGGGCTGCTGGCATACATCATTCCCGAGGAGGAACTGGTGGTGCGGGCCTACCACCGGGCGGTGGCGGGGGGCAGTTTGTCGCCGTCGGAATGGCTGGAGCGTTTGGCCGCCCGGGATGATGTGGCGGAGGTGGGGCCCTTGGGGGAGGAGGATTTGGCCTTCGGAGAAATCGGTGTGTTGCATGCCACGGGCCGCTGGCGCATTCGGCTCCAAGGGCGGGATGAGCAACGGGTGGATGCGGCGTGGCTGGAAACGGCGGTCCTCGCCGATGTTTTCGGGGTGGCGGACACCCGCAACGACCAGCGGATGCGGTACCTGGCGGGTACCGAAGACCGGGCGTCATTGGGCAAGCACGCGCAAGCGGAGCCGGATTGGACGTTCTTCGAACTGCATCCCGTGCCTACAGGCCAAATCAAAGCCATCGCAGATGCCCACGGCACGTTTCCGCCCAAGAGCACCTGGATCGAACCCAAACTCCGGAGCGGGATGTTCCTCCACCTCCATGGCTGAGCCCGGAACCGAGCGCGGGGCTGAGCCCGGAACCGAGCGCGGGG
>CAYONT010000042.1:0-4763 GCA_964405405.1 uncultured Comamonadaceae bacterium | reverse complement strand
ACGGTTGCCTGCTGGGGTCACGCTGGTGGCGGTAAGCAAAACCCGGCCCATCGAAGACTTGCGCGCGGCGTATGCGGCAGGCCAGCGGGACTTCGGCGAAAACCGGGTGCAAGAGTTGCTCGACAAAGCGCCGCAGTTGCCGGAAGACGCCCGCCTGCACCACATCGGCCACCTCCAGACGAACAAGGTGAAGGCGCTGCTGCCTTGGTCCCACCTCATCCACGGGGTGGACACCGAAAAGGTGCTGGCGGAGGTGAACCGGCGCGCGCTCGAACGGGGCACACCGACCTCGGTCCTCCTCCAGGTCCACATCGCCCAGGAAGCAGAGAAGTTCGGCTGGGAGCCCGACGCGCTGCGCCGGTTCTGGGGCGACGGCGCGGCCGAGCGGTACCCCGGCGTCCACGTCCGGGGCCTCATGGGCATGGCCACCTTCACGGACGACCGCACCCAAATTCGGCGCGAGTTCCGGCTCCTGCGCACCCTCTTCACCGACCTCCAACCCCATGCCGGCTGGGACACCCTCTCCATGGGCATGAGCGGGGACTGGGAGCTCGCCGTGGAGGAAGGTTCCACCCTCATCCGGGTGGGCAGTGCCCTTTTCGGCGATCGGGGTTAAGTTTACCGGGTCAAAACTTGCCGATGTTTGCATTCCTCCGGCCTCATTTGGGGTGGGCTTGCCTGTTGTTGCTTGCGCTCGACGCGAAAGCCCAGACCTCCCAGCCCCCTGCTTCTTGGTTCGACTTGGTCTCCATTCGGGGCTATGCTCAAGTACGCTACAACCGTCTATGGGAAACCAACCCCAATCTGGGATGCGAACAATGCGACCGATCCTGGGGAGGCGATGGCGGTTTCTTCATTCGAAGGGCACGCATCATTTTCTTTGGTCAAATTGCCCCGCGGATTTATTTCTACGTGCAGCCCGATTGGGCAAGTTCGGCTTCCGGTGACCGGCTGCACTTTGCTCAACTGAGGGATGCTTACTTCGACGTCGCGCTCAACGAGGACCGCTCGATGCGCTTTCGCATCGGACAGAGCAAGGTCCCCTTCGGGTTTGAAAACATGCAATCCAGTCAAAACCGGATTCCCCTGGACCGCAACGATGCCCTGAACAGTGCCGTTGCGAATGAACGCGATCTGGGGGTCTTCTTCTATTGGGCACCGGCTGAGATTCGCGCTTTGTTCAGTGATCTCATCCGCTCGGGGCGCAAAGGGAGCGGCGATTACGGGGTGTTTGCACTTGGGTTGTACAATGGCCAAACCGCCAACCAACCCGAGCGAAACAAAAGCCCCCATGCCGTTGCGCGCCTCAGCTATCCCTGGCAATGGGGCGACCAGGTCATTGAAACGGGCATCCAAGGCTACACTGGACAATACGTCCTTTCCCCGGGATCCATTTCGCCGGGTGTCGGGGTGCGGGATGACCTTTCCTACCTGGACCGAAGATGGGCTGCATCATTGACTTGGTATCCTCAACCCTTCGGTCTGCAAGCCGAATTCAATGCAGGCCAGGGTCCCGAATTCAACAAAGCGACGGACTCCATTGAGGTACAGACCCTGCGTGGCGGATACGTCCAACTGATGTCCCGGCACCGTTGGGGCAAACAGGAATGGCTTCCCTTTGTTCGATACCAATGGTACGATGGCGGAAAGAAGCACGAACGGGATGCCCGCAGTTACGCCGTTGAGGAATGGGAATTGGGGGTGGAGTGGCAACATGGAAAGAACCTCGAATGGGTGGCCATGTATGTCATTTCAGACCGTCGTTACGAGGACTTTTTGCTGCAGGACAACCGACAGCGGGGGTCATTGCTTCGGTTGCAGGCACAGGTGAATTTTTAAGTTTGGCCTGCCCGTACCTTGCGGGCATGAACCTCCGTTCCTTCTCTCTGGCCCTGGGCCTCCTTCCGTGCTGCCTCGCTGCCCAAACCCCGACCGCCATCGAAGCCGTCGAATACGATCCTTTGGGGGACCGCTGGCTGGTTTCCAACGGGAGTTCCCTCTTGTCGACCGATGGACCTGGCGGCGCCTACACCTACCTCGGTTCCGCCCAGGCCTCCCATGGGATGGAAGTAGTAGATGGAATGTTGGTCGCCATCGGGAACAATGTGGTGCGGGCCTATGAACTCAACGGTGGAACCTTGCTGGGATCGTTGGTCATCCCCGGGGCGAACTTCCTGAACGGAATGGGCAGCATGACCGGCGGGGTGGTGGTCAGCGACTTCGGCAACGGGCGCATCCACCACATCGACGTCTCGGATCCTGGGGCCATGGTGGCGACCCTGTTGGCCACCTTGCCCGGGTCGCCCAATGGGGTGGTGGTCGAACCTGCGGCCGGTCGGGCCGTGGTCGTTTCTTGGGGGTCCAATGCAGACATCTTCGGGGTGGATTTGGAGACGGGGGCCGTGACCACCTTGGTCGATGGTTCGGGCTTGGGCAACCTCGATGGCATCGACATCGACTTGGAGGGCAACTTTTATGTGTCCTCCTGGTCCCCGGCGCGCATCACCCGCTTCTCCAACGATTTCAGCCAGCAAGAAACGGTGGTTTCCACTGGGCTCGCCTCACCCGCGGACATATCTTATGCCTGGGCCTTGGATACCTTGGGGGTGGCCAATTCAGGAAACGATGTGGTTACCTGGCATGGCTTCGCACCGGAGACCAACGCCATCGGAACGGCCCCAACGCCCGGGCCCACCACGGTCCGCTGGACGGGAAACGGCTTGACCTTGGAGGGTCCGATGCCGGGAACTTGGACTTTCCGGGCCTATGCACTGGACGGGAGGTGCGTGGCCACAACCGAATGGTCCTTGCCTGCTGGCGCGGTTTGCATGGACCGCAGCCACTTGATGCTGCCTGCAGCACAGCCGACTTGGGGTTGGGTGGGTTGGGTTCAAGCACCGGACGGCTCGGTGCATCGGAGCCTGCTTCAGTAAGGATCTACATCCACAATGACCCGCACGCGCTTCCAGCGGGCATCCTGACCCAGGGCCCGAACATCCTCGAGCAACAGGGGTTTGTAGCGGGTGGGCGAAAGACTGCGCTCAAAGTTCAACAACACGACTTGGTGATGCAGGTCATTCACCCGGGCGATGGCAGGCGTTTCGGGCCCAAGAACCCGTTCTCCAAATCGCTGGCGCAGCCGGTGGGCCAAGGCATGGGCCGCTTCTTGCACCAGCTCAGCATCGATGTAACGAAGGGTGAGTCGAATCATTCGACTGAAAGGCGGCATGTGGTGGCTTTCCCGATCTGCCATTTCCCGATTCACGAATCCTGCATGGTCTTGTCGCTGGACAAAGCCCAAAACCCAGTGATCAGGGGCAAACGTTTGGAGGAGGACCCGTCCTGAAGCGCCGGGATCCCCCCTCCTACCCGCGCGGCCCGCGACCTGGGTGAGCATGGCATAGGCCCTTTCAAAGGACCGGAAGTCCGGGAAGTTGAGCAAACGGTCCGCACCGAGGACCCCAACCAACCCCACGTGGGCAAAATCAAGGCCCTTGGTGATCATTTGCGTGCCCACCAAGATGTCATACGCCTGACGGGCAAAGTCGGCAACGAGTCGACCATGGGCCTCCCGGCTGCGGGTCGAGTCCAGGTCCATGCGGGCCACCCGCGCATCGGGAAACCGCTCCGCAACTTCTTCCTCCAAACGCTGCGTGCCCAAACCCTGGCTCCGCATGGCGTCCGCCCCACAACGTGCGCAGGCTGGCGGTGGGGGAACCAACTGATAACCGCAGTGGTGACAATTGAGCTGGCCCCGGACCTTGTGGTGCGTGAGCGCCACATCGCAACGGGGACATTCGGGCACCCATCCGCAGGTCCCGCAGAGCCACATGGGCGCATAACCCCGCCGGTTTTGAAAAAGCATCACCTGCTTGCCCTGGGCGAGTGTGGCTTCCATGGCCCGCTGCAAGGGAAGGGTCAAGTGGCCCTGCATGGACCGTTCCCGCATGGCCTGTCGAAGGTCCACCGTCTCGATGGTCGGCAACCGGGCTCCCCCGAACCGCTCCAACAAGGAAACCCGTTGAAAGCGGCCCTGCTGCACATTCCACTCGGATTCCAGCGACGGGGTGGCCGAGGCGAGGACCACGGGCGCATCCTGCTGCCGGGCGAGCCAGACCGCCACATCCCGCGCCTGGTAACGCGGCGCTGGATCCTGTTGCTTGTAACTCGGCTCGTGCTCCTCGTCCACGATCACCAAGGCCAAATCCGCCAAAGGCAGCAACACCGCAGAGCGCGGGCCCACGACCAACCGCCCCCTCGTGCTCCCTTGGCTTCCCCCGCGCAACACATCGAGGTAGGTCTCGGTCCGTTCCCGGGTGTTGAACCGGCTATGGTAAACGGCCAAATACGGTGCAAAGTACAAGCCCAATCGCCCGATCAACTGGGTCGTCAAGGCGATTTCGGGAACCAAGAGGAGCACCTGGCCGCCGCGCTCCAAGGCATCGGCCATCAGATGGATGAACACTTCGGTCTTGCCAGACCCGGTAACCCCGTGGAGCAAAGCGGGGCCTGGCGCGGCGGCCCGCAGGGCTTGCAGGGCGTCGACCTGGGCCGGGCTCAACTGGGGAAGGGGGGCCGGCTTCCACGACGCCGGCAGGCGCTCCGCCCCCGCGGCCCAGCGGTCCTTCAACCGCTCCTCGGTCCGGAACAGGCCGCGGTCGACCAAGGTGCGCAGAATGGCCCGACTGCAACCCGTCGCCGCGAGGAGTTCCTTCTCCAGGACCCCGACCCCCACCGACCCCACCGACCCCTCCGACCCCCCC
>CAYONT010000041.1:0-17772 GCA_964405405.1 uncultured Comamonadaceae bacterium | reverse complement strand
CGCCGGCATATCGGACGGCCAAATCATACCGCGTCGACCCGTCCAACGCCCGGATGACCGCCCCCAAATCGGGGTGGGGGGCGCTGGCGCACAGCAGCACCCGGCGCCGCCGGTCCAACACGTCCACATAAAAACTGGCCACGTTGTTCCGCGTGATGCGCTCCCGGGAACCCACGGCACATCGGACCTCAAAGGCCCGCGTGCCGGGTTCGTCCGCGGCCACCATCCAACGCAGGCGCCCCACATCCTCCCGGGACCGGGGCGTCCACGACTGCGTTCCGACCAGCGTACCCTCCTGCCAAAGTTCGACCGCAATCGCCTCCCCCGGCTGGAACCGCGCATCCCGGCTCCCCACCGTGGCCTCGATGGGGAACAAATTCCCTTGGAAGGCGATGCGGTTGTGCTGGACCCGCTCGATCCAGCGGTCCGGCCGGTCTGTGGTGTCTCCCAGTCCCACCGCAAAGTGACGGACCGGAAGCCGCTGTCCCCCAAACTCCGGATCCGCCCCGCGGTTTGACAGTCCATCGCTCAACCAAATCACCCCCGCCACATTGCGGTTTTCGTACAGCTCCGACAGCCCTTGCAAGGCCCCCGCGATGTCCGTTCGCTCGCCCTGCCAGTGCCAACCCGCGGTGTCCTCCAAGGCGAGGGGGCGCAAGTCCCCGTCAAACCCCAAGACCGCAGGTTCCCAACCCCGGTCCGCCATGGCCTGAGCTGCCTCCACGGTCCAAGCCCGAAGCGCGGCAGTGCGTGCGGCCGAGTCGGCATGCAGCGCCACCGAAGCACTCGTGTCGACCAAAAGGATGCCTTGCGGCCGCTCCTCATCAACATCGGTCCATTGAATCAACGGTTCCAGCAACAGGAATGCGATCCAACCCGCGACCAGCAAACGCGCTGCAAACAGCCCCCAAGCCCCCGGTTGGCTCAACCCGTTCAACCCCGATGCACTGCGCAAAGCACGGTAGTACAGGATGCCCGCGATGGCCACCGCGACCACGGCCACCGCCAACACCTGCCCAATCGAGGCGCGCACCACCCAATCCGAAGGAAGTACCGACAAGACCATGGCCCCAGATGCCAGCGGACTCGAAGGGGGTGGAAATGCCATGGCAGGGAAGAAAAGGGGAGATGAAGACGTCAGGCCGTGATCATGCCGCCGTCGATGCGGATGGTTTGGCCTGTGATGTAGCTGCTCATGTCGCTGCCCAGGAAGACACAGAGTTGGGCGACGTCATCCGGGGTGCCTCCTCGCTTGAGGGGAATGGCGTCACGCCAGCCTTGTACCGTGGCAGGATCGAGTGCCGCCGTCATTTCGGTTTCGATGAATCCTGGGGCGATGGCGTTGCACCGGATGTTGCGGGACCCCAGTTCCAAGGCGACCGATTTGGTGAACCCGAGGATGCCGGCCTTGGAAGCTGCGTAGTTGGTTTGGCCTGCATTGCCTTGAACGCCGACCACGGAACTGACGTTGATGATGCTCCCGGACCGGGCCTTGAGCATCGGCTTCAGGACGGCCTTGGTCAAGGCAAAGACGGACTTCAGGTTCACCTCGAGCACGCGGTCCCACTGGTCCTCGGACATCCGCATGAGCAGGGTGTCGTCGGTGATGCCCGCGTTGTTTACGACGATGTCCACCCGGCCGAAGGCGGCGAGGACCTGTTCCACGAGGGATTCTGCTTCGGCGACTTGGGCGGCATCGGAGCGGAAGCCCCGCGCGGTTCCGCCGGTTGCAGTCAACTCCGCTTCCAAAGCCCTTGCCTTTTCCTCCGAACTGTGGTAAGTGAAGGCGACGGTCGCGCCTTGGGCGACGAAATGGGTGGCAATGGCCTTGCCGATGCCCCGGGAGGCGCCGGTGATGATGGCTACTTTTCCTGCAAGCAACATGGTGATTCGGGTTCTGCGTTAAATGAGGTCCGCCGCCTCTGCAATGAGTTCTGCGATGTCTTTGACGACAACGTTCTTTTCTTGTTGGGCCCACTTGACCCCATCGGTCATCATGGTGTTGCAGAAGGGGCAGCCCGTGGCGATGACCTCGGGGTGGGTGGCCAAGGCGTCCTCCGTGCGGGCGTGGTTTACTTCCTGCTTGCCAGGTTCTGCTTCCTTGAACATCTGGGCACCACCCGCGCCACAGCAGAGACCGTTGCGCTTGGAGCGGCGCATTTCGAGCAGTTCGGCGTCCAGTTGCTGGATGGCTTCGCGGGGCGCAAGGTATTCGCCGTTGCCGCGGCCGAGGTAGCAGGGGTCGTGGAACGTGATGCGGCGACCCCGGAACGATTGGCCATCGGCGATGCGCAGCTTGCCGGACTCGATGAGGTCCCGGATGAACTGCGTGTGGTGCTGGACCTCATAGGTTCCGCCCAGTTCTGGGTACTCGTTCTTGAGGGTGTTGAAACAATGGGGGCATCCCGTGACGATGCGTTGGACGCCGTAACCATTGAGTACCGCGATGTTTTGGGCGGCCTGCATCTGGAACAGGAATTCATTCCCAGCCCGGCGGGCAGGGTCTCCGGTGCAGGATTCCTCCCCGCCTAAAACCGCAAAGGAGGTGCCGCTGGCATGGAGGATGCGGGCAATGGCCTTGGTGATCCGCTGTGCCCGGTCATCGAAACTGCCGGCACACCCGACCCAGAACAATACTTCAGGGCGCTGGCCCTGGGCCAACATCTGGGCCATGGTCGGAATGGAGATGGGCGATGTAGACGGCATGGGGGCAGGTCAAACGTTTTGGGTCCAATCCCCTCGGCTGGCGGCGGGGAAGGCCCAGGGCGCGCCATTGTTCTCGAGGTTGTTGAACATCGAAGTGATGGAATCGGGCGAACGGCTCTCCTCCATGATGAGGTTGCGGCGCATGTCCAGGATGATGCCCATGGGCGAAATGTTCACCGGGCAGGCGTCGACACAGGCTTGACAGGACGTGCAGGCCCAGAGCTCTTCCTCCGAGATGAAGTCGCCGAGGAGGGTTCGGGGCACATCCGGTGTGGCGGCCCGTTCTTCCAGCCGGTCCCGGGTATCCATCATGATTTTCCGGGGGCTCAGTTTCTTGCCCGTGAGGTGGGCAGGACAAACCGACGAGCACCTCCCACACTCTGTGCAGGTGTAAGCCTCCAACAGTTGCTTCCACGTGAGGTCGGTGACGTCTTGAACCCCGAACCGAGCGGGCGCATCGGTGCTCGGCGCGGGGGGAGCTGCGGACGGGTCGAGCATGGCCTGCACCTCGCTTTGGATGGTGGGCATGTTGTCCATTTGGCCTGAAGCCTGCAACCGGGAGTAATAGGTGTTGGGGAAGGCGAGCAAGATGTGCAGGTGCTTCGAGTGGGGCACGTACACCAGGAAGGCGAGGATGCCGAGGATGTGGAACCACCACATGCCACGCTCCAAGGCCACCAGCGCCCCGGTCGACAGGCCCTCGTAGAGTGGCTGCAGGGCCTGGCTCACCGGAAATGCACCGGCTTCAGGGTAATGCGCCACTTCCCGCGACTGGAGCAGGGCATCCGCAGCGTTCATGCTCAGGAAGGCGAACATGAGCAGGATTTCCGCCACGAGGATGATGTTGGCGTCCCGGGAAGGCCAGCCGGCGAGTTCCCCCGCCCGGAACCGGGCAATCGCCCCACCATGACGACGCACCAGGAAGGCAACGCAGGCCACCAAAACCCCGGCAGCGAGCCATTCAAACGTCCCGATGAGGAAATTGTACGCCCCGCCCAGGTACCCGGCGAACAGCCGGTGGGTTCCCAGCAACCCGTCCAGGACGATTTCGAGGAGTTCGATGTTGATGATGACGAAGCCAGCATAGATCAAGAGGTGCAAGACCCCCGCGAACGGGCGGGTCACCATCTTTGACTGGCCCAAGGCCACGCGGGCCATCGTACGCCAACGCTCCTTCGGCGCATCCGAGAAGTCCGCAGGTCGACCGCTGAGGATGTTCCGGCGGATGTACAGCATGCGCCGGGTGAACAGCACCCCGGCAGCCGACAGACACACCAAGAAAATGAGCTGGGAATAAATCATCGTCATGGGACATCAGGGGTAGGAGCAGAGCCCGATGCGCCACCACGTTCCTCCAGCTGCTCATCGATGAGGCCCCGCAACCTTTCCATTTCTTTCTGTGACAACTTCTTCTCGTCCTTTTTTGAAAACACCGAGACCTTCACATAGCGCCATGGATTCAGGTACAAGTCGTTGAGCAACAACTGAAGCTCGCGGTTGGTTTGGAGCAGCCCATTGTGGAGGGAATCCGATTGGATCAACGCCCCCAGCGAGCCCTCACCCCGGTTGATTTTCTCGGTGATGGCTGCAAATTCCCCCAAGGTCTTGTCTGCCTTTGCCATCGTCGCTGCGAACTGAATTGCGGCCAGGGTGTCGGAAATCTGGGAGAAGTTCTGAATCACATTCGCCAGGGCTTCGTTGTGGTTGCGCAGGTTGGCAGCGATTTGGTCTGCATGGCTCAACATGCTCCGCAAGTTGCCACGGTTTTCAGTGACCATTCCATCCAATTGGGTGCTGGTGTGCTCCAAGGTGCGCACCGTGCGTTGAAGGCTCTCAAATGCGGCCGGAAGCTGCGTCGTGGCATCGGACTCAAAAACCGCCTTGAGGTTCTCGAGGATGTCATCCACGCCATCGATGAGTTCTGACGTTTTGTTCTTCAGGGGCAGCAACTCGATGCGCACCGCCTCCGCAATGCCCACCTCGATGTCACTCAGCAGCGTGTCCCCCGGCGAGGCCAAATCCGCCGACTGTCCGGCGATCAAATCGATGGCTTTGGTGCCAAAGAGGTCGCTTGAGATGATCTTCGCCTTGGAGTCCGCGGGGAGTTTCAAGGCCATTTCCTGCAGGTCGAAGGCGACAATCAAGGAGCCATCACCACGTTCGGAGAACTGCACAGAAGAGACCTGTCCGACCTTGAACCCATTGACCAAGACCGGATTGGAGACTGAGAGACCATCGATTTTTTCGTAGACGGCGTAGTAACGTTGCGCCTTTTTGAAGGGGTTGAACCCCCGCAGGTAATTCACGCCGACGATGAGCAGGACGACGCCCACCACCACCGTTACACCGAGCTTGAATTCCTTCGAAATGCGCGCCACTTGAATCAGTTTCCGGTCTTTCCTTTTGCCTCCATGGGGACAGGAACATCCCCTTGGAAAGCTACCACGAAAGCACCCGGAAACCCGTTTTCGCGCAGCGATTTTTTGAGCTTCTCAGCAGCCTCCGGAGTAGTTGCAGCTCCGACCGCGTATTTGTAGAGTCCGTCGCGAAGATACTCTACAACCTCGGTCTGACCGGCAAACCGGGGGTCCGTACTGGGAATTCGTGTGGCGGAGGCGAGGATTTGAACCCGGTAAACAGCTTCGGCTCTTTTCTCAGGCGCAGGCACACGCGGTGCGGGCTCGCCGCGAACAGGACCGCCCCCGTTCCCGTGGTACTTGTCTTTGTAGGACTTGAAGGCTCGGTAGATGGCGGAGGACATGTACTCTTTGCCCTGCTCAGACACCAGAAAATCCTCTTCGGCAGAATTCGTCAAGAACCCCAGTTCGATGAGGGTGCTGGGCATGTTGGTGAACGAGATGACATAGTACCCCGCCTGCCGCACCCCGCGGTCTACCCGGCCCACCCGGTCCCGAAACTGGGACTGGACCAGGGCACCAAACTCCAAGCTCTGGTTCAGGAAAACCGATTCCCGAAGCGAAAGCGCGATGTACGTGTCTGGATCCTTCGGGTCGAAGCCGTCGTACCGGTTCTCGTAGTCCTTCTCACGGAAGATGGCTGCGTTCTCCTGCATGGCGACCCGCATGCTCTCTTCGCTCTTGTGCATCCCCATCACAAAAGTGGAGGACCCCACCGCCGTGGGTTTCGTGAACGCATCGCAGTGCACGCTGATGAACAAGTCCGCCCGGCTCTCGTTGGCGATCCGCACCCGGTCCTTCAACGTCGGAAACGTATCCCCCGTGCGGGTCATCACAATTTTCACCTCTGGATGCCGTTCCTGGATGAGCTTCTTGAGCCGCGTGGCCACATCGAGCGTGACGTGCTTCTCAGTCACCTTGTAGCGGCCGGTGCCCAGGTTGCCCGGATCCTCCCCGCCGTGCCCCGCGTCGATGACCACCACCATGGCCGGAGGGGCCGGGGTGAACGCGGCGAAGAGACCTACGGCGAGGAACAGGCCCCAAAGCACCGCGCGATTGGTTAGTTTTGAACGTTGATTCATGCCCTTGTTCAAATTTAGAACGTTGCCGAGCGGGTCGCCGGTATGCCGCCTGCGGATTTTGAGGATTGCGCTGTGGATAAGCGTGGGGTTTTGCGGGCAGGTTGTAGGCCAAACCGATTCCACATCTTCTCCACCAGCCGGTCCCGGGCTCCGTCCGCGCGCCCTCCCGGCTCCCGTCACCTGGGGAGCGCGGGACAGCACCCTGATGCGCGCGGACAGCGGGCTCGTCCGGCTCTACGGCGCGGCGTGGGTCGCCATGGACGACATCCGGCTCGAGGCGGACCACATCGTGTTCTACCGTGCCGAGGACAAGGCCTGTGCCTGGGGCCGAAGGGATTCCACCGGAGCATGGGTCGGTCGCCCCGTTCTCCAGCAGGGCGACATGAAGTTCGAGCAGGAATCCCTCTGCTTCGACCTGCGCACCCGCAGGGGCATCAGCACCCAGGCCGTGACCGTGCAGGGCGAAGCGTACTTCCATGCCGGCGTGGCAAAACGACAGGAAGATGAGCGCATCCACGTCGCCCACGGCAAGTTCACCACCTGCGATGCCCCCAATCCCCACTTCCATTTCCACCTCCAACGGGCCATCATGATTCCGGGGGACAAGGTGGTCACCGGACCGTTCTACCTCAAGTTCCGCAAGATTCCCACCCCGCTGGCCCTGCCCTTCGGCTGGTTCCCCACGGCGCCGGAGAAACGCAGCCACGGGTTGCTCATGCCGGGCTACGGGGATGGCCGGGAGTTGGGGTTCTTTCTGAAGGATTTGGGCTACTACCTGCCCATCGGCAACTACGCAGACACCCGGTTGCTGGCGGACATCTACACCGGGGGCAGCTGGGCAGTTCGGAACCAAACGCGCTACAACGTCCGGTACCGCGGCGCAGGGGACGTCCAGCTCAGCTTCCAGAACCGGCGACTCGGGTACACGGGCAGCAGCAGCTTGTCCATCGACCGGACGTTTTTTGTCCGTTGGAACCACGCGCAGGACGCCAAGTCCCGCCCCCTGAGCCGCTTCAATGCGTCGGTGAACTTCGGCAGCGCCAACAACTTCCAAAACAACCTCAGCAGCACGCAGCAGGAATACCTGTCGAACACGTTCCAGTCGAGCATCCAGTGGTCGCGCAGCTTCCGGGGGCGACCGATTTCGCTCGCTTCGAGTGCCCGCCATTCCCAGAACTCCCGCACCGGTCAGGTGGAGGTGACCCTGCCGTCGCTGACCCTCAACCTCGCCCGGACGTCCCTGGCCCAACTCCTGCAGATGCGCCCCGGCCATCGCAAGTTCTGGAGCGAACTCGCTGTGGCGGGATCCTCGCGCTTCGAGCAAACCCTGTCGGCCACGGACAGCGTCCTCCAGAACCGCGCCTGGGACGAGATGATCCTGCGCCACGGCATCAAGCACAACCTGACCGCCTCCACCGCCTTGCGGCTGGGCTTCGTGAGCATCACTCCGCAGGCCAGCTACAACGAGTACTGGACCCTGCGGGCCATCGATGCCCAGGCGGTGGAGACGAGCCCCGGCGTCTGGGGGCTGGACCAGGACACGTTGTCGGTTTGGCAAACCACGCGGGACTGGCGTGTGTCAGCGGATGCTTCGACCCGGTTTTACGGAACCTTCGAGCGGGGCCCGGACCGGCGGGTGACCGCGGTGCGGCACGTGTTGAGCCCTTCGGTTGGTTTGGCCTACAATCCGGAACAGCTGCGGACGAGGCAATTGGCGGCAGGCGAAGGCCAAATCGCCTTCAACCCATTCTCAATCAATCGTTTCCAGCCCCAAGACATCGCGGCCGCCGGATCCATCAACTTCTCGCTGAGCCAAAACCTCGAAGCCAAGGTGCAGGACCCGGACGGGGACGCCCCGCGAAAGGTGAAGCTCATCGACAACCTGGTGACGTCGTTCCAGTACAACATGCTGGCGGATTCGGTTCGCCTCAGCGACGTCACAACCCGGGCTTTCACCACGCTCTTCGATCGGGTTTCTGTGAACCTGACGGCAACCCAAAGCGCTTACCAACGGGACTCCTTGGGCCGCCGCGTGGACCGGTTCATCCCGCTGTCGGAAGGCGGTCTTCGGCTCACCCGGCTCAACGCGGCCTGGGGGCTTCCCCTCCAATCGGCCCCCAATGCGGACTTCCCCTGGAACGCCCGGCTCGACTACACGGTCCAGCTCAACCGGGTCTGGTTGCCCGCCTTCCAACGGGACACGGCCATCATCGACCAAGGGGTGGTGTTCCGAGGAGGGGTCACCCTCTGGGACCGTTGGAAACTGGATGTTCAATCCGGCTACGATCTCATCTCCCGGGAATTCACCCCTTCTCAGCTCAACCTCTACTGGGACCTCCACTGCTGGGAGCTGAACTTCCAATGGATTCCCAATGGTTTCCGTCAGAGTTTCATGGTCCGGCTCAACATCAAGGCATCGATGTTGCGCGACTTGAAAATCGAAGCCCGCGGCTCGGATGGCCGCATCATCTTCTGAGCACGAAGTCGGGTCCACGCTCCCGCGGGGGCGGACACGTGCGCCTCAGCGCGACGCCCAACGAATCGCCATCACCAACAAGCACAGCAGGAAGACCAGAAAGCTGATTTTGTTGATGCCGTGCATCACGCGCAGGTTCACCTCGGCCCCTTCCTCCCGTTTGAACAGGTTGAGCGGATTGAGGTAGTACAGGATCTTCTTGAAAAACATGGGTTGCTGCGGGTTCAGCCCCGCTTGAGGTGGGCGATGACCGAGATTTCGACCCGAGCGCCCCGGGGCAATCCGGCCACAAAAACGGCTTCCCGTGCGGGGAAGGGCTCGGGCATGATCTCCCGGTAGGTGGCGTCCATCCCGCCATAGTCGGCGGCATCGATGAGGAACACCGTTGCTTTCACCACCTGTCCGAGGTGGGACCCAGCGGCCTCTAAGATCCGGGTGATGTTCGTGAGGCTCTGCCGGGTAGCAGCCTCCACGCTGTCGCCGACCAGGGTGCCGGTGGCGGGATCCATGGGAATCTGTCCGCTCACGAAGAGCAAATCTCCAGCGGTGACCGCCTGGCTGTAAGCCGCCACGGGTGCAGCAGCTTGGGATGTTTGAACGGTTTGCGACATGGGCGAAAACTACGAATTTCCACGGAGCTTCCGTCCGGAGATTAAGTTTTCAACGATGGAACGCAAGCCACAGGCGATATGCCAAATTTGCATCCACCATCCCATGCGCATCCTTCTGCTCGACAACTACGATTCCTTCACGTGGAATCTGCAGCATTATCTGGTCCGTTCCGGGGCCCAGGTGGATGTGCACCGCAACGATGCCATCCAACCGATGGCGACGACGGGGTACGATGGCATCGTGCTCTCGCCGGGTCCGGGGTTGCCTGCCGAGGCGGGACAGCTCATGAACCTGATCACGGTGGCGGCAGCGCAACGCATTCCGGTCCTCGGGGTCTGCCTCGGCATGCAGGCCATTGCGGAATCTTTCGGGGCGATGCTGCGCAACCTGCCCGAGGTGCTGCATGGTCAACAAACGGCACTGACCACCTTCGAGCAGGAGGGCCTGTTTGCGGGCGTGTCCCGGCCGACACCGATCGGTCACTACCACAGCTGGGTGGTCGATGAAGAGGATTGGCCAGCCGTGCTCCACATCACGGCCCGCAATGAATCGGGGTTGCCCATGGCCCTCCGGCACAGCACGTTGCCCATCGTAGGCATTCAGTTCCACCCCGAATCCGTGCTGACGCCGGAGGGCGACCGGATGTTGCGGAACTGGCTGGATTCTGTGGCGGTCTACCGAAAGCAACATCCGCCGGTTCCCTCTTTGACCCCGGTCTGGGGTGGGCCCGAAGGCACGAAGCCCGGGCCACAAGATGCGGCCCGGGCTCCGGGAACCTGATTCCGCCCGCAGGCGGGCAGCCCATTACGGCCGCTTGTTGCGCTGTTGCTCCATGACCTGCTCAAAGGTCTCCTTGAACTGCTCGTAGTTGTACTCCGCCCGGATGCGCTCATCTGCCTTCAGGCCTTCCGCATAAGCATCGGCGAGTTTCTGACCGCTGAGTTCGATGGCGAGGTAGGAGATGTATTTGTTGTCCGGGGTCATGGTCAACTCTTGGCAGATGGTGATGGCGCCACTCAGTTGCTTGTTGACGATCGACCGGCTGAGTTCATTGAACTTGCTGGTGGCCTCTTCTGTGGTGTTGAACCCGAGCTGGGTGGCCTGGTTCTCAGCGACGATTTCCACGGTGACCTCAATGGCTCGGGCGAGGGTGGCCTCGGCATTCTGACGGGCGATCTTCTTGGCGATTTCCCGCTGGGGGCTGCTGCCGGTCGCAGATGCACGGAAGTATTCCCCGTTGGAGAGGTACTGGTCACCGGAGCAATACTCCACCACGCGGGTTTCACCGCGGGTTTCTGGCGTGGAGACGGCCGTTTCTTCTTTGTCTTTGCAACCCACCAAGGTGGTGGCAAACAGCGTGGTACCCGCCAGGGTCCAAGTGAGGAGGGAACGAGTTTTCATGACTCAATGATAAGGTATGTTGGAACAATCATCCAATTCTGTGCCAAAGTGTTCCGGTATCCCGGAATCACTGATAAAGTTTTTGCAGCAATTCATCTAGGAAGGCGCCTCGAACTTCTAGGGCGGCCTTGCGGTAAGCTTCCTCTGCAGCATTGTCCCAGTTCGTTTGGACGCCTTTGACGCGTTCGAGGTTGCGCTGCAGCACGGGTTCACCGTGGCCGTCACGCACCACGATGGCCGCGTCGAGCAGGGCGGTGTAAAAGCCCTGGCCGTTGCCCGATTGGCGCGTGTCGGCCTCGATGGACAGCACGGCATCTGCTTTGGCGGGTTGGGTGGTCAGGACCATGCCGCGCTCGGTGAGGGCGGCGGCCAGCGCATCGGCGAGCCGCTTTCCAGAGCTGGGGCGGCCATACTGGGACTCCTGGGACTGGATGCAGATGACGGGCTGAATGAGCCGCACAGGCACGGTGACTTCGGGGGTGACAATGCCCTTCACCAGCTCCCAGGAGGGCCGGGTGGCGGCATCCGGGAGCAGGACGTTCCAAGGACTGCCGATGACCACCTGCGCATGCCTAACCCCTGCTTCGAACCCATCGACCGGGAGCTGGGCGATGCCGTCTGCATTGGTACGCACCTCGCGCCGGGTGGGCAGGGTGCCTCGGCTGTATCGGTAGGTGAGCGGGAAGTTGGGGACGGCCCCGCCTTCGTACCGGGCCTGAACCACCAGCACCCCGCGGTACTTGGCCCCGAAGTTCAATTCCAGTTCCCGGTCCATGGGTTCCAGCCGGAGATTCCCCAGGACCGATGTGATGCCTTGCAGACACGCTTGGTCCAGCACCAACGAAGTCGCCGCTCCAGCGGGCTGGTAGCGGTTTACTTCGCCCCAATACGGAGCGAGGGCCTCCAGCCCGCGCAGGTACCGATCGCAAGCCGTCACCAAATCCCGGGCCGCTACAGCCTCTTGCGCACTCTGGTAGAAGCCCGCTGCCACCCCCATCGCAGCCGCTTTTCGTTCTTGCTGGATGCGCTCGTATACGGCGATGGAAAGCCGATAATACGCCCAAGCATCCGTCTTCGTCTCATATGTGCCCATCAGTTCGTACCCCGCCAGATCCTCCTGGCTCGAACTGCGGATGCGCTGGGAGAACTGCTCGCTGACCTGGTCGTTCCGCTGGGCCGTTTCCAGCACCGAAGAAGCCTCGACGCGGACGGAGATTTGGCCTGCCAAATCCGAAAGTGCCCGCTTCTGCGCCATGTCCAGCGCATCGAACGGATACTGCTGCTTGGACGCCGAGGCCACCCCGATGTAGTACCCTGGCGACATGGGCCGCTGTTTCACCCAGGTGGGCTCCGGTTGCGGAGCGGGCTTCTGTGCCACGCAACCGCTCAGCCACAGGGCACCGACCGCCACAGTCATCCACCCGCACCGGCAGGCAAAATGGAAGTGACGGGCGGCTGTTCTCATGGAACCAGGGTCAGGAGTTGTTGTTCCACAGCCAAACGGATGCCGCTGGCCGCTTTCTTCGCAGCCTCATTGACCATCGTCGACTCGGCGGTCAGCTCTTGGCGGGCGGTGATCAGGGCCTGCAGCCGCGACTGTCCCGAACGGTCCACATTTCCAGAGATGTTCATGGGGTACAAGTTTTTCGCGTTTCCGTTGTACCGGGCATACCGAATCTCATCCTGTTCGGTGCGCTGGATCATCTCAGATGCCAGGGTCGCGCCTGTTTCGAGTGAAACCAGCACCAGGTTGAACGTCAGGTTCACCTGACGGGTCTGGGCGTATTCATAGTACGTCACGCTGCGGTACGCCGTCTCGTAGTACTTCTTTCCCTCGGCGTTTACCTTCTCCACCTGATACGATTCAAAACCCTGGCGGGCCTCAGACTTGAGTGGGCTCTCGGAGACCGAACAATCGACCACCGTACCTTTGAGCAAGGCCCTGGCGCCCAATAAGTTGCCAACTTCTACAGCCGTTCTGTCGTCGAGCGCACCACTCAAGGCCAAACGCTGTTCCCGCAAGATCAACTCCTGGTTGTCCCGGTCCACAATTTTCAAGAAGGGGTCCGTGGATTGGGTCAGTTCTTGTTGCACGTAGGAGCGAACCTTCGTCTCCATGTTGGGGCGGTCAGAGCCGTTGGAGAAGGGAACCAAGGCGATGGTGTAGGTGCCTTCCGTCAGTGCTTGGGTTCGGAGTGCGGCGGCGTCTTTGAAGTCTGACTTTCGGTTGACGCATTCCTGGAATCGGTTGTATGCGGTGCGGTACTTCTTTTCGTTCAGGGCGCTCTTGCCCCGCTGGTAACGAGGCTCGCAGTAAGCAAGATCGGACAATTGCTTCGCATCCCGGTAGGAAGCGTCCAGCCGAACAATCTCATCGAAGTCCCGTTGGGCGGAGGTGTAATCCTCTGCCTCGAGCGATTTCAGACCTTGGTTGTACAGGTCATCCATGTGGGCGTTTTTCACCTGTGCGTACTGCATCCGCTTGGTCTCAGGGAAGTTGAGACGGACCCCCACGCCTTCCACCTTCTTGAAGTAGGCCTCAGCGCCTTCGAAGGCCTTCACGGCAGCCGCCCGGTTGTTCTGCAGCAAGGCCGCATCAAAATCTTCCAGTCGGTCCATGAGCACCGCCTGTCCAGTGCGTTCCATGCCGGAGAGCGACCGAATGTGGTTTCGGTCCTTCTGCAAAGCGGTGTAGTAAAAGTTCGCAGCCTGGTCCATCATGCCAGCCTCCTCCATCTTGGCACCCCGCTTGGCGAGGGCGTTGGGGCTGTTGCAACCGGCGGCGAACATGGCCCCAAGGATGCCGAGGATGGCCAACCAGGAAAGCGAATGCCCCTTTCGATCAAGGGAGGGGGTCAAGCGCATCGAAGCAGGGGTCTGGGTGCGGTTCATTGGCCAAGGGCTTCTTGCAGTTCCTCGATGCTCGATTCGAATTGAAAAGCCTCGTAAACCTGATAGTAATTGCCCGGGTCGATGCAACGGGGGTGGGCCAGCGTGGCAAACTGGACCCGGGTCTCTTCGAATCCGAAACGCGTCATGACTTGGCGGATTTGGTCTGCGGTCAGAAAGGCCGAGGACAGGGGGGCACGGGCGGTCGACAACTTGGATTCTTCGAAGCCTTTGTTCTCAACGGCGTTCAGGTAGGTCTGAAAGTCGGCTGGAGACATGGCCACGGCACGGGCAGGTCGCGCAGGAGCTGCCGGAGCGACGGACTGCGCAGCCGGTGCAGTTTGCATGCCGTGGTTGGCGGTGGTGGTCGTCGTGGAAGTGCTGGTGGAGGTGGTGGTAACGGAGGTGGATACACCTGTCGAGAAGCCCATGCTCACCCCCGGCAAGGCCATGGAGACATTCATGGAAACCGTTTCCTGGGTGAATTCACCCGGGGGTAGGGAAGAGGAAGTTTGAACGGTCTGGGTGGAATGCACAGGCTGCACAACCACCTGGGATTCCACAGAACGGTCGAAGGCAGGTTCTGCGGCATCCATTCCCCAACCCGCATCCACATCGTCCACATCGGACTGGGCGACGAGGAGGCCACCGCCCAGCGGAACAACATTCTGCATGCGCAGGACATACTCACCACTGCGTCCCAAACGGACCATCAAAGACGTGCGGGCTGCGGGTTCAACACCTACGGAATTCTTGATGAGGTCCGGCAAGCTGGGATCTGAGAAGTCGATGCGGAATTGGTAGAATCCGGCATCCAAACCCGTGGCCAGGACCCGTGGCGCGGGTGCCTCATTTTGCTTCACCTGGTTGATATACAACGTGAAGGGTTCGCCCATTTCGGCAAAGACTTCTACTTCGGCTTGTGCGAGGGCTGCCGGGGTCCATCCGAGGCAGGCGACGAGGGCGGATGCGAACAAAAAGCGGGTCATGGTGTACGTTGCAAGGTTCAATGAGCGCGCAAGTTAAATCACGCAAGGCCTATTCGGTAAAGGCAAAAACGATGCCAAACCGGGTTTAACTTGCGTCTCGAACGAAGGCACAGCATTTTGAAAAAGACGATTTTGGTTCTGGGTGCGGGCAAATCCAGTTCTTCCTTGATTGCCCACTTGCTCGAGCGCGCGGAATCCGGGGGGTGGGAGGTATTGGTGGGGGATTTGGATGGGACGGTGGCTGCGGCCAAGGTGGGAGGGCATCCACGTGGAGAGTATTTTCAGATGGATCCGGCGGATGTGCGAGGGCGCGATGCGCGGATTGCGGCATCGGACTTGGTGGTTTCCATGCTGCCCGCCAGTTTGCACCCGGAGTTGGCAGCGGTAGCGATCGCAGCAGGGGTGCCGATGATCACGCCGAGTTACATCTCACCGGAAATGGCGGAGCTGGACCGGGCAGCGGAGGAGGCAGATGTGCTGATATTGAATGAGATGGGATTGGACCCGGGGTTGGACCATCTGTGTGCCGTTCGGATGTTTGAGGAGATTCAGTCGGCGGGTGGGGTGATCTCGTCGTTTGAGTCGTACTGCGGCGGGTTGGTGGCGCCGGACTGCGATGACAACCCTTGGCACTACAAGTTCAGTTGGAACCCTCGGAACGTGGTTCAGGCGGGGCAGGGGGGGGCGGCGACTTTCCTCGAAGGGGGGGTGCCCCGCCTGGTACCGCCACATCGGGTTTTCCAGCGCCCCCGGCGGATCGAAGTCCAAGGCCGGGTCTACGAGGGGTACCCGAACCGGGATTCGTTGTCCTACCGGGAGATTTATGGGTTGGAGGGGGTGTCGACCTTGATCCGGGGAACCCTGCGCGGGGAGGGCTTTTGTGCCGGATGGGACGTCTTGGTGCAGCTGGGTTGCGTGAGAGAAGATGTGAACCTGGTTTGGCCTGCAGGCACATCGTGGGCAGACTGGCTCGGCACCTTCCTACCGGGAGACGAGGGGGAGCAGGACCTGCGGAAGCGGGTGGCCCAAAGGACGGGCGCTACGCCCCAAGCGCTCGACTTGCTGGATGCGCTGGGGCTGTTCGATGCGCATTCGGGGCCTGAGCTGCTCGCGGGCAGTCCGGCTGCGGTTCTGCAACGGCGACTGGAGTCTTGCTGGAGCCTAAAGCCAGGGGACCGGGATTTGGTGGTGCAATGGCACCGGGTGGAATTCACTTGGGAAGGGAGCCGATGGGAGCGCCTGAGTTCGCTGGTTTTGGAAGGGCGCGATGCCCAGTTCACGGCGATGAGTGATACGGTGGGGTTGCCCATTGCCCTGGCAGCTGAAATCATGCTCGCCGGTCCCGGTTTCGGGCGGGTGGGGGTGGAGCCGCCGATGGCCTCGGTTTACCACGCGCTGCTGTTGCCCCGGTTGGAAGCGTTGGGCATCCGGTTTGAGGACGAAACCCGTCGGCTCGCATGAATTGGCGGGTGGCAGCGGCCGGTTGCTTGGCTGTGTCCCTTGTTTTCGGGGCGAACGGACTGGCTCAGACCTGCCGCTGTGACGAGGTGCCACCCTGGCCGGTGGATCTGAAGCCCGATCAGGCGTGGGTGGAATCCGCGATCCGTTGGCGCCTCAGTGGACCGACGGCCCAATGCACCGATGTCGTGGCTGCCGTCGATGCGCTGGTACTGCGTTGGATTGCGGAGGCCCCCGATTGGCGCATCCGCATCGAACGGAGCGACTGGTCTTTCCTGGAGACACACCCTGAGGGAATCTACCTCGTGGTCCAGGCGGTGGCCATGCGTACCTTGGAAGCACGTCCCGTAGAACCGCGTGAGGTCATCCGCGAGGTGCGGCGCGCGGGCCGGGGTTGCTGGAAAATGCACAGCCCGGAGATGCGTCGGGCATTCCGGGCTGCGCGTCGGGGCTATGCCCGAGGATCGGTGATTCAGCGCTGAAGGGCAGCCCGCGTGGCGGCCTCCGTCGCTTTCTCCCAAACCAAACCCGAAACCCGGGTGTAATTTCGCAGCGGGCCGAAGGACCCGTCGGGGTGCCAGGTGAGCACAGCGACCGGGAATTCCAGGTCATCTTGGAGTTCGGCGAGATTCACGGGAACCGGAATCATGGTGACGAAGCATTCGTACACGGGTGAGGTGCGCAGGGGTTTGTCTTGGCGGGCCACCCGGATTTGGGCCCAGGCCTCCCGAACCGCTTCCGTGCGGGTGTCGAAACTGAGTCGCTTCGTGATGGCGCCTTCCTGCACAAACTCCAGGGTGTAGAGGCCCTCGAGTTCCAGCCGAAGGGCCACCTCGCCTTTTCGATTGGGGGTGAAGGACTTCACCAGATCGTTCCCTTGGTACAAGTGCACCGTGGCGGTCCGGGCATCGGCCACCGGGCTCTGCACTTCGGCCCGCACGTGAAGTTGGGCTTGCAAAACCGAAGTCAGGGCGGCCGTCAAGCCCAGGGTCAACAGGGCGGCCAATCGGAGGGCATTCTGAATCATGCCGACCCATACGCAACCCGCGGCTTCTGGGTTTCATTCCCGGACTTGCCCGCCCTAAATTCGCACCATGCGCACCTTCGACATCCCGGCCTTTTACCGGAGCCACCTGATTTCCCGCATCAAACAGGCCCGCAAGCAAGCCGACGGGATGAAGAAGGACTTCCAGCCGACCGTGTTGGACTTTGGCACCGTTCGATTCGTGCTGGCTCGGCACTTCGGCTTTTGCTTCGGCGTCGAAAACGCCATCGAAATCATCTACAGGGCGCTGGACGAGAATCCAGACAAGCGCATTTTTTTGCTAAGCCAAATGATCCACAACCCGGAAGTGAATGCAGACTTGGCCGACCGGGGGGTGCAGTTTCTATTCAGCACGTCTGGCGAGCCTCTCACGCCCTGGGAGGCGTTGCGCCCCGATGATGTGGTGGTGGTTCCGGCCTTCGGAACGACGCTCGAGATGGAGCAGCGCCTGGCCGATTTGGGGGTGGATTTGGCCCGCTATGACACCACTTGTCCATTCGTGGAGAAGGTCTGGAAGCGTTCTGCCAAGCTGGGCGATGAAGCTTACACGGTGGTGATCCACGGCAAGCCGGAACATGAGGAAACCCGGGCGACTTTCAGCCACGCGGCGGCGTCGGCACCGGCCCTGGTCATCCGGGACGCGGAGGAAGCAGAGCGGCTTTGTGGATTCATCGAGGGTCGCACCCCTTGGTCGCAG
>CAYONT010000040.1:13361-17901 GCA_964405405.1 uncultured Comamonadaceae bacterium | reverse complement strand
GCGCAGCCGCGGTGTTTCCGCGAGGCGAGGCCGAGCGGCATCTCTTGTTTCTTGTTTCTCGCGAAGCGGCGCAGCCGCGGGGTTTCCGCGAGGCGAGGCCGAGCGGCATCTCTTGTTTCTTGTTTCTCGCGAAGCGGCGCAGCCGCGGGCATCTCCTGATTCCTATCTCTTATTTCGGCGACGAAGCCGCCTTGTCTCGGCGGCGAAGCCGTCTTATTTCGGCGCGCAGCGCGCTATTTCCTGCTCGGCAGGACCTTTCCGGCGCACTCCCCGAACCCGATTCGGTAGCCCGCCCCGACGGCTGCGCCGCGGAGGATCACGGTGTCACCGTCCTCGATGAATTTGCGCTCGGAGCCGTCCGGCATGGCGATGGGCCGGGTGCCGCGCCAAGTGAGCTCCAGCATCGACCCGAAGCTCCCGGCGTCCGGCCCGGAAATCGTCCCTGAGGCGAGTAGGTCGCCCCCGCGGATGTTGCAGCCACCGACCGTGTGGTGGGCGAGCTGCTGCCGCATGTTCCAGTAGAGGTACTTGAAATTCGAGCGGGAGACCACGTGCTCCGGGCCACCTTCCGGGGCGATGGCCACCTCGAGCGGGATGTCGTAGTGTCCCATCGGGGGCGAGGCGAGATAGGGGAGGACCGGGGGATCCTGTTCGGGCCCGGCCACCCGGAAGGGTTCCAAGGCATCCAGCAACACGATCCAAGGGCTGAGCGTGGAAGCGAAGTTCTTTGCCAGAAACGGCCCCAGCGGCACATATTCCCACGCTTGGACATCGCGCGCAGACCAATCGTTGAACAACGCCAGCCCCACGATGTAGTCGTCCGCCTCCTCCGTCGAGATGGACGAACCGAGCGCCTTGCCCGGGTAGGTCACGAAGGCCATCTCCAGCTCGAAGTCCAGGAGGCGGCTGGGCCCGAACGTGGGAGGAGTGTCTGGGTTGGGGCGGGTTTGGCCTACAGGGCGCTGGATGGGCGTTCCACTCACCACAATCGAAGAGGCGCGGCCATGGTAACCCACCGGGAGGTGCTTCCAGTTGGGGAGCAGGGCATTCGCGGGGTCGCGGAACATCATGCCCACGTTGCGGGCGTGGTCCTCGCTGGAGTAGAAGTCGGTGTAGTCGCCGATTTCGACGGGCAGGTGCATGCGGACGCTGCGCTGCGGGACGAGGGCGTCGTGGTGGGCCGGGGTGTCGCGGAGCTCGGCGTGGTCTGCGCGCAGGAGCTCGCTGAGCCGGTGGCGCAGGCTCCGGGTGCCGGCCTTGCCATGGGCCAGGAGCCGGTTGAGCGATGGAGCCGCGAGGTCCTCCCGGGTGAAGGGGAGGCCCGCCAAGTACCCGTGGTCGAAGAGGCGGGCGCAGTCCAGCACCTGCTCCCCGATGGCCACCCCCACCCGAGGACCGTCCCCAGCGGCAGGCCCGCTGAAAATACCGAGGGGCAGGTTCTGGATGGGAAAATCGGAGGACGGATCGACGGACACCCAGGAGCTCAGAGACGGATCGTTCGGGTTCATAGCAAGCTGCGGATGATCTGCTCGGTGGTGATGCCCTCTGCCTCCGCTTTGTAGTTGCGGACGATGCGGTGCCGCAAGATGGGCTCGGCCACGGCCTTGACGTCGGCGATGTCGGGGCTGTATTGGCCGCGGAGGGCGGCATTCACCTTCGCCCCCATGATGAGGTACTGCGAAGCGCGCGGCCCGGCGCCCCAGCTCAGATACGCGTTGACATCCTTCGTCGCCCGGTCGCGGCCGGGACGCGTGGAGGCCACCAGCCCCACCGCGTACTCCAGCACATTGTCGGCCACCGGCATGCGGCGGATGATGCGCTGATAATGAAGGATTTCCTCCCCCTGCAAGATGGGCGCAACCGGCACCACCACATCGCTGGTGGTCGCCCGGACGATGCTCAGCTCCTCCGCATACGACGGGTAATCGACCCAGGTATTGAACATGAAACGGTCCAGCTGCGCCTCGGGCAGCGGATACGTTCCCTCTTGCTCGATGGGGTTCTGGGTGGCCAGCACGAAAAACGGAGCGGGGAGGGGGTAGCGTTGGCCTGCCGCCGTGACGATGCGCTCCTGCATCGCCTCCAACAGCGCCGACTGCGTCTTGGGCGGGGTCCGGTTGATTTCGTCCGCCAGCAAAATGTTGGCAAAGATGGGCCCCTTCACAAAGCGAAACTGCCGCGAATCATCGAGAATCTCGCTCCCCACGATGTCGCTCGGCATGAGGTCCGGAGTGAACTGAATGCGGTTGAAACTCAGCCCCAGCGTTCGTGCGATCGTGTTGACCAGGAGGGTTTTGGCCAAACCCGGCACCCCAACAAGCAGCACGTGGCCTCCAGCCAAAATGGCGGTCGTCACCTCCCGCACCACCTGGTCCTGCCCCACGATCACCTTCCCCACCTCTGCCACCAGGGCGGCGTGTTTCACTTTGAGCGCGTCGAGCGCTTCCTTGTCCGATGTCGGGTTTGCCACGTTCCTGTGTTTTCCTCAAAGGTAAAACGCTCCGCCCGCCCGCGCACCTCCTCTTTTCTCGGGTTGGGGGTCAATCTTCGAAAACAGAACTGTGGATGAGCACCAGATCATCGTCTTTCGTGTAGAAGAAGCTCAAATCCTTGTATTTCTCCACAAATCCGTAGAGTTCTGTGGACGACGCAAACGGCTCATCCATGTTCGCGGTCACGCTGCGGACGCGCATCCGTTTTCCGGAACCTTCCAGCTTGAAGAGGCTGTACTGCACTTCTGTGTCTTCTTCGGTGTCCTCCTCATCTTCGATCCAACCCATTTCTGCGGAGGCCAAATCCTTGACATTCAAAAAGTAATCGTCTCCCACCAGGGTCAAATGGCCCCGGTAGGTGGTTATGCTCGCCTCTTCCTCATCATCGGTTTCTGACTTGGTGATGACGATTTGGTTTCCGGATTCAACGGTCACCGTGTAGGTGGTTTGCTGTGCTTCTGGCTCGTCCAGTTCAGAGGAGTCAATCCAAACCCCCAAGATGTTTTCCGGCACTTTCACCCCTTGTTCGGACAAGGGCAACGGGGATTCATAAGGGCAACCCGTTGAGAGAATGACGATGGCGACGGCGCTCAGCAGGATGAAGGGATGGTTTTTCAGCTTCATGGATGGTGGTTTTTCGGGTTGAGTGGTTTTGCGGTGTACGTTTTTGCAAGCTATGCAGAAATGTAGCAAAACCAAGTATTTAGGTCCGTGTGGGGTAGGCGGCTGTGTCTTGCGCGCGGAGGGCGAGCTCCGCCCCCGGGTCGCCTTGCGCCCCGCGTGCTTCTCTCTTCTCTCTTCTCAACGCGCCCGGCTCATGAACTGCCCCACCTTCCGCAGCGGCTTCATCGCCAAGGTCCAAGGGTAGGGCCGCAAGCCGTTGAGGGACCAGGCGAGCCAGTCTTCGCGGTGGGCGCGGAGCCGGTGGCGCCAGCTGGCGTTGCTCATGCCGCCGACCTGCATGCGCACCATGGTTTCGGGGTGATAGATGGGGGTGAGCTGGCCCACGTGGAGCATTCGGAGCATGAATTCGTAGTCGGCGGCGGAGCGCAGGGTGAGCCGAAAGCCGCCGCCCAGCTCTGCCACCCGCTCGCGGCGGACGAAGAAAGTGGGGTGCGGCGGCATCCAGCCGCGGAGGAAGGCGCCGTGCCGGTAGTGGCCGGAGCGCCACTGCCGCACCACCTTCCCCGCCGCATCCACGTAGTCGAGGTCCCCAAACCAAGCCCCCACCTCGCCCCCTCCGGCCCTTCCAGTCCCTCCGGCCCCGGTGGTGCCGGCTGCGCCAGGGCCGCCGTCGGCCGCCAGCACCCGCGCCACGGCCCCAGCGAGCACCCCCCTGTGGGCATAGACGTCATCGCTGTTGAGGAAGCCCACGAAGTCCCCGGTGGCCATCGCCAGGCCCTTGTTCATGGCGTCGTACAGCCCGCGGTCGGGCTCCGACACCCAGCGATCGATGCCCCCTGGCTGGGCGGCCAGCGCCTGCAACAACTCCACCGTCCCGTCACGGGAACCCCCATCCACCACGATGTATTCCAAATCCACCCCCAAATCCGCCAGCCCCGCCCGTTGCGCGATCACCGACCGACACGCCTCCTCCACCGTCGCCACGCCGTTGTACACCACCGTGACCACCGTCACCCGGCGGCAAGTTCCCGACAGCCCTTCCTGCTGTTGTGGTAGGTTCCGATCCAGCATGAGACGAAGTTAGCCCGCGTTGAAGGAGAAACGGGAAATTAGAAACAAGAAACAGCGATCGGCTTCGCCTCGCGGAAACACCGCGGCTGCGCCGCGGAAACAGGAAACAGGAGATGCCGCGGCTTCGCCGCGGAGACAAGAGATGCCGAGGCTTCGCCGCGGGGCGCGCACCTTCGGGTGAAAGGCCGTCCCATCGAGCTGCCTGCCATTGCAGGGTTCCAGGGGATTCAGCACCCGAGACCCAGGGTTTTGGTACCAAGGTGGTCTCTCCGGACCCCACCATCTCCCATCTCATGTTTCGCGCAGCGAAGCTGCGCTTGTTTCAGCGCCGCTCAGCGGCGCTTTCCCAGCCG
>CAYONT010000040.1:3303-13261 GCA_964405405.1 uncultured Comamonadaceae bacterium | reverse complement strand
TCGCGCAGCGAAGCTGCGCTTGTTTCAGCGCCGCTCAGCGGCGCTTTCCCAGCCGTAGTCGAAGCTGCAGCCCGAATAGGGGGCATCGATTCGGACGTGTGTCTCGGCGATTCGGTTGCGCATCCACTTGCTCAGCTTCTCCTCGCGCAGGGTGGCCTCGACCTGGGACTGGAAGAGGGCGAAGTCGTCCTTGGGGTTCGCGCGGTGCGCCGGGTAACGGGCGTCGAGCCGGAAGATGACCCAGTAACCGTTTTCGTTTTCGTCGAGCAGTTGGACGGGGGCGCTGACATCGCCGGGGGCCAATTCCGAGAGCACCAGGAACACATTCGGATCCACCGCGCTGATGTGGAACCGAGGCGACCCGTCTTGGGGATTGATCACCTGTCCGCGCTGGTTTCGGGTCGCTTCCCGGGTCGAATGGGCCAAGACCGCCGCGTCGAAAGAGGTTTGTTGGGAACGGATTTGGCCTTCGATTCGCTCCAATTCGCCGGCGAGACGCTCCAATTCCGCGGGGTTCACCTTCGCGCTCATCAGGACGTGGCACACGGAATAGACGGCGCCGCGGCGCTCCGTGGGCTTCAGGAAGTGGTAGCCAAACTCGGTTTCGAAGACGGGCGAGAGGTCGCCGATGGGGGTGTCGAAGGCGGCGGCCTCGAACTCGGGGACGAACTGGCCCCGGCCGATGCCCTCGTAGCACCCGCCTTTGAACTTCGAGCCCGGGTCCTCAGAGTGCCGCATGGCCGCGAGGGTAAAACTCAGTTTCCCCGTCGAAACCTGCAGCCGGATGGAATCCAGCCGGGCCTTCACTGCCGCACGCTCGACCTCGGTAATCGCCGGTTGCAGGACCAACTCACTGTAGCTCAGCTGTTCCGGAATCAGGGGCAGGCTGTCCACGGGAAGGCTCTCGTACAGCCGTTGCACCTCCGCCGGCGTCGCCCGGACCTGCTGATCGATGCCCTGTTGCACCCGCCCCGCCATTATTTGCTCGCGGATAGGTTCCTGGAAATCAGCCTTCCACGCGGACACGGATTGGCCATACTGGCGCTCAAACGCTTCCACACTGCCCAACATTTGGACGTAGTAGGCCAAACGACGGTCAATCTCCGCCATCACTTCGGCATCGGCGACTTCCACGCTGTCGAGCCGGGCCTGGTGCACGAGCAGTTTCTGGAACAGGAGTTCCTCCAGCACGACGCACTTTTCCGGCAGGGTAGCGGCACCGGTGGCGGCACCACCCCTTTCCTGGCGGGCGACTGCGGCCTGGGCCTCGACTTCGGATTCCAGGATGATCTCGTTCCCCACCACGGCCACCACGCCGTCGAGCACCTGGTAGCCGGGCTGGGCCCAGGCGAACTGCGTGGCGGCGGCCACCGTCATCCACAACGTCACCCCCAGTGCCTTCCGTCGGTTGCCCTTCCCTTCCCGGTTCGAGTTGTGTGCGTTCATGGATTCTTTTCTGCGTCCCGAAGATACATTTCCTGTTCCACGTCCCCGTCTTCCTTGGCGCCCTCCACGAGTTCGGTGGTGAGGGTCGAGAGGATTTCGTTGCGCCGTTGGTGCCGGATCAGCTCTTCGACCCGGTCGCGAACGGCCGGGAACGGTGCCGGCATCCCCTTGGTGTTGTGCCGGAGGAAACGTAGGAAATAACGTCGGCCGTTCTGCTCAAATTCAATGGTGCGGCGGTCTGCGATTTGGCTTTCAGGGCGGTACAACTCCAGGGGAACCTCTTGAAGCAGGTCGTCCAGGGACCACCAAGTCTCCGGGTCCAGGTGAAACACGGCCTGATGCTCCAGGCACCAAGTCTCCAACGCGAGCAAATCTTGCGAATCCGTGGAGGACAGCAGGCGCTTCAGTTGGGCGATCTCCCGGTCCTTGAGCGGTTCCTCGAGCGGCAAGTGAAAGAACTGAGCCTGAACCACATAGTCGTTCAAGGTGAACAGCTCCGGATGCAGTTCATAGAACGCAAACGCCTCCTCCTTGCTCACCTCAGTCTGCAGACGCTGCGAGACATACAGCTCCTCGTAGCGGTGGAGCAGCAGGGCGTTGCGGTACGTTTCGATTTCCGCGTCGAAGTTCTGCAGGTCCTCCGGCAGCGAGTTGATCGCCTGGTGCACAAGCACTTGCTCCCGGATCCAGGTGTCGATGATCCGTTGGGCCATGGCGATGCTGTCCTCGGGCAAGGCGTCGTCCGGAATGCGCGAGGCCAAATCCGCCACCCCCAAGGTCTTGTCAAACGCCCGGGCCACCACGGCATCGTCCCCGCCCCCGGTTTCCCCGGAGCCACAGGCCCCGAGTCCGATCCCCACGCCAACCCACAGCAGGGCGCGCAGCCGGGTGGCGGCCCGCCTTGCCGAGGAATTACTGCGCAATGGAGTGCAGCGCATCGCGGTACACCGTGAAGGGCGTCTGGGCCCGCAAGGCCGCCACCCACTGCGCTTCCAAGTGGTCCTGGTAGGCCGCAATGGCCACCCCGCGGGTCTCGCTGAGGGACTTGGGCTGAACGGGCAGGTAGTTGCGGACTTCGACCAACACGGTGACCCCTTCGCCCCCGGGGAAGCTCAGGACCTTGCCGGCCGACCGGGCCAGCCCACCCTCAGCCGCCAACTGGGCAAAAGCCGCGTCCACCCAATGGTTCGCTCCCCGCTCAAAGACACCCTGCTCGATGCGCAGAGCGAGCGGATTCGCCGCTTGGAGGGTGGCTTGCAGGGCCGTGAGGTCCTGCCGCTTCTTCAACGCCTTCCGCACGGGTTTCACGGCCTCGGCAGCGCATGTGAGGACCCGCACGTCCAAACGTTCTCCCCAAGAGAATTGCTCGGGGTGTGCGGCAAAAAAGGCCTCCAGCCCCGCCGAATCCTTCACCGCGCGGCTCCAGACCTCTTGGTCCGTGAGTTCGAAGAGCAAGATGCCGTCGTGGTATTCCTCCATCAGCAGGCGGAAGTCGGTGTGCTTCAGCTCCAATAAGCTGTCTTCGCGGGCGATGAGCATGTCTTCGGTCCAGGCCTTGAGCTGGGATTCGATGACTGCAGACGTCCCGAGGTCGGCGTTGCGGGCCTTGGTGTTGTTGAGGTAGTTCGCAAAATCCTGCACCGTCCGGGTGGTCCCCGCAAAGGTCACCAAGGTCCGGCCGGCGTCGGCGGGACGCAGCGCGGGCAGGGGATGGCCCGGGAAGAAGCAGCTGTCCGTCTTCGAGGCCAAGGTTTGCAGCGGTGCCAGTGCCGTGGTGTTGAGTTGGAAGCCGTTTTCCCGCTTGAGCTGCTCGATGAATGAGGCCCGGGTCCGGTCCGCGCGGCTGTCCCGCATCACCTTCTTCTCGAGTTCTCGCCTCGCTTGCTCAAAGGTTTGCAACGGTTTGTAGTCCAAACGCTTCACAATATGCCATCCATAATCGGTCCGGAAGGGCTGGGAGATTTCGCCGTCTGCATTCAGGGCAAAGGCGGCATCCTCAAATGCTTCGACCATGCGGCCCGTGCTGAAGGCAGCCAGTTCTCCACCTTTGTTGGCGGTGCTGGCGTCCTCGCTGTATTGCTGGGCCATCTGACGCCAATCGGCGCCCTCGCTCAGTTGCCGATGCACTTCGTTGATGCGAGCGCGGGACAGGTTCACGGCGTTCGCGTCCTTGGGCTCGGGGGTGCGGATGAGGATGTGTGCCACCTTCACCTCGCCGCGGGCGGGTCGGCGGCCGGTCACCTGCAACACGTGGTACCCGAAGCGGGTGCGCACGATGGGGCTGAGCGCGCCTTCGCTCGTGTTGTACGCAGCACTTTCAAAGGGATAGACCATTTGGAAGGCCGTGAACCAGCCCAAATCGCCTCCATTCTGCTCGGCCGAGGGGTCATCGCTGCCGCCCTTGCTCCGGGCCACGACATCAAAGGGTTCGCCCGCTGCCACGCGCTTGCGCAGGGCCTCGGCGCGCTTCCAGGCATTGAGCGTATCCGAGGGCGAGGCATTCTCCGCACAACTCACCAAGATGTGGCGTGCCCGTACCTCCCATTGGCGGCGGTCGAAGGCCTCCCGCACCAGGGCTTCTTGCAAGGTTTGGTCGTTCAGGTACGGACGGGCGAGTTGGGAGCGGTAACCGGCGAGTTCCTGCAGGAACTTCTGGGTGGTGTCCATGCCCCGGCGCTCCGCCTCTTGAACCTTCAGCTTGAAGTTGATGAAGAGTTCCATGTAGGCATCGAGGGCTTCCTCCGTGATGACTTCTTCCCGGTTGTTTTTCAGGAAGATGTGCCGGAAATCAGCCAAGGGCACCAACTCGCTCCCCACTTGCAGCACCACCGGACCTTGCACCTTGCCCCCGAGCCCCAGGGCCCCCATCGAAGCGGGGCCGCCAAGTGGGGTGCTGCTCAGTCCCACGCCCTCCGCTTTTGCCGGCTGGGGCTTCTGGCCTTGTGCCACCGGAACGGGCGGTTGCACCCCTTTCGACCCGGTTCCCTGGGCCCATCCGGTACTGCCCCAACCTCCCACAACCGTCACAACACAGATTCCTGCCCCTGCGACCCGGTTCCAAATCATTTTCCGCACCCCAGCCCAACCGCTGTTGCTTACGTTCTCATTCCTCATGCTGCAAACTTACAGGGAAAATCGTCACCGGAAAATCCCAAGGGGAATCCTCAGGGGAGAAGACGGTGGGTGAAGGCGCATGACCCGGGTTCTCCCGATTCGTTCACAAAGCCCGTGAAGGCGAGGGCGCGGAGGCCATCGCGGCAAGCCACCACAAAGGTCAGATCCGGAACGATGCTGTATCCATTCACAAAGTCGTAGGCCTTCCAATCGTAGCCGATGGCGTCGGCGTTCGTCGAAAGCTGCGGTTCCCAGGCCGCTGCGTCCGTGATGGAGGCAAACGGGGTGTCGTCCAACCGAAGCGCCCGGCCGCCGTTGGGATTGAGCAGGGCTCCCGTCACTTGGTAGGGGAAGGGGTCGCCGCCGTCCTCGAAAAGCGTGAGGTACGCCGTGAATTGCAGGTCCCAGGTGTCCTTCGGCGGTTGTGCTTCCACGGCCCCAGCGTCCAGCGACCAACTCGTTTGGTTGTAATCCGCATCCCGTTGGGCGCTGAATGCCTGTTGTCCCGATCCATCGGCCTGGGCCACCTGCAGCGTCCAGCCTTCTTCCGTTTCGGTCAACAGGAACTGCTTGATTCCCCGGGGATTGCCCGCTGCATCCAAGCCGCGATCCAGCACCAGCACCTGGTTCCATTCCGTGCCGATGGCCAAATCCTCCAGCCGCCGCCCCGCCAAATCAAAGTCCCAGACCAACCCCGCCGCTTCCACCGCACTCCCCCAGTTCCCCGCCGTCCGGGCGACCCGGAGTCCCGGAATGGAGGAGTTGAGCAGCAGGCGAGGGGGGTCGTCGTGGGTCAAGGCGATGTCCCAGATGTATTTGTCGTACAGGCCCACGAGGGAGTCTTTCGACAGGTCGTAGTAGGCTTGGTACTGGTAATCCTCCCCGATGGAGACGGTGGCGACGCGGGTTCCATACAGGTCCGCGAGGTCGATGGTGCCGACCCACTCGGCTTCCCAGGGGTCTTCTTGCTTCCGGCAACCGGTCACCAAGACGGTGGCTCCGAGGGCCAGGGCTCCGAGGGTCAGGGTCCAGGCGCGGGGGGACTGCTTGTGGCGGGTCATGACAGGGTATACAACAGGGTGAAACGGAGGTTGCGCCCCATGCCGGCGGGCTGCGCGCCGCTGGTGGGCATGTGGATGCCGCCGGTGGTCACGCGTTCCCCGGAGATGGTCCGGGTCGTGGCGCCGAGGAGGTTATCGACGCCCGCGCTCAGGTGCAGGCGGTTCTGGAACCACTGCTTGGTCAGGAAGGCGCCCACGAGGGTGAGGGGGCTGAGCTGGGACTGCGCCCAACCGCCTGCGCCATCTGCTTGGAGAATCGTTTCGTTGTGGGCGTAATTGGCCTGCAGGGCCACCGAGGTCTGGTGGGGGAGGCGCCAGTCGACCGCGGCAGTGGCCTGCAGGGTCAGGTTGCGCTCGGGGGCATCGCCGCCGTCCTGCCAGGTGACCGCGCGCTGGACCCCGGTTCCTTGGACCCGCCACGAAAGCGCATCTCCCGCCCGCTCGATGCCCAGCGAAGCCCCGGCGGTGGTCACCCGGCCGAGGTTCACGTACTGGTAGAACTGGGTCTCGGCATTCATCAAGCCCAAATCGATCATCCGCTCCACCTCGTTGTAAAACAGCTTGACCGTGGGTTGCCACAGCGCCCGGTCGGTCAGCTTCCGCAGGGTGTAACCGAGTTGGTAGCTGTTGGATACCTCCGCGTCGAGGTCGGCACTGCCCTGTACGTTGTGGTTCACGTCCACAAAGTAGAAGTACAGTTCTTTGAGCTCGGGGGCCCGGAAGCCGCGGGCGTAGCTCGCCCGAACCGCGTGGGGTCCACGGGCCCATTTCACGTGGAGGGAGGGGATGACCGGAGTACCGAAGGCGGTGTTGTGGAGCACGCGCAGCCCCGGCCGAATTCGCCAGACGGGGCGCGGTTGCCACTCGACAGAGCCGAAAACCGCCAAGTTCTGGACGGACCGGTAAGCATCGCCCATCCGGTCGCTCTCGGCGGACTCATGCACGACGTCGTAACCGACGCTGCCCACGAGCTGGCTGTCCCAGGTGCGGGTGAGGGTCGCCCGGCTGTGGAGGTTCCGGAAGATGCTGGTGTCGTTGAGTTCGGGATCAGTGGCAGGTACTTCGCTCCAGTCGACCAGGTTGCGGGACCACGTCCTGCGGTCCCGGCGGTACCGGTTGTAAGCAGCGAAGCCCTCCAGTTGCCATCCGTCCCCCAAAGTCCCGTTCACATCCGCCCGTGCCACTTCGCGGCGCGTCACAAACTCGGCATCCTGCGCGAAGGGAACCCGGTACACTTGGAGGATGGAGTCTGATGTGGGGACGGTTTGGCTTACATACTCCACGGGGCCATCGTTCCACAACAACTCGCGGGTGGCCTCACCAGAAACGGTCCAGTACAAGCCCTTCCATTCACGGCCCCATCCGAGCGAAGCGGCGTACTGCTCCTTGGGCTTCCAGAGCAGGTTGCGCCCCGCGCGATCGGGGGGGTTGAAGCCCCCGAAGTACAGGCGGGAGACCCGGCCATCGAGCCGGCCTCCGCCCACTGCGCCCACCTGGAAGGAACCGGTTCCTTGGTAGCGTCCGACCGATTCGGCCACGCCCCGCACCGAAGCGCGCACCCCCGGCTCCTCGTCCACCCATCCGCCCCGGGCACCCCGTCGCGTGATGAGGTGGATGGTCCCGGCGATGGCCTGGGATCCATACTCCACGCTCATGGGGCCTTCCACAATCTCAATGCGCTCCACGGCGTCCAAGGGCAATTGATCGAAGTCGATGTTTCCGTCCAAACGGCCCAGCACAGGAAGGCCATCGACGAGGACTTGGACGTGCTGCCCGGACAGGCCCAGCATCCGCACCTGGGTTCCAATTTGCGCATCCTGACCGAGTTGCAGGTTCGACTGGGTGAGCAGCACGTCCCGCAGGGTGACCGCTCCGATGCGCTCGATGGACTGCCGGTCGATGACCAGGACCGGCTGGACCACCTCCTCCCGGGTTCTGCGCCCGAGCTGACCGGTCACCACCGCGGCCTCCAGGTCGAAAGGCCGGGCCGTGAGCCGCAGCAGCCCATCCGGTACCGTGTCCCCCCTTACCTCCAGCGGCGCAAACCCGACCGCCGTGACCCGCATCCTCCCCGTTCCTCCCGCGGGCAACGCAAAGCCCCCCTGACCATCCGTTGCCAGCTGGCCCCACCGACCTGACTCCCCGGCCCGCTCCCAGGAGACCGTCGCCCCCGGCACCGCCCCGCCCCCCGTCGCCTCCACCACCCGGAATTGCGCCCACGCCCCGCCCGTCCCCCCCCAAAAGAGGGCGACCAATCCCCCCCAGGAGAGGAGGCACCGCGCGGCAGGGACGATCCGCTTCACGACCTCAACCCTTCACCAGACGTTCCGTGACCACCCGCACCCCGTCCGTCACCCGGACCACGTACGTCCCTGCCGCCAGCCCCCCCAGCTCCACCGGCACCCCCTCCGACCCGCGACCCTGCGCCACGAGCTCGCCCGCCAGCGAGAAAACCGACACCTCCCACGCCCCCGTCCATCCCGCCAACCACAACCCGCCATCCCCCAATGGATTCGGGTACATCTGCAACCCCGCCGATTCCCCCAGCCCCGCCGGTCCCACCGGCCCCGCCGGTCCCACCGGCCCCGCCTCAGCCACCCCGACCGAATTCATCGGGAAGACATTGAACGTCGTGACGCCCGTCGAAGACCCCGTGAACCCTGTGAAAACCAGCTTGAACACATTGCCCGCCCCGTCAGCCACGAAGTAGCACCGGTCGTCCACGATTTGCCAAACAAAATCCACCAACGTCTTCCAGTCATTCCCGATGACCGAGATGTTCTCCGCATCCATTGGGTGGTCCGCCGGCAAGGCTGCCTCCACATCCACCCCGTCCGCCGTGGCGCCAAGGCGGTCCCGGTTGATCAGGACGCCGGTCGTGGGGAAGAAACCGAACTGCGTGGGCCCCATGTACCGGGTGAACAACAAATCCCAGGTTCCTGTGGCCGGCTCCCGGTCCACCACCCCCGTCACCACATCGTAGTAAACGAAGTTGCGGTCGCTGAAATCCGCCATCGCAATGTCCACCGACACCTCGTTGCTCCCGTCCAAGTTCGCATGGGTGAAAGACCAAACCCCACCACTCAATTGCTCCACCCGCAACTTCACTGCGCTGCCGTCCGGCCGCTTCAGGATGTACAAGGAGTCTCCCACCACCTCGTGCAACGGCGGGCCCGTGTACACGCCCCAACCGAAGTCCATCGGATCTCCCGAAAGTCCGGTATTCAGCGCCCCGTTCTCCCACAAATCCAGGCCGTTGTTGCGCTTGGGCCATCCGCCGAAGCCCGTGCTGTCCACCGTCGCCCAGCTCGTCAAATCCCCGTTCGGGTACACCGCCAGCTCCCGACCGTTCCCGTCATTGAGCCGGATGCCGATGGAGAAAGGACTCGTCACTTCAAAGGCCAAATCCCAATTCCCAGCCGGCACCGTAGCCACCACGCCGTTTTCCAGTGAGAAGTACACATCGTCCACGTAATTCGCTCCCTGCACCACCGAGTAACCCGGCTGGGCCGCAACCGTTCCCACCATCCCTGCTGTAGCCACCATCCCGACGAGGCATCCTCCCAACATGCACACCCGCGTAAAGTTCCACATGACGTTTGATCGTTTGAGAATGCAAAATTCCCACGGGCGATGCGCTGCGTTTGTCACGAACACGTCATAAATGGCGCGCTGAAAAATTTTCCTGAAAACTTGACCGGCATCAGCCTCAAACCATTTAGAACGATTCTAATTTCGCCGGGTCGGAATGTTGCGGGGACATTGCACGACATTGCAGGACATTGCTTGCGCTGCCTCGAACAACAGCTGTCGATCTTTGTTCCTTTGACGCGGGTGGGGGCATCTCCTGAGTTCCGCATCGGCCCGTGAACAAAATCCGTGAACAACCCATTCGACGCGACATGCAGGAATTGTATGACCCAGGTTGCCCGGTGGGCGCCATCCTCTCAGTCACAGCGCTCTTCGTTGCGTACGGGGCGGCTTGCAGGGGTGCAGAATGGGGAGCTCTTGGGCGGCTCCGCTCCACGGGCCACGTCTGCGATTTCAAGCCGATGCCATGCGTCTTGGCGCTTCCATGTTCATCCCCCCAACCGACTGCGTGATGGAATGGCTCAAAGCGCTCGGCGTCGCCGGATTTCTGTTCTTCCTGATCAAAGGACTCCTCTGGCTCGTCGTTTTCTACCTGATTTCCCGGGGCATCATCCAGAAATCCGCCGTCGAGCAGGCAAAACTTCGTCTCCGCCGGCTCTTCCGGTTCCAGCGCCCCTGACCCGCGCTGCGCCCCCTGACCCGCGCTGCGCCCCCTGACCCGCGCTGCGCCCCCTGACCCGCGCTGC
>CAYONT010000040.1:0-3203 GCA_964405405.1 uncultured Comamonadaceae bacterium | reverse complement strand
GGGTTACCGGATGCTGTAGTTGGGTGCCTCCCGCGTGATCATCACGTCGTGCGGGTGACTCTCCTTGATGCCAGCATGCGTGATGCGGACGAATTGCGCCCGTTGGAGGGCGGGGATGTCCGCCGCGCCGCAGTACCCCATGCCCGCACGAAGCCCGCCGATGATTTGGTACAGCACCTCGTGGACGTGCCCCTTGTAAGGAACCCGGCCCGAAATGCCCTCCGGCACCAACTTCTTGAGGTCATCCTCGGCGTCCTGGAAATAGCGGTCCTTGGACCCCTTCTGCATCGCCTCGATGGAGCCCATGCCACGGTAGCTCTTGAAGCGTCGGCCCTCGTAGATGATGGTTTCGCCTGGGCTCTCTTCCGTTCCAGCGAGAATGGAGCCGACCATGACCGTGTGGGCACCGCCGGCCAACGCCTTGACGATGTCCCCCGTGAACCGGATGCCGCCGTCTGCAATGACGGGAACCCCCGTCCCCTCCAGGGCGGTGGCCACCTCCATGACCGCGTGCAACTGGGGGACCCCCACACCCGCGATGATGCGGGTGGTGCAAATCGAGCCCGGCCCGATCCCCACCTTCACCGCGTCCGCACCCGCCTCCACCAAGGCCCGCGCCGCCGCCGCCGTCGCGATGTTCCCACAAACCACATCCACCTGCGGGAACGCGTCCTTCACCTTCCGCAACGTCTCCAGCACCCCGCGGCTGTGGCCGTGCGCCGTATCGATGATGAGGGCATCGACCCCAGCCGTCACCAGCGCGGCCGCCCGCTCCATCGTATCCGCGGTGACCCCGACGGCGGCGGCCACACGCAGCCGGCCCAAATGGTCCTTGCTGGCATCCGGGTTCTCGCTGACCTTGATGATGTCCCGGTACGTAATCAGCCCCACCAGCCGCCCCTCCGAATCGATGACCGGCAGCTTCTCGATGCGGTGCTCTCTGAGGATTTGTTCGGCCTCGCCCAAATCGCTGCCCGCCCGGGTGACAATCAACTGCTCCGACGTCATCACCTCCGCTACGCCCCGCCGCCGGTCCTTCTCGAAACGCAAATCTCGGTTCGTCACAATCCCCACGAGCCGCCTATCCGCATCCACCACCGGGATGCCCCCGATGCGGTGCTCCTGCATGATGTCCAGCGCATCGCCCACCGTGGCCGCCCGGTCCAACGTGACCGGATCCTGGATCATGCCGCTTTCTGAGCGTTTTACGCGGCGCACCTCTTGCGCCTGCTGCTCGATGGTCATGTTCTTGTGAATCACCCCGATGCCACCTTGGCGGGCCATGGCGATGGCCATCCGGCTGTCCGTCACGGTGTCCATGGCCGCCGAAATCACCGGTACCTTCACAGGGATGTTGCGGCTGAAGAGGCTCTGCAACCGCACGTCCCGCGGGAGCACTTCCGAGTATGCCGGAATCAACAAAACGTCATCGTAGGTCAAACCCTCTCCAATGATCTTGGACTGCTCCATGGCGCGCTGAGATTCGGGCAAAGGTAGGGGAGAAGGGGGTCAGTTGTTGTGCAGGACGTACACGAGGCCGGATTGGGTGTATGCCCGGCCGGCACCGTCTTGCACCACAAGGGAGAATCCGTAAGCCCCCTCTTTCACCAGGGCCCCGTTCCACGTTCCGTCCCAACCCTGCTCGAAGTCGTTCGTCGCGAAGAGCACGTCGCCCCAGCGGCCGTAAACCTCCAGGACGTACGTGCCGAGGTCGGCGAATCCGATCACGGGCCGGAACACCCGGTTCGACTCGATTTCGCTCGAGGTGAGGATGGCGTTGGGAACCCAAATCAACGGCGGCTGGGTCAGACAGACCGCATTCGACAGGGCAAAGTTGATGCCTCCTGTCGGGGAATCTTGGCTGTCCACGGCCTCGATGACGTAGCAGAAGTCCCCCGGTTGTTCGAACCGGTCGCTCACATCGTCTTCGTGCGTGGTCACGTACGGGGGCAGGGTAGCCACCAGCTCGGGTACACCATCCCGCTGGGCCCGGCGGTACACCCGGTAGGCAGCCACCGAACCCGGGAAGCCCGCGTACGGCGTCCAGCTGAGCGTGTTGCGCATCAATTCGGCATCGGGGATGCCCGAGAGCAGCACCGTGGTGGCCGATTCCGTGCTCCCCACTACATCGCCACAGGCATTCTCGATGGACAGTCGGTACGTGTAGGCCGTGGCCTCCGTGCTGACCGCCGTGTCCAAAAAGACCAACGGCATCGCCCCGAGCGAACCCACCGCCGACTGGACAGCCACCGGGGCGTAGAACGCATCGTCATCCCCCGCCCGCTTGCGCTCGAGGTGGTAGCGGTGTGGCTCCAGCGACGACGGATCCAGGTCCACCACGACCTCCACGCCGCCCGTCGCGTCGTCCACGGTCGCCCGGCGGATGTTCGTTCCCTGCGGAACCGCCGGATAATCGAACGAAACCGTCCGCCGGTTCGACAGCCCCGTGGCCCCCGTCGAAGTCACCAGCGCGACATGGTATCGCCAGTTCGAACCCAACCCCGCCCCCTCATGTACCCACGACGTCACACCCGGCCCCACCGTTCCCAGCAGCACCGGCCCTACCCAGGCACCCGACCCGGGTGGAACCTCTTCGTTGCCGAAGATTTGGCCTTCGACCACCGACCCCTCCCAACCGTAGGCCCCCATCCATGACAGCACCGCAAAGTCCTCGCACGCCGTCCGCGTCGCCTGCAACGAAATCGTCGTGGCACACTGCTGGCTCGCCGCCCCCGGATCCGGCATGCCCCCCACGTAACAGGAGTCAAACGCCGCCACATTGTAGCTCTCAATCAGCGACCCCGCATTCGACTGCAGGTTCAAGTACGACGTCGCCGTCGGATCGAAGATCGTGTCGATGGGCGTCTGAAATCCCCCGGTGCACAGGTAAATGATGTACCCGGCCAAATCCGCCGCAGGGCTCGGCGTCCAATGCACCTCCGCGTCCTGAAGCTCCGGATGTACGTCCACATGCGTCACCACCGGGGCGTCCGGATCCAGCTCGTCATTCACCGTCTCGCCCGCCACATTCGACTGGTGCACACACCCTTGCGCCGGCACATCCTGCACCACCCGGAACTGCAAATCCTCCGCACAATCCGTCACCTCGTAACTGTACGACAAGATGCCTCCATTGTCCGTCACCGTCGCCAACGTCGTCCAAGTCCCGGGGGGGGCCGGCCCCCGGGCCCGCCGGGGCGGCC
>CAYONT010000039.1:2051-18850 GCA_964405405.1 uncultured Comamonadaceae bacterium | reverse complement strand
AGCCGCGGACATTTCCTGTCTCCTATCTCTTATTTCAGCGCGAAGCGGCGCAGCCGCGGTGTTTCCGCGAGGCGATGCCGAGCGTCATCGGATCACCGTCACCGTTCCCGTCACGACCTCCGGGCGGACATTCTGGCTGTCCCCATCGCCCCAGGTGAAGGAAAGGACGTAACCATAGGTGTCGCTGGAAACGTAGTGCGTGTCCACCCCGCCGATCCAGGGCGTTTCACGGTCGAAGGATTCGAAAACTTGGACGCCCCAGCGGTCGAAGATGCGCAGGTGGAACAGCGCGATGGGGCAGGACGCTTCGATGCGCAGGGCATCGTTGCGGCCGTCGTTGTCAGGCGTGAGTGCGGTGGGAACGTAGACCATGCAAGGGCAATCGTCGCCGATGATCGTGAAGTCAAAGCCCAGGCTGTATTCGCCCTCGAATTGACACCCCAGGGCGTCCTCGATGAACAAGCTGTGCGTGCCCAAGGCCAAACCCGTCCAAACCCCATCTTCCGACGGAAGTACCTCATCCAAAACGTACGCAATGGGCGCTGTGCCGCCAGACACAGAGGCCTCGATGGCTCCGTTGTCGAGCCAGGTGCAGCTGACGTCCCGGCGTGCCACCTGAACCACGAGGTCACTTTCGTTGAGTACCTGCACCACGACCTCCCCACTGCAACCCGTGGCGTTGGCCGCTGTGACGGTGTAGGTGCCGGCGGAGAGTCCTGTGAACGTGCCCGACGGCGACCAGGTGCCCCCCCCGTTCAGGCTGAACTGGAAAGCCGTCGGCTCGTTGGCGGCCAACGCCACTTCACCCGCCCCGTCACTGCAGTACTCATGCGTCAGAGACGTGACCTCGAGCGAGGGACCCTCGCGCACCAACGTCACATCCGCTTCGAACGCGCAGCCGTTTGCGTCGGAGACCGAGACCGAATAGGGCCCTTCCACCAACCCCGTCCAAAGCCCCGCCGTCGATGGCATCCCGTTGAGCGTCATCGCAAACGGCGCCGTCCCCCCCGCCACCTCCAGCTCCACAAATCCGTCCCCGCCTGTGCACGACTCATGCTCGCGCAAAACCGCCACCTCGAAACCGATGCACGCCGCCTCCTGGCACGAAGTCACCGCATGGTTGAGCAAGTTTTGGAGATTCTGTTCGACATACACCTCCATGCGGTCCACCTGACCCGCGCTGAACATGAACAAACACGCGTCGTCGCAGTACTCCATGTACGTGGGCCACAGAATCGGATCCGTGCATTGGACGATGGTTTGGCCTGCAGGACAACCGAATTGAGGGCTGTTGGTGACGGGCGTGTCTGCCACGAAATCCGTGCTGCCACAACCCCCGTTGCCCCACGGATGCTCCAGCAAGAGGTAGTGGCCCACCTCGTGCGTCATGGTACGGCCCAGGTTGAAAGGGGCCGCCACGGTGTTGCCACCGCAGGACACCGAGCCGAAGTAGGCGGGGTCGACCGTCACCCCGTCCCCGTTGCCGGTACCTCCCAGGGGGGAGTATCCCAGCACGCCGCCGCCGATGGTCCGCACGAAGAAGTTCAAGTAGCCCGACCAGGCAGCGTCGAAATCGCCCGTGGTCGCATTCAGTGTAACGGCGTAGTCGCCCTCTTGCAATCCGAAACCAGCCGGATGGTCCAGGGTGGCGAGGCAGAACTGGATGCAACTCTCCGCGTTCTGGATGCCAGGCCAAATCGCCGTCTGACCAGCCTCCCACAACCCGATGTCCGGATTGGTCGCCGCGAAGTCTTGGTTCAATGTGGCCACCTGGGAGAGGGCCATGTCGATGGCGCAGGCCATGGGGATGCCGGTGCCCTGGAAGTGGACGGCCACGGGGATCAACAGAGGTTGTGGGCATTCCGACCGGTCACCGCTCCCCCCTTGCTCCCCTCGGGCCTGCAAGGCCTCGCGCACGGCCCACTGGCGCGCCACATGCTGCGCCGCATGTCCCGGGAGCCCCATCATGTGCGCGTGCACGGAATCCGTTCCACAGGTGCGCTGGCCCCAAGCCTGGCTCCCCCCTCCCCAACCCCAAGCGCAGACGAGCAGCGCCATGGGTACCATCCAATGAAAACACTTGGTCATGATCAATTGTCCTGCCCTTCAGAGACCGCAAAAATGCGCCAGCGGTTGCACAACTCCGAGGGGGATGAAAAAAAACATAAATCCTATGCGTGCATAGGATTTTCCGTGTAAATTGGCCGCATGCATCCCACGGAGACCATCGATTTTCACCTGCGCTGGGGCTGGGCAAAACTGGCCCGGGCGTACAGCGGGGAGGCTGAAAGGCGAGGCATTCCGCTCGCCTATGTCTTCGTCCTACTCCACACGGAGCGCGGCGGAACGCCCTCGACCAAGTTGGGGCCGAAGATGGGGATGGAGCCCACCTCGCTCTCCCGGACCCTCAAGGGGATGGAGGCCATGGGGCTCATCGAGCGGCGGAAGGACGCCGCCAACCGCCGCACCGTCCGGGTCTTCCTGACCCCACAGGGCGTCGACGCGCGGCGGGAAGCCCGCGACCTCGTGGTCGGGGTGAACCTCCGGCTCCGCAAACACCTCGGCGATGCCACCTTTGACCGTCTGTTGGGCGACCTCCGCCGCCTGAACGAAGTACTCGACGATTCCACCCAGCTATTTCCATCCCATCCCGCATGAATGCTGCCCACCTTCACCTGCTGGTGAACCACCTGCCCATCCTGCTGCCCTTCCTGGGCTGTGCCCTGCTGGCCGCAGGCTACCTCCTGCGTTCTGACGCCATCCAACGCACCGCCCTGGCGGTTTTGGTGGTCGGAACCCTGTCCACGCCGCTGGCCATGTTCACGGGGGAGCAAGCAGAGGAATCCCTCGAATCCCAGGTTTGGTGGGAGGAGGCCTATGCCGAGCACCACGAGGAGGTAGCAGAGCGTTATGCGGTGAGTTCCTACGTCCTGGGTGCCCTTGCGTTGGTCGCCTGGGTGGCCCATGTTCGGCGTCGCTGGGCGCCCAACCGCTGGGTCTTGGCCGTGGCCGTGGCCGCCTTGCCCACCCTGTTCTTTGCCACCCGCGCCGGGCTTTCTGGCGGCGAAATCCGGCACACCGAAATCCGCCCCGACGCCTCCCACCCTGCTGACCGGGTCGCACCTGCGGGCGACGACCACGCGGGCGACGACCACGCAGCGTCGGAACATGAATCCGAACACCACTGAACGAACCATGACCATTCCCTTCCACCGCATCCAGCAAGTCGCCGTCCTCGGTTCTGGCGTCATGGGGTCACGCATTGCATGCCATTTGGCCCAAACCGGCAGCCGCGTGTTGCTGCTGGACCTGCCCGCGCCCAGCGGACCCCGCAATGGGATTGCCGCAGGCCACCTGGCGGAGGCCCTGAAATCGAACCCCTCGCCGCTGTACGTGCCTCGGTTTGCAGACCGGGTGCGGACGGGCAATTTTGAAGACGATTTGGCCCAAATCGCGGAATGCGATTGGATCATCGAAGTGGTGGTGGAACGGCTGGACATCAAGCAGCAGCTGTTCGAGCGGGTGGAGCAATACCGCCGCCCGGGGACGCTGGTGACGACAAACACGAGCGGCATACCGATGGCGCAGCTTTCGGCGGGCCGGTCGGCGGATTTTCAGCGGCATTTCTGCGGAACGCATTTCTTCAATCCGCCGCGCTATCTGCCGCTGCTGGAGGTGATTCCGGGGCCTGAGACGGCTCCCGAGGTGCTGGATTTCTTTGTGCGGTTCGGCGAGAAGGTGCTGGGCAAGCAGGTCGTGCTGTGCAAGGACACGCCGGCTTTCATTGCGAACCGGGTCGGGGTCTTTGCGATCCAGGCCCTGTTTCACACCGTGGCGGAGATGGGACTGACGGTCGAGCAGGTGGACAAGCTCACCGGCCCGGTGATGGGACGGCCCAAGAGTGCCACGTTCCGGACGTGCGACGTGGTGGGGCTGGATACCCTGGTCCATGTGGCGAACGGGGTGGCGGCGCACTGTCCCGGGGATGAGCGGCGGGACGTGTTTGCGGTGCCGGCCTTCGTGCAGCAGCTGCTGGACAGCGGTCGGCTGGGGGCCAAATCCGGTGCCGGATTCTACAAGAAGGTCACGGGGGGCGATGGCGCGAGCGAGATCTTGGCCCTGGACCTGGGTTCGGGGGAATACCGGCCGCAGGAGAAGGTGCGCTTTGCCACGCTCGAGGCGGCGAAGGCGGTGGACGACCTCGGGGCAAGGATGCAAGTCCTGTTCGCCGGGACGGATGCAGCGGGGGCGTTCTACCGGCGGATCTTCGCCGACGTCTTCGCGTACGTCACGCACCGGGTGCCGGAAATCGCCGACCGGCCGCACGCCATTGACGACGCGCTGCGCGCTGGGTTCGGCTGGGAGCTCGGGGCTTTTGAAACCTGGGACGCCTTGGGTTGGGCGGCCGGCCGGGAGGCCATCGCGGCGAATGGCGGAACGGTGGCCGATTGGGTGGTGCGGATGGAGTCGCTCGGGGCGACTGCGTTCTACCGGGTCGAAAACGGGGTACGGCAGTGCTGGAACCCAGCGACCGATCGCTACGAGGACATTCCGGGGCAGGCGGGACGCCTGTCGCTGGCCTGGTTGCCCGCTTCGGCCCGGGTTTGGTCAAACAGCGGAACCACGTTGCACGACCTGGGAGATGGCATCCTGAATGTGTCCTTCCACACGAAGATGAACAGCATCGGTGGGGAGGTGCTCGAGGGGCTCAACCACGCCATCGACCTGGCAGAGGCGCAGCCCGACCGCTGGCGTGGGGTGGTCGTTTCCAACGAGGGTGCCCAGTTCAGTGCTGGGGCGAACGTGGGGATGATTTTCATGCTGGCCGTGGAGCAAGAATGGGAGCAACTGGACTTTGCGGTGCGCATGTTCCAGAAGACCATGATGCGCATGCGCTACAGCGGGGTGCCGGTGGTGGCTGCGCCGCATGGTTTGGCCTTGGGCGGCGGATGTGAATTGTGCCTGCACGCTGACAAGGTGGTGGCGCACGCGGAAACCTACATGGGCTTGGTGGAATTCGGCATCGGGGTCATCCCCGCGGGCGGAGGTACGAAGGAATTTGCGCTGCGGCTCTCCGACGAACTCCGCGAAGGGGACATCCGAACGAACCGCATCCGGGAACGGTTCCTGACCATTGGGCAGGCGAAGGTGTCCACCTCGGCGCACGAGGCGTTCTCGTTGGGGTACCTGCGGGACGGGCTAGATGAGGTGGTGGTGAACCGCCGGGACCAACTGGCCCGGGCAAAACGGGCGGCGCTGGAGCTCGCCGAGGCGGGCTATGTTCGTCCCCAGGAACGGCGGGATGTGCTGGTGTCCGGCAACGAGGGCCTGGGCCTCGTCTATGTCGGGGCGCACAGCATGCAAAGCGGAGGCTACATCAGCACGCACGACCAGCTCATCAGCGAGAAGCTGGGGTATGTGTTGAGCGGGGGCGATTTGACGGAACGCACCCGGGTCAGCGAACAGTACCTGCTGGACCTGGAACGTCGGGCATTCCTAGAACTGTGCATGGAGCGCAAGACGCTCGAGCGCATGCAGTCACTCATTCAACAAGGCAAAATCCTTCGCAACTGATTCATCATGAAGGCATACATCATTGGGGGTTACCGCAGCGCCGTGGCCCGGAGTGGACGGGGCGGGTTTCGCAACCTGCGTCCGGACGACCTGGGGGAGCAGGTGCTCCGCCGGCTCATGTTGGATTTTCCGCAGTTGGACGCGGCACGGATTGACGATGTCATCGTGGGCAATGCCACGCCGGAGGCGGAGCAAGGGCTCAACCTGGGCCGAATGGTCAGCCTCATGGGGCTGGACACGGACAAGGTGCCCGGGATGACGGTGAACCGATACTGTGCGTCGGGGTTGGAGGCCATCGCCCTCGCCTCAGCGAAGATCCACGCGGGGCTGGCGGACGTGGTGGTGGCCGGAGGCATCGAGTCGATGTCGCCCATCCCGTTTGGAGGCTGGCGCATCACGCCCAATGCCCGGGTGGCGAAGGCGCATCCGGAGTGGTACTGGGGCATGGGGTTGACAGCCGAGGCGGTGGCGAAGGAGTTTGAGGTGGGGCGTGAGGCGCAGGACGCCTTCGCAGCGGAGAGCCACCGGCGGGCGGCGGCCGCCATCGATGCGGGGCGGTTTGCGCCGGGCATCGCACCGGTGACGGTGCGGGAGGTGTACCTCGACGGCGATGAGCGCCGCCAGGAGCGCACCGCGGTTGTGGAGGTGGACGAGGGGGTGCGTCGGGACACATCGCCCGAGGGGCTGGCCCGGCTCAAGCCGGTGTTCGCCGCCGGGGGTTCGGTTACGGCCGGAAACAGCTCGCAGACTTCGGACGGTGCCGCCTTCGTGCTGGTGGTCAGTGAGCGGATGCTCCAGGAGTTGAACGTCGCGCCGCTGGCGCGGCTGGCCGGCTACCATGTCAGCGGCCTGGCGCCGCGCATCATGGGGGTAGGCCCCATTTACGCGCTGCCCGAAGCGCTGCGCAAGGCCGGGGTCTCGATGCAGGACCTGGCCGCCGTTGAATTGAACGAGGCCTTTGCCTCCCAATCGGTGGCCATCATTCGAAAGTTGGGCTTGGATCCCGACAAGGTCAACCCCAATGGCGGCGCCATCGCCCTGGGGCATCCGCTCGGCTGTACGGGTACCAAGCTCACCGTCCAGCTCCTGCACGAACTGCGGCGAACCGGCGGAAGCTACGGTGCCGTCACCATGTGCGTCGGTACGGGCCAAGGCGCCGCCGGCATCTTCGAACTTCTTTCCTGACCCTCCGTATATCCTGTTGTTTACCCCTTTCTATTCCCGTATCCCATGTCCCAGCAAGCCATCCGCGGCGGAGAATTTTTGATCCGCGACGTCTCCTTCCAAGACATCTTCATCCCCGAAGAATGGACCGAGGAACAACTGATGATGAAGCAGATGACCCTCGAATTCGTGGAGAAACGGGTCGTGCCCGTGCTCGACCGCATCGACGCGCAAGAGGAGGGGCTCGTGCCCCAACTCATGGAGGAGGCCGGGGCCTTGGGATTGCTCGGCAGTTCCGTGCCTGAGGAGTTGGGTGGGCTGGGTTTGGACTTCAAAACCACCATGCTCATCACGGAGGCCATCGGAGGCGCCCATGCGTACAGCGTGAGCTTCTCCGCGCACACCGGCATCGGCACCCTGCCCATCCTGTACTACGGGAATGACGCCCAGAAGCAGCAGTGGATTCCGGGGCTGGCCTCGGGCGTACTGAAGGGATGCTATTGCTTGACTGAGCCCGGCGCCGGTTCCGACGCCAACAGCGGCAAGACCCGCGCCACGTTGACCCCAGATGGCCGCCACTACGTTCTGAACGGCCAGAAGATGTGGATCACCAACGGCGGATTCGCCGATGTCATGATTGTCTTCGCGAAAATCGATGACGACGAGAACTTGACCGCGTTCATTGTGGACGGCCATAGCCCCGGAATCACCAAGAATCCCGAAGAAAAGAAGATGGGCATCAAGGGCTCCTCCACGCGCCAAATCTTCTTCAACGATGTCTTGGTTCCGGTGGAAAACCTGCTGTACGAGCGGCAGAAGGGGTTCAAAATCGCCGTGAACATCTTGAACATCGGACGCATCAAGCTCGGTGGCGCGGTGATGGGGGCCGCGAAGGAGGCCGTGACCGGGTCGGTGAAGTACGCCTTGGATCGTGAGCAGTTTGGCCGTTCCATTTCGAAGTACGGCGCCATCCGATACAAACTGGCAGAAAGCGCCCTGCGCATCTACACGTGCGAAGCGGCCATTTACCGGGCCACACAGAACATCGAGGACGCCATCTCGGCCCTCAAGGCCGCCGGGGTTCCGCACGGGGAAGCGACCTTACAGGGCATCGCCGACTATGCGCCGGAATGCGCCATGATGAAGGTGCTCGGCTCGGAAGTGATTGATTATGTCGTGGATGAGGCAGTCCAAATCCATGGAGGCATGGGCTACAGCGCCGAAACCCGCGCCGAGCGTGCCTTCCGGGACGCCCGCATCAACCGCATCTTCGAGGGCACCAACGAAATCAACCGGATGCTCACGGTGGACATGATCTTGAAGAAGGCGATGAAGGGAGAGATGGACCTGATGACGCCTGCCATGGCCGTGGTCAAGGAACTGACGGGCATCCCGGAATTCGGCAGCGCCCCCTCGGACGTGTTTGAGGCCCACCTCGCCCACATCCGGGGTTTCAAGAAGGCGGTGTTGCTGGTGGCGGGAGCGGCGGCGCAGAAGCTGATGATGTCATTGGCGAAAGAGCAGGAGATCCTGATGAACATCGCAGACATGGCGATCTGGACGTACACGGCGGAATCCACGGTGCTGCGGGTTCAAAAGTTGGCCGCGCTCCGGGGTGCCGACGCCGTGGGCATCCAAACGGACATCATGCGGGTGTACACCTATGAGGCCGCAGAATGGATGCACTCGGCGGGCCGGGAGGCGCTGCTCTCCTTCGCTTCGGGGGACGAGCTGAAGATGATGATGCTGGGGCTGAAGCGTTTCTGCAAGTCGGACGAGTTCAACGTGAAGGAAGCGCGGCAGCGCATCGCCCTGCACCTCATCGAGGCCGGCGGGTATGCGCTCTGAGTTCCGCCATTGGGGAAGGGGGCTTCTGGCGGTGGTCGTTGCGGCCGGTGGGACGGCGGTCGCGCAAGGTCCCGGTGCGGGGGGGACGGAGCCCGTGGCGGGGGCTGGGGGCCGGCTGGATCGCTTTCCGGACTTCCCGTCGCAGCATGTGGTCTCACGCGAGGTCGTGATCTGGGTTCCCACCCGTTTGCCTGACACGACGCGGTTTCAGGTTCTTTATATGCACGATGGCCAAATGCTCTTCGACGCGGGGTCGACTTGGAACGGACAGGCCTGGGAGGTCGATGAGGTGGCGCCGCGGTTGCAAGCAGGGGGCGAGGTAGCGCCGTTCCTCGTGGTGGGGGTGGCGAATGCCGGGGCGCGGCGGCATGCGGAGTACTTTCCTGCGGAGCCTTGGGGGGACCTGTCGGCCGCCGAGCAGGGGTGGGTCTCAGCCCAATTGAAGGCGGCGGGTCGCGGAGACGGTGGGGACTTCGTGCCGGAATCGGATGCGTACCTCGCCTTCTTGGTGGAGGAACTCAAGCCCTTCATCGATGCCCGCTACCCAGTGCGAACGGATGCCGGGAGCACGTACCTGGCGGGCAGCAGCATGGGCGGACTGATTTCGCTGTACGGGCTGTGTTCGTATCCGGAAGTGTTTGGGGGTGCTGCCTGTTTGTCGACCCATTGGCCGGGGGTGTTCACAGTGGACGACAACCCGGTGCCGGAGGTTTTTTTGGGGTATTTGGCCCGCAAACTGCCGCTGCTCAGGGACCACAAGCTTTACATGGACTGCGGAGATGCCACGTTGGACGCGCTGTATCCTCCGCTTCAGGATCGGGTGGATGCTTCGCTCAGGGCCGGAGCACCACCGGGGTTGCGTTGGGTTTCCGAGCGGTATCCCGGAGCAGACCACAGCGAGCGGGCTTGGCAGGCGCGGCTGCCGGTTCCGCTGGCCTTTCTCTTCGGTCAATGAGTTGGGAATTTGCAGCGGCGGCACGAACGAGGCATTAACTTCGCGGCATGGCAAAGAAGATCATCACCCGCAAGTCGGAAAAGTTTCTGGAGGCGTACCTGAACAACCCCAGTCCGACGGGATTCGAGAGCGGGGGGCAGCAGATTTGGCTTGACTACATCCGGCCCTACATCGACACCACCATCATCGACAGTTACGGCACCGCTGTGGGAGTCATTCAGCCGGATGCTCCCTACAAGGTGGTGATCGAAGCGCATGCGGATGAGATCAGTTTCTTCGTCCATTACATCACCAACGACGGTTACATCTACCTGCGCCGCAATGGGGGCAGCGACCACCAGATCGCGCCGTCCAAGCGTGTAGACATCCATACGGAGAAGGGAACGGTGAAGGGGGTGTTCGGTTGGCCGGCCATCCACGTGCGCGAACCGGGCAAGGAACCTGCACCTTCGTTCAAGAACCTCTTCTTGGATGTCGGAGCCAAGGACAAGGCGGAAGTGGAGTCCATGGGCATCCACGTGGGTTGCGTGGTGACCTATGAGGACACGTTCATGGTGCTGAACAAGGACTGGTATGTGGGGCGTGCCCTGGACAACCGTGCCGGAGGATTCATGATTGCCGAAGTCGCCCGGTTGTTGCACGAAGAAGGCATCAAGTTGCCTTTCGGACTCTACATCACCAACTCGGTGCAAGAGGAAATCGGGCTGCGGGGTGCCGAAATGATTGCGGAGCGCATCCAGCCAGACGTGGCCATCGTGACCGATGTGACCCACTGCACGCAGACGCCGTTGATGAACAAAATCGAACAGGGGGATGTGGCTGCGGGCAAAGGACCTGGGGTTACGTATGGCCCCGCTGTGCAGAACAACCTGCTCAAGCGCATCATCCAAACGGCGGAAGCGGAAAAGATTCCCTTCCAGCGGATGGCTGTGAGCCGGTTCACGGGAACGGACACGGATGCCTTTGCCTACTCGAACATGGGAGTGCCCAGTGCCCTGATTTCGTTGCCTCTGCGCTACATGCACACCACCGTCGAGATGGTCCACCGTGACGACGTGGAGAACTGTATCCGGCTCATCTTGAAGACGCTGCAGAACATCCAGCCCGGAGAGGATTTCCGCTACTTGCGTTGATCCGACGGCGGGGTCTGCCCAGAGGAGAAGGAGGAGGGTGAGGTGTGGGCTTGTAGGGACTGGAACCGCGTGTCGACGATGTAGCGGATGAGGTGGGTGTCGATGGGCTTCACCAATTCGCCGCACCACTGCGGCAGCGAGGTGAGGTCTGCGGGCAGTGTGTTTTTCGCACCGGGGGTGACCAAGGAGAGGACCAGCCATTCCCAAGGGCATTCGTCCATTGCCAGGGTTGTCAGGGCTTCGGAGAGATATCCTGTGAGCTCACGGGAGAGTCCTGCGTCCAGCAGGAACAGGATGCGCGCCGGTACGTCTGGGGCATGGGGAGGGAGCGGAGGGAACGTAGTGCGTAGGTCTCTGAGCTCAGAGCAGACGTGGTGAACCCGCCCCAATTGGGCCTGCTGCAACAACAAACGGGTCACCTCGGCCGTCGCCCCACTGCCATCCAAAATGTATACCCACATGTACGATCGCGAGAGTTAAGTTCTCACGAAAGTAAGGCGGGAACATAATTAGTTTGTCTTATTGAGAAAGCAATGTGTCGATGCTTTTTGCCATTTCATGGATTCTGGACAAGCGTTCCGAATCGATCGGGATGCCTTCGCCGAGGGTTTCAGTGATCTGGCGGGCGAGGGTGCGGGCTTCTTGCATTTGGCCTAACAACTTGTTGCCCGCAAAGTGGAGGTCCCGTTTGCGGCGAAACTGGGCCGATGCCTCCTCCACCAGCGCGTACAGCTCCGCCTCGTTCCACGGCTTCGAAATGTACTTGTAGATCTGGCCTTTGTTGATGGCGTCGATGACCGCATCGATGTCGGCGTGGCCTGTGAGCAGCATGCGGATGGGGTCCGGAAAGTCGGGCATGACCAACTCAAAGAACTCCACACCGGACAAGGACGGCATCTTCTGGTCCGAGATGATGACTTCGATGGGGTGTTGCTTGAGGAGTTGCACGGCCTCGGTGGGCTCCGTGGTCACGTGCACCTGAAAGGAACGGCGGAAGGCCGCCCGGAAAGCCGTCAGGTTGTGGGCTTCGTCGTCGAGGTAGAGTACGTGGATCATGCTGGGAATCTGAGGATGAACTCGGTGCCTTCTCCAGGCTGGGTGCGGACTTCGACCTCCGCCTGGTGGTCCTTGAGGATGCCCATGACGATGCTCAGCCCCAGCCCGGTCCCTTCGCCCACGGGCTTGGTGGTGAAGAAGGGGTCGAAGATTTGGGACTTGATTTCGTCGGGGATGCCCGGGCCGTTGTCTGAGATGCCGATGAGCACCGCATTGCCATCAGGAAGTCGCTCGGACCAGGAGCGGATGCGAACCCTCCTTTCCGACGCGGGGCGGTCGGTGAGTTGGGTGGCTTGGGCCGCGTTGTTGATGACGTTCATGAACACCTGGTTGAGCCGGCCTGGCTGGCACCGGATGGTCGGCAACTGGGGAGCGAGTTCCACGTCCAATTGCACCCGGTCACGCAAATTGCTCCGCAGAATGACCAGGGTGGAGGTCATGAGCTCATTCAGGTCCGCTTCGATGAAGGCGTCGCCGTCCATCCGGCTGAAGATGCGCAGTCCTCGGACGATTTCGGCGGTCCGTTGGGCCCCGTCCTCGATGCCGGTGAGCAGTTCCTCGATCTCCTGCTGGGTGAAAGACAGGTCCAGCTCAACCATCCGGGCCCGGAGGGCTGCCATTTGGTCTGCCATCTCCTCCGGCGTACCCGCGATGGCCTCAACCGCGCGAAGCACCTCGTTCACATCCTCAAAGTCCCTTCGCAGCGACTGGCTCGATGAACTGACAAAGTTGATCGGGTTGTTCAACTCGTGTGCGATGCCCGCCGTCAATTGTCCGATGGATGCCAACTTCTCAGACTGCACCAACTGCTCCTGAGCCGCCCTCAGGTCCTGCAGCGTCGCATTCAAATCCCGGTTCGCTGCTTGGAGCTGCTCTGTGCGTTCCTCCACCTTCGCCTCCAACAATTGGTTCTGGTCCTTCACCATCTGCTCGTTGCGTTGGGCGAGCTGCAACTGGGCCTCGCGTGCCTCAGCACTTTCCCTTTTGAGCTCATTGATTTTGCTCGCCAAGGCCAAACTCAACAAAACAACCTCCACCGAATTGCCCAATGGCATGGCAAATGAGGTCCAAAGGTTGAACGGAATCACCCCGGCGTCTTTCAACACAAACACCACGACCGCCACGATGAAGAACATCCAAGCCACCAGGAAGTACATGGCCGGACGGTAACCCTTCCGGATGGCTTGGATGGCACCCGGAATGAGCAGGAAGATGGCGGCAGCACAGAAGGTGATGAGGTGGTAACTCCAAACGAAAACGCCTGCCACAGCCAGAACCAGGGCGACCAGGTAGATGACCGTGTACACGTGCAACACCGTGGACAACCAAGGCGCATGGGTCTTCAACTGCAAGAAACGCCGCGCAAAAACAATGGTGGCGAGCCCGCTGAACACGCCGAAGAAGTGCACCTGCCTCAATTCCAACCAAGGATAATGGGACAGCCCAAACCACTGTCCATAGCCGTTGAGCGAGAGCTGCGCACCGCCGACAGTCAAAATGTAGAGTGTGTAATGCAAATAACTCCGGTCCCCGACACTGAAGAACAGGAAGAGGTTGTACAGCAGCATCACCAGCAGGATGCCGGCATAGGCCCCGAAGACCACATCCCGCCGGTGGGCGTCGGAAAGCACTTGCCGCTGCTCGGCGATCCGAACGGGCAGCACCAAGGGTTTGCCGCTGGCGACGAGCATCAGGACGGCGGTTTCGTTGCAGGGCTGGGCCGGAATGGCAAATCCCGGAAAGGCGCCGATGCCTTCGGAACTTCGCAACCCCAGCCGGGTGGACACCACTTCGCCATCGCACAGGAGGTAGGCGTCCAGCCGGTCGAGGGTGGCGTTTTGGACCTCCAGAAATTGGGCGGCTTCGGTCTCGGGTTGGAGGCGCAGGCGGATCCAGTAGGCCTCGTCGGAGTTGCCGAGATTGGGAACGTCGGCGCCGGCCGGGGTCCAGCCGGGAGCGCTGTAGACGGCCTCAGGGGCGGCGAAGGGAGAAACATCCCGGGCGGGCAGGACCTCGAGACGGCGCCCCAGGTAGGGGGAGGCGACGGGGTCGGTTGCTGGGGCAGCGGGCTTGGGGGACTGCCCGAGGAGCGGCACCGCGAGCAGGAGTTGCAGCGCGAGCAAGAGTTGCAGCGCGAGCAGGGCAGTCCGGGACCCCAAGCGGGCCTTTGCCCGCCCTGAACCCAGCGAAAAACAAGGCCCCCCGCCCTTTCTTACCGTCATTCCAATTCGATTTCGAAGCGCAGCCTGATCTCGCCCTTGGGTCCCTCAACCACACAGGTCGAACGCATGGGATCCTGCCAGATTCCTTCGAGCAGGGTGCGCACCGCTGGCCGGGCGTCGGCCAGTTGTTCCGGGAAGGTGAAGCGGGCGATGGTGGCGCGCAGCTTGGGCGTGGGGTACACGAAGAACCCGCCATCGCCCACGTGGGGCTCCGTGAGGAAACCCAGTCCCGCCTGCATCCTCCGAGTCACCGGGGAAGTCAGGGCGAAAATGTGGCGGGCGCTGAGCATGGGCAGGGTCGCCATGGCCGCCTGGATGAGGTAGGTGGCGTCCACGCCCATGCCGGCGAGCTCCATCGAGTTCCAGAGCCCGCCGAGTTCGTACGCGCCCTCGGCCAGGAACGGTGCCAGGAACGCGCCCAAGCCGGCGTCTTGGTGGGAGACCGCCCGGAACATGGGGAGGTCGTTGGGCCGGACCCCGCGGTACATCCGGGCGCCCCCGAGCACCCGGCCATCCCTGCCCGACACCGCTGCGAGCACGACGACCTCCGGATCCCCGATCCACTGCCGGTCGAACGTGATCAGTTGCTCGATGCCGTAAGCGTTGAGCACCGCTTGGTGCCCCGTGACCAGTTCGTGACAGAGCGCCTCGTCGCGGTGGGAACGGAACACCCGAATCGTCGCAGCAGAAACGCTTTGCGCCTGCTGGAGCCGGTCAATGGAGGGATTCAGCGAGCTGCTCATCGAGGTCGAGATAAAGTCGGGTGTCGGGAATGGATTCGCCCAGGAGGATGCGCCGGGCCGCCTGCGCTGCCAGCGCGCCGCCTGCTGCCACCTCGCCGTAGAGTTGGGGCCAGGCCACGAGGCTGCGGCCTACTTCGGCCAAACTCGCCCGCCCGCGCTCTGAGATTTGGCCCAAATCCACGAAGGCATCCAGGGCATCCGAGGTCCAACGGTTGCTGCCCGCAAACAGCAACATCATCTGCTCATCGATGCGCCCGTGCAGGTAGCCATGGGGGATGTGGTCCGGCCAGTCGTAACGCTCGATGTCGAGCATGCCCCGGTCGGAGGTGTCCATCACCACCGGAATCTGTCGGCCCCGGGCCTGGATGCGGATGGCCGCCTTGGTCGCGAGGTCATCGCACGCATCGCAGACCAAATCCAGTCCCTCAAAAAACGCATTGGTATTGTGCGACTTGAGTCCATCCGGGAAAACCTCCACGCGGAGGAAGGGGTCGATTTCCGCAATCTCCCGGGCGGTAACCAGCCACTTGGGGAGGCCCAGCGAGGTCACCGGGGTGCGGATGCGGTTGAGGTTCGACAGTTCGATGGCATCGAAATCGGCGAGGCGCAGGGTGCCCACGGCCCGCTCCATGGCGAGCGTGAGGGCGAACGACGCGCCGACCGACAACCCCACCACTCCGACCGTTGTATGCGCCAGTCGGCGCTGCTCCTCCGGGGAAATCCGGTTGTTGTTGCGGTTCGTCCGCAGCTCGACAAACAGGGCCTCCGGCAGCAACCGCACCAACGCGCCGCGCCAAGGATAGAACACCCACAATCCGTATGTTTCCCAGGTCCGTCCCCCCAGCTCCCGCTTCACTCCCGCCAGCACCCCCGCGGGATCCTGCTTCAACCCCGGCTCGCGGGAAATGACCAACTCCGCGAGCTGGTTCTCCAGGGTGTCCCAAGTCTCCCGAATCCTCCCCTGCGACCGCAGCTCCGCCAAGCGCGCATCCCCGCTGGCGGAACCGGGTTGCAATACCTCGGCCCGCCAACCCGTCGTTGCCGAATCGTTCATGCGCACAAATTGCGCGCAGAAAGCCATGCCCCCGACCCCAATGGCCAGATGTTTTGAACAGGGAAACGCGGAAATCCAAGCGCAACCCGGAGCACTCCGTTGCCGTACAGGACACCCCATGACCACCCCCTTTACGACACCTACGGTTTGGCTTGCCCACCCCGGAAACCATGCATCCCGCTCCCTTTTGGAACGCATCGCGCCCTTCGCTGAAGGCCATGACCTCCAGGAACTCAACGGCTCAGGACCCTCCCGGCTCCTGCACGACGTAGGGCAACACGCCACCGCTTGGATGGTGGTGTACCACAACGACGACCAGGTCACCGTCTGGCAAGACCTTGCCCGTCAATGCCGGGAAATCAACGACTGTTTCCGCTGCCTTGTCATCGGTGCTCCTGAAACCAGCGGATGGCCCGACGAATCCCTGTTTCTCCCAGCCTCAGCCCTGTCTACCACCATCATCGATCGGTTGCGGGTGGAATCCCACGCCCTGCGGATGACCAGTACCCGCCGCCGTCACATCGCACGGCTGATGGGTCAGCGACCCTGATACACCCGGATGTGACCGCGGGCGAGGGCGTTCGCCATCTGCCGGAGCACCCCCATCGCTTCCGCTGTCTCCGCTGACACCTCCTTCCCCTGCGCCCGCAACAGCCACCAGCCATACAACGCGGTGCAGAGCTGTTCCACGGGGTGCATGGGTCGATCCGTTTTGCGCCGAAAATCGTCCAAAATGGGCTGGGCCACCACCACCGCATCCCGGTAAACCGGGTCCTCCATCGCGCCGAGGAGCAAGTCATGCAGCAAGGCCAATTCCGTCAAAACCTCCTGAGCATGCCCGGTGTGGCCTGCCTCCACCAGCCCTTCCTCCTGCAACGTACGGGCAAGTTCCCGCAGCCAATCGCCATCCGCCTGGCCATGTTCGGCCTCAAAAGCCGCAAACAGCTCCTCCCGGAAGCCCGCACTGCGGAGCACCCCCTCCATCACCCAGAGGTATAGGAGGTACTCGACGATGTGTTCTGCCCGTTTCTGCTGTGCCTGGGTCATGGG
>CAYONT010000039.1:0-1951 GCA_964405405.1 uncultured Comamonadaceae bacterium | reverse complement strand
TCCGCCTCCAGAGGCTGCATGCGGCGTTGCAACTGGCGCTGTACCTCCGTCACCTCGGCGCGCAGGGCGCTGTCCAACTCCTGCAAGAACTGGAAGTTCGCTTGGATGGAATCCCCATGCACGAAAGCCACCACCGCCTGCTGGCCCTGCTGAAGCTCCGCAGAAACTTCCGTTTCTACAGCCGAACGGTCCTGCTGCATGAGCAAGGTGAGAACCAGGGTCCACATGAGCGCCAGGGCGCCCAACAGGGTTCCCAAGTGTTGTTTCAATCGCTGTTTCATGGTTGTGAAGGGGGTTGAAGGGCTTGCCATTGGCTGCGCATGTCCACGAAGCGCATCAGGACGGATTCGGCCATTTGCAGGGCCCGAGCCCGCAAAGCGTCGACACTTTCCACCTCGTCGTGTCCCACCTTGAACATCTGTTCGTAACGGTCAATCTCGAACCGCAACTGGTACTTTTCGTTCCAGGAGGTGACGGTGATCCGCATCAACGGGTGCGGGATTTCGGCGATGGTGCGCACGGGTTTGGCTTTCTGGGCGCGAAGATAGAACTTCGGGAGATGTTGCACGCAGCGCAGGGGCAGGGTCAAGGGCAGGGGCAAGGGCAGGGGCCGCAACGATGGAGGGATCCTTTGCTGCGCCAAGCGGCCTGGGCCGTCGGGAGTGCGCCGATGCTCGCGCGTGCTCCGGGCCTCGCCTTCCCCGAACCCAGTTGGTTCGCGGACTGGCTGGATCGGCTCGGGGACGCCTTCGATGGCTGGGATGCCGACCCGGAGGCCTTGGCTTCGCTCCGAACGGCCTGGGAGGCCACGCCGCCGCTGCTCGGGAGGCGGTTCGAAGTGCTCGTGGGGTGGGTGCTGGCCCGCGACCCGGCGTGGGAGGTGGTGCGGACCGGATGGGTGGTGGCAGATGCAGGCCAAACCCTCGGAGAATGGGATCTGGTACTCCGGGAGCGGGCGTCGGGAAGGTGGTTCCACGTCGAGTTGGCGTGCAAGTTTTACCTCGGGGTTCCCGGCCCACGGGGGGTCACCTGGTGCGGGGTGAACCCGTCGGACACCCTGGAAGCCCGGCTCGCCTCCTTCCGAGGTCAGTTCCAGCTGGCCCGATCCGGGCACGGAGCCGCTCAATTGCGCGAGGAGGGGCTCCGGGTGGAGGTCGAGCAGGTCTGGATGAAGGGGTGGTGGTTCTACCCACTCGCCGGTGTGGCCGGGGCGCGGCCCGCTCCTGGGGCCGCCCCGAGCGCACCCACCGGCTGGTGGTGCCGTGTGTCCGACGCCGTGGCCTGGAGCCTCCAGAACCCCGCGTACTGGCTCCCCCTCCATCGGCTCGACTGGCTCCGCGGCGGGCACGAGCAAGGCCCCGGCGCCCCAGGACCTCATCCCCTCCACCCCACCGCCCCCCCCCACCCCTTCCCCCCCTCCCCGCTCTCCAGCGACGCCTGGGCCCGCTGGCTTCAGCAGCCCCTCCCGGCCCCCGGGGTGCTGGTAGTCCAAATGCTCGAAACCTCCACGGGCTGGATCGAGCTCAGCCGGGGGATGGTGGTGCCGGATGTTTGGCCCAACAGAAGATAGCGCAGCTGCGCTGCGCGGAAACAGCGCGCTGCGCGCGGAAACAATGCGCTTCGCGCGGAAACAATGCGCTGCGCGCGGAAACAATGCGCTTCGCGCGAGACAAGAAATAGGAAATGGGAAATAGGAGATGGGAAATGGGAAATGGCCGGTGACACCCAAGGAAATCGGGGCGTCGGGGCTATCGAGGCCCACCAACCCTCCGAAGGGGTCCTACCGACGATTCGATCCACCCAGGGCTGCCTGGACCTGACAGAACCGACCGTAGCACCCGCGGTATCTCCTGTCTCCGCGGCGCAGCCGCGGTATCTCCTGTCTCCGCGGCGCAGCCGCGGTATCTCCTGTCTCCGCGGCGCAGCCGCGGTATCTCCTGTCTCCGCGGCG
>CAYONT010000038.1:0-19248 GCA_964405405.1 uncultured Comamonadaceae bacterium | reverse complement strand
AAGGGTGTGGTTTCGTTGCAGTCAATCGAGGAGGGTGTGGAGAAAGGAAATTTTGAAGTGAAAATCTTGCGCATTTGCTCCCTTTGAGGGGGCAAATGCGCCCCAATCCACAAGCAATGAATCCAGAAATCAAACGCGCAGACATTGAGTTGGGGTTGATTCGCATCCTGGGCTTGACAACAGAGGAAGCTACCCTGATTGTGGAGTTGGCGATCGATGGGGAAGGATGGGAGGGCGGCGATTACGATCGTGCCTTCAAGAGCTTGATCCGTCGCAACATCTTGCATCCGGCCGCCGAAACGCTGGGCATGCACGAGCGGTGGTCCGACCGGGGGGTCAGGCACATGGCGCAGCCTGTGCTCTGGTATGTACACACGGGCAATGCGCTCTTGCTGGAGGAGTGGAAGGCGCAGCAACCGGATGGCTCGCTGTCAAGCGGGCTCGAGGACGGGTGAGTGCTGCGGGAGGAGCTGCTGGGGTAACCTTGGTCCACACATCATGCCTAGCCCCTCCCCTACAATTTCTCAAACACCGATTTGTCCGTTCCCCTCCACCGTTGCAGAAATGAGCCTGAATCCATTGCAAACCGCCAAACCACCATCGGCGATGTTGAACACAAATGAGCTTTCGCTTCAACCCTTGCAGCCTTGAATCGATTGTCACAACCCCCGGCGGATTTTCGGATGCATTTGGACCCCGTGGCCGACCAAATCCTGCTTTCTTGTTGGGACCTGGCCATCGCTGACGACATCTCATTTCCGGCCGTCATCGGTCTATTCACGGCCGGCCCCGAATGCGACCTCTTGAAATGGAGGTTCGAATTGGACGCGGCTGGCGAGGTCATCCGTCAGACAGAAATGGACGAAGGAAGGCTGCGGTCGTTTCGTTCCTCCAATCGAGCTCAGTCGATTTTGGGAACTCCCATTCTTGGTGGGCGGCGCCATGCACCGTTGCCCAAGAGATGCGAGGCACATTCGTGGAAATCAGCCATGTGCGGCGCTCTCGTCACCCCCTCCGAAATCACAGCCTTTTCGGTGGCGGCTCCCGCCAATACTTCCATTGCCACAATGGCCTCTGGGCCATCGGCGATCGGATCGGCTTCTGGACCACTTAAAGATGCATAGAACCGCGCAGTCCTTTCCAGAAACAAATACTTTGGAACATGACATCAATCGAAACCACATCCATCAAACTCATTGAAAAAGTCGAGGAGCGCCTGAAGATGGAATGCTTGGAGCAACCCGGACGTTCCATCATCCTCTTCGGTGAAGATGCCTTCCGGTTTGACTTTTTCACTTCCGCCATGGAAGCATTGCAGATTCCGGCACATCAAATTCGGCTCGAAACACCGTTTGATACAGTGTGTTTTGTGGAGAACAAGATCCAGACCCGAGGAAGAGGCAGAAAATCTTCAAAACCCAAATACGATCTAGGAATCGTTGCTCCCGAAGGATCAGTCATCGCGGCTGTTGAGTTCGGTTTGTTTAAGCAGACCGAAATAGCAGAAGTCCAGGACAAGTCTGGACGATTGGGCAAGCTGCTGAACGATTTTGTTCGATTGTCGTCACTTCGATTATCCTCAGCTCATCAAGAAACGAAGTTGTATGTGGTGCTCTTTTCAGATGGAGAAATGATGAACTACGGAATGGGCAAGCGAGGGAAACGAACAGACCCCATTTTTCAAGATTATCAAGTGACTCCGGAATATCTGATGGGATTGTCGGAAACCACCCGGGCCGGAATCGATCTCCGGTTTTTGAACAAGCTGGTTGAATTGAAAAAATACGCAACGGCAAAAATGATTTGGGAGCATTCTGGAACGCTTGGGAAAAAAGGGCAATACAAGTTGGCAGTTTGGCAAATCGAATTGGAAGCATGATCTACCTCACGAAATCGCGATTCAAGAAGGCCTTCGAGTGCCCCACGAAGTTGTACTATGCGTTTCATCGCTATCCCGATGAGACCACGGTGGATCCGTTCCTCAAGGCGCTCGCCGAAGGGGGGATTCAAGTCGGAGAACTCGCAAAGCTCCAGTTTCCGGGGGGCGTCGAGGTCACCGCTACGAACAACGAGGAAGCGCTGAGGGAGACGGAATCGCATCTCGCCTTGAAGACAGAAGTGCTGTTCGAACCTGCCTTTCAAGTTGGGGAGCGCTACGCCCGGATTGACATCCTCGAATGCCGAGGCAACCACGTGCGCGTCATCGAAGTGAAGTCAAAAAGCTGGGATGGAACGAGCGAGTTGGTGAGGAGTCGAGGAAATGGCGTCCTCAGTGCTTGGAGGCCGTACGTCGCTGATGTCGCCTTTCAGCGCCAACTCGTCGCAGATGCATTCCAAGCAAAAGGGGAGAATGTGTCGGTGTCGGCACACCTGATGGTCATGAACAAGGAAGCTGTGGCCACGCAGGATGGCATCAATCCGATGTTTCATCTCGAGCGTTCGGAGAGAGGCCGGGTGAGCTGCACGGTTCCCGAGGGCACGTCGCTTGAGGCAATCGGCGAGCCACTGATGACGATTCTGGACCTCGACGCAGCGATTCAAGCCTTGGAAAATGATGTGGTGTTCCAGGAAGCGCATTCCATCCTCGGCGCCCACACATTCTCAGCGTTCATGCGCCAGTGCGAGGAGGACATCGTTCATTACAAGGCAGAGGGGGAGCCACGTCGAACGCCCATCTCGAAGCGTTGCAAGGGATGCGAGTTTCGGGGCGCAGATCGCAACGGGCAGCAGGAATGCCTGGCCGCGGCGTACGGATGGGGTGAGGCGGAGTTCGCTGCGCCGAAGGTTTGGGACCTCTGGAATTTTCAACAGACCGATGCCTTGCTGGCGGCCGGAAAGCGGTTGATTTCGGATTTGGCCTCGGAAGGCGTTGAAAACTTACCGGAAATGGGCGCCCGCCAGGTAGTCCAAATCCGCGGCACCCTCGCCCAACAGCCCCAAATCGACCTCGATGGCCTCCGCAAGGCCCTCGGTGACTACCCGCCGCCTTGGCACTTCATTGACTTCGAGACGACGGCGCCCGCGATTCCGCACTTCAAAGGTACCCGCCCCTATGAAGGCATGAGTTTTCAATTCTCGCATCACGTGCTCGAGGCGGATGGCACCCTGCGCCACGCGAACCAGTTCCTTTCCACCCGGGCCCAACGCAACCCCACCTTCGACTTCATCGAGGCCCTCTACAATGCCCTGGCCCATGTCGGGGGGACCCTTTTTCGGTACTCTAACCACGAAAATACCTACCTCCGCAAGGCCCATAGACTGCTGACCTCATCCTCCCCTTTCGGCCCCGAGAAAACCGACAACATCCTCGCCTTCATCGACGACATCACGGTGGGTGGCAACAGGAGCATGGTCGATTTGCTCGAGATTGTGCGGGCGCATTACTGGCATCCGCGCATGGGGGGTTCGAATTCAATCAAAGACGTCTTGCCGGCGGTGATGATGTCGAGTGCATTCTTGCAGCAGACCTACGCGCAGCCGGTTTATGGAACGCCGGAGATGCCGAGCCTCAATTTGAAGGCGGGCAAGGTTTGGCTCCAGCATGACCCTGTTTCAGGCCAAATCCATTCCCCCTACCACCTCCTTCCTCCCATCGACTCCTTGATGCCAGATGGATTCGAGGCCTTCGACCGCCTCTTCGGGGACGAACAACTGGGCAATGGCGGGGCGGCGATGACGGCTTGGTCCTACATGCAGCACACCACGATGTCCGATGCGGAGCACGAGGCCCTGCGCCAAGCCCTCCTTGCCTACTGCGAGCTCGACACCCTGGCCATGGTCTTCATTTGGCAACACTTCCTCGAACTCACAGAAGATCACCAAGTGAACCCTTTCGGATAGAAAGCCCTTGGAGCCGCTCTTCTTTTGATGAAACATTGGCCGTGAAAGGTTCTTCAACACTGAACGATTGAGCCAAAAAATCCACTGCAAGGTGTTCTCTAACGGGGGCGGTGGGGAGTTGCGGTGGGTGGCGTAATTTGGCCTACGATGCAGCCAGACGCAGTCCAAACCCAAGTCCGCACGCTCTTCGAGCAATACCTGGAGCAAAACGGGCACCGGAAAACGCCGGAACGGTTTGCGATCCTCCATGAAATTTATGATCTGGACGGGCATTTCGACATCGAGACGCTGTTCGACATCGAGGTGCTCCATCACTTGGACTTCCGAAGGAAAAGCGGAGCATTAAAAAAGGCCGAAGCCGCTCGAAACGAACTTAGAAATGGCTTCCTGAAATCAGAGCCATCGGGCAATGGCGTCGTCTTGGGACGGGGTGAGGTTGTCGCGGAGGAGCTGATGAAGGATGGTGGGGTATTCGTGGGGACGGGTCAGTTCGTGCCGGAGTCACCCGTGGGAGCCGATGGGCATGTCGGGTGGGGCTAGGCGCCGGTAGGTTTGGAGGAGTCGGAGGCCCTCGAATGACTGGTTGCGGACATTGTCGTCGAGGTGGCCAGCGATGAGGGCGAGGGAGAGGCGGTGAAGGGTTTGGCCTAAAAGGGCTTCCATCTCATTCTGGACGAGCGCTCAACCGCCGCGGAAAGCTTGGAAAATAAGACTGAGATATTGTCCACCGACGTGAACAGGTCGTCCAGCCGGCCCACCACAACGTCGAGCTTTGCCAGCATCTCCGGGCAGGTGAGGGTCATGTTCTGAGATCAGGAGCCGAAGGTGCGGAGGCAGTGCTCAGCCTATTTGAGGAGCGCTGATCTCTTGAGGGGACAGTTGTGAAGTTTTCGGGGGCGCTGGTGAATTGGGGGTAGGAAGTGGGGGGAAGGTGGAGGAGTTTTGGAAGGTGCTTGGATGCTGACTTTAACTTTTCACAAACACTTAATGTTTTATATTTGCCATGAAGTTGGTTTTTCTAGACCGCAAACTCGCCTGGATTTGTTCAGATGAGCGGAGGATGGTGAAGCGGTTTGGTCAAGCACAATCGAAAAAAATCATGATGAGATTGAACCAGCTTCAATACGCTCCTAACCCTGAATCCTTGAAGCATATGCCCGGACGTTTTCATCCATTGGCGGCCAATCGCATTGGCCAATGGGCTTGTTCGCTCAACGGTCCATGGAGACTGATTTTTGAAGTCATCGATGGGTCAGAACCGTCCGTTCACATCATAGAATTAACCAATTATCACAACTCATGAATTTTTCCTTGCGAGAGTTCGCGCCTCCCTCCGTTCCTGTGGTTCATCCCGGGGAGGTGCTGGCCGAAAAGATGGAAGAAATGGGGATGGGGTTTCGGGAGATGGCCTTGCGGGCTGCGCGGCCGGAGAAAACCATCGCTGCGGTGTTGCGGGGTGACAGCTCCATCACACCTGACATGGCGTTGGCCTTTGAATTTGCGACAGGGATTCCAGCCAAATACTGGACGGACCACCAACGGGGGTACGACGCGTACCGAGCGTGGTTGCGGCTCGAGGCGAGATCCCAGGAAGCGGACGCATCCTGGACCCAGCAATTTCCCATTGCGGAGATGCAGACGCTCGGATTGTTGCCCGCCGGTGATGTGGCACCCGAAGATTTGCTGCGTTTCTTCGGCTTCGCTGAAATTGGAAGTTGGAAGGCCTATTTCCTGGACGGGCGGTTAAAAGGGGCATTCGGCATTTCTCTTGAGGGGCATCCGGAGCGGGAGGCGTTGTCGGTTTGGTTTCGGGCTGGGGAATTGCGGTTCCTAGAACGAGCCTCGCGGGTTCAGGCATTTTCTTCAGTTTCCTTCAAGCGATCGGCTTGGCGGGAGGTGTTTGCATCTTCGGTCGATTTTGCAGGGTTCGCCCGTGCCAGTGCTGCACTCGGAGTCGCGGTTGAGGTAACGCCATGCTTGCCCGGGCTGTCCACTTCCCTGGTTACAACCCGGTGGATTCAGCGACGGCCTTTGATTCAGGTCACGCCGAGGGTTGCCGAGTCGGTGGTTGAACATTCCGGAGTTTTGTCGCATGCCGTGGGGCACTGCGCGTTGCATGGAAAAAAAGGCGTGTTCGCTGAAGATGCGGTCGGGCGGGCGTGGGACCGGTCGAAAGAAGCAGAGGCCGATGGCTTCTTATCGGGCGGTCCGAACCCAGTGCGAAGCTGATCTCGTGGAAGGACAGTTGTGAAGTTTTCGGGGCGCTGGTGAATTGGGGGGTAGGAAGCGTGGGGAAGGAGGAGGTTGGGTCATTTCGAATGACGGAAATGAGAGCATTGAGCCAACACCACGGCACGATTTAGTAAGCGAAAGGGAGGTGTCTTCAGTTGTCTAATCGGGCAACTTTTAATGTCTTCGAGAGATCAAACGGAAAATCTGATTTGTCGGTCAACATTTCGGAGAATTCTGCGACAAACAAACCATCCCTGTTCAGAAAATGACTGCTTGGACGCTCGGGTGGATCGAAGAGATGCCAACGATTGAAGAGTACCCCAAAAACCCAGCGCCATGAAATCGTCCGGGCCCGGAAAATCAAGAGGCAAGGCGAAGGTCTTCATTTGGCAACACTTCCTCGAACTCACATCCCCGTGACCGGAAGCAGCGCTGGCAATCCATTCACCCCTGCAACGCCGCCCAACCCGCCAGAACTACCTGGTGGCTCAACTTCTCTTGTTCCAGCCGCAAGCCATCGCGGTTCAACCGCTCGAGGAAGGCCATTTCCGCATCATCCAGGGTGCCCGCTGCCCGGATGGCCTCCAACTGCGAACCGGGAATCCGAGGCCCTGCACTGGGGTGCGGGTGGCCGTCGAAGATAACCTCATCCATCAGGAAACGCTCCGCCCGGGGAAACGCACCTCGCAAGGATGCGAGGATGGCAAAGCCATGGGCATCCATGTCCCCCCAGTACAGCATTCGGCGAACGTGCTGAAGCCAAGGAATTCGTTTCAAGCGCGCGGCACCCGCACCAGCCCCCCAAATCACCAACGTGGCCGGGGTCGGCGGCAGCGTCGCAGCCAACACCTCGACACTGGTGAGGTTCTCCGCCACGAGGATTTGGTCTATGTGCAGCCCCAACTGGGCAGCAGCAAAATCTGAGATGGGCAACTCGACGTCTGTCAGACCGCCGAGGTAGGCGTCTGCGAGGGCTCGATCGAGCAACCGGCAACGCACCCTCGCCTCCGGGCGCTTCAATCCCAGTCGGTCTTCAAAGTGCTTCGCCTCCCCGCGCCATCGATCAGCCGGAAGCATCAGCGGCAACAACTCTGACAGGATGCCAGCATTGCGCTCGATGAACTTGGTGTCGACTTCGATGGGCAGCTCTCGGATGTAGCAGTGCGGTGTGGCCTCCTGGCCCGTGAAGTAGGCACAGACCGCCAACAAATCCGTCCAGACCGCGGCATTCCCCAACACCTTTTTCGGATGCGCCCGCATCCAAGCGAGAAGGGCAGGCAGCGCCTTGAGCTCCGTGCGCGCTACCGAAGCTTCAAGACAAGACCGGTAGGCGGCCAAATCCCCGTCACGGCCCAAGTATCCGAAAAAATCGACCGGCCCATCGAAGTGGAGGGCAGAAGGAACGCTCTGCTTCCGGAGTTCACCACGGGATTCGCGCCGTATAAACGAGATTGAGAAGGACGGGCTGCGGTGGGGCTTCGCCGCGTCCATCAACGCATTGAGCCACGATTCGTAGGCGAGCAAGTCCTTGGGCGGCTTGAGCCCCATCCGCAAACGCAGGGGCCACACCTGTTCACCGTGTGCTTCCGCCACGAGCACCTCCCGCCAAAACATGCGCTCAGCTTCCTGGCGAATCTGCTCAACCATGGGACCCTGATTCAACGAGTTGGTCGGCACGCAGCAGCATCGATTCCTTCTCGCCCGGTCGGTGCACATAGTAGATGTGCGAAACGGCGTCTCGGACGATGTGGATGTTGTCGCTGGGCGTGACCAGCAGCAACTGCAAGTGAAGTCGGCGGAACAAATCAATCAAGTAGAAGGCCTTTTCTTCGTCCTGGGCTTTGAAAGCCTCGTCGATGGCGATGAAGCGGAAAGAATCGCCGTCGAGCCCTTCTGCGGCTGCGTTGAGGCCAAACTGATGTGCAATCGCAGCCCCGATAAGCGTATAGGTCCACTGCGCCTTCTCCCCACCGCTGAGCTGGTCCATGTTGTTTTGCCTGCGCTTCACCTCCCCCGTCTCGGGATCAAACTCTTCGGCGAGGTAGCGGAACCACCTTCGAACATCGAGCACCTGGCCCTGCCAGTCGGAGTCCCGGAGTGCCTTGAGCAGCGGCAGGAGGTGCTGTTGGTAGTGGCGCAACTGCTCTCCCTCGGCGCTTTGGCGGGCAAAGTCTGGAACGGCGGCGCTCCGCATCTCATTGAAGCGCTTCACATCTTGAATCCAGAACTTCTCCGCCCGCAACCGCACCCGGGTGTTCGTCTTCTTGTTGAACGGAATGCCCGCCAAGGATGCGTTGAGCTCTCCAATGGTGGATTCTATGTCCCGGGACCACCGATCGAAGAACTGATTGAACTCTTGGACAGATTTCGTCAGTGTCGCCCCAAGGAACTCCTGAAATCGCTCCCGGTGTCGGGGCAAATCGTCCTCCATCAACCGCCTGTGGAACTCCCAGAACAAGGGCCAGTCCTCTTGCCCCGCATCGACCGGCAACTGGCTCACGGAACCGGACCAACCCTCGAACGCTTGGTGGGTCTTCGGGTCGGGATGACGGAAGCGCTCCAACGCCTTCGCTGTTGCAGCCTCCGCCTCGCGTTGCTTGTCCCGCAATGCTTCCAGGTCACTGCTTAGCTTTTTTTGAAACGCCGCCTGTGTTGGTGCCAAATCATCAAACCCCAACGCATCCCAAGCCAGCCCTCTTCTGCCCATCATCGCCGCCAGGACCTCCGGTTCCGGGGCCTCTCCGACCTGCTCCATCTCGAGCTGCTCAAGAACCTTCTGAATGGCTTTCTGCTGTTGCTCCAGGTTCCAGGATTCCTTTTCCAGTTTTTTGATGGCCTCCTGCAAAGCGACCCTTTCCGCTTCCGCTTGCTCCTGCTGCCTCCGCAACTCTTTGAGGGAATCGCTCTGCCCTTCCAAGGCCTGCAAATCCTTCTGCAATGCCTCCCGTTCCTTGCGTGCCGTCAACCAGTCGATTTCCACGAAATCCGCAATGACATTCAAAAACCGGAACCAGTGCTCCTGGGAGGCCACGGTTCTCGCGAGCTCCTGTTGAACGCGCTGCTCATCTGCCCTCAATGCGTGAAGGCGCGCTTGCAAAACCGAACGTTCGCGCTTCAATGCCTCGAGCTTTTCGCGGTTGTCCCAACCCAGCACATCTTGGGTCCGGTCCGCAAGGGCCACAGTGGCGTCCCAGACGTAATCGGTTTCTCTGCTCCTCACCACGCCATCCTCAGCAAAAGTCCTGGCATCGGGATGGCGTCCCGCTGCGGCTGGCTCCCATCGCGGCAACACTTCCCAGACTGCCGCCGCCATCGGGTGCTCAGGCTTCGCTTCCAAAAGCGCCATCAAAGGATGTTCCGAAAGCCCCAGCTCGGGGCGAGCGAGGTGCCAAGCGCAACGGCCCGGCTGGTTCCAAGTTCGGGCAAAGGCGAGGACGACATCCGCGGTTTCGCGTCCCTTCCCCTCCGGAACCAGCAACGTCAGCGCGTGCGAACGCACCGCTCGTTCGACTGCAGGCCGCCACCGCTCCGCCAGCGCAGGCTGCGTCCGCACCAGCTCCCCCACGAACGGCAAGTCCGCCTCCGCCACCCCCAACGCGGCTGCCAAACCCTTTCGGAACGCGGCCTGCTCCTTCGGAATGTTGGTTGCCGTACGTTGCAACCGGCTGATCTCATCCTCCAAACGCTTCAGCTCCTCCAACTTGGCGTCCTGTTCATTCTTCACCTTCCGTTCCTGTTCCCGCAGCGCCTCCACTTGGGTTACAAGCGCTGACTGCCGCTCCGCGGCTCGCAGGCGCAGCGCTGCGAATGCCGCGGCATCCGAGGGAACGGCCTCATCCAGGGAAGCCAGAAGTGCGCGCACCGTTCCTTCCTTTTCCCTGCGCATGCGCTCTTGGGATTCCTTCTCCGTGATTTGTCGTCTCAGTTCTGCCAACCGCCGGCTGTTGTCGTCCCGCTCGATCGCAACGAGCAGTTCGGCGATGCGCTGATCCACCTCTGCTCGTCGCTTGCCGGTGGCTTCCAGTTTCCGGTCGGTGGCCTCGAACGCTTCCGTCAGGGCTCGGATTTGGTCTGCCCCCAACTTTCGCTGACGGTGGAGGAACCACACTGCCGCACACTGTAAATCCGCCTCCCCTTCCGCTCGCTCGGATGCAAGGGACTCGAATCGTTGGAACCCCTCCCATGCGCGGTTCAGCCGCTCCAACTGGGCCTCGGCCATTTCTATGGCCTGACGCGTGGCCTCCAGGTTTCCAAACTGAGTTTGCAACTGTTGGACCTGTTCCGCTGCATCCCGCTGCTCCAACATGAATTGCTGAATGAAGGCGTCCCATTGATCGAGCATTTTCGCGCCGACGAGCTTGCTGAACAAGGCAAGACTCTCTTCCGACCGCATGCCCGTCAGTTTCCGGAAACGATCCGCGCAATCTGCCGGTCCCTTGAATTTTTCGAGCATCTCTCGCGACGCTCCTGCGTTCAAGCGCTCACGGAGGCGATGGAACCATTTGCCCGAGGTGTCGAATGCACCGTCCGGGGCGATGTCCTTCGCGATGCTCAGGTCCGTGTGGGCGATGGCGAACGTGGCTGGCCGTAGCTTGCCGTCCGGCCCGAACCACCTGACTTGAAACACCGTCAACGCGCGGCCTTCAGACCGCCGAAACACGCCCAGCAGCACAGAATACGTCTCATGCCGGTCCCGGAGCTCCAACGGCTTGGACGCGCCTGCTTCGGTGCTCGATTCGCCGTAGCGTCCGGCTACATAGGTTTCTTCGCTGCGGTTGCCTTTGCGCGTGGCACCGCTGCCTTGGTTGTAATGGCGCAACCGCTTTTCAGGGACGATGAGCGTCAACATGGCGTCGATCCACGTGGTCTTGCCGGAGCCGTTGGGGCCGGTAAGGAGTGCATTCCCGCCCTTCAATTCCATCACATGCACTTGGCTGTTGAAGGTCCCCCAGTTGAATACCTCCATGCGATCTAGCCGCCAGCCGGCAACCTCGGACGAGGTATCAAACAGATTCAAGCTCATCGAGTTGCACTTTAAATTGCTTCAGCTGATCGTACGTCACACGCTCCCGAATGAACGGATGGATGATGAAGCGATCAGGGTTTTCCGTGTTCTTGAGCAGGTTATATTCGCCTAACTTCCCCAGGAGGTTCTTGAAAATCTGGTCCCGCTGGACGGCATCCGACTGTTCGATGCCCCCTTTGTTTCCCAACCGCAGTTCAAAGTCCGACTGCAATTCTCCGCGCTCCACATAACAATGCAGCTGCTGCAAGGAATCGGGTTGGGATTGAAATTGGTACCAACGTTCGCACAAGGCGATGGCCAAAACCGACAGGTCAAAACCCAAACTGTACCGCCTCATCAGCCCCAATGTGCTCCCATCCTCCGCGGTCATTTGTTGAAGGAAAGCATAATTGAAATCCCGGCGCACAACCAGTTCCAGCCCCAGCGGTTCGAAGTGGCGGCGCACTTCCTGTTCGTGGTTCAACAGCACCGACCAGTCCGGATGACCCTCTTCAATCAGGCCATCCCGGAGTAGGTCCACCATCGCTTTTGAATGTGATAATCTGTGTTCTTCAAGCATCATCGGTCTGTTTTTGGGAAATGAACATGCGGCCGGTCTGAAGCTGCCTTCCTCCATGCAACGGTACCACTTCGAGCGTCTCAAGATCAAATGTGGTGGGGAATTCACGCAGCAGTTGGAAGTGTGCCATGCAATGGGCCAATGCCTCGTCCGCCGTCACTCCGCGGTTTTGAATCCATAGACGCATCAACTCAGACAAGGTCACCACGCCATCCGCCTGCTCAGCCAACACCTGCTCCGCGTGGGCACGCAGTTCCCGGAGAAGTGGAAGTTGCGGTCCGCGCATCAGCACTTCGGCAACCGAGAATCCAACGGGAACGCCCGAGTCCTCCGGTGCGGCAAAGGTCCGGACCCGCTCTCGTTCCGTGAGCCGAAGGGGCCGCTCGTTGAGCAAGTGAATGGAGGGACTTTCGAAAATGGATATGCTCGGCAGGGTTGCGATTGCGCTTGCGGCACGTTCATGCGTCAGACGGGATGTGAGTCGATGTACGTCTTGAATCAATTGCATCATTTGCCGGTGGCGACCGTCCTGGCCATCTGCCACGAGCTGCCGCAGACGCTCTACCAGCCTTTCATTCGCCCGGTTGATGCGGCTGCCAGCATCCAGCAAGGTCTCGTCGATGTGGCGCAAGGTCCGCAAGTCGATCGGGGTGTTGAGGCGAACAGCGGCGTCACGGATTTGGTCGAGTACCTGGTGCCAATCGCCCCGCAGCCGGGGCTGATTCAAGAACAGCCAGAAGGCATTGAAACTCCTCCCTTGGGCGCTTTCGTTGAGCGCATCCACCGCGTCCAAGGCGTGCCCCAAGAGATCGCCCTTTCCCGTCGACTCGCTCCCTCGGCGTTGGTAGATTTCCCGGGCAATGCGGCGAAAATTGCGCTCTACCTCTCTGAAATCTGAAACCAGTTCACGGGCCTGTTGGGAAAGTTCCAACACTTGGGCCTGCAACTCCTCTTCCCGAAGTGCCTGTCGAATGTCCTCCCCTCCTCGCAATCGCCGCAGCTCCTCGTCCAACTCATCCCGCTGGCGCTCCAGAGCGGCAATCCGGACATTCAGATCAGGATTCGCATCGGCCGCGAGCGATTTGATTCGGTCGTAAATGAAACGAAACTTCGAATCCGTCCCCACGAATTTGCGGTCCTGCAATTTCTCCAACCAGTCCATCGCCTTCATCCCGGCCGCACTCACCTCCAACACCACCAATCCCCTGGAATCATGGTTTCGATTCAAAAAACCATCTTCCACCCACGATTTCAAGTACCGCTTTGCCCTCGATTCAAAATAGTCAGACCCCGCTTCTTCCTCCGGATCATCGAGATCTTGTTCCAGCAAATCCATCAATTCCCGCTCGAGGTCGTCCTCGTTGCGGCTGGATTGCGCCTCTGGAAATGACCCCACAAAAAAACGCACCAACAACCCCCGCTTGCGGTGAGCGATGAACTTCACCGCAGGGTTGTTGTCCAACACTTGAAGCAAGGCCTTGATTCGGACTTCAGGTTCCATGTTCGAGCTGGGCAAGGTCACGTGATCGTTTCAGTTGCAATTATGCAATGTACTTTGCATTACAACAACCGCGCCAACATCATCCACCATCCCGGGTCAAGCGCCAAGCGTTCATCCCCTTTGCTATTCTCCCGCCCGAGGAGAGAACTCGTGGGGGGCGGTGGGGAGTTGCGGTGGGTGGCGTAATTTGGCCTACGATGCAGCCAGACGCAGTCCAAACCCAAGTCCGCACGCTCTTCGAGCAATACCTGGAGCAAAACGGGCACCGGAAAACGCCGGAACGGTTTGCGATCCTCCATGAAATTTATGATCTGGACGGGCATTTCGACATCGAGACGCTGTTCGACCACATGAAGCAGCGGAACTACCGGGTGAGCCGGGCGACGCTGTACAACACCATGGAGCTGCTCATGGACTGCGGGCTGGTGCGCAAGCACGTCTTTTCCGACCAGGTCGCCCAGTTCGAGCGCTGCCACCGCATCAAGCAGCACGACCACGTGATCCTCGCCGACACGGGGGAGGTCATCGAATTCTGCGACCCCCGCATCCAGCAGATCAAGGCCACGCTCGAGTCGCTCTTCGACATCGAGGTGCTCCATCACTCCCTCCACATCTACGCGCGGAGGCGGTGAAGGCGCAGCTGCGCTGAAACAAGCGCAGCTGCGCTGCGCGAGATAGGAAACAGAAGATGGCCGGGTCCGGGGAGACTTCCTGGGGCCAAAACCGTTCGTCTCAGGCGCTGCCACCTTGTGACCCTGAACCGACAGCCAGCCCGATGGACCCACTTCACACCCGAATGTGCGCGCCCTGCGCGCCACCTTGTTTCATTCCCTGCGATACAGCCAATGGCATTTCCTATCTCTTATCTCGGCGGCGAAGCCGCCGTGTCTCCGCGCGGAGTCCGGTGTTTCCGCGAGGCGGAGCCGAGCGGCATCTCCTGTTTCCTATCTCCGCGCGCAGCGCGGTATCTCCCGCGAAGCAGCGAAGCCGGACAGAAATGAAAAATGCCGCAACCCAGTGCGGCATTTTTCATTTCTCATATCATGTTTCAGGGCGCAGGAAGCACAGCGCCCGGCGCGAGGCAGAATCAGCCGGGCGTGTTGCAACCCGTGTTGGGGATCATGACCCGAACAGCTGTTGAAGAGGCACATCCCAAGTCGTCCACAGCTTCCATCATATACACTCCGGAACGGAACTCATCCCAATCCGTGCTCGGAATGAGGGTGGTGGTTCCCACCTGGCGGAGACTGTAGGGGCTGATGCCGCCGGAGACGCTGGGGACCATCTCCCCGTTGAGGGCCGCAGGCGAGCTCGCTGCGATGGGCGCAACGGAACTCAGGGTTACCGCAGCAGCAGCACAATCCACGAAGGAACGCTCGTTGTAGGAAAGGAACACCATGTCCGAGATTCCTGTGAACTGGTGGCGAATCTCTGCCACGTCGGGCACTTGGGCGGCCGTGATGCCGAAATCGTCAAAGTCCAAACCGATAACTTGAACGGCGCGCTGCGTGTTGTTGTTCCCTGTAACCATGGCACCGGTATTCATGGTCCGAACATCCACCCGCCAGTTGCCCACCAAATTGGTCGCTTGGTAACGGAAATCCAGTTTTACCCAATTGCCCATGGGATTGCCCGATCCATCGAGCAAGATGACCGAATCCTGCAAAAGGCCACCGGAACCCGCCGATTGCGTGAAGATGAACTCAGGCACACCGTCATTCCATCCCGAAGCAACCCCTGAAGCAGGCAAGGGCAGATCGAGCGTCTGGACCGGCATGTTTACCATGCCCGTTCCCATGTTCAAACCACGGATACCATCACGCAGCAGGCGACGCGCCTGCTCTTGCTGGGTAGCCACGGTTGCCGAATAAACCAAGGGGGATGTAACCCCGTCCACGGTGATGTTGATGGTGGCACCGGTGGTCACCGTCGCCGTGTTGCCGTCGTTGTTCGAACCGGTTTGGAAAAATTGACCTGGCGTGAGCGAAGTACCATAATCTATTCCACGGAATCGACCCTGGGTATAGGCCACTGCGTTGGCGTCCAAGATGCCGTCGTTTACTCCCGTTGAAAAGATGGTCCCGCCCCATTCAAAGGCGAGCAAGTGATGAGAGGAATCCGGTTCGATGGGACTTACCGATGCGTTGGAGGAGGTCCAGAATCCGTCATAATCTGACCAGATACTGGTAACATATTGCGCGGAGGCCCCGTAAGCACATCCAACAGCCAGCGCCAAGATTGAGATTTTTTTCATCTTCAAGTGGGTTCTTTGGGAGTGAACTTATCAAAGATAGCCCTCAATCTGCTTTTTTACAAGTTTTGTATTACGAATATTCATTTTCGTCTATTTTTTTTAGGTGATTTACATCTTGCGGAGCTAGGCGCCATTTCTAGTCTCAGCGCGAAGCGCGGTTTTTCTGCGAGGCGAAGCCGAGCGGCATCTCCTGTCTCCCATCTCTTGTCTCCCATTTCTTGTCTCCCATTTCTTGTCTCCGCGCGCAGCGCGGGGGGTTGTACATTTGGCCTTCCAAGAAAGCATAAGGATGAAAGTGGATGTTCTGTTGGGGCTGCAATGGGGCGATGAGGGAAAGGGAAAGGTGGTGGATGTGCTCACGCCGGGGTACGATGTGATTGCGCGGTTCCAAGGGGGGCCCAACGCCGGGCACACGCTGCTGTTTGACGGGGTGAAGCATGTGCTGCATACGATTCCAAGTGGGGTGTTCAGGCCGGAGGCGTGGAACGTGGTGGGCAACGGGGTGGTCATCGACCCGGTGGTTTTCCGGCGGGAGGTGGAGGGGTTGATGGGGCGTGGGGTGGATCCGCGGCCGCGCCTGCTCATCTCGCGCAAGGCGCACCTCATCCTGCCGTCGCATCGGGCGTTGGATGTGGCGAACGAGCACGTGAAGGGGAAGGCGCGCATCGGCTCGACGCTCAAGGGCATCGGGCCCACGTACATGGACAAGACGGGGCGCAATGGGTTGCGGGTGGGCGATGTGGAAGGGGCGCACTTCGTCGAGCGGTATGCCGCGCTTCGGGAGAAGCACCGGGCGATGCTCGCGGGGATGGACTTGGAGGGCATGGCGCCCTTCGATTGGGAGGGCGCGGAGCGGGAGTGGCACGAGGCCGTTGGGTTCCTTAGGACGCTCCAGCTGGTGGATTCGGAGGGACTGCTCAACGGCCACTTGCGGGAGGGGAAGCGCATCCTCGCGGAGGGGGCGCAGGGCACCATGCTCGACATCGACTTCGGGACGTACCCCTTTGTGACGAGCTCGCACACGGTGGCGGCCGGGGCCTGCACCGGGTTGGGGATTGCGCCCAACCGAATCGGGGAGGTCATCGGGATATTCAAGGCGTACTGTACGCGGGTGGGGTCAGGCCCCTTCCCCACGGAGCTCGAGGACGAAGTCGGGGAGCGGATGCGGACGATCGGGGGAGAGTTTGGGTCGACCACGGGCCGCCCGCGGCGGTGTGGGTGGCTCGACCTCGCCCAGTTGCGCTACGCCGTGGAAATCAACGGCGTCACCCAGCTCGCCATGATGAAGGCGGACGTACTCGGAACCTTCGACACCATCCGGGTCTGCACGCATTACGAGCGGCCCGATGGAACGCCCATCGCGGGCTACCCTTTTGAACTGGATGCCGAGACCGTGCGCCCCGTCTACGTGGACCTCCCCGGTTGGAAGACCGACCTGACCGGCCTGCAGGATGCCGAGTCCATGCCCGCCGCGCTGCGCGATTACATTGCCCGCATCGAATCCGCCGTCAACGTCCCGGTCACCCTGCTTTCCGTAGGCCCTGACCGAGGCCAAACCCTCCACCTCCCAGCATGATTTTCTGGTTCACCGGACAACCCGGGCACGGCAAGACCACCCTCGCCCTCGCCCTGCTGCGCGCCCTGCGCGGCCAAGGCAACGAGCCCTTCCACATCGACGGCGATGAACTGCGGGGCCTCACCGCCAATGCGGATTACAGTGCGGAAGGCCGCGTCCGCAATGTGGAGCGCGCCCAGGCGATTGCCCAGTTCCTCCACAACCAAGGCCACATTGCGGTCGTGTCCGTGGTGGCGCCCTTCCGGGCGCAGCGCGAGGCGCTCAAAGCCGCGGTGGGTTCCGACCTGCTGGAAATCTATGTCCACAGCTCCGAACCCCGGGGCCGCGAAGACCGCCATGTCGCAGATTACGAGCCCCCGCTGACCGGGTTCCTGGACCTCGATACCACGAACCGCCCCGTCTCCGAGTGCCTCGCTGCGGTCCTCGCCGCTGCGCCCGCCGCCCCCTCGAAGGAGGTCAAGACGCTCGACAAACAGCGGACCATCGCCGTGGACTTCGACGGGGTCCTCCACGCGTACTCCCGGGGCTTCCAGGGCCTCGACAATGCCTACGACCCGCCCATGCCCGGCGCGCGCGAAGCGCTCGAAGCCCTTCGCGCCCAAGGCAACGTCCTGAAGATCATGTCCTCCCGCCCCCGCGTGGTCATCGAAGAATGGCTTGCCCGCTACGACCTCGCCCACCTCTTCGACGAGGTCCGCAACGACAAGTTCGCCGCCACCCTCTACATCGACGACCGCGCCCTCCACTTCACCGACTGGGCTTCCCTGCCCGACGCCGTGGCCTCCCACCCCAAGTACGCGCGCTGAACACCATGGCTTGGTTTTCCTCCTCTGACGCCCGGGTCCGCCACATCGCCAAGACCATCACTTGGCGCATCATCGGAACCGTAGATACCATCCTGCTCGGTTGGCTGGTGACCGGCGAGTTCAAAAAGGGCATGGCCATCGGCGGATTCGAGGTCATCACGAAGATGGTCCTGTACTACTTCCACGAGCGGGCCTGGTACCGCTTCGGCAAGCTGGGCCGCAACCCTTCCGAAACGAAAGCGCCATGAACGACGCCCCACGCTACAACCTCGAACACCTGGACGAACTGGAGGCAGAAGCCATGTTCGTGCTGCGCGAAGTGGCAGCCCAATTTCAGCGGCCCGGGATTCTGTTCTCGGGGGGGAAAGATTCGATTGTTGTGACGCATTTGGCCTACAAGGCGTTCGCCCCTGCGCGCATCCCCATGCCGCTGGTCCACATCGACACGGGCCACAACTTCCCGGAAACGCTGGCTTACCGGGACGCGCTGGTCGACCGGCTGGGCGTGCGGTTGGTGGTCGGCGACGTCCAGGCCACGATCGATGCCGGGCGCGCTCAGGAGGAGACCGGGCCCCAGGCCAGCCGCAATCGCCTCCAGACCACGACGTTGCTCGAGACGATAGAGCGCGAGGGGTTCGACGCCCTGGTCGGCGGTGCCCGGCGCGACGAGGAGAAAGCGCGGGCGAAGGAACGCTTCTTCTCCCACCGCGACGACTTCGGGCAGTGGGACCCCAAGAACCAGCGTCCCGAACTCTGGAACCTGTTCAATGGCCGCCACGCTCCCGGGGAGCATTTCCGGGTCTTCCCGCTCAACAACTGGACCGAGCTCGACATTTGGTCCTACATCGACCGCGAGAACATCCCGCTGCCCTCTCTCTACTTCGCCCACGAGCGCGACTGCGTGGTCCGCAACGGGGTCATCCTCGCCTACAGTGACCACCTCGGTCCCCTGCGTCCCGGTGAGCAAATCGAGCGCCTCCAGGTCCGCTTCCGCACCCTCGGGGACATCACCATCACGGGGGCCATCCTCAGCGAAGCCGCAACCACCGCCGCCATCGCCTCAGAAGTCGCCGCCCTCCGCATCACCGAGCGCGGAGGCCGAATGGACGATCGCCGCAGCGAAAGCGCGATGGAGGACCGCAAGAAGGAGGGGTATTTCTGAGCGAGCAGCGAGCAGGGAGAAGGGAGAAGGGAGAATTGAGAATTGAGAGGCGCGCTGGCGCGCGCGGGAGAATCGAGGTCGGCGCGGGGCGCCCCTGCTCGCGCGAAGCGGTCTCAGCGCGAAGCGCGTTCTCAGCGCCAAGCGAAGCGAGCGCGGGGGCCCCGGAGCCAGGGCGGAATGTGAATAAGTTGGGGGGGATTTGTTTGGCCTAAAGGCTTGCTAATCCGTATCTTAATGTATGTTTCTTTTCACAAAGTTGCGGGTGTATCAATTGAGTTTGCAGCTCAATGAG
>CAYONT010000037.1:14442-19315 GCA_964405405.1 uncultured Comamonadaceae bacterium | reverse complement strand
GCGGGAGAGTATGTCGACGCCACTCTTAAGGGTCCCCTCGGGGACCCTTTTTTTTACCCCTCTTGCAAGGAAATCACGAAATTTGAATCCGATGAGTCGGAAGTTAACGAACAACCTAGTGGCCATCGTAGGCCGTCCCAATGTAGGAAAGAGCACGTTGTTCAACCGTTTGACGGAAACGCGAGATGCCATCACAGATCCCACGAGTGGAACGACCCGAGACCGCAAGTACGGACATGGGAGCTGGACCGAGCGTGCCTTTACGGTGATCGATACCGGGGGCTGGATCACGGGCAGTGAGGACGCCTTTGAGGCGGCCATTCGCACCCAAGTCATGCTGAGTTTGGAGGAGGCAGCCGTGGTGTTGATGTTGGTGGATGTGGGGACCGGGGTGACCGATCTGGACCAGGACATAGCAAAACTGGTCCGGAAGAGTGGAAAACCTGCGTTGTTGGTCTGTAACAAGGTGGACACCGGCATGCACGATGTGGGAGCGGCGGAGTTCTACAACCTCGGATTGGATTCGGAGGTTCACAGCATCAGTGCAGCCAATGGCTATGGTACTGGGGAGATGTTGGACGCCTTGGTGAAGCTGTTGCCAGAAGAGATTGAAAATGATGGAGTCGACGATGGCATCCCGGCCTTCGCTGTGGTGGGACGCCCGAATGTGGGCAAGAGTACCTTGCTCAATACGTTGTTGGGAACCGAGCGCGCCATAGTTACCGATCAGGCAGGAACGACGCGGGACAGTACCCATACCCGGTTTAAGATGTTTGGCTTTGATGTGGACCTTGTGGATACGGCTGGATTGCGGAAGCGGAAGGCGGTGGAAGACAATTTGGAGTTTTATTCCACCTTGCGGACGATCCGAGCGATTGAGGAGAGCGATGTCTGTTTGTTGTTGCTGGATGCTACGCAGGGGATGGAACGCCAAGACTTGCATATTTTCTGGCAGGTGGTCAACAGCTATCGGGGGGTGGTTATCTTGGTGAACAAGTGGGACTTGGTGGAGAAGGACCACAAGACGATGGGGGCGATGGAAGAAGCCATTCGGGAAAGAATTGCGCCGTTCACTGATGTCCCCATTTTGTTCACGAGCAATGTAACGCGGCAACGGGTTTTGAAGGCGTTTGAGGCTGCGATGCAGGTGTATGAAAACCGTCGCCGCCGCATTCCGACGAGCGAGTTGAATGATTTGATGCTCCCCATCATCGAACACCAACCTCCTCCCATGTACAAGGGCAAGGTGGTGCGCATCAAATACGTTACCCAGATTCCGTCTCAGACGCCATCGTTCGCCTTCTATTGCAACCTGCCCCAGTACGTCAAGGAACCGTACCAACGCTATTTGGAGAACCACCTGCGCAGGCAGTATGATTTCTCCGGTGCGACCTTGCGGTTGTTTTTCAGGAAGAAGTGATATGTTGGGGCGTTGGATGGTGTTGTTGGGAATGGGGGGATTGGGATGTGTTTGGGGGCAGGCAGAGGAACCCGGGTTGGGGGGAGCATTCGTTTTTGAGCAAAGGGAGGTCGAAGGGTGGATTGGGATGCATTCTTATGCTTGGGGAAGGGTTGGGCAACGTTTTGTTTTTGTAGGAGGGCGGTGCGACGGACTACACGCACGACAGCCTTTTCGGTCCTTCCCCGGAGAGAACCAGTTGCCTGGGTTCACGGTTTGGGATTCGGAAAAGGAGCAAGCGCAATGGGTGCCCTGGCTTGGGATCCCTGACAGCCTGTTGGCACAGTTGCAAAGCAGCAATGCGGCATTTCTTCAGGTAGGAGAGGACCTGTTGTTTGCCGGAGGGTACAGTTATGCGGCGCATCGCGATGACCACATGACGCACCCGAGGTTGTTGGTGCTTCATCTCCCCAGCCTGTTGGAGGCAGCGGACCACGGCGGTGTCATGACAGAGGCCATCGAGGTGTATTTCGATGACCGCTGGGCCGTGACCGGCGGACGCATGGGATGGGTGGGGCAAGGTGCGGATCAGGTACTTGTTTGTGCCGGGGGACATCGTTTTGATGGACGATACAACCCCATCGGTCGCCCCACCTATGTGCAGCAATATGTGGATGGCATTCAGCCCTTTCGGTGGAATCGGGTGGAGGGCGTGACTTGGCTTCCTCCTTGGAGAGACGAGGTTCATCTCCACCGGCGGGACTTTAACTGGGTGCAACAGGTGTTGCCCGGAGGCGGGATGGGTGGGTTGTTGGCAGGCGGCGTTTTCCAGCATGAGGTGGATTTGCCTTTTGTCCACCCGGTGGACGTTCACCCCTCGGGAGCTGCGGCGTCGTTGGGCAGCAGCCAGCGGCTCAACCAGTACCACACGGCGGGTTTGTCCCTGTTTTCTGCCCGTGATTCCATGCAACATGTCCTTTTTTTCGGGGGCATGGCGACCCACCGTTGGGTTGCTTCGGATTGGTCTGTCGATTGGGATGTGCCTTTTGTAGACCAAATCGGTTGGCTCAAGCGCTCCACAGCCACCCCCGAATTGCCGGGCGTGGCGGAGGCAAACTGGACCGAGTGGCGGCGCCCGGAGCGGTTGCCCTTTTTGGGTGGGGCAGCCTCCGAGTTCTTGCTTCATCCCGATGTTCCTTTGCACCGTCCGGGTATCGTGGATTGGGACGCTGTCCTGGAGAGTCCCGTGGATTCGGTGTTGCTGGGCTACATCGTCGGCGGCATAGTGGCATCGTGGGAGAATCCATTTGCCTACAACCTCACCGAAGACACCGAAGCGGGGTCGGGGATTTGGGCGGTGTGGTGGCGGCGGGGAGTGGAGCGTCCCTCTCGGTTTCGGGAAGAGAACGAGGGGGCGGGGTGGGAGTGGGTTTGGCTTGCCAAAAAACCGCGGAAGAGGACGTTGGAATTGGAAGTGATGGTGGTGGATTCGGCCCAAATTCGGTACCACCTCGTGGATGGCCGAGGAGAACGCCTGCAATGGGGCGGTTGGGACACCTTGCCCCCCGGAACCCACTGGTTGGAGATTGCGCTCCTGTCCAGGCAGCGGGAGGACTGGCGGCTGGATTTGAGTACGAGGGACGGAATCATTCGGTCCCAGTATGTGCCTTGGCGCAGGAGACGAAGGTGAGAAATTCGTAACTTTCGTTCATGCGTGGGTTCCGATGGGCAGTTGCTTTGCTGGTTGGTACTGCGATGCTGTTGAGCATCGTGCACGATGCCCTGCCTCACCACCACGGCGCGTGGGGACAGGTGGACGCGCATCCTTGGGGCTGGTCTGCGCCCCATGCCCAGGCTTCGATGGGAGAGGGGACGGAGGCAGATCACCACACAGATGGGGAGCACTGGTTGTGCCATTGGTTGGCCCACCATGCGGAGGATGTCCCCGATGATCGCCACCACGAGGGTCTTTGGAAGTGGGTGACTGCTGGGCGCAGTGCGGCATGGGATGGCGATGGGGTGTGCGATGGGATGCCGGCGGCACCGGGGCCGCAGGTGCCCGTGGCGCCGAGGGTCTGCACTGTGCGGGCTGTGCGTCCCGTAAAGTCTGATGTTTGGGTGCAGGGACGGGCATTTCACCCGTCCCGGCTGGAACGGGGTCCCCCTTCTGGAATTTGAACCTTGAACGCGCCAGGCAAGAGCCTGGGCAGTCGGGCACAATTGGTGTGTCCCATGGTTTCATTTCCAGAATATGAAAATGCGATACAAATTAAAGAGGAGGGGCAAGCGCTGGGTCGTTTGCTTCTTGGGATGTTGGGCCTGGTCGGGCCCGGCGGGGTGGTTCCCGCAATCCGCGGCACAGCAGCCGGTAGAGCAAACGGACGGTGAGCGGGATGTGGATGGGTTGATCCGTGCGATGTTGGCGACGCATCCTGAGGCGTTGGCCATGGGTCGAGAGGCGGAGCGGATGCGTGCCCAGGTCACGGAGCGGACGCGCTGGGCGCCGACTTCGGCGAAGGGGTACTACCTACCGCAGTCCGACATCGGAGACCGCTACCACGAGTGGGAGGTGTCCCAGTCTGGGTGGATGCCCGGAGGGGGTCGGATTCGAACGGAATTGCGGGAAGCGACGGTCGAGGGGTCGGAGGCGGAGGTCCAGGTTTACTTGCAAGCATTTGCAGTCCAAACCTGGGACCAAGCCATCCTCGCCTGGGGACTCCAGCGTCAATTGGAGCAGGCCCGGAACCGATGGGCCGGGGCGCGCCGATGGGCCCAATGGTACGCCGACCGAGCCGAGGCGGGTCTGGAGACCCGGCCCGTAGCGACCGCCGCCGCATTCCAGGAGGCCCAGGCTTCGCTCGAGGTGGACCGGTTGACGGCGGCGTGGGAGCGGTCCATGTCCGCGCTGCGCTCGCTCGGGGGGGCGGCCTATGCCGATTGGGGGCAGGTGGAACTGCCCGAGCGCAGCTGGGCCGATGGACCGGTTCCCCTGCCCGACTCGGCGGCGGCGTGGGCCCAGGTGGATGCCCGGTGGGAAGCCGCCGCCTCCGCACTGCGGACGGCCGAGCACGAGCGGGACTGGCAACAACGAGCCGCCCTGCCCCAATGGGAACTGGGCTGGAACCAGCAGGGCGTCCCCGGGGCCATGTACCGCGGGGCGATGGCGGGTGTGGTGGTGCCATTGGCCGGCAGGAAGGCCGGCGTGGAGCAGGCCGCCATCGCCCAGTTGCAGGCCCAGGACCGGTGGGAAGCCACCCGGCGGGCCCTGGTGGAAGGTCGTCAGCGGGACCTGCGTGCCTACGAGACCCTGCGTGCGACGCGCAACGAACTCGCCCGCCAGCTCGACGCTGACGGAACCGAAGAAGCCTTGGATGCAGCCTTGCGGGCAGGTAGCATCTCCTTTCCCGCGTTTTGGACCGCTTTGGAAGCCCGCCGGTCGCTAGAAGACGCCCTCATTCAACTCGATGTGGACCT
>CAYONT010000037.1:9837-14342 GCA_964405405.1 uncultured Comamonadaceae bacterium | reverse complement strand
GCATGACCACGGCCACGACGAGCGGCCTCGGCAGGGCCTTTCGGTTTGGAGTGGGGAGCATGAGTTCTTCGTGGACTTTGCGGTGCCAGCGGTGGGCGAGGAGGTGTCTATCGCCGTGCACGTGGCGACCCTTGCCCCGCACGTCCCGGTGGATTCGGCGGCGTTGCACGGGTTGGAGCTGGCGCTCGTGGCCGCAGATGGCCAGGTGGAGCCGGTACCCGGGTCAGTCGCCCAGGCCGGGATTTGGAAAGGGGGTTGGACCGCGGAGCGTGCAGGGGCTTGGCGCATCCGCATCCGTTGGGGGGGACAGGAAGTGGATGCTGGACTGCTGCAAGTCTATGGGGATGCCGAGCGGGCCCTGCACGCGGAGGTGCCCGAGGCGGAAGTCGTCTTGTCGAAAGAGGCGGCCTGGGCGATGCCCTTCGGACTGGGGGTTGCCGGTCCGGACACCGTGTACCAGGGCTTGCCGCTGGCGGGCACCTGGCGGGAGGCCCCCGGGCACGTGGTCCAGCTGGTGGCACCGGTTTCCGGGACGGTGGCCACCGATGGGGCATCGTTGTTGCCTGGGACCACCGTTCGACCCGGCACCGTTCTCCTGCACGTGCGCCCCCAGTCCACCGACCCAACCGGCATCGATGCCCGATGGGCCCAAGCCAACGAGGAGTACCAGGTTGCCGAGGCCGCTTTCCAGCGGCTGGAACCCTTGGTCGAGCGCGGCACGGCCACGCGCGCCGAGTGGGAGGAGGCTCGGTTGCGTCGGAATTTGGCCCAACAATCGCTGCGCAGGCTGGAACCGTTCCGGCCGGGCACATCGGGGACACCCGTGGCAGTGCGAGCTGGGGGCAAGGTCCGGACCGTCCATGTCCAGCCCGGCCAGTGGGTGGAGTCGGGGGACGTCTTGGTCACCCTGTCGGACGGTGTGGCAGCCCTGCTCGAGGTTCCGGTGCCGGTATCGGCGCTGCCCGCTTTGCAGCGCGGACCCAGGGCTTGGGTGGAAGAACCCTCTGGACGCTGGGTAGAGGCGCATGGGGTGTCGATGGGTGTGGAGGCGGCGTCGGGCTTTGTGCCCACCTTCTGGGAGGTCCCCGGCGCCAGCGGCACCAGCGGCGCCAGCGGGGCCAGCGGTGTCCGCAGCGCCAGCGGCGGATTTGCCCAGGTACAGCTCCAGCTCGATGCCGCGCCCGTCGCCTGTGCGGTGCCACAATCGGCCCTGTTGGAGCAATATGGCTCCTTCCAAGTCGCTGTGGCGACCGGCGGGGAATCCTATTCCCTGCGCACCGTGCAGGTGGGCCGTCAAGCCGCGGGCAAAGCAGAAATCCTGCGGGGCCTCGCCCCCGGGGAGCGCATTGTGACCGAAGGGGCTTACGCCATCCGGATGGTGTCCATGGCAGGATCTACACCGGCCCACGGCCACAGCCACTGAACCCATGTTGCAGAGAATCTTGGTTTTTTCGCTGCACAACCGGTTGGCTGTGCTCGCGGGGACAGTGGTCTTGCTGCTGGTGGGCGCGGGCGTCCTGCGCAACATGCAGATCGACGTGTTTCCGGATTTGACCGCGCCCACCGTCACCGTGATGACCGAGGCGCACGGCTGGAGTGCCTTGGAGGTGGAGCGGCGGGTGACCTTGCCCATTGAATCTGCATTGAACGGGGCGGCTGGGGTGCGCCGGATCCGTTCCTCATCGGCAGGGGGCATCTCCATCGTTTGGGTAGAGTTTGACTGGGAGACCGATGCCTACCGGGCCCGGCAGCTCGTCAATGAGCGCCTGCTCTTGGTTCGGAATCAGCTGCCCGAGGGGGTGGGGGAACCCACGTTGGCGCCGATTTCGTCCATGATGGGCGAAATCCTCTTGCTCACCCTGCAGTCCGATTCGGTGGACGCGCAGGGCCTGCGGGCCTTGGCGGATTGGCAGATCAGGCCCCGGCTCATGGGGTTGGGGGGCGTGGCGAATGTCGCTGTGTTGGGCGGGGCTGTGGGCCAGTTGCAAGTCCAAACCGACCCCCTCAAGCTCTCCCACGCCGGCCTTTCGTTTTCCCAGGTCCGCGACGCGGTCCGGGCCGCGGCCGGCGGGGCAGGCGGTGGCACCGTGGAGGACTTCGGCAACCGCTATCTCATCCAGGCCTCGGGACGGTTGCAGGCCGCTTCCGACCTGGAAGGGGCGGTTATCCCCGGAACCCCCTGGCGCATCCGGGACGTCGCCGAGGTGACTTGGGCAGCGGCGGACCCCATCGGCATCGGGTCCTGCAACGCCCGCCCCGCCGTGGTGATGACCGTCTCCAAGCAGCCCGACGTCAACACCCTGGAACTGACGCGCCGGCTGGACGCGGCCGTGGAGGAATTGCATGCCACCCTCCCCGGCGGGGTCCAGTTGCGCTCCGATGTGTTCCGGCAGTCCGACTTCATTGAGGTGTCCATCTCGAACCTCAAGCGGACCTTGGTCGAAGGCGCCTTCTTCGTGGTGGTGGTGCTGTTGGTGTTCTTGATGAACCTGCGGACCACCGTCATCTCGTTGCTCGCCATTCCGGTTTCGCTCGTGGTTAGTGTGTTGGTTTTGAATGGTTTGGGCTACGGAATCAACACCATGAGCTTGGGGGGCATGGCCATCGCCATCGGGGCGCTGGTGGATGACGCGATCATCGATGTGGAGAATGTGTTCCGGCGGCTGCGGAGCAACCGGCTGCTGCCCGAGGGGGAGCGACGGCCGGTGGTGGAGGTGGTGCGCGACGCTTCGATGGAGATTCGCAGCTCGATTTGGGTGGCTACGCTCATCATCTTGGTGTCTTTTGTGCCGCTGTTTTTCCTGGGGGGCATGGAGGGTCGGCTGCTGAAGCCGTTGGGCATCGCCTTCATGACTTCGGTGCTGGCCTCGCTCGTGGTGGCGATGACCCTCACGCCCGTGCTGTGCGCGTGGTGGTTGGACGGGGCGTCGGCGGGGCACGCCGAGGGGACCCGGATGGAACGGTGGTTGGCGGCGGTGTACGTGAGGGGGTTGGCGCCCGTGTTGCGGTGGCCGCGTGCCACGCTCGCGGTGGCGGCCACGTTGTTGCTGGGGAGTGCCTGGTGGGCCGCGGGATTGGGGCGGGCCTTTTTGCCGGCCTTCAACGAGGGCTCCCTGGTCATCAGCTTGGTGGGACCGCCGGGCATGTCCATCGCAGAGAGCGAACGGGTGGGCCGCCAGGCCGAGCAGATCCTGCTGGACATGCCCGAGATCGATGTGGTGACCCGGCGGACCGGTCGGGCGGAGCTGGACGAACATGCCCAGGACGTCAACGCCTCGGAAATCGATGCACCCTTCCACCTGGTCGCGGGCGACCGCGGGGCATTTTTGGAGCGGGTGCGAACGGGTTTGGCCTCCCTGCCGGGCGTGAATGTGAGCGTGGGACAGCCCATTGCCCACCGCATCGACCACATGTTGAGTGGGACCCGGGCCGCTGTGGCGGTGAAAATCTTCGGGGATGACCTCGGGGAACTGCAGCGGTTGAGCCGGGAAGCCCAGACCGTGCTCGAGGGCATTCCGGGTTGTGTGGACGTGGCTCCGGAGCCCATGACGGAGGTGCCTGAGCTGCGCATCGTGCCGCGCCGCGCCTTGCTGGCGGCCCACGGTCTGACGGTCGAGGACCTGAACCACTTCGTCGAGGAAGCGCTCGGTGGGGTGCATGTAGGCCAAATCCAGCTCAACAGCCGACAACGTTCAGACATCGTCGTGCGCCTTGCCCCGGCTTACCGCGGCAGCCTGGAGGCCATCCGCCAACGCTCGGTGCCGCTGCCCAACGGGGGACAGGTGCCCCTGACGGAGGTGGCGGAGGTCACGAGTGCGGCGACGGCGTTTCAGATTTCGCGGGAACAGGTGGAACGCAAGGCGGTGATCGCGGTGAATGTCGAAGGGCGGGATTTGGGGAGTGTGGTGCAAGACATCCGCCAGCGACTGGATGCAGAGGTTCCGTTGCCGGATGGATACCGGGTGGACCTCGGTGGGCAGTTTGAAAGTGCCCAGCGCGCGACGGGCTTGCTGCTGTTGTCCGGTTTGTGTGCCATTGTGGTGATTTTCTTGTTGTTGCAATGGGAGTTCAAACGGGCGGCGCTGGCGGCCATTGTGCTGGTGAACCTGCCGTTGGGTTTGATGGGGGGCATAGCGGCAGTGGGAATGACGACCGGTGTGGTGAGCATTGCATCGATCATCGGTTTTCTGAGCCTCTTCGGCATCTCCACTCGGAACGGCATTCTGCTGGTTTCCCGTTACCAAGATTTGGGTCGGGCTGGGCTGCAAGGTCAGGCGTTGCTGCTGCAAGGGGCCCGGGACCGGTTGAACCCGATTTTGATGACGGCCTTGGCGACGGCCCTGGCTTTGGTTCCCTTGGCCATCAACGGGGAGGCGGCGGGGAATGAAATCCAGAGTCCGATGGCGGTGGTCATCTTGGGGGGGTTGCTGACGTCGACGTTCCTGAACTTGTTTGTGGTGCCGGCCGTGTGTACAATGGTGTCGTTTCCGGCCGATGGGCCGGGG
>CAYONT010000037.1:0-9737 GCA_964405405.1 uncultured Comamonadaceae bacterium | reverse complement strand
GGGACCGGCGGCGGACTAACTTGCGCCCATGGGACCGGGATTGACCTCTGAACAGGCGGCGGCCAGCCGTGCACAGCATGGCCCCAACCGCGTTCCCCGTGCCCGGGGCCGAGCCCTGTTGCCGTTGTGGCATGTGGTCACGGAACCGATGTTCCTGATCCTGCTGGGCACAGCAGGGGTCTACGCCCTGTTGGGAGCGCAGACCGAGGCTTGGACGATGGCGGGGGCGCTGTGCGCTGTGGCGGCCATCGATGGCTGGGGCAATCTGCGGAGCAACCGGGCCATGGCTGCCTTGTCGCGGGTCAGTGCCCGAAAGGCCCTGGTCCTGCGGGATGGGTTGCAGGTGGAACTTCCCGCCGAGGAAGTTGTGGTGGGCGATTGTGTGGTTTGTGAGGAAGGGACCACCCTTCCAGCGGATGGGATTGCAGAAGATGCGGTCGATTTGTCGGTGCAAGAGGCCATCCTGACCGGTGAGTCGGTGTCGGTGGACAAACGCATCGGGGACCCGTTGCTGGCGGGTACATCGGTGGTTCGGGGATGTGGTTGGCTGCGGGTCACCGCTGTCGGGCCTCAAACCGCTCTGGCGGGCATCGGCGCGTTGGTGGCTGCAACCGGCCAGGAGCAGACTCCGATTCGGCGGCAGGTCAAGCGTTTTGTGCGGGGCATGCTGTTGGGGGGGGCGGTGGCTTTTTTGGCGGTTTGGGCGGGCCATGCCTGGGCCACAGGCAGTGTGCTGACGGGGTTGCTGCGCGGGCTAACGCTGGCGATGTCCCTGGTGCCGGAGGAGATTCCGGTGGCGCTTTCTACCTTCCTCGCGCTGGGCGCATACCGGCTGTTGCAACAGGGCATCATCGCCCGGACCCCCGCGACGGTGGAGACCCTGGGCAGTGCCACGGTGTTGGCGGTGGACAAGACGGGGACCCTGACGCTCAATGAAATGGCGCTGAAACAGGTGGTGGACGCCGTGGCGGGAGTTTCTGCGCTCGAATGGGCGGTTCGGGCGAGCGAGCCGGTGCCTTTCGACCCGATGGAGCGCTCGCTGCACGCGGCGTGGGCCCCGGGTGGTGACGCTTGGGCAGGGGTGAAGCTGGTGCACGAATTCCCTTTGGAGGGGAATCCGCCCACGATGTCGCATGGGTTTGTGGCGGCCGATGGGGGGCTGCAGTGGGCGTGCAAGGGGGCACCGGAGGGGGTGCTGGCGTTGTGCGGGGAGGGACCGGGGTCGGCGGCGGTGCGGGCCCTGGCGCAGTCGCAGGTGCTGGCGATGTCGCAGGTGGGATTGCGGGTTTTGGGGGTGGCTCGGGCGGTGGGGGCGGGGCCCGAGCGCCCGGCCCGCCAGGCGGACCTGCCTTGGGAGTGGGTGGGCCTGGTGGCCTTTGAGGACCCCGTCGCACCGGGCATCCCGGCCGCGTTGGGCCGAGTGCGGGCCGCCGGGCTGCGGACCGTCATGGTCACCGGGGATGCACCGGAGACGGCGCGGGCCGTCGCTCGGGCCGTGGGCATGCCGGCCCATCGGGTGGTGACCGGGGTCGAATGGGCCGCAGCCTCGTCCGAGGAGCGGCTGCGCGCCGTCCGGGAGGTGGACGTCTTTGCCCGCATCCGCCCCGAGGCCAAACTCGAAATCGTCCAAGCCCTTTCAGCTGCGGGCGAGGTGGTGGCCATGACGGGCGACGGGGTCAACGACGCCCCGGCCTTGAAGGCGGCCGCCATCGGCATCGCGCTCGGACGCCGGGGGACCGAGGTGGCCCAGGGGGCGGCGGGTTTGGTCTTGACCGAGGACGACCTCGGCACCCTCGTGCCCGCCGTCTTCATCGGCCGGCGCATCCAGGTGAACCTTCGGAAGGCCTTGGGGTACATCGTGGCCATCCACGTCCCCATCATCGTGCTGGTGCTGTTGCCGTCGTTCCTGCCCCTGCTGCCGGCCATGCTGCTGGCCCCGTTGCACGTCGTTTTTCTGGAGCTCGTGATGGGGCCCACTTGTTCCCTGGCTTTTGAGCGCGAGCCGGTGGACGACCGGGAAGTGGCCCGGCCCACTTCGGCGACCTTGCCCTTGCTGGGCGGCGCTCTGCTCGGAACCGCGGTACTGCGTGGGCTTGCGGTGGCGGCCGCTTGCACCGCTGCGATGCTGGCCATGCAGGGGCTGGGGCCCGACGGCATGCGGACCGTGGGGTTCCTGGCTTTGGTCGTGGCGCAGGGCGGCCTCGCTTGGGCGCACCGGGCGGGACGTTGGCAGGGCAACCCCGCAATGGGGTGGGCTGTGGTGGTGCCCTGGGGAGTGGCCGCAGGCTGCATCGCCGTGCCGGGATTGCGGAGTTTGTTTGCCTTCGCCCCGTTGTCGCTGACTGCTGCGGGAACTGCGGTCGCGGCAGGCCTTCTGGGCGCTGTGGCCGTTGATGCAATCCGTGCCCTGGGCCGCATGGGGAACCGCCGAAACGGAGCGACCTTTGGGCCATGGCGCAGGTAACGAAGGACATACAGCAAGCGGCGGAATGGCTTCGTGCGGGGGGGTTGGTGGCGATTCCGACTGAGACGGTGTATGGTTTGGCCTGCAACGGCCTGAATGCGGATGTGGTAGGCCAAATCTTTCAAACAAAGGGCCGTCCCCCCACGAATCCGCTCATCTTGCACGTGGGTTCGGTCGATGCGGTGGCGGGGCTTGTGCGGGAGGTGCCTCCGCTGGCGCGGCGGCTGATGGCGGCTTTCTGGCCGGGGCCGTTGACGTTGTTGCTGGAGCGCGCACCGGGGGTGCCGGATGCGGTGACGGCGGGGCTCGCCCGGGTGGGGGTGCGGATGCCGGACCATCCGATGGCGCTGGCGCTGCTTGGTTCGCTGGATTTTCCGCTGGCGGCGCCGAGTGCGAATCCGTTTGGGTACGTCAGTCCCACCCGGGCGGAGCATGTGCAGGCGCAGTTGGGCGATCGCATCGCAGGCATCTTGGACGGTGGGCCTTGCGGCCGGGGTCTGGAGAGCACGGTGGTGGGGGTTGAACCGGGGCCCGGTGGCGAGGAGGAGGTGGTGGTCTACCGACTGGGGGCCCTGCCGCCCGCCGCGATCGCGGAACGGCTGGGCGTGTCGGTGCGCCTGCACACCGCCCCCGCTCCGGGCGCCACCCCCGCTCCGGGTTCCGCCCCCGCTCCGGGCGCGCAGCCCGGCGATGCCGCCGTCGCCCAGGTGGCTCCCGGCCAGCTCGCGCTCCACTACAGCCCCCATACCCCGTTGCTGGTGGTCGAGGGCTGGGACGACCCGGCCTTGGCGGTCTTGCCCGCGGGAGCGCGCGTCGGCTGGCTCGGGTTCACCTCCCTGCCCACCGGGGTTCTCGAGGGCCCCACTGCCCTCCGGCTGTCCCCCCGGGGCGACCTCGCCGAGGCGGCCAAGGCATTCTATGGCGCCCTCATCGACCTCGATGGCCAGGACCTCGATTGGCTGGTGGCCCAGCGTTTGCCGGACGACGGCCTGGGAGCCGTGATGAACGAACGCCTCGCCCGCGCTGAAGTCCGGCGCCACACCTGATCGGCCCCGCCCTCCAACCCACAAGGACTTGTCAGAAAGTTCATGCCGGGTTCACACCGGCGGACAGGCGATGGCGGAACTTTGTCATTGACATTCTACCCTTCACCCCCAAGGTTTTTCCCCATGCTGGAACGTTCCCTGTACACCGTTGAGCGCATTTTGTTTGTTTTGGGTTTGATCATCGTGGTGGCTGCGGCCATTCTTTTCGGGGGCTGAGCAGGCGGGGGGCGACCGGCCGGGTTACCTTCGGGTCATGGAGCGTCGCCGGATGTTGGAGGTAGTCCTGTTTTCCATGCCGGGGGTGGATGCCGCCGCGGTGGAGGAGGTGGTGGCTCTGTTGCAAGCGGTGCCGCATGCAGGGTGGCGGGTGCGCAGGTCGCAGGTGGCACCGGAGCGGGTGGAGGCGGCGGTGGAGGCGGCGCGGAGGGAGGAGGACCCGGCGGGTGCCGTGCTCGGGTGGGAGATGGCGTTCCGGGCTTTGGAGGGTTTGGCCCGGGAGGAGCGGCTGGGCCCACGGGATGCGGCGGTGCTGATGTCGGATTGGCCTAACACCGCCAACTGGTTCTCGTTTGCGAACTGGAAGGGCGATGTAGCCCAAACCATCGTCCTCCACACGGCGGGCTGGCACCGGGTTTTCCCCGAGGGGGGCAGCTGGCTTCCGTGGGCGCATTTGGTGGCGTCCAATGTCTTGCACGGGCGCATGTTCAGGGACATGGGGGCGTGGACGGCCGCGGCGCATGGGGTGCCGAGGGGGTGTCTGATGGACGCTTGTCGGCGCAAGGAGGAGATCCGGCTGAAGATGCTGGCGGCCGACTTGTGCGCCGACTGCGCTGCGGCGGCAGGCCGGGCGCTGGAAACAGGCTGGATCGACCGGCCACTGTTGCTGGGAGCGCTCACGGCCTGCGACCAGGTCCGGCGGCGGTTCGCCGCACTCGAGCGGGAGGCGCTGTTCCGATGGGCGGGTCGGGTGCGGATCACCCGGGACCTGGAGGTCCACCTCGAAGATTGGGGCGGCCGGCTGAAACTCGGTCCCCGGGACTGCGCCGTCTACATCGCCCTGCTGGAAGGACACCGGTACACCCCCGATCCGGGCGGTGCCTGGCAGCGCGCCCATGCCCAACTCCGGCACCAACTCAACCTCCCCGTTGCCCCGCTCGACGCGCCCGCCTTCAACCAGTCGGTCTCCCGCATCCGCCGGGTCCTTCGCGCCGCCGTGCCGGCGGATGTCGCGGACCGTCTCCTTTGGACCGCCGAGGAGACCATCCGCCGGATCGGACCCGGCCTCGACCTGCAGGACGACCGCACCCCCTGATTCCCCCGACACCGCAACGTTGCGGATGCCCCGAGGAGGGGTGGGTTGTGCGCGAGATTTGGCCTAACAATCCAAACAAAATCGGGAAATGAAAGAGTCATTCGAAGAACTTGTATTTGTGTATGGAACCCTGCAACGGGGTCAACACAACCACCACCTGATGCGCGGGGCTCGGTGGATCGGGAACGCGGTGACGGCGCAGGCGATGGTCCTGCGGAGCTACGGGCCGGGCACAGTGCCGTATCTGAATGATGATCAGGCGATTGCGCATGTGGAGGGCGAGCTGTACGGCGTGTCGGATCCGGAGCAGTGGGCGGCCCTCGACCGGTTGGAGGGCGTGAACCGCGGGGGGTACAGGAGGGAGCTGATTTGGGTGGTCACGGAGGCGGAAGGCGTGCGCAAGCTCCACAGGACTTGGACCTACCTGCACGGGCCGCTGGAGATGCCCATCGTGCCGACCGGACGCGTGGCGGACTTCCAGCCGGAGGCCGTGGATGACGTCTGGTACTTCGCCTATGGATCGAATTTGTGGGCAGGCCAAACCGTCTCCAGAACGTACTTCTCCCGCCGGGAGCGCGCTGTTCTCCACGATCACGTCCGCGAATTCACGAAGCGCTCAGATCGCCACGGGGCGTGCGCCACGGTCCGTCCGCTCCGGGGGTCATCGGTTCCGGGGGCGCTGTACCGGATTCCTCGGTCCGGCTTGGCTGCGCTCGACCGATGCGAGGGGGCGCCCACGCACTACACCCGGGAACGGGTCATGGTCGAGCGCGCGGATGGCACGCAGCTCGAGGCGGTGACGTATATCGCGAATCCGGCGCAGGTGGAGCCCGGGTTGCGTCCGACGGGGGACTACGTGGCGCGGGTGGTGTGCGGGGGGACGGACCTCTGGGGACCGGGCCACGAGCGGGTGGGGACGCGTTTCCCCGACGAACACACGATTCACCGCGCGCCCCGCCCCGGTGCGGGCTGGTCCCCCGGTCACTGGGACGCCCCCCAGGATCCCGCCCAGCCCCCGATGCGACCCCTCCACCACGACGAATTCTATGCATGCTCTGACGGCAGCTGTTTCTGGGGCGGCATCCCTCCCGCCTGGCGTCCAGGGGAGGGCATGCCCTGCGCTTGGGAGGGGCGCGTGGACGGCCATCCCGCTTGGATCCTTCGGGCGGGCAACGGTTCCGACCACCTCGACTTGATCTTCGCTACACCCCATCCCCTGTTGGGCATGGAGTGGGACTCGAAGTACTGGAACATCCGCGATTCGCATGACTGGATCCTCCGTTTTCCTCCGATTCCAGAAGGCCCCTTGTGGGAGTTGCCGGGCGCAGCCTCCCTGCGGCGCAAGCCTTGGCCGGGGGAAGTGGAAAGCCAAATCCCCATCCACCTCGAGGTCGCCGGTCCGGCCCGAAGCATCCCACGCCGCCCCGACTCCCCGGTCAATCGCTGACCGGTACCGAATCCGTCCGAAGGAGTTGCATCGGATTTGTCCGCAAGTCGAAGTAGGTGGTGATGGACCACTCAATCTCGGTGCCGTCTGGGTTTCGAACATGCTCGAGGTAAGTGTCTCTGCGCAGGCGTCGAGATTGATGTCTACAAATCGCACTTCTTTGGCTTCGATTGCTTCAGAATCGACCGTGTGATAGGCTTCGGTTTCAATCAACCCGTGAAGCCATTGTAGATGCGGTTTGCCCGCGCGGTCATTCATTTCAAAAGACTGGATTCCAATGATGTTGTGTTTTGATTTGTCATCTGCCATGTACATCGGTTCCCAATCGAAGCGTATTTCTCCGCGCAATCGGGGGTGAATGCAAGAAGCGGGCAAAAGGGTGTCGCATGCAATCAGAAACCGTTGTTCAGAGAGAAATCCCACGATGGCCCCGTTTTTTCCAACACCCCAAGCATCAGCGATTCCAAATCCGTAAATGGGGTTGTGCCAGTCAATCCATCCCAGTGTATTCGTATCTGGAGGAGCAGTGGCTTGTCCGAATGCCAACGAATCGGGCATTGGGTTGAGCTCGGGAACATCTAATTCGGCAGAGGGGGGGTCACTCTTTTGCATTTCCCCAAGTCCCATCATCATGCCCAAAGCAACAGCCGCCGCCAGCAAAAGCCCCCACATGGTTTTAATTGCAATCATAGGTCTGCCAAGGTAACAGATTGTCGCAAGGTGATCAGATGAAGAGCGGCAGTTTGCTTCCAGGTGACTGATAAGGATTAGCGGGTTTTACTGCTTGGAAGGATTGGTTTTTTGGGTTGTGGTGCGTTTGCAGCATGTTCGATCGTCGCAAGAAAAACGCATCTAGGAAATGGCGAGGTCCAGTTCGCTCAAGGCAACAGTGGGTGGATTTTCTGGTTATCTTGGCTTCATGATTCCCCGCGAAACGCTTTTGGAGCTCTTGCGCAACATCAAGGCTGAGCTCGTGCAGCGGTACCCCGTTGAGAGGTTGGCATTGTTTGGAAGTTATGCACGAGGAGAACAGACCGAATCAAGTGACTGTGATTTGTTGGTTGAGTTCAGTCGTCCAGTTGGGATGGAATTCATACGGTTAGCGGAGGAATTGGAGGAGCGGTTGGGCTTGAAGGTGGATTTGGTTTCAGCAGGTGGTATCAAGCCGCGGTATTATCAGGCCATACAAGGCGATTTGATTGATGTCTAAACGCGACGATCTGCAATTGCTCGATGACATGATTGAGTCATCTGAGCGTATCCTCCATTATACGGAGGGGCTGGATGCCTTGGACGACCCGATGGTTTGCGATGCAGTGGCTAGGAATTTGGAAATCATTGGGGAAGCTGCAAACCGCCTGAGTGCAGACTTCAAAGCAAATCACTCAGCAGTGAAGTGGAAGGAGATTCGCGGTTTCCGCAATCGCTTGGTCCACGAATATTTTGGCGTGGATTTCCAATTGGTATGGATGGTTGTGCAAAATGAAATTCCACAGCTACTAAGCCATTTGCGGTCATTGCGCGGATGATGGCCGCGAACGCTTCCCATGGCTCTTCACTTTCATCTCGGCCATTGGTTTTTCCAACTTACAATCGTATCAATGTGGCTGCTATATTATCGCGCAGTTTGGGTGACACCTTTGCTTCATCGGCAAAGGTTTTCCATTGGCTCACTGTGTGGCTGATTTCATCAATGGTTTCAGCTGCCTTTTTGTTATTGATCGATTTGCCAATGGTGAGCAAATCGTCTTTGGCAATATGGGTTCGTTTGCCGTTGATGCTCAAAGCATGCTGACTGACCCACTGATGCTTGGGTTGATAGGCATGGCAAACATCATAGGCCGGTGCCAGTTCCCATTTTCCATCCTGTTTCAAGCGGAAGGCAAAGTTCTTGGTATGGTCATCGCAGTTGCGGGCAACCACATTGAACACCATCCTTCGAAACAACTGCTCTGCATCCGGATAGGGAAGCTTCAGTTCCCGCATGGTTTGAAACAACTGCTCGTAACTGAAGCTGGTGACCAGGTTGTAATCAAAGTGCTTCATGGCACAAAAGGTTTGAATATGGTGTTTGGTTGAACCATCTTCCCGGTCGAAACGCTTGGTCATAAAATGCGCCCTGCCGTTTTCTTCCAATATTCTGGAAGGCATCATTTGGATCCCACAAGCCACTGCCATATTGTAGTAGGCCATTTCTACCCGGCCATAACCCTTGCTGGCTCCCAACTGTACATCACTTACCCCATCCAGCTTGATCAGCCAATGTTCAAAACCTCTGGGTGCATTGGTTTGGCCTGATTTTACTTCACCGGTTCTCTCGTTGTAGGCAATGACTGCCTTGGGGCGGGCACCACCGGCAGAGGTACCAATCCGCAGTATTTCAAGAAGGGCCTTTTCTTCGTCTTCCTGCAGGTTGGTAACGAAAGCTTCTTTTTGGGTGAGCATTTTCCGGGCTATGTCCACCAAGCTATCAATTTCTACCGGAAAGGTTCTTTTGCCCTCCTTGAAGGTGGTGGGCTCAAACTCCAGGGCGCCCATGCCACGGGTACCAATAAAGCACAATGTCTCTACCGGATTCATACTGTCCAGCGGACGACCTTGCTGAGCCAACCACAGGTTGATGAGTTCATTTCCGTACCGGTCGGGCAATACATCGGCCAACAAGCCAGGCAGGCCTTTGAAGGTATCTAAAGCAGGATCTGCCTTTTTTCGCAAGACGGGGAAATTGAAATCACGTTTTCTATCGTGAATGGACATTTGCAGGGGGGCCAAATCCCATCCTTTGCTCTTGAATTTGGAGTCATATTCAAACGTGGCATATCCGGTAGCATGATCCCAGGCTACCGCACCCACCAATTCGCCCCATATTTTGACAAATGCCGTATTCATGCTTTACCAATCTGATTTTTCAGGGTCTTGTGTTTTGGTGTTTCTTGCCCTTTTGCGTTTTTTTTGTTCAGCTTTGGCAAGGGCCAGCGGACTGAATCGCTGCTGCACTTCAAAGGCATCCATTACCTGCAACTGGTCCAGTACCCTAAGCACCTGTATCAAGGTGGCCAGGGTAACCGTTTCACCCCGTTCCAGTAAACTGAGGGTGGAACGACTGATGCCCGCCTCATGCGACAGGGCATCCTGGGTTTTGTTTTGCTCCAGCCGGTGATGCTTCACAAAAGTCCCGATATGAGCTGCCAGCGCCTGATCACTCAGAGAGTGCCATGTTTTGAATGTTTTATCAGTCATTACCGCCTTTATTGACTGTTTTTGAATCGTATCTCATGCAAAAATAGCAATTTACCTGAGATGCCCCCGGAAAAAACTGAAAAAAGCACAACCATGAATGCTTTAACATTCATTATTTTCTTAAAATGCACTTAACGAATGATTAGTCATTCGAAAAGTCCGGCATTTGACTTTCATGGACATATTATAAGGCCCAATAGCGTTTCGCCCATTCAGCCATCTTCTCTG
>CAYONT010000036.1:0-19827 GCA_964405405.1 uncultured Comamonadaceae bacterium | reverse complement strand
TTGAGCAGTTTGGACGACAAAATCGACCTCCTCAAGCGCCAAAACAAAACCCTTGAGGGCATGGCCGAGGCCCTCTTCCGCCAATGGTTCATCGAAGAGGCCCAAGACGATTGGGAGGAGGTTTCCTTGTGTGATGTTTTTGAGATTAACCCTCGCTACAAGGTTTCTCGTGGAGACCTTGCCCCATTTGTGGAGATGAAAAATCTTCAAACAGAGAATTCTGCGATAGATGGGTGGCGATACAGAGAGTTCACATCAGGGTCGAAATTTACAAATGGCGATATTCTACTTGCTCGGATTACACCGTGCTTAGAAAATGGAAAGTCTGGGGTTGTTCGGCAGTTACCTGAAGGTGAAATTGGCTGGGGTAGTACTGAATTTATCGTTTTCAATATGAAGCATGGACTCTGCCCTTTGTTGGGGTTTGCGATAATCTCAAGTAAGGAGTTCAAGGATTTAGCGGTATCAAGTTTAGCGGGGTCAACTGGTCGCCAACGTGTGCAAGTAGATGTCATGGCTGAGTTTTCGTTCTCTGTTCCGAGTACAAATCACTTGAAGCAAGCGTCCGCCTATTTGATGGATGCAGAAAGGAAGTTGGCATTGAACGAGATTGAGCTTGACACCTTAAAAAAGCAGCGTAACGCCCTCCTCCCGAAACTCATGAGCGGCGAAGTCCGCATTGGTCAATCCCTTTAAACCACTAATAATGGAACAGACATTTATACCTTTAAGTCTTTCGATTCGCGAGTTATTCGGAAACGCCGATTCACTTTATAAGATTCCGCAATATCAGCGACCCTACAAGTGGGAGGATGAGCAAGTGGAGCGACTGTGGGATGATATATGGGAATCCTACGAAAATCAAGAGGAGAACTATTTCTTGGGGTCCATAACTACAGTTAAACCCAGAGACAACGAGGGTTCGCCTTATTCTGACGTGGTTGATGGGCAGCAACGACTGACCACGCTTATGATTTTGTTCTGCGTGATTCGGGATTTGTTTCCGAACTTAGATGAGGCCAGCGGGGACGATCCATTTGCAATCGACCGCAATACGATTGAGGCGTCCATCTCACGTTTTGGTAAATCTGAGCGTCTCAAACTTTTCACTCATTCCCAGCATCACAGTGATTTTGAGCATTACATTCTAAAGGGTAACACGACAGAAATAAAAAAGCCATCTAAGTCCGAAATATGTAACGATGAGGAACCAAAATATAAGTTTAAAAACAGTGCTTTCATTTTTCGATCAAAGCTTGAGAATTTAGGTTTACAAGAGGCGTCAGCGCTTATAAATTTCTTATTCAACAAGGTTCAAATTATCCGCATTGACTGTAGGAACCGAGAATTTGCGATCAAGCTGTTCCAAGTGCTAAACGACCGCGGGTTGGACCTCACGGCAGCGGACTTAATAAAGAGTTTCCTGCTCGAGCGCTTGTACAAGTTGCACCGCGAGGATCCTGATGCGTTTCAGCTGAGAGAGGCCCAGTTTATTGCGGATTGGCGGGAGATGGAACAGACCATCAAGCACAGCGACATTGATTTGAACGATTTGTTCATTATCTACGAGTATTACCGATTAGCTCATAATCCGAAACGTTCGCTCAACGATGAGCTTCAAGAAGTATTCAAGGATGAGGATCCAAATGACGTCATTCGCGATATTAAAAACTTTGCGGAGGCTTACTTTAAACATGTATACCTAGCCGAGGACAAAGTCATCTATTCCTTACGATATGTGCCGTGGACTATGCATTGGAAGGCCATAGTCCTCACGGCGAACCACATCGGATATGCTGAACGAGAAGCCGTGACCACATCACTGCAACGCTTTTATTACCTGTACTGGATTGCGGGTAAGACCCTATCACAGATTAAACAGACTTCTTTCAATTTAATTCGGTGGGTAAAAGAGGAGCGACCTGCCGAGGAGATTCAGAAGGAGTTGAATGAGAAACTGCGGTCCGATGGTATTTTGTCTCTAGTATCCCGCAATCTGAACTCAGACAATTTGGCTTCCGAGGCCTGGATTAAACCGCTGCTGATTTTGATGGAGTACAATGTGCCTGATCAAAGCAAACTGAGCTTTATTAAATTGAACCGCGATGTCCACCTTGAGCACATCTTGCCTGTGGCTTACGAAGAGATTAAGGAATGGGGACACTTCTCGCGAGAAGAGGCCAATATGTGGCTAAATTCTGCTGGTAATTTGACATTGTTAAGTGGCAGTAAGAACATCGAGGCGAGCAACAATCCGTTCAAGATTAAAATGGCTGTTTATCGGGGCAAGGGGAAGTATGACGACAAGAATGACAAAATCACGGCCTTCCTCATTACGCAGTCCATCGTCCACGATTTCGATTCGAAGAAATATGAGGAACGCTGGAACATTGACTCCATCCACGACCGCTGGGATTGGTTTTTTGCTGAATTAGAGGAACTTCTTGAGGTTGATCTTTCATCCGTTAAACTTGCCCGTAAACCATCTTTGATATGAAGGCTTTTCCACTTCAATTGATGGAGGAGGATGAGTTCAAAGCCCGCATTCACGAGAACCTCGACAAAATTCGCATCGATGAGTGAGTGGGAAGTAGTTACAATTGGAGAAGTTGCCTCTTTCATAAAATCAGGTGGAACGCCCTCCCGAAAGAAGCCCAAATATTTCGGAGGAGACATCCCTTGGTTGACGACGAAAGAAGTAGACTTCAACATCATTTCTGATACCCAAGAGAAAATAACGCAAGACGGCCTCTCTAATTCTTCCGCAAAATGGGTTCCTGAGGGTGCGACCATCATCGCGATGTACGGAGCAACCGCAGGAAAAGTTTGTCGATCAAAAATTCCACTAACAACCAACCAAGCATGCTGCAACATCGTAGTTGATTCTTCTTTGGGAAATGATGAATTTCTCTTCTACCAATTGTGGAGCCGTAACAACGAACTCGTAAATCTCGCCACGGGTGCTGCGCAGCAAAACTTGAGTGTCGGGACCATCAAAGAATTCCCAATCACTCTACCTCCGCTTGCGGAACAAGAAGCCATTGCGGAGGTATTGAGCAGTTTGGACGACAAAATCGACCTCCTCAAGCGTCAAAACAAAACCCTTGAGGGCATGGCCGAAGCCCTCTTCCGCCAATGGTTCATCGAAGAGGCCCAAGACGATTGGGAGGAGGTTGAGCTCTGTGAATTTTCCTTGGTCAAGAACGGTATAAACCTACCGAAGCACCAAAGAATTGGGTGTGGGAAGAATCCCGTTTACGGATCAAATGGAATCATTGCCCGAACGAACGAATCATTGAGTAACAAACCCGCCATTGTGACTGGAAGGGTCGGAACATTGGGCACAGTTCAACTCCATCTTGATGGACATGCGTGGTTCTCCGATAATTCCATTTGGATACAGGCTCAAAACCTGTTCTCAACCTACTTTTTTCTCAAGCTCACCGATTTGAAAGGAATGAACTGCGGTTCAACACAACCTCTACTCCGTCAAGGCGATTTGAAAGCCTTGAGGTTTGTCGTCCCAGAATTTAACACCCTTGCCAATTTCGAATCAGTTGCTAAAGATTTATTTTCAAAAATTCACCAAAACCTTTTGCAAGTAGATAGAATCTCTGTCTTGCGCGACACCCTCCTCCCGAAACTCATGAGCGGCGAAGTCCGCGTCAAGCTCGATTGAGATGGCAGAGGCGAACCAGCAACAAGAATCCCAAAACGTCGAGTGGAAACGCTCGTGGCGCGATGATTACCTCAAGTGGGTTTGCGGTTTTGCAAACGCGCAAGGCGAGCGATTGGTCATCGGCGTGGAGGATGATGGGAACTTTGTTGGGTTGCAAGGTGCGCACAAGCTTTTGGAGGATTTGCCAAACAAGTTGGGGGATCCGTCGGAAAAGCGTCGGGAAAGCGTCGGGAAAGCGTCGGGAAGACGGCAGAGCGGGTTTTGGCCTTATGCGAAGCAAATCCCATGGTGACCATACCGGAGATGGCAAAAGAAATCGGCGTGAGCGATCGCTCCATCGAACTACATATGAGAAATTTACAGGACTGGAATCTGCTTCGACGCGTAGGAGGCCGCAAGGAGGGTCGATGGGAAGTGATTCAAAATGAAAGCCACCCATGACACCGCTCCTCGAAAATGACATTGAACGCTGGGCCATCGAGACCCTTGTCGAACAAGGCTGGACCCACGTCCCCGGAGCCGAGCTGCTCCCGGGATTGCCCAACGCGGAGCGGGAACGCCTCCAAGACGTGGTGCTCAAGCTCCGGCTGCGGAGCTCGGTGCAGCAGCTGAACCCGGGCATCACGCACCGCGCGCTCGATGAGGTGGAGTCCGCGGTCACGCGCATTGTCCCTACTGACCTGCTTGCCGCCAACGAGGAGTTCCACCACAAACTCACCGATGGCGTGAAAGTGGAGGTGTCTGCTGGAGGGGAGACACGCGGCGAGATATACAAGCTCGTCGATTTTGACAACCCGCTGGGGAACGACTTGTTGGTCGTGAGCCAGTTTGAGATCAAGGAGGAGCGGGCACTGCGCCGGCCGGACTTGATTTTGTTCGTGAATGGGCTGCCGCTCGTGGTGATTGAGCTCAAGCGGGCGAACAGCGAACAATCGACCTTGCAGGGGGCTTGGAATCAGTTGCAGACGTACAAGGCGGAGATCCCGAACTTGTTCGTGTACAACACGCTGCTCGTCATCAGCGATGGGTTAGAGGCGCGTTCGGGCAGCTTGACCGCGGGGTTGAGCCGGTTCATGGCGTGGAAGACCGCAGACGGGCAGACCGAGGCGAGTGCCATGGTGCCGGCGCTGGAGACCTTGATCCGGGGGCAATTGGGGTCGGCGGTGATGCTGGATTTGGCCCGATACTTCACCGTATTCGAAAAGGAGAAGGAAACGGACCTCAAGACGGGCACGGTGTCCATCCGAACGGTGAAGAAAGTGGCGGCCTATCACCAGTACTACGCGGTCAACAAGGCGGTGGAGCGTACGCGGGAGGCGGCCGGTGAGCGCGGTGACCGCAAAGGCGGCGTAGTGTGGCACACCCAAGGGTCGGGCAAGAGCTTGTCGATGGTGTTCTACACGGGCAAGCTCATCCAGGTGCTGGACAACCCGACGGTGGTGGTCATCACCGACCGGAACGACCTCGACGACCAGTTGTTCAACACGTTCGCCGGGTCGCGGCACTTGCTGCGGCAGGATCCGGTGCAGGCGGAGAGCCGCAGTGACCTCAAAGACCTGCTGGCTGTGGCTTCCGGGGGCGTGGTATTCACGACGATCCAGAAATTCTCCCCGGAGGAAGGCAACGTGTATGACGCGCTGACGGAGCGCCGCAACGTGGTGGTCATCGCGGACGAGGCGCACCGCACGCAGTACGGCTTCGCGGCCAAGCCCGTCGACGAGAAGGACGACGAAGGCAACGTCATCGGGTCGGATTTCCGGTATGGCTTTGCCAAATACCTCCGCGATGCGCTGCCGAATGCGACCTACCTCGGTTTCACGGGCACGCCGATTGAGAGCGATGACGTGAATACGGCTGCGGTGTTCGGGGATTACGTGGACATTTACGACATTGCCCAGGCCGTGGAGGATGGGGCCACCGTCCGCATTTTCTACGAGAGCCGGCTTGCGAAGATCGCGTTGAGCGAGGAGGGGGAGAAGTTGGTGAACGAGTTGGAGGACGAGCTGCAAGGCCAAAACCTGGACGACTCCCAACGCGCAAAAGCCAAATGGACCCAGCTCGAAGCGCTCGTCGGAGCCCAGAACCGCCTCAGCAACGTCGCGGCCGACATCGTCCAGCATTTCGAAACCCGCAACGAGATCCTCGACGGCAAGGCCATGATCGTCACCATGAGCCGCCGCATCGCGGTCGCCCTGTACAACGAAATCGTCGCCCTCCGCCCAGAGTGGCACGACGACGACCTCGCGGCGGGCGCAATCAAGGTGGTGATGACGGCTTCGGCGGCTGATGGCCCGGATTTGGCCCAGCACCACACGACGAAGGACCAAAAACGCGGCCTCGCCGACCGCATGCGCAACCCCGACGATCCGCTGAAGCTGTGCATCGTCCGTGACATGTGGCTCACCGGCTTCGACGCCCCTTGCCTCCACACCATCTACATCGACAAGCCGATGAAGGGGCACAACCTGATGCAGGCCATCGCCCGCGTCAACCGGGTCTACAAGGACAAAACCGGTGGCCTCGTAGTTGACTACCTCGGCATCGCCGCCGACCTCAAAAAAGCCCTCGCCTTTTACTCGGACAGCGGCGGCAAAGGCGATCCCGCAGCCGCCCAAGAGCAGGCCGTCGCCTTGATGCAAGAGAAGCTTGAGGTCGTCAGCCAAATGTTTCGCGAAAAGCCCGCCCAAGCCCTGTGCCCCGAGCTGCGCAACCTCGCAGCTGACAGGTCCGTCACCTGGGTCACCGCCTCAGAGCAGTTTGATTACACGCCCTACTACGCGGCGGACACAGCGGTGAAATTGCGGATGATTCTCGCCGGGTGTGAATACATTTTGAGCCTTGAGGATGGCAAGAAGCGGTTCATGCGCGAGTTCCAGGCGTTGAAAAAGGCTTACGCCATCGCCCTTCCGCATGAAGCGACGCTCGCGGTCAAGGAGGAAGTGGGCTTTTTCGAAGCGGTGAAGTCCCGTTTTGCCAAATTCGAGCCCAAGCGCTCCTCCGGCGTCTCCAATGCCCAGCTCGAAACGAACATCCGCCAAGTCATCGACCAAGCCCTGGTCTCCGAGCAGGTTGTCGATGTGTTCGACGCTGCCGGCCTGAAGAAACCGGAAATCTCCATCCTGTCCGACGATTTCCTGATGGAGCTCAAGGGCATGGAGTACAAGAACGTGGCCCTGGAAACCCTCCGCAAACTCCTCGACGATGAAATCTCCACGCGTTCCCGCTCGAACGTGGTTCAATCCCGCACGTTCCGCGAGATGCTTGAAGGTTCCATCCGCAGGTACCAAAACAAAGTCCTGACCGCCGCCGAGGTCATCGGCGAGATGATCGCCCTGGCCCAAGAAATCCGAGCCGCCGCCTCTCGCGGCGAAGAGCTCGGCCTTACGGAATACGAGCTCGCCTTCTACGACGCTGTGGCCGAGAACGAGAGTGCCCGCGAGCTCATGACAAAAGACACGCTCCGCAAGTTGTCGATGGCGTTGCTGGCGTCGGTTCGTGAAAACGCCTCCCTCGATTGGACGATCCGCGAGGATGTCAAGGCGCGCATGCGCGTCGCTGTAAAGCGGCTACTAAAGCGATATGGTTATCCGCCAGATTTGCAGCTGTTAGCCGTGGACCGGGTAATAGAGCAGGCGGAGCTTTTGGCGGAGCTAAATCTGAATGAATAGTCATGGCGGTAATGGCAGGGTCTGGACCTCGCCATTTTCCCGGAGTTGAGTTCAGCATAATCGCCGCTATTGAGAACGATACATGGCACAACAACGAAAACACTGCGACGCAGTCATCAAGCGAAAGATGGAGGAATTGGCTGCCATGCGCACGCTGGATGATCGATGGGGCGGGGTTACATGTGTTTGCTGGTCGTTGTGGACTGGTACCTGGGTACGTTGTGGGCTGGAGTTGGTCGAATTCGATGGAAATTTTCTGGGTCACAGAGACCTTGAAAATTGCCAGATACCGTTTTGGTTAACCGGAATTCAGCCTCCGATGGTCTTTTGCAAACTCGCTGCTTGAACCATGAAATCCACTTTATCTTGATTTCTAACATGTCCAACTGAATCCGACCACTTCAGAAAGGATTGCAAACCGTTTCGAATGCAGAGAGCATGATGAGTATGTCACTTACCCGCGTGGAGCCATCGAAATCAAGATCAGTGGGGCAGGTGAGGACGCATTGGGACCATGTGCTATCCCACGCCATGCCGTTAGAGCAACATCCCGGACCCGGGCAACAAGTGTAATCACAGGAGCCGTTGTCGCATGTGGCATCAGCGTCATAGTTGCAAGCGTACGCATCCGTGCAACCTGTCTCGTCGAAGTAACAGATCCCTCCCTCACATGCTGCAGATTCGTCGAAGTTGCAAGCCAGTGGATCTAAACATCCGGGGAATAAACAGATGCCCCCACTACAGTTCGTCGTTGAATCATAGTTGCAAGCCGTTGAATCGGTACATCCTGGAAGTTCGCAGCTGTTGTCATCTATGTCTGCCAAGGGGTTGAAGTTGCATGCAAGGGCATCGGTGCATCCAAGAATGCTTGCAGGCATTCCCATCTCATTCTCCAGACAACCCAAGTCAGGCATTGAACCCACAGGAAAAGGACGTGGATTTCCAGTGAGGTCAGTCGTGGAGGAGTAAAGTGGAATGCCATCCCAATCCACCCACAATGCACCGGCCCCGAGCGCCGGTGATGTGGGCAACGGCATGGCATCATCATCCAATTGTGGCGCGACATCTACAACCGTGGAATCGAGTTCTATGATCTTATAGACACTGAGCCATGGGTAGTTTCCTCCCTCTTCCAGGATGCAATGGCGCAACCTCACCTTCCCTACGGCTGACCCGGTTTGAGAAATCCTGATGTTGTCTCCGTTTGCCCCACCATTCCCGTACAGGATTGAATTGAAGATGGAGACCTGGGCTCCACTGGTACCGGCGTTTACGGATAGGCCGCGCGGTGTGTTGTTCACAACCGAGCAGTGCTGCACTTGGGTGTCGTTGCGATAGATGGTGATGCCGCCACCGCTGTTGTTTCGGATGAGGCAATTCTCAACCCGCGTCTCGAAGGAATTGACCACGACGGTGCCTTCCTCCCAGGTATTGTTATTCTCGATTGTACAATGAGTGACCAAGTGGTTTGTTCCACTGAGATTGATCAGGCGCTTTCTCCCATAGTTTCCATAGAGGTGGCAGTTGCTGATCGTGCAGTTGTTCCCAGAAAGGTTGATGCCATGGGCCGTGATGTCTCCAATTCCAGTGTTGTTTCGGATGGTACATCGGTTCACGATGGAATGGGAACAGTTATTGAGGAAAAGCCCTGCTCCCGCTCCTGAACGGCCGTTTTGGATGATGAGACCGCTGAGGTGCACTTGGGAATTCAGGACATACAGCGTAGTAGCCACATCTCCTCCATCCAATATGGGCATGGAAGAAGAGACCACCTCGCCGGTCAGGAGTTCCAAACCACCGACCCGCAGGTCTTTGTTGTGGATGGCAATGTTTTCGACAAAAGTTCCGGGAAGGATGAGAATGGAATCCTGATCGCAAGCGCGATCTACGGCTTCTTGGATGGTTTGAAGCGGTTCGGTGATGGATGCGGTAGCGGACGAATCCGAACCGAAAGGTGCAACGTAATAAATTGTGATGGAGTCACAGGGAACTTGAGCGAGGCCCTTGGCAGCCAATGCTACCAAGAACTGAAGGAAAAGCAAGCGCATCACTATTGGTGTTTTTGTGGTGGCAAATTATCGTCGTCATTGCGGTTTTGAGTGACAAACATGGGCTCATGTTTTGCTCTATTTGTTTTCTTTTCTAGGACTTGCCATCTGTTTAAATGTCATTTTAAATGAATCAGATACAAGTGTTTGACGGAATATTGATCCCATGGATGGGAATGCGTTTTGAGGAAAAGAGAAACTGACCCGAAGTGGCAGTTTTGTTTGTTTTGTTTGGCCTATGAAAATGAAAAAATGGGCCTGCCGGTGGGTGGGCATGGTGGCAGCACTCGTGTGGCTGTCCGGCTGCATGACGGTGCCAGCCTTGGTAACCTCGGACCAGTACAGGGCACAGTATGTGGGCAAACCGCTGACGACCCTCATCGATGTGTATGGCTTGCCGACGAATGAGCAAGCCCAAGCAGGGGGAGGGAAGATCAGCACCTGGGAGATGGGGGTGCAAACGTCTTCTGTCGGGGTGTATTACGGGTACGGCGTGGCCTCGGGGTCATCGAATTCGCAGGCAAAAAGGATGACGGCCTACTCCGATGCGCAGGGCAACATCACGGATTTGCGGGCCAGTGGGTTTGAGTTGGGCAACAAGCGGGAGGTGACTGCGGCGAAGACAACGAATGTGTACCTCGGGGTCGTCTACGGCAGCCTCATCCTGAGCTTGTTGATCCTGATGTCGATTTGAAGAGGGGCGAGGCGCCAATGGCTGGCTCCGTGCTCGCGGTGGCTGGGCAGGGCCATGCGGGCGGCCGTTCTCAGATTCTGGCAGGGAAGTTCCCGGGGTGGATGTGGGTTGGGGCTCAGCCGATTTTCCGGATGGTGAGGCTGGAGGCGAGTTGGCTTCCTCCCGTGTCAATGGTTTCAATGGACAGGCCCACGGTTGTGCCGGCGGTCAGGTAGGTCGTCAAGGTCGTGCGGGTGTACCCCGGAATGTGGTTGTGTGAAGCGGTTTGGGAACTGGTCTGATCAATGATCCCATTCACCACAAGGGACAGGGTGAACAAATCATGGCCCCCGTGGTGGGTGTGGAACCCTGAAGAACCCTCGATGTGGTAGTAGCCACTTTCGGTGATGGTCATCAAATCCGTGTCTGCATCCAGTGTGGCCCTTGGATTCATGGACAAGGTCAAACCCGCATCCAAGTTGAGCAAATCATGGTGGAAATAAGGCGTCACCGCGATGCCTTGGGCTGTCGCGATGTTGAAGTCGGGAGCGCTCGACCCGTCCGCTGTGGTGTGGACTTGCACCCAAGATCCGCTGACTTTCAACATCAGGGAATGGGTTACCTCGTTGTAGTAGAGGGTTCCCTCTGGGGTTCCCGGTGAGCTCGCTTGTGGGGTCAAAAGGATGGACGGAAAGGTGCTGGAGGAGCATCCGGGATTCCGGGTGAAGAGGGTGTCGATGTTTTGGGCCAAAGCCGCAGGCGAAATGTGGGTATAGTGCTTCCCGGGTGCCACCGACGTGCTGCGCATGGGAACTTGGGCGCTCGCTGTCAATGTGAAGAAAAATATCAAAACCACATGCACGTATTTTGGCCCAAAAGTCTTTGAAAATAAGGACATGTTTCGGATAATTTATTTAGGTTATTTGAGCCAATTATATAAAAATTATCCATTCTGTATACGTGCCTGTTTGTGGATTCTGTTAAATCTTTTCAGGTTCCAGTCCACGCAGGAACCGCAGGCCCATCCCCGCTTCCTCTTGGCTGCATTCCGAACCGATTGGGGTCAAAAACCGTGGATGATGGGCACCGCAGGCCAGGGGAGGAGGTAGGCGGCCAGGGCATCGAGGAGCACGCCCGGGGCCACGTTGGTCTCGAAGGGGGAGCTGCAGCGCTGGAGGTTGTCGTCGAAGGTTTCCCGGATGCCGTAGATGCGCCAGGTGGAGCCGGCGCGCAGGGTGGCTTGGACCCGGAACTCGCGGACCTGCCAGCCTGCGGTGCGGGGTTTGGGGAGGGTCAGTCCGGAGCAGGGTGGGGTCGGCTGGGGGTGGGGCAGGGGCCAGCGGGTGGCTTGCCGGGCGAAGTGGCACCGTTGGTTTTCGAGGCGCACCACGCGGCCGGCGAGCAGGAGCTGGGCCCAGGCCGATTTCCAAGCGTCCAAACCGCTTTCGAACTGCGCGCGGGCGGACCGGGCGTCTTGGTGGGCCCGTTGGGTGGTGACGAAGTGGCGGGACCACTGCCAGTCGAATTCTGCGCGCAGTTCTTGGTGCCAGTGGGGTCGGCCTGCGAGGTCGTCGTGCAAGGAACGCAGGAGGGGGCCACGGGGGGGCGATGGAGCGGGCGTTTGGGCGGAACGGGCGGGTGGGGCGGAGCCGGTGGGCGCGGGAGCGCTGGCGGGCCAGTCGATGTCCCAGAGGCACCAGCGGGGTGCGTGGGTGCGCGGGGACGTGCGGTGCAGGGAGACCTCCAGTCCCGGGGGCACCCATTGCAACACCCCGGATTCGTCCTCAGACCAGGGCGCGGCCCCGCCCCGGCTGCGCACCTCCTCGATGCGCCAATGCCCAGCGTGGGCCAGCACCTCCTCGAGCACCTCGAACAGGCACCGGCGCAGGTGCCGGTCGATGCCGTCGAGGATCCGCATCGCCTGGGTGCCTTGGTCGATGTGGTGGCCCAGCTGGGCTTCCTGGGCGAGGCGCGACCGGTTGAGGGCGTCGAAGGCGTCTTCGTCCGGTCGGTACCGATCGCCGCGTTGCCGCGCCGTCGCAGGGAGGGCCGCAGGGTCGGACTCGGGTGCGGGACTGGGGCCGGGCTGGGGCGCCGGCGCTGGGGCGCCGGCGTTCGGTTCAGCGGAAGTGCGACCGCTGGAGGAGGGGAGCGGGCCGGAAGGGCGGCCTGAACCCGGCAGGGGATCGGGATTCGTTTCCATGCCCCAAACCTCCCGCCCCCCATCGTAACCTATTTACGGACTGATTCGTCGGGGTTTTTTCGTAACTTGTCGTCCAACCAAGTCGTCGTTTTTCTTTAACCGCGGACCATGAACCGTTTCATTTTGTTTGTTTTGGGTGGGGCGATGTCGCTTTTTTTATCCTGTTTGGCCTACACACCGCTGCATGCAGCGCTGGTGCTGAACCTGGAGCCAGACAACACGGGCATCCCCGCTCTGAGCGCCCCGGCTGCGCTGGTGACTCCGCCCAACTACCGCTTTGTCATCACCACGGGCATGACCATGCCGCCGGGCACGGTGAACTATGGCCGGGACATCTCGGGATACACGGTGTATGAGGTGTACCTCGAGACCGAGGGAACGACGGACGTGCTGGAGCGCATGTTCTGTGCGCCGGGTTATCCGCTGTCGCTCAGCTTTCCCGGCGGGTTGTACAACAACATTTGGTGCTCAGGCCCCACGGGGTCGGGGGTGCCGTCCAGTGAGTATCTGCCCATCACCGAGCTCTACCAGGTGGATTCGTACCTGACCGTGGGGATGTCGTCGGTTTCGCTGACGAACCCGGGGACGGTGGTGTCCCTGCTGCCGGAGGGCCATCCCCTCTCGTTGCCCTTCCTGTCCACGGCAAACGACATCGCGGCGCCGGTAAGCGTGAGCCTCGACGGCAGCGATCCGGTGGAGTGGCGGTTGAATGCCCTGGGCAACCCGGTGTTCAAGACGGCGGGCGCGCTGCGGCGCGTGAAGGTGATGCAGTTCACCACGCTGGGCACGGCTTTCTCAGGCCAAATCCAAGCCGAAGTGTACGTCAACGGCGACGCAGACCGTCCGCTCATCGTGCGCTCGTCGTTTGCGGGCACCTCTTTCGGGCCCACCTTGCTCTATGGTTGCACGGATGCAACGGCCTGCAACTACGAACCGCTGGCGAACACGGACGACGGGGGTTGCACGTACCCGACGTCGGTGCTGCTGGACTGCAATGGGGACTGCCTGCTCGACTCGGACGGGGACGGCATCTGCAACGCGCTCGAGGTGCCCGGTTGTACCACGGTGGGGTCCTGCAATTACAATGCTTCGGCCACGGACGATGACGGTTCCTGCTTCGGAGCGGTCACTTGGTACGAAGACCTGGACGGCGACGGCTTCGGGGACCCCGCGTCCTCGCAGGTCGCTTGCTCCGCCCCAGCGAACCACGTCGCCGTCGCCGGAGACGGTTGCCCCAGCGACGCCGGCAAGCAGGCGCCGGGGGTTTGCGGATGCGGCGCGCCCGAGGCGGACGCCGATGGGGATGGGGTGTGCGACGCCGATGAGGTGCCGGGCTGCATGGACGGGACGGCCTGCAACTACAGTGGGACGGCCACCGACGACGACGGTTCCTGCACCTATCCGGCTACCCACTACGACTGCGGTGGGGACTGCCTCGTGGACACAGACGGGGACGGAACCTGCGACCCGCTGGAGGTCGATGGCTGCACCGACGCATCCGCCTGCAACTTCGTGGCGAGCGCCACCGAGGACGACGGCACCTGCACGTACTGCGGTTGCAGCCCCTTCACCGGGCTGTCGCCGGCTTCGCTGACCGTGGAGCGCCATGCGGTGGACGGGATTCCCGGGACCGTGACCTACCGACTTTACGTCAACGTCGACGACCCGGAGGATGGCATTGCCTCGGTTTACGGAGCCGGGGTCAACCAGCCCTGGGCCCTGAATTCGACGGTGACGCCCGGATGGTACCAGCATCCCGCGGGGGTGGACTTTGGGTGGACACTGAACGATTCGTGGTTTCCGGTGGCGCCGGATTTGGCCTACGACAGCTGGTGGACCCTGGGCGTGGACAACGTTGATGACGTTTCGGGCTTTTCGCTGGGCTTTGTGACCCCGCCCGGCTCGGATTTTCTGTCGCGTTTCCAGGCCGGTCAGAGCCTGTTGGTGAACGACGTGGTGGGCTCGTCGATGTACATGACGCTGGGCTGCAACCGTTCGTTGGCGCCCGGAGCGCCCGGGGCTTGTAATTTCAACACGCCGCCTTTCGGGGGTGCAGATGGTCGGGTTTTGATAGGCCAAATCACGTCCACAGGGACGCTCTCAGGCACGGTGTCGGTGTTCATCCTCGAAACGGGGATTTATGCTTTCAACCAGGGTTCGAAGGTGGTGTTTGACTTCGACGGGGTGGGTACGTTTTCGTACCGGGGCTGGTCGGGGGCGATGGCGTCCACGAACCATGCGTGTGGTTGCACGGATGCGACGTCGTTCAACTTCGATCCGTTTGCCACGCTGGACGATGGCAGCTGCGTGCCGGAGGTGACGGGTTGCATGGATGGGGCGGCTTGCAACTACGACGCCACGGCGAATGTGGCTTCGGGGGCATGCACGTACCCCACGACGTGGTACCAGGATTTGGATGGCGACGGCGCAGGCAATCCCGCGGTCACGCTCTCCAACTGCACGCAGCCTGCGAATTATGTTTCGGTGGCTGGGGATGGTTGTCCGGGGGATGCCTCCAAGACGTCGGCGGGTGCGTGTGGTTGCGGGGTGGCTGACACGGATGCAGATGGCGATGGTGTGCCGGACTGCAACGATTTGTGCACGGACGTTGCCGCCTGCAACTTCACGGCAAACCCGACGGCGGCCTGCATCTACCCGGCCGCCCTGCGCGACTGCGCGGGGGTCTGCCTCGCGGATGCCGACGGCGACAACGTGTGCGACGCCGAGGAGGTCGCAGGCTGCACAGACAGCACGGCCTGCAACTACAACGGGTCGGCCACGAACGACGACGGTTCCTGCACGTACGCCACGACATGGTACGCAGACTTCGACGGCGATGGGGCGGGGGATCCCGCCGCCACAGTCCAGAACTGCAGCCAGCCCACCAACTACGTGGCGGCGGCCGGGGACGGCTGTCCCAACGACGGCGCGAAGACGGCTCCCGGACCCTGCGGGTGCGGCCAAGTGGAGACCGACACGGACGGCGACTCCGTCCCGGACTGTCTCGACCTGTGCACGGACGTCACGGCCTGCAACTTCACGGCAAACCCAACGGCCACCTGCTCCTACCCGGCCGCCCTGCGCGACTGCGCGGGGGACTGCCTGGCTGACGCCGACAGCGACGACGTGTGCGACGCCGAGGAGGTTCCGGGCTGTCAAGACGCGACGGCCTGCAACTACAACGGGGCGGCCACGGACGACGATGGTTCCTGTACCTACCCGACGACCTGGTACGCCGACCTCGACAACGACGGACTGGGGGACCCCGCTGCGACGCAGTCCGCCTGCACGGCCCCCCTCGGCTACGTCGCCACCGCTGGCGACGCCTGTCCCGCCGACCCGACCAAGTCCGCCCCCGGCGCCTGCGGCTGCGGCACCCCCGACCTCGACAGCGACGGGGACCTCGTGTTCGACTGCGTGGACCTCTGCTCCGACGTGACCGCCTGCAACTACCTGGCCGTCCCCACCGCAGCCTGCACCTACGCTGCGCCCCTGCGCGACTGCGCCGGGGACTGCCTAGCCGACGCCGACAGCGATGACGTCTGCGACGCAGAGGAAGTACCCGGTTGCAGCGATCCCGACGCCAGCAACTACAATGCGTCCGCCACCGACCCCGGTCCCTGTCTCTACGCCGGTTGTACGGATGCCTCGGCTTGCAACTTCGATTGCGAAGCCTTGGTGGATGACGGTTCGTGCACCTACCCGGCCCTCGGGCTGGACTGCGCCGGCGACTGCCTGACCGACGGCGATGGGGACGGCATTTGCGACCTGTTCGAAGTGCACGGCTGCCAGGATGCCACCGCCTGCAACTTCGATGCCTCGGCCACCGATGCGGGCTACTGCGTGTACCCTGCCGCCGGTCGCAACTGCGCAGGCACCTGCCTCGCCGATGCCGACAACGATGGGGTCTGTGATGCGGATGAGGTGGACGGCTGTGTGGACCATTTGGCCTGCAACTTTGCCGCTGCGGCGACGGAAGACGACGGAAGTTGCCTCTACGCGCAGCCCGGTTACGACTGCGCGGGCGACTGCCTGGTCGATGCCGACGGCGACAACGTGTGCGACGCCCTCGAGGTGCTCGGCTGCACGGATCCCACGGCTTGGAACTACAACAGCGCGGCCACCGAAGATGGAGGCAACTGCCTGGCCACGGATCCATCGGACGCCTTCAATGCGGGCTACAACGCCGGTTTCGCCGCGGGTCAGACCGCTGGTTTTGCCTCAGGCCAAACCGCCGGCTACAACTCCGGTTTCTTCGATGGCTACGTTCTCGGCTACGACGACGGGGAAGCGGACGGCTACGCCGATGGTTACGCCGCGGGCACGTCCGACGGCTACGCGGACGGTTACGCCGACGGCGCCTCCGACGGCTACGCGGACGGTTACGCGGACGGCTCCACCGACGGCTACGACGACGGTTACGCCGACGGCTCCTCCGACGGCTACGCGGACGGTTACGCGGACGGCCTCGCAGCCTGCGACGGTGCTCAATTCTGTGGCGAGGGAACGGTGTGGCATGCGGACTTGAATGCCTGCTTGGTGTTGCCGGGTTGCTTGGGAGATCTCGACGGGGATGCGGTCCGCGGTACGGGGGATTTGCTGTTGCTGCTGTCCGAATTCGGCAATATTTGTGAGCCCTGAGTGAAGGGGGGGTTTTGATGGGCGTTACTTTCGCGGCATGAAGCAGTGGGTGTACCCGTCCCGTTTGCGCGTTGTCCTGTGCATGGCATGGGGCATGTCGTGGATGTTGGGGCTGGTCATGCCCACCGTCCAGGCGTTTGCTACGGAGGGGTTTTCAGGTGCTGCTGTGCTGGTCGCCAGCCCTGCCTCAGATTCGAAAGGCCAGGATGCAGCGTGGGAGTCATTGCAACCGGGATTGTTGCCCTGGGCGGAGCATGTCCCCGGTGGGATCGGCTGGGAAGGGGCTGCGGACGGGGCTGAGGAGGATGAGGAGCAGCGGGAGCGGGCAGGCGGTTTTCCGCTGGATGCGGGTGAGCTGCCGTTGTGGGGTGGTTCGTTGGTTCGGGAAGGGGCCTGGGGGAATCATGGTTCCCAGCCTGTTCGCATTGAGAGTCGTAAGTGGCTCTTTTTCAGTGAACTGAAGTTAGATTGTTGAAGAGGATTTTCGGCGGCTGGGTCGCCGAATGCCCCCCACGCGGGGTTCATCCTGCCCAGGGCCGATGGCCCGACGCAGTGAGGTCCTTGGCTCGTTCCTCTTCAATTTCTTTTCATGTCATCTCATTGGATGTGGGCGGATCGCCGCCACGATGTATTCGCTGGTTTTTTGGTTTTCTTGCTGGCTTTGCCGCTGAGTTTGGGCATCGCTTCGGCTTCGGGTTTTCCTCCTGTGATGGGGCTTTTGACAGCCATCATCGGGGGTTGGGTAGGGGCTTGGGTTTCGGGGAGTGAGCTGGCGGTCAAGGGACCAGCGGCGGGTCTGATTGTCATTGTTGCTGGGGCTGTGTCGGATTTGGGGGGTGGAGAAATGGGCTGGCGGATGGCTTCGGCCGCCGTGGTGGCAGCCGGGTTGTTGCAAATCCTCTTCGGCAGCTTGCGCTTGGGTCGGCTGGTGGACTTTTTTCCGGTGGCTTCCATCCATGGGATGATGGCCGCCATCGGCTGCATCATCTTGGCGAAGCAGTTGCCTGTGTTGCTCGGTGTTCCTGCGGAGGTGACGGCGGGCGCAACTCCATTTGAATTGCTGCTGGCCGTGCCGACGTATGGTCCCTGGGTCCAGCCGTCGGTGGCTTGGGTGGGAGGGGGCTCGCTGGTTGTTTATTTTGTTTGGACTGCCTTGCCATTCCGATGGGCCCGGGCTGTTCCAGCGCCGGTGGTGGTGCTGGCGCTCGCCATACCCTTGTCCCATGCACTAGGGTTGACGGCCCAATCGCGCATCGTCGTGGAGGACTTGGTGGGTGCGCTGGGGGTTCAGGCGGGTCTGCCTTCTCCCGCCATGTGGGGGACTTTCCTTCGGTATGTACTGATGATTGCCGCGGTGGGAACGTTGGAGAGTTTGCTGACGGTGAAGGCGGTGGATGGGTTGGATCCCCAAAGGCGCAAGTCGGATCCCAACCGGGACCTAAGGGGGTTGGGGGTGGTGAATGTTTTGTCTGGTTTGTTGGGGGGGCTCCCGATGATTTCGGAGGTGGCGAGAAGTTCGGCGAATGTCGCGTCGGGTGCTCGGACGCGCTGGTCGGTTTTTTTCCATGGGGTTTGGATGTTGCTTGCGGTGGTTTTTGCACTGGAAGGGTTGCGCTCGATTCCCATGGCTGCCCTGGCGGCGCTGCTCATCGGAGTGGGGTACAAACTGGCCCACCCACGAACCTGGTTGGCAGCTTACCGGGTGGGGCCGGACCAATTGGCCATTTTCGTCACGACGGTCTTGTTCACTTTGTTTGAGGATTTGCTGGTGGGGATTGCGGCCGGCATCGTGCTCAAGGGGGCCATGCATGCGTTCCGTGGCGTGGCTTTGCGGGATTTGCGGGGTGCACGCAAGGTGTGGGTTGAGCGGGGGGATGCCGGGGTGTTGGTGCTGGAGGGGGCGGTGGTCTTTGTTCAGTTGCCCGGGTTGCGCAAGGTGCTGGATGTTGCACCGCCTGCGACCCGGCGGATCCTGGATGTGACGGGTGTGACCTGGATGGACCACAGTGCCATGGAGATGTTGCACGAATTCGAGTGTGCCAGCGTTCGGGCGGGTGTTCCGGTGATTTGGGAGGGGTTGGCTGGGTTGCAGGCCCGGAGTGATCATCCGCTGGCGGTTCGGAGCGGGGCGGGGTCGGGGTCGGGGGCGTCGGCGTGGGTGTCCGAGGGGTCGGTGGGGGTGTTCGAGGGGTCGGTGGGGGTGTCCGAGGGGTCGGTGGGGTCGGAGGTGGGGGCGGTTTCGGTGGATGGGGTGCTGGAGGATTTGGCCTTGATGTTGCCCACCCAGCTTGCGCTGCGCGATTTTGTTCACCACAACACGCTGCACGCGTTTGAGCGGGAACCTTTTTTTGAGGGAATTTTTCATGCGTCGCGGCTGCTGGGCGTGCGGGTGGTGCTGCCGCTCGCGGATTACCGGCGTTTGTTTGTCGATGGGGTGATCGGCATGGCGGATGTTCGGGCGGCGGCGGTGGAGCGGCATGGGGCGGAAGCGGATGTATGGGTGGAGCGGATGCTCAATGGGGCGTACGCAGAGCGGGGAGGAGGGGACCGGAGTCGGTTGCGGGACTTGTGGAAGACGCGGTATGGGGTGGATCTGGAAGGGGAGGTGCACCCGCGGCTTTTTCGATGGGTGGGTGCCTACCTCGATCAGGGGGTGGCGCTGGACCGGTTCCCAGGGACGACGCAGGGTTTGTTGGAGGGGCTTCGGGAGTTGGACCGGAGGAGCTGGGTGCCTTTGTTCCGGAGTCGTCGGGTGCGGGCTGCTTTCCACGAGGCGGATCTTTCGGTCGAGCGGGTGTTGGGGGTCCGGGTGGGGCCTTCTGTGCATTGGCCGCAGTATTTGTGGGAGCAACAGTTGGGGAATCGGGGTTGGGGCGGGTTTGTTAGGGCGGTCGAGCAGCATCCCACGACTTTGT
>CAYONT010000035.1:20265-21641 GCA_964405405.1 uncultured Comamonadaceae bacterium | reverse complement strand
GGGCATTCTGAAAGCACTTCGTCCTGAAAGGCGATGTCGATGAGTTCCGGGGGGCAGGAGTTGTCGGTGGCTGAAGGGAATGGCGGGTTCAGCAACAGGGACTGTGCAGCCGGGTCGTCGCAGGCGAGCACCGCATCGCCGGGCAGCGTACCCCATGTGGGTGGGGTCATGTCCAGCACGGTCACCACCAGTACCGTGTCGGCGGTGTTTCCAGCGTTGTCCGTGTGGGAAAAATAGAAGGTGGCGAGAAAACTCCCGCAACAAAGGGGTTCGGTTTCGATCAAGACGGAGCAGGGCAGCGGTTCTCCGCCGCCCCCGCCGCCCCCGCCGCCCCCGCCTCCCAAACCGGGAACTGGCATGTAGCAGTTGTCGATGCAGATGGGCTCCGGAATGGGAAAGACCCCCCATTGTTCCAAGGAAATGGTGAAGTTGGGGGGAGAGTAGATGATGATGGGGTCTTGGTTGTCCACGATGGACAGCTGGGTGGAGTCTGAGACGGTTTGGCCACAGGCATCGGTGGCTGTGTAGACCAACACCGCATCAAAAATGGACGGGTAGAGCTCGGTGTTGTAAAGCCATTCTTCACAGGTAACCTCCAAGCTGTCTCCAGTGCATCCATCCAAGGCATAGGGCAGGGGAAACTGGGCGCAACCGGCATACACTTCGCAAGGGATTTCCGCGTCGTCCGGTACGTCCATCAACACTGGCGGTTGAGCGACTTGATGTTGAAGGGTCTGGTGGCAAACCGCGGTGGCTCCACAGGCATCGGTGGCCGTCCAAGCATGGTGCACCGTGAGCTGTCCCGGGCACGTACCCGCCAGGGTGTCTGAAGTCCACTGCAGCGTGACGGGTCCGCAGCCGTCGAGGACGACGGGCTCGGCAAAGGGCAGCGGTTCGCCGCAAGGCACGGTGGCATGGGGCGGGCAGAAAACGAAAGAAGGCGGTTCATTGTCAACGAAATAAACCGGTTGGGTGGCCGAAACACTGCCACAAGAGGAGGTGGCCGTGTAGGTTACCCATTGGAACGATTCGTTGGGACAGGTGGAGAAATCGGGACCCCCGCCCGGGATGCCGCCTCCGCCGGTGGTGCAGTTCTGTAGGTCCACATTGACATCGCCTACCCCGGCGTAGGTGGCCCCATCGAGTTCGAGGGACCAAGCAAACCAGCCGCCCAAGCCCGGATTCAGGTTCCGGTTGTTGGCCCCACCTTCCCCCCACTGGAACGCGTAAAAGAAATTCGAAGGGTTGTGAAAAAGGGGTAGGTGCCATCCCGCTGTGGCTGGGGACGCCCCCGTCAGGGAGGAGGTGCCTGGCAGCATCTCGTAATACATCCAATCGACGTGGTTGCCCGTCAAAAACGGGTCTTTCCAACTGCG
>CAYONT010000035.1:15704-20165 GCA_964405405.1 uncultured Comamonadaceae bacterium | reverse complement strand
TCGGTCACGCCGATCACTTGGATGCCCGACGTGGCGAGGTATTTGAGGGCAGCGGCCAATTGGGGCACACGGGCGACAGGAAGCCGCAGCAGGGCACCCGACGAAGTCTTGATGGCGTCTTCGTGGATGGGGGCGACTCCTTGGGCCGGGAGGATGAGGCCGGTGGCGCCGAAGCACTCAGCGGACCTGGCAATGGCCCCGAGGTTGCGCACGTCAGTCACGCCGTCCAGCGCCACGAAAACAGGCGGCTTGCCCTGCTCCCAAGCGCGAACCACCAGCTCCTCCAGCGGCTGGTACGCAATCGGAGAAAGCCAGGCAATGATGCCCTGGTGGTTCTTTCGGGTGACCCGGTCGAGCTTCTCCAGGGGGACTCTTTGGACTGGGATTTGACGCAAGGCCAAATCCCGCAACAACTCGGCCGTACGCTCTCCGCGCTCGTCCCGCTGGATCATGACCCGTTGGATGTCCTTGCCGGATTGGACCGCTTCTGCGACCGGGTGCCAGCCGAAGATGACCTGCTTGGGGTCGATGGCGCGGGGGGCGAAAGGCCGTCGGGAGGAGGAGGAGTGGGAGTGCGGGTGGGAGTGCGGTTCCATGCGAGGGTAGGGTCTGGGAAAAGAGGGGCAAGGTAGCCAATCCGGGTTCCCCCTCAATCGCGTTGGATGCGTCCGTTGCGCCACGCGGTGACGGTTCGGTCCCACAAGGGGCGGAAGGGCAAGGAACGGGTGAGTACCCAGTGGTTGTCGTCGAAGGGATGCGGGGTACGATGGAATTCAAAGGTGACGGTGGAGGCTTGCCCTTCTTCTCCATAAGTCCACCACTCGGTCCGGGCATTTCTACGGACCCGGGTGGGCGGTCCCAAAACCACATGCACCATGCCCCGGTCGGTCCGCCAACCTTCCTGTACCCCAGAGAAAAATCGGTTTGCTTCCTCCACGCGGGCATAGTAGGTCGCGATGAGTTGTCGTGCCCGGGCTTCGTCCCGCCCGCAATCCATCCAGAAACGGTCGAGTGCGGTTTTCGGGTCATCGCTGGCGGCCAACTTCTCGAACTCGGTTCGGGAGGTGATGTAACGGGCAGACTCGATGAGTTCGGGAACGGCGGCAGGCCGCGGAAACCCCGATCGGCGGGCATGCAGCAACACCGCGGGTTCAGGGGAAGACCAAGGGGCCTGGGCCCGGTCGAGTGCGTACGCGTCCGCCTGGGTCAACAAGGTGCTCCCGGAGTCCAAGGTCCAATGGGCCCAACCTTCGCCGTCAGCGACCAAGACCTGGACCGCGTGAGGACGGGGTGGAACCGCCGGCGTTCCGCTGTAGCTGAAAGGCGGTGCCGGCAACTTCGGCGGTTCCAGCAGGTTCGCCGCCCAGAGCCGGGCGCCGGGCGCCGTCCGAACCGAAACGGTGTCGCCCGGCCTCAGCCCGGCGGGGTCCACGGGCCAGCCGTTCAGGAAAACGGTGAGCCCCGGGACCGACTCCGGGACCCGGGTCCGGGTGGCGGCGGAAGTCCCCCTGAGCACGTCGCTCACCTGCCCGACCATCTGCGCCCCCCCATCCTCCGTCGCCGCCTCCTCCCAATCCCCCGCCGCAAAAGTGCGCACCCCCCGCCAACGGGCGGGCAGGTCTGGAAACAACGTGTCGACGACGCTCCACCGGATGTTCCCGGACGTCCATTCAAACTGGGCCACGAAGGGCGACTGCGTGGTTTCGCGCAGGTACAGGAGTTCGGCCCGGTCCATTTCCCAATACAGGGTCAGATCCCCTCCACCGGAGCCATCGGGCACCGCCGTCAGGACGGGGTGCAACAACTGGGCCTCCCAGTCATAAGGTTTCCGCGATGCCGAAACGGCGGTCGGCAGGGAGGGCTGGCAGCCTGTCCAGGCGATCAAAGCGGCAACCCCGACCCCCCAAGCCCGCCCCCCGCCCCGCGTCCGCCGAGACCGACCCCAGGCCCACCCCCCGACCCCCGCCGCCCTCATGCCTCCCAGATGAACGTCAGGTCCTGCTCCAGATCGGGGTGCAACGACCGCGCGACGGGACAGGCCCGCGCCGTGGCCTCGAGCACGTGCCGGTCCCGCTCACTGGCCTGGGGCGCCGACAGGTACAGCCGCACCCCGATGCCCGCGATGCGGCGAGGCGCCGCAGTCATCGACTTCATCACCTCGGCCTCCATGCGCTCCAACGGGATGCCCATCTCGTTCGCTTTGATGCCCAGCACCGTCATCATGCAGGCGGCCAGCCCGGAAGCGACGATGTCGGTGGGGGAGAACGCCTCGCCCTTGCCGTGGTTGTCCACCGGTGCATCGGTGGGCACGACCTGACCCGAAGCGAGGTGCGTCATTTCTGTCCGGAGTTGGCCGCGGTAGGCCAAACGGTAATCAACACGGTTCCATTCCATGGTCGGGGGGGCGTTTGTGCAAAAATGGGGTCGTTCGAGCGAAGACCGGCTGTAAATTTGGCCTGGTGATGCACACAATTTGCAAACGTTGGATCGTGGGCCTGGTGGGCGGGCTGCTGCTGGTGCTGGTTGCCTCCGCGGAGGACGCCCAGGCCCAGCCCGCGGACGGTTTGGGTCTGGGGGCCCCGCCGACGGACGAATGGACGGGGGGACTGCTGGTTCACACCCAGGGAGCGGGGCTGTCCTACCAGCGGGGCTGGTACCGGGACGCCACCCACCTGCGAACGGTCGGAACCGAGTTGTTGTACATCCGGCACGCGAAGGAAGAGCGCTCCCAGAATCCGGTCTACGACGACGGCCGCGCCTACGTTTACGGCAAGGTGAACGCCCTGCTCGACCTGCGGCTCACGGTGGGTGGGCAGCGTTTTCACACGGAGAAACTCCGCAAGAATGCGGTGCGTGTGGGGTCGGCGTGGCGGACGGGTTTGGCCTTGGGCATCCTCAAACCGGTGTATCTGGAAATCGGTTATCCGGACATCCCTTACGACTACATCGCGCTGGAGCGCTACGATCCAGACTTGCATTTTTCGGACGACATCTACGGCCGGGGCCCCTGGCTCAGTGGGGTGCAGGAGCTGGGTTTCGTCCCGGGGCTGCACGGGGCCTACGAGCTGGAGTTTGAATACGGTGAGGACCCGGCGTTGCTTCGGGCCCTGAACATCGGGTGCGCTCTGGATGTTTTCGCTTGGAGCCCGGAGATTTTGGCGGACAAGTTTGGCCAAAACCACCGCGCATTTCTCACCCTGTACGCAAAATTGCAAACCGGAAGACGATGGACCCGATGACGGCCACCCCCCCCGCGCGATCGCCCCGGCCCAAGTGGCTGCGCGTCAAGTTGCCCACCGGCGAAAACTACCGCAAGGTGCGGGAAATCGTCACGGAGCACCGGCTGCACACCATCTGCGAAAGCGGGCACTGTCCCAACATGGGCGAATGCTGGGGTGAGGGGACGGCGACGTTCATGATTTTGGGGAACGTGTGCACCCGGAGTTGCGGGTTCTGCAACGTCGCTACGGGGAAGCCGCTGGAGGCGGATCCCTTTGAGCCCGGTCGGGTCGCCCAGTCGGTGCGGTTGATGGGGGTCAAGCACGCGGTCATCACGTCGGTGGACCGGGACGATTTGGCAGACGGGGGCAGCGAAATATGGGCGGCCACGGTGCGGGCCATCCGCCACCAAAGCCCCGGCACCACGCTGGAAACGCTGATCCCAGACTTCGCCGGCAAGTGGGAAAACCTGGAGCGCATCATCGAGGTGGCTCCTGAAATTGTGTCCCACAACTTGGAGACCGTCCGTCGTTTGACGCGTTCGGTGCGCATTCAGGCCAAATACGACCGCAGCCTCGAGGTACTCCGGCGCCTCCGCCAGGCAGGGCTCAGGACGAAGTCGGGGGTGATGTTGGGACTGGGCGAGACGCTGGCGGAAGTGGAAGAGACGATGCAGGATCTCCGCAGCGTGGACTGCCAGATCCTCACCCTGGGCCAGTACCTGCAACCGAGCCCGAAGCACCTCCCCGTGGCAGAATTCGTTCACCCAGATGCTTTCGCTGCGCTCCGGGAACTGGGCCTCAAAATGGGTTTCCGGTACGTGGAAAGCGGTCCCTTGGTGCGCTCGAGCTACCACGCTGAAAAGCACTTGCATTGAGGACGGTAGCCTTAGGTTTTGGGCGGCTCAATCCCGCATTCAAGCGGCTGGTGACCGTCACCGGTTCTGCGGTTCCCGAGGATTCGTTGGGGCGTTTTGCAGCGGACTTGATTGTTGTACCTTGCACCACCACCTGAGATTGTAAAATCAGAAACCATGCTTTGGAAGAAAATTGTTGCCCCAGCCCTCGTCCTCGCAGGCGCAGCGGGCATCGTGGCTGTGGTTACCCAAACCGACGCCCCGGTTCACAAGCCCTCGGATTACGCGCCACGGGCCACCCGGGAAATCGCGAAAGAGCCCAATGGAGCTTGGGAAATCCAGCGCAGGTTGCTGGGCGATGTGAATACAGGAGAAATCAATTCCCA
>CAYONT010000035.1:5586-15604 GCA_964405405.1 uncultured Comamonadaceae bacterium | reverse complement strand
GCGACCTTCCAAATCGTAGAGGGGACCGACCCCGGCTTTCTCGGTGGTGGGGACTTCACGGCAACCGATGCCTTGGTGGTCGACCCCAACAATGGCAACCGCGTGTGGTTTGCCTCGAACGGAGGATTCGGCTCCATCGAGAACGGTGTCATGGACCTAGAACCCGCCAACTTGCCCAGCGGTGCCAAGACAGACATCGCAGTGGCCCAAGACGGCTCCTATATGTTGGTCGCCCTTGCGAATGGTCGTGTGTACCGCAGCAACGGTTCCGATTTCACGGATTTCACCTTGCTTTCGGGTCCTGCGAGCCAAGCAGGCGCCCTCCCGCAAAGTGGCATCGGCCGTTGCCGGGTCGACATCTCCATGGATGACCCCAACCACGCCTTCGCCTTGTACGCGACCAGCGGTGGTTTCTTCTATGGCCTTTATCATTCGGAAGATGCAGGCCAGTCTTGGGGAGGGGTTTGGCCCGGAGGTTTGGACCAGGCAACGCCGCTTCCCCGCGCGCAGGGCATTTACGACCTCGCCCTCGGCATCGCCCAAGGCCAGCCGGACCTTGCCTACGTAGGTGGCATCGAGTTGTGGCGTTCCGGTCCCAACCAACAAGCGGAGTTGGCTGCGTTCGCCTTCCATTTCCCAGGAACCAACTTCGATGTGCACGCCGACGTTCATGAGATCATCTTCACCCCCGGCGGAAAGATGTTCGTGGCCACGGATGGTGGCATCTACCGGAGCTTGGATGGTGGCCAAACCTACACCGATTGCAACCGCGATCTTTCCATCACCCAGTTTTACGGGATGGACCACAGTTCGAACTCAGCCGTCCTCGGGGGTACACAGGACAACGGATCCTTGCTCATCCCAGGAGATGGCACGTTCCTGTCGAACCAGGAGGCGGTCGAGGTCAATGGAGGCGACGGATTCGATTGTGCCATTTCGAAGGTGAACATAACCCCCGACGGCTCCATGGCATGGATGGCCACTTCGCAGTATGGAAATTTGGTTCGGGGGATTGCATCCCCTGGATCCTTGAACAACTACGGGAGTTTCTACGACGAGAACATCGCAGCATTGCAAAACGATGCGGGTGAGGTGGGAACCTTCTACTCGGTGGTTCAATTGTACGAGAACACAAATGACCCGGATACCCAGCGCAAGGTCGTGTTGGTGAACCCCTACGGTGAAACGGTTACGGATAGCACGTTCACCTTGCTCACCAGCAACCAGAACCTGCCTTTCGAGTTCACTTTGCCCGCAGGTGTTTCGCTTCCTTACTACGAAATGCTGATCCGTCCTGAGCGCATCTTGGATGCGCCATTGACGGCAGATCCTGACTACTTCTGGTTGGACCCCCAGGTGGCGTTGCCGGAGTTGACTTGTGAAACGGACAGCACGCTGACGGGCACCCAGTCGGTGATTACTTCCATCACACCCATTCTGGATTCTGTGTACGTCCCCCAGTTGGACAACTACTACGTGTTCCAGGTCGGTGCGGACACGACGTTTGCGGAAGTGGATGTGTACAGCTACTCGGAAACCTGCGACACGATGTACGTGCATCCGGCTGACACGTTGTACGATGTTCCGGGCCGCTTGCAGGTGCCAGACCCCTACACCACCATCACGGCGGTAGGATTCGCCGGAAGCCAAGGTGTGTGGATCACACGGGATGGTTTGAACTTCAACACCACGCCTGAGTGGATTCGTTTGGGCAATGCGCCGGGTTCGGCGGGTGTCAAGGCCATCGAGTTTGCGGTGAATGTGGAGCCCGAGGCCGGCAACCACATGTTTGTGGCGGGCTGGGATGGCAAGCTTTACCGTTTCAGTGGCTTGGAGTCCATTTGGTCTCAAGCAGATGTGACTTCGAATCTTTCTGATGAAATCCTTTCAGCGGGTGCGGTGGTGACGGGCATTTCCGTGGACCCCAATGACCCCAACCACGTGGTGGTATCCATTGGGGGATACGGCGTGGTGAGTGGAGGCAAGGTACAAGAGAGCTTCAACGCACTTTCTGAGAACCCCACCTGGTCCAACATTTGGTTCCCATCGGGTGAAATGGCGAAAATGCCTTGCTACGATGTGGTCATCGACGCGATGGATGCGTCGGGCAATACCATCTTGGTAGGAACGGAGTATGGTGTTTGGGCGACGGACAATGGTGGTGACGATTGGCACTACACGGCGACAAACATGGGCTCTCCGAATGGCCCCACGGCTCCTGTCTTTGCCATCAAGCAACAGTGGCGCAGCGCAGCACCCTGGATTGCCCCGAGCAACCAAGGTGCCATCTACGCGGCCACCCACGGACGAGGCATCTTCCGCTCTGACTTGTTCCTCGATGTGAACGAGGGTGAGGTCGTAGCAGAGGCGAAGGCGGAGCCTATGTCGGTGTACCCGAATCCAGCTTCCCAAGGTGTAGTGAACATTTCCAGCAGCCGCATGCGCGGAGACCTGCGTTTGGAGATTTTCGATTTGAGTGGGCGGGTGCTGGTTCAGCAACCGGTAGCGCGTTATGATGGGCAGCGGTTGACGGTTGATGTGTCTGGATTGCCTTCGGGATCATACGTTGTGCGCTTGGTGGGAGCACGCTCCCATGAAGCAGCGCATTTGCAGGTTCGCCGTTGATTCTCGAGGCGCCCACGCGCCCCCCGGTCCATTGAAAAAGGGCCACCGCATCGCGGTGGCCCTTTTTTGTTGTTCGATCCTGAAAAATGGGACAGAGATTGCTCGAGAGGCATCAGCTTCTCTTGGCTACACTGGGTCAGGCGGGGTTGTAACGGAGCAGGTGGGCCTCACCTCCCGCGATGCGTACGTAAGTGAAATGGGCAATCCAATCGCCCAGATTGATGTAAACAGGATGTTGGATGCGAACCCGATGGGGTGGGGCGGGAAGGGTGTGGTGCATGGGCGCGTGCCGATGACCGAAGAGGAAGCAATCGATTTCCGCATCGGATTCGCGGAGGTACTCCGCCGCGTATTGCCAGAGCCACTCGGATTCTGGGGCGTGATCAGCCGCAACATGGGCACCGGCCTGTCGGCTGTGGGCAGACCACCGGCGGGCAAACCCATGCGTCCAATCTGGGTGGATTTGCTGGAAAAGCACTTGGAGGAATCGGTTGTGGAACAAGCGTTTGAGCCGCTTGTACGCCCAGTCTCCGGGTCCGAGTCCATCGCCGTGGCCGATGTAGCAACGCAGCCCATCCCATTCCCGGACCACGGGAGCGGGATGTACCCGCATACCCAGTTCCTCCTCCAGATAGCCGAAGGTCCAGAGATCGTGGTTGCCAGGGTAGAAATGGACGGGCAGTCCCTGGTCTGTCAGCCGGGCGATGGCGCCCATCAGACGGCTGCCTCCCCGCGGTACCACGTGGTGGTATTCGTACCAAAAGTCGAACAGGTCGCCCACGAGGTGGATTTCAGTCGCGGGGAAACCAACGGCATGGCCGGTTCCAGCCGCAGCCTCTTCCAACCACTGGACGAAAAGTCGTTCCCTTGCTCTGCTTGATGAGAAGCTGGGGCTGCCGAGGTGGAGGTCGGAAGCGAGGTAAATGGTCCCTGATCCTACGCTCAACCCGGTAGGAGCTCGGTGAGTTTGGCCATCAAAGTGGGACCCCGCAAATTGGTGGCCACGACCTTTCCTTGCTGATCGATGAGGAAGGTCGCCGGGATGGCCGTGACGCCGTAAGCCGCCGCTGCCGCGTTGCTCCAACCGGCCAAATCGCTCACATGGTAAGGCCACATGAGGCCGTCTTGCGCAATGGCCTTTTCCCACGGATCTTTCGCCTTGTCCAACGAAACGGAGAACACCTCGAATCCTTTGGCACGGTACTGCTGGTAAGCGCGCACCACATTGGGATTCTCACGCCGACACGGGCCACACCAGGAGGCCCAGAAGTCAATGAGCACCACCTTGCCCCGCAAGTCGGAGAGTTTCTGGGTTTTTCCATCGATTCCGGCCATCACGATGTCCGGAGCTTCGGTGCCGACGGCGATGCCTGGGGCGCGTTCTTGCACCGGTTGGGGCTGTCCGCCTGGCAGTGTGCGGGCTTTTTCGGCTTGTAACCGCTCTTCAACCAAACCGAGGTAACCCCCTTGGGGCATTTGCTTCCGCACGTGAGCAAGTACTTCCTGCGTGATTCCGGTGCTTGTAGAGCGATTGAGTTGGTCCAATGCGAACAGGCAAACCGCCGAACCCTTGTTCTCCTCAATGAATGCCAAGGCCTCGTCATTCGCACGCATTTTCAACCGCGTGAAGGTCGCAGAGTGCTGCTCAGCCATCTGCGGGTTCGTCTGCAGCTGCAAGCTCACTTGGCTCAAAGAGTCTTGGATTTCCAAGGCAATGGGGACATAAGCCGCGATGCTTGCAGACTCCTTCGAGCCAGAAACCTGGGCTTGGGAAATGAAACCCGGCTTCTTGGGCAGGGCTTCGACCTCTATCCGTACGCCTTGGGTGGAGTCGATCAGCAGCATCATTCCGTACTGGGCTTCGACCAGAAATTGGTAGTAATCATAGGCCAAACCCTTCTCCGGCTTGAGTTCAAACGAACCGTCGTCTCCGGTGAAATCGGCTGCCACTTCGGTCCAGCGGCGGTTGACCAAGGCCATCAGGCTCACTTTCTGTGCGGGGGCGTTTCGGATGATGCCCGTGATGGTTCCCACCGGTCCAGCCGGGGAATCCGAGCTTGTTCCCGGGTTGTTGCACCCCAATCCCACCCCGATCAGAAGGGTCGCGATGACCCCAAATGTGCGCAAGTTCATGGTGCAAATATCTTGAATTTCAGCATGGCCTGTTTTCAATGGTGGTCACTTTCTCGCGCAACCAGTTGCGGAAGGATTCAGGTTGGTGGAATGTGGCTTCCATGGGAATGGTAAGAACCACCAAGTCTGAGGAAAATGGGGGCAGCGAGGAGAGTCGCACGGCATCTTTTTCGGTGGTCACGAGGAGGGTGCAGTGGGTGCGTGCCGCGGTTTTGTGCCATAGGTGCTGGTCGGCAGGTGTGTAGGGGCGGTGGTCCCGGTAGGCAAAGGTGGCGGCGAGATCGAAATGGGGGGTTAGGGCTTGGAAGAACCGTTCGGGCCGGGCGATGCCGGCGAGGGCAATGGCCCGGGGGAGCGCGGGGGGCGCGGGGGGCGTGGTGGGCGCGGGGAAATGCAGTTGCATGGAGGTGCCCCAGTAGGGTCGGGCGGCGGGCCAGCCCTGGCGCGCCAGGGCGCGGGCGAGGGGATCGGCGTCGGTGTGGGGAAGGGGGAGCCGGGTGAGCAGGGCGGCGTCGGCCCGCGCCATGGAGCCTGGGAGGTCCCGGAGGCGGCCGGCGGGCAGGGGGAAGTCCAGCGCGACGGGCTGGGTGTCATCGAGGAGCAGGAGGCCGATGTCGGGGCGGAGCCGCCGGTGTTGGAGGGCATCGTCCAGGACCACCCACCGCAACGCGGGGGCCTCGGCACGCATGCGCTCGAGTCCGGCGAGCCGGTCTTCGCATACCGCCACGGCGATGCCCGGCAGCATGCGCCGGAGCAGGAGTGGCTCGTCGCCGACCTCCGCCGCGGAGTCGCCTGGGCGAACCCAGCGGAACCCGCGGGAGCGGCGGCCGTACCCCCGGCTCAGGAGTCCGACTGTGCCCGGCCCGAGCAGGGCCTCCAGTTCCTGGACCATGAGCCGGGCGTGGGGGGTCTTGCCCGTCCCGCCCACCGTCAAATTGCCCAGAACCAGGGTGTGTAAGGGCCCCCGGCGGCTGGGGAGCCAACCCCGGTCGTATGCCCAGTGCCTGAGCGCCACCACCCCGGCATAGAGCAGGGCAAGCGGCACCCCCAGGACCCGAAAGTCGCGTGGCATCCTCATGGCTTGGCGAAGTACATTTGTTCCATGCAAGATGCACCCAAACTGCCTACCGTCGGGGACATCGCCCATTTCATGGACCGGTGGGCCCCGCCTTTTTTGCAAGAATCTTACGACAACGCCGGCCTGTTGGTCGGTGAGGGCGGACGCAGGGTGCGGAAGGTTTTGGTGGGTTTGGACTGCAATGAAGCCCTGATCGAAGAGGCTGAGACCGAAGGAGCCGACATGGTGGTGGTGCATCACCCGCTGATCTTCAAAGGAATCAAGCGGTTGGTGGGGCAGGATGGCGTGCAGCGGACCGTGGAGCGCGCCATCCGCAGCGGCATCGCCGTCCATGCGGCCCATACGAACCTCGATCATGTGCCCAATGGGGTCAATGCCGCCCTCGCAGCACAATTGGGCATTCCGGCAGAGACCCTGCGACCGCTCCAACCCAAGGGGGGGCTCCTGTGCCAGCTCGTGGTCTACGTCCCTACATCGGAGGCCCCGGGAGTCGCTCAGGCCTTGTTCGATGCCGGGGCAGGAACGTTGGGACGTTACGACCAGTGCGGTTTTGAAGTGGATGGAATCGGCGGATTCCGGCCTCTGGATGGGGCGCAGCCAGCCTTGGGTCAGGTGGGGGAGCGCACCCGGGTGGATGAAACCCGTTTGGAAGTACTGGTTCCCCGCTGGCGGTTGTCGCCCGTTTTGGCGGCCATGCGAGCCGCCCATCCCTACGAGGAAATAGCCCACCAAGTCATTACTCTGGAGAACCCGCATCCGCACATCGGCTCCGGCATGGTAGGGGAGTTGGCGGTCCCCCAGTCCATGGAGGGTTTTCTGGATCAGGTGAAGGTCGCGTTGGGATGTGGCGTGATTCGGCACAGCCGGTTGGTTCGTCATCAGGTGAAACGCGTAGCCATTTGTGGGGGCGCGGGGGCCTTCCTAACCCCTGATGCGATCCGCCAGGGAGCGGACCTGTACATCACGTCCGACCTGAAGTACCACGATTTTGAGGCAGCCCAAGGCCAGCTGGTCTTGGCGGATGTAGGCCATTTCGAGAGTGAGTGGCCGGTAACCCACTGGATTCAAGAACAGTTGGAGAAGGAATTCCGGGATATATTCCCTAATTTCGCCGTCCGTTTGGCCCAAAACCAAACCAATCCCGTCCATTACCGCTGAATCCATCCCGATGGCTGTACAAACAAAACCCACCTCTTCCGCAGAAGAAAAGTTGCGCAGTCTCTTTGCGCTGCAGTTGATTGACTCCCGCATCGACCGGATCCGTGTAGTGCGGGGGGAGTTGCCGTTGGAGGTGCAGGACTTGGAAGACGAAATCGAAGGATTGCGCACGCGTTTGGCAAACCAAGAGTCAGCTCACGCGCTCAACTTGCAGCACGTTTCAGCTTACCGCAACCAAATCGAGGACAGCAAGGCCTTGATTGCGAAGTACACGGAACAACAAAACAATGTGCGCAACAACCGCGAGTACGAGTCGCTGAACAACGAGTTGGAGTACCAGCAGTTGGAAATCGAGTTGTGTGAAAAGCGCATCCGGGAAATCCAAGTGAAAATCGATGCAGGCGCATCGGCCTTGGAGGCTAGCCGGGAAAAACTGGCCAAGCGCGTCGAAGATTTGGAGGGGAAGCAGGCGGAGTTGGCCGAGATTGTGGCAGAAACCCAAGCGGAAGAAGCCCTGCTGCTTCGGTTGAGCAACCAACTGGCTGAGGAGATCGACAGCCGACTGTTGGCCAGCTACCAGCGGATTCGGGGTGCAGCGAAGAACGGTTTGGCCGTTGTGCCCATCGAGCGTCAGGCCTCGGCGGGTTCTTTCATCAAGATTCCGCCCCAGCGCCGCATCGATATTGCGCAGCGCAAGCGGATCATCGTGGATGAACACAGCGGACGCATCCTGGTGGACAAGGACTTGGCGGACGAAGTTCGTCAGCGCATCGAGGACATGGTGGCCCAGGAGATGGGCGCCATGGGAGCGCGATAATCGGCAAGCGAAACGCCGCCCTGCGGGCATCTTACCGGGTAACTACTGGATAGGAAGCCGCTCTGTTGGTTGGCTGGTCAGAACCGAAGGCCTCCCCCGATGAGGACCAAGGTGTGGACCCGATCGAGGGAGAAAACCCCGTTATCCGGACCGAACAAGCTGAGGTCCTCCGACCACGTGAGGCGTCGAAAGGCGATGCCGGCATATCCCTTCTCTGAACGGTATTCGAATCCGCCTGAAACCAAGTTGCGTTGCGCGTTCGTTTTGGTGTTCGCCGTGTTTTCGTACGGTGACATTTCCTGGCCTACCCCGGCTCGAACCCGGAAGCGTTCCTGAATGCGCCATTCCATGCCCAAGCGGACGTTGTGGGCGACGCGGAGGATGTTGGCAGCCGTTTCATTTTCGAAGGCATAGTCGTCGGCGCTGTTGTCTGAATTCCAGCGCGGCCGGAGGGAGCCGCCGCCGTGATCGACCCGCTCGTAGGCCGCGGTCAGGACGCCCTGCTTTCCAAAAAGGAAGGCCGCGCTTCCTTGGAGGCGACCCGGCACGCGGACGGCATAGGTGATGTTGTTGACCGGGGAGGCGGCGTCATAGGTTTCGCCGGTCTTGAACCGAGAGGACATCCGCGTGGAGTAAACATCGCTGAGCGCGATGCGTCCCGGGGTGGTGACTGCAGCACCGATGCGCAGCCAGTCGGAGGCGGCCCAGAGCAGTCCGAATCTCCCTTGGACGCCATTGCCGTCAATGGTGAGGTCCTCGTTGTAGTTCCATTGGTAGAGGTTCAGGGTGTCGGGGCGGCCCGTCTCCGTGAGCCGTGTCGATTCGGTGAAGTACACCCGAGGTAGGGTGAGGGTGGCGCCGAGATACAGGCGGTGTTTGAAGTTGGCGGCGAGGACGATGTTTGTTTCGGCGATTTGGCCTGCACGCTCGACCTCCTTGCGGGCGGTCACCGGATGATCGGTTGGGATGGCGCTGGTGTACTGATCGCTGGTGCCTGCCAGGGGGTCCAGCAGGTAGGTTTCCCAGGCCAAACCCGCCGTAAAGGGATAGAGGTCGCCCAGCGCGCCTTCCGGGTTTCCGTTTGCTTGATCGCGGAACAAGGACAGCAGCGAAGCGGGCAAGGGGGCGCCCGTGTACCGGATGGATTGGTGGAGGTCTGCTCGCTTCTGGTAGCCCACACCGAGGGTGAAGAAGGGCCAATCGGGGTCCAAGGCGGGGATGGTGAGCACGAGGCCCATCTGCGAAACCTGGCCATTGGGGTCGGACTGAAACTGGCCGCGGGGGCTCCCGGGGGCGAAGGCTTCGGTCCGGGAGGCGCCTACGCCGAAGTTCATGGCGATGTCGCTGCGTCGGTACATCCCGATGCTGGCAGGGTTGTCTCCGAGGTTTCCGAGGTCGGCACCGAGGGCTCCGATGGACTGGCCCATGGAGAGCGAGCGAATGGAGCCGCCGCCTTCGGTCCAGCTGTAGCGGAGGATGTCCACCTCATTTTGGGCGGGAACCCAAAGGGGAAGGGCGAGGAGGGCGGCGGCCCAAGTTCGGGCCGCGGAACTGCGGGAGGTTCGGTGGCTGCTCATCGGGGCGAACGGGGCGAAGGGGTGGAGCCGGTTCGGCCTCCGGAAGGTGCGGCCGACGGGGGCGTCCGGCTCGGTGGGGGCGTGGCAGCCGGGGCGGCGGCACCGGAACTGCGGTTGCGCTCCGGGTTCGTTCGGGGCGCAGCTGGCGGCGTGGTGCGCGGCTCCGTCCGGCTGCCTCCCGTGCGAGGGGCGGTGCTCTCTGGCACCGTCGGGGCAGGGAGGGGCCGCCCGGGCGAAGCCGGTGCTGTGCGAGGAGCCTCGGTTCCCCGGGGCGTCTGGACTCCCCGGGACGGGGCCGCCCGCTGGGGACCCGGTTGCCCCGGAGCGACCTCGTCCGACCCCCCAGGCACTGCGGGTCCCGGCGCGACCGCCGGCTCCAGCAGCCTGGTGGCGCGCCGCGGCTCCAGCAAGGTACCCCCGGTGCCGTAATTCGAATTCGACCCCGATGTGGACATCAGCGGCACCCGGGGCCGGCTGATCACCGGTGTGCCCCCATCGTCATCGGACCCCCACCAGCCTCCTTGGCCCCACAGCGGGCTCCAGTTTCCGAATCCGTATGGGTTGTAGTAAGGATTGTTCCACCCGTAAGGATTGTTCCACCCGTAAGGATTGTTCCACCCGTAAGGATTG
>CAYONT010000035.1:0-5486 GCA_964405405.1 uncultured Comamonadaceae bacterium | reverse complement strand
CCCCACCCGGAGTTCATTCCCCACCCGGAGTTCATTCCCCACCCCGGGTTCATTCCCCACCCCATCCCCATGCCCCATCCATTGTTGAGCCCAGGTGCATAACCGCCCCATGGCCGGTAGGGGTTGAAGTCCGGTTGTGGTTCGGATGACTTCGCGCGTTCTGGGTCATAAAAGTCGTCCGAAGCACCGTCCGATTCGGTGGAGACACCTGCGCGCTCCATGAGCAGTTCAAAGTGCTTCGCGTCCGTCACAAATTGTTCATCCCGTGCGAGGTAAGTTTCGTCCGACTCCAGTCCAGAAAGCTGGGCGGAGGGGGCACATCCTGCCGCTGCCAGGCCTGTGAAGAGCATCCCGGCCCAAAAGACCCGGGGAGAGCGATAGAAGCGGCCGGTGGAAGGGAGGATCAACATGTTCTGTAGGTTTGGGGAGGTGAACCTTCCCGAAGGTAGGAAAATTGGGTACTTTCGCACCGCAAATGGAGGCGGCCTTTTGTGGGTTTGGCCTTAATGTTTGCAAAAATCAGACCAAACTTCCCCATGGCTCAGTTGACATCACGTGCGCAGGATTACAGCAAATGGTACAATGAACTTGTGGTCCAGGCGGACCTGGCCCAGCACAGCGATGTGAAGGGTTGCATGGTCATCAAGCCTTATGGCTACGCAATTTGGGAGCGCATGCGGGATGTTTTGGACGCCATGTTCAAGGAAACCGGGCACGTCAATGCGTATTTTCCTTTGTTTATTCCCAAGAGTTACCTCTCCAAAGAAGCAGCCCACGTCGAGGGGTTTGCCAAGGAGTGCGCGGTGGTGACCCACTACCGGCTGATGAACGACCCCAACGGTGGGGGCATCGTGGTGGACCCGAAGGCGAAGTTGGAGGAGGAGTTGGTGGTGCGTCCCACGTCGGAGACCATCATTTGGAACACGTACCGGGATTGGATCCAGTCGTACCGGGATTTGCCCTTGCTCATCAACCAGTGGGCGAACGTGGTGCGCTGGGAGATGCGGACCCGGTTGTTCTTGCGGACGACTGAGTTCCTGTGGCAGGAGGGGCACACCGCCCATGAAACGGCGGAGGAAGCGGTGGAGGAAACGCGTCGGATGCTCGACGTCTATGCGCGGTTCGCGCAGGAGTGGATGGCCATGCCCGTGGTTCGGGGGGTGAAAACGCCCAACGAGCGGTTTGCGGGGGCGCTGGACACGTATTGCATCGAAGCGATGATGCAAGATGGGAAGGCGCTGCAGGCAGGGACGTCGCATTTTTTAGGCCAAAACTTCGCCCGCGCATTCGACGTCAAATTCGCCACGCGCGAGGGGGGGCTGGAGCTTGTTTGGGCGACGTCCTGGGGGGTATCGACCCGGTTGATGGGGGCGCTCATCATGTCCCATTCGGATGATGCGGGGCTGGTGTTGCCGCCGCGTTTGGCCCCGATCGAGGTGGTGCTGGTGCCCATCTACAAGGGGGCAGACCAAATGGGCGACATCGTCTCCGCCTTGCGCGAAATCGCTGCTGGGCTCCGCGCTGCTGGGCTCCGGGTGAAGCTGGACGATGACGACACCAAGCGCTCGGGTTGGAAATTCGCCGAGTACGAGCTCAAAGGGGTCCCGCTGCGCATCGCCATGGGGCCGAGGGATTTGGAAAATGGAACGGTGGAGCTCGCCCGCCGGGATACCCGTGAGAAATCGGTGGTCCCCGTGGCCGGGCTCACGGAGCGCGTGCAGGGTTTGCTCGAAGCGATTCAGGCGTCCCTGTTCCAAATCGCGGCAGAACGGACCGAGGCCACCACGCGCACGGTCGATTCGTGGGAGGATTTTGTCGCCGCCCTCGACCAGGGAGGCTTCGTCCGGGCGCATTGGGATGGAACCCCGGAAACGGAGGAGCGCATCAAGGAGGAGACGAAGGCGACGATTCGTTGCATCCCCCTGGATGCGCCAGACGAAGCCGGGGCCTGCATCCTCACCGGCGCCCCCTCGGCCCGCCGCGTCCTCTTCGCCCGCGCTTACTAACCCTGGCCCCCCCCCGCTCAGCCGGGATTCAGGGTAAGTTCGCAGTGCAACCCCACGGCCTTGAACCGCGTAAATGGGGCTACCAACAAGCGCGCATTTATGCATCCTCTCGTGCTCAACTTCACGCCCACCGGAATGGTGCCGCAAAAGGACCGTGTTCCAACGGTCCCTCTTTCTGCATCTGAAATCATTGAAGAAGTTCACGGGGCATGGGAAATGGGCATCACCATGGTACATGTGCACGCCCGGAAGCAGGACGGCACGCCCAGTTCTGAGGCGGCGGATTATGCCCCCATCTTAGAGGGGATTCGACGCCATTGCCCTGATCTGGTTATCTGTGCTTCGTTGAGTGGGCGATCAGTCTCAGACCCGGCGGCCCGGGCTGAAGTGCTCTCGCTCCAACCGGACATGGGCTCGTTGACCTTGAGTTCGCTCAACTTTGTTCAGCAGGCCAGTGTCAATTCTCCCGATACCATCCGGGAACTCGCGCTTCGCATGCGTGAGAGCGGTTCAAAACCGGAACTGGAGGTGTTCGATCCGGGCATGGTGAATTACTTGGGTTACTTGATCCGGAAAGGCTGGGTAGAGCCTCCTTTTTATGTCAATCTCATCGTGGGAAACATCGCAGGCTCGCAGTTGCGTCCCGCACACCTCGCGGCCCTGGCAGATGATCTGCCCACCGGAGCCTGGATTTCATTGGGGGGCATCGGAGCCCAACAACTGGATGCACACCTGGTGGCCCTGGGAATGGGTTGGGGTATCCGGGTGGGGTTGGAGGACAACGTTTATTGGGACAGAGCGGCCACCCGGATAGCCCACAACCGGGAGCTGCTCCAACGGATTCATGCGTTGGCGAATCTTGCCGAGCGGCCTATTCTCTCCCCGGCGGAACTTGGCAATGCGGGTTTTTATCACCGCGACCGCCATGGAAAGGCATGAGGCTCAAGGGGCGTTGACCCTCCTCGGATTCAGTCCCGTGTTATATCCCCTGTTGGTGGAGATCGCGGCTTCTGCTTGGCGGATGTGGCCGGAGGAGATCGAGGTCCAGGTGGTGCACAATCTCACACTGGAGGAGGGTACAATGGAAGGATTCATCCCTCCGCATTGGCCGCAGCCGGAGTTTGTTCCCATGGCCGAGTGGGATCCGACCTCGGCAAAGGGGGTCTGCATGCCCGGCGCTTTGCGCCCTCCGGTCCTCGCCATTGTATGGCAGATTTTTACAGCCCATGCTGGCGATCGCCCCATTCCCTGGGGAGTGCTGGTGCACGCCTCAGCCAGTGTAGCGCCTTCAGCCCAGCTCGGACCGGGCGTTTGGGTACACCCCCAGGTCACCATCGCCAGCATGGCCCGCTTGGGCGCTGGATGTTGCATCAACCGGAACGCATCGGTGGGGCACCACAATGTTTTGGGGGACTTCTGTAGCCTCAATCCAGGCGCACATACCGCGGGTCACTGCATTCTGGAGTCCGGCGTGACAGTGGGCATGGGGGCCGTATGCCGCGAAGGGGTTCGAATCGGCGCCGGTGCCCAGGTCGGTGCGGGCAGCGTTGTGCTCAAGGACGTAGCGCCGGGGGATGTGGTGGCGGGCATCCCCGCTCAACCCCTGGTTCGCAAGTCTTGACCTTTCTCGTTGGGGGCAGATGCGGACGGCCTATTGCGGCTTAGTTTTGCCGATATGGAACAGAACATGCCCATCGGGTTGGATCGCAAATCCACGCAAGAGCTCGCCCACGGCCTCAACGATTTGCTGGCGGACTTGCAGATTTTCTACCAAAACGTTCGCGGTTTTCACTGGAACCTGCGCGGCCCACACTTTTTCGAGCTTCACCTCAAGTTCGAGGAATTGTACACCGACTTGCAACTCAAGATCGACGAGGTGGCTGAGCGGATATTGACCTTGGGTGAGTCCCCCTTGCACACCTACGCAGATTATCTACAGCGAGCGGATGTTCCTGCGGTCAGCGACGTTCAGGAAGGCAAGGAAGCCATGAAACACTGCGTCGCCGCCTTCAGTGTATTGTTGGTTCGCGAGCGCGCTTTGCTCGCGTTGTCAGGCCAAACCGCCGACGAAGGCACCAACGCGCTCATGAGTGATTACATCAGACAACAGGAAAAAATCCTTTGGATGTACCGCGCCTGGCTCGGTTGAATTCCCGGGCCTCGTTGCCCCCTTTCGCCTGGGTCTAAAAAAATCAACACTGGGCTTGCCTGAAGAAAAGAGGTTTGTATATTTGCGCTCCCCAAGCGGCCCGTTCGTCTAGGGGTTAGGACGCCAGGTTTTCATCCTGGTAGCAGGGGTTCGATTCCCCTACGGGCTACTCCTCCAAAGCCGTCTCGAAAGGGACGGCTTTTTTCGTCCTCGGCCTGCCCACTGAGCTCGAATAGGGCTGGCCGCGACCTGCGTTGGGAAGGTCTGGTTCCATCAACCTGCATCTTCAGGTAGGGTATGACGGCAACGCAAATTCACTTTTTGCCACGGATTGCAACGGGTTCTTGCCTCGGCTATCCTAGATGTTTGCCGGAACTAAATCCCAAACCATGAAAAGAATCATGAACCTTTCCGGCTTTTTGGCTCTCTTGGGAGCCGTTGTCTTCTTCTCGTCCTGCAGCAGCAGTACCCAGTTGTCTGGAATTCAAATTGAGAAGCGGGTGCACAGACCGGGCTATTACATCAGTGTGCCCAGAATGCAGGAGGATCCAATTGCCATGGTACAATCCGAAGAACCTGCTTCGGAGATGCCTGAAATGGATGATTCGAAGATTGCATCGGAGTATGATATGGAAGGCTTGTATGAGACCCCAGCGGTGGTCCCCAGCGACGACGCGATGGCTTTCGGAGAGGATGACGCGGTAGCGGCTTTTGTGAGTGAGTCGTTCACAGGTGGTGGTTTTCAAGGAGGATCCAATCCAGTTGTGGCGATGAAACCGAAGACCAAAGTGGCGAGCGGGCAGCAGGAAAGTGTTGATTTCAGGACGTTGCGAGAAAATTTGGCGGCTCCTGGTGACGATGAAGTCAAGCCGACCCATTGGGCAAGTATTGTGGCGATCGTTTTTGGCGGTTTGGCCTTCATTTATCCACCCCTGGGCATCATTGGTGTCTTGTTTGGGATTGGAGCTATTTTCAGCATCGTCATCAAAAAGAAACACTCTGGACTTGGTCTGGCCATTGCGGGAATAGCATCATTTTTCATCGCACTCTTCATCTGGGCGGCACTTATTTGGGGGGCTTTGAACTGATCCATGGTCTGATTTGAATCCTCGAACGGTTCATTTCGACAAGTGTTTCCGGGGTCTATCCGCCAGGGTAGGCCCCGGTTTCTTGTCTCTTTTTTTCCTCTGATAGACACTGCAGCACAGCGTTCTATCTTCGCGGCCAAGCCAGGACGATGGAACAGCCAGGAGTAAGAATCAACAAGTTTTTGGGTGACGCGGGCCATTGTTCACGCCGGGAGGCGGATCGCTTGGTGGAGCAAGGGCGGG
>CAYONT010000034.1:17295-22140 GCA_964405405.1 uncultured Comamonadaceae bacterium | reverse complement strand
AGAGCCAGCCGGCGGCCGTTGTGACCACCCCGGCGCCGACGTTCACGCAGCAGCCCGTCACCCAGACCTTCTGTTGGGGGCAGGCCCCGAATGCCTTGCAGGTGGCCTATACGAACGGTACCGGCACCCCGAGTTACCAGTGGTACAGCACCGCTGGCTTGCCGACCAGCGGCGTCGCCATCCCGGGAGCCAACGCCAGCACCTACCAGCCCCCCGCATCCCAGCCCGGCTACACCGGTTACTACTGCACCATCCAACTCACCGGAGGGGGGTGCACCGCCATCACCTCGAACCTCGCGGGCATCTACGTCAACAGCATCGACGCCGGCACCGTGGGCGCGCCCCAGGGAATCTGTTCCGGCACCCAACCCGTCCCCCTCGTCCCCACCCAGCCCGCCACCGGCAACGGCACCCTGAGCTACCAATGGCTGACCCAGAATGACAACGGATCCACCTGGACCCCCGTCCCTGGAGCCACCACCGCCACCTGGCAACCCCCCGCCCTGCTCGACACCACCCTGTACCAGCTCCAGGTGACCAGCACCTGGAACAACGTCGGCTGCCCGGACACGAGCAACGCATTGACCATCCTCGTCTACCCCCTCCCGCAAGTTGCAGCATTTCCTGCCTTGGCTCCCTGCAACGAAACCCCCTTCAACCTGCCCATCGCGAGCGACATCCCCGCAACTTACCAGTGGGTGGCGAACAACAACCCCCAGGTGGATGGCGAGCAACTGATTCCCGTCTCCGGCAATGTCATAGGCCAAACCCTCCTCAACCCATCCTCCCAGCCCCAGGCCGTGACCTACAACATCACCGCCACCTCCGTGCCCTATGGTTGCGTGGGCCCCACCGCCACCGCCACCGTGCAGGCCATGCCGGACATCGTACTGACCATTCCCAACGGGCTCAACCTGTGCAGCGACGCCCCCGTGAACGCCCAACTCACCGCAAACGTTCCCAGCACCTTCCAGTGGTTCGTCACCTTCGACAACCCCCAGGTGACCGGGGAGTCCTTCGTGGGTGGCACCGGCAGTTGGATCCAGGACGTGCTCGTCAACCAGAGCAACAACGATCAATTGGTTGTCTACAGCGTCACACCGACCAGCATCAGCGGAAGCTGCTTGGGCGAAGTCCAAACCCTCTCCGTCCTCGTCAAACCGCCGCTCGCCATCATCGGACCCACGGAGACCACCCTGTGCAGCGGGTCGTCGGTCAACCTGCAATTGGTGGCGAATTCGGAGGTGGTCTTCAATTGGTATGCAAACGGCGTGGCGGCAGTGGGAGGGGAGACGGTTGGTTTGGCCTACACGGAATGGATTGATGATGTGTTGACAACGGCGGCGTCGGAGCCGCAACTGGTTACTTATCAGGTGCTTGCGACGAGTCCGGACGATGGGTGTTCGAGCCCGTTGACGCCGGTGGTGGTGCAGGTGAATCCCGTGCCGACGCTGGCGCCGCTGGCTTCGCTGGGGGTGTGTCATGGGGAGGAGGTGGCGCCGATCGGTTTCGGGTCGGATGTGTTGGGGACGTCGTTCGCCTGGGTGGCGGGCAGTCCGCAGAGTGTGGGGATGCCGGTGGGGACAGGGGTCGGCGGGGTGCCGGGCTGGCTGGCGGTGCATGGGGCGAACCAGCCGCAGTCCACGGGGATCACGGTGACGCCGTCTTTCAGCGCGAACGGGGTGACCTGCGTGGGTGCGCCGGAGGTGTTCCAGGTGACGGTGATGCCGGTGCCGCAGGTGAACCCCTTGGCCGATGGGGTGCTGTGCGAGGGCGCCCTGTGGAATCCGCCTGCGTTCTCCAGTTCGGTGCCGGGCACGGGCTATAGCTGGAGTGCCGACAACAGCACCTTGGGACTGCCCGCCTCCGGCGCGGGCGCCCTGCCCGCCTTCGTGGCGACCAACCCGACCTTGGCCTCGGCGCAAACCACGGTGACCGTCGTCCCGACCTATCCCAACGGCGCGGGCGGCTGCCCCGGCCCCCCCACCGACTTCACCCTGACCGTGCACCCCGCTCCCCAGATGGTGCCCGCTGGCGACGCCATCTGCTCCGGCGAGTCCATCCAGATTCCTTTGAACGCTGACCTCCCCAGCACCTGGGTTTGGCATGCCACCCCCCAACCCGCGGTGACCGGCGAAACCGTCTTCCCCATCCAAACGTCCCCCACCATCTCCGAGTCGTTGTTCCAGACGACCAACGTGGTCCAAACCGTGGTCTACCAAGTGACCCCCACCTCCCTGGCCCACGGCTGCCCCGGCCTCCCGGGCACGGTGGAAGCCGTCGTCTACCCCCTCCCGGCGGTGTCCTTCGAGGTCTTGAATGACGCGCTCTGCGACTCGGTGGAGGTGGTGTTTCAGAACAACTCAGCCGGGACCAACGCGTACTTCTGGACCCTCGGCAACGGTACGACCTCGGCAGCCGCCAACCCGACCGTGGTCTACGAAGCCATCGGCGGCTACACCGTCCAACTGCTGGCCATCGACGCGACCACGGGGTGCCGCGACTCGGTCTCCCAAGTGCTGACCGTCTTCGAAACCCCGGACCCCACCTTCTTCTGGAGCGACTCCACTTCCTGCGGCGCCGAGGAGGTGACCTTTTCCTCCCTGGTCAACGACCCCTCGCTGTCCTACCTCTGGGACTTCGGCGACGGCGACTTCTCAACCCAGGTCGGCACCACCGGCAACCTCTTTGAGCCCGGTTCCTGCTACGATGTCTCCCTGACCCTCACCGCCCCCTCCGGCTGTTCCGCCACCGCCCTCGAGGAACACGTTTTCTGCGCCTACGTGGCCCCCTACGCCCTGTTCACCGCCGACCCCGTAATCACCACCACCATCGACCCCGAGGTCACCTTCGAAAACCAATCCGTCTTCGCGACCTCCTACTTCTGGGACTTCGGCGATGGCCAGTACAGCTACGACGACAACCCCGTTCACGCCTACGCCCAGGCCGGCACCTACATCGTGAAACTCACCGCCTCCAACTCCGAAGTTTGCAACCGGCAGGCCACCCTGCCCATCGTCATCAAGCCCCTGCTGCAGGTCTACGTGCCCAATGCATTCACTGCAGACCTCGACGGCCTCAACGACGTTTGGACCCCGGTGCTCAGCCATCCGGAGCTGCTGGACGGCTACCGGTTGTCCGTTTTCAACCGTTGGGGTGCCCTGGTCTTCACCACCGAATCCCCCGACGAACCGTGGGTGGGGGACGTGCACGACGGCCAGCATTATGGGCCAAACGAAGTCTACACCTACCGCCTCGTCCTCAACATCAAGGAGGGAGTTGCCTTCGACTGCTCTTCCGGCGCCCCGGTGTACGATGAAGCGAAGGGCGGAACGGACTGCATCCTCACGGGGCACGTCACGCTCATTCGGTGAGCTCACCAGGAAACAAGAAATCGCTCGGCTTCGCGGCGCGGACGCGCTGAGATAAGATACAGGATACAGGATACAGGATATAGGAGATGCTCTGGGAGTGCTCCGCATTCCATGCAGAGACAGATTCGTTTTTCAAAGCAAAGCTTCTAGACATCTGCCCTTTGGACCGACTGACGAACCCATGTGCATCGTCAACAAGTTGTTCAATCATGTGTGGCAAAGAAGAGAAACCGATGGTAGCGACCACCACATTTCTGCGATCGTGCTTCTCCATGACCTAGACGATTACACTGCCAGTTTTGTTCTTTCGCTGAAGGACAAACCGGCTTCTTCCGCGAAGATCCGCCGCCCGAGGCGTGGGCAACGGTGAAAACTGAGAAGGCGAACTTCAGTGGCTTGTACCAAGCATTCACCCCATACACCTGGGTGGTGGTTGTTTTTGCCAAAATCAGAAACAACACGGCCGCCACCAAACAAACCCACCCGAAGTGGAACAGGCCCTCATTCCGCGCCCTGAGTTCGATCAGAAACATCGGCCACTTTACCCACTTGTTGGGAAACGGCCGCGGATACTTTTTTTTCAATATGTCACACGCACCCAAGCAACATTTGCGGTTGAAGCTGACAATTTGCTACCCGATTTGGTGAAAAGCAAATGAACCGGAACAATCAGATTCTGTTCATGCCTCAAACTTGGAAAGCAACTTACCATGACACGAAAGGACTTCAGAAAAGAAGTATTGGCTGAGTTGCTCCATGATTGGGGAATGCGCCGCCCAAAACAGGGGCACTCCAAACAGCTTGCTTATCAACGGATTTGTGGAAATGAAACCTATTCGGTTCAATCCTAGTCCAAACCAAACCATTCCAAAGTCGTGGGCTTGTGGTCCTTCTCAATTCTGGGGATCTCGTTCTGTCAACCCCCACAAGGACCTGAGCGCGTCGTAGGCTGGTTCCGAAAGGAGTTGTCTTCCCCGTTCTTTTTCAAACAACCGCGCGTCCAACACTTCTGAACAGTATTCAACCTCGAATTGAGCATGTCGGGAAAAAAGGAGATCTCTGACCCTTTTGTAGCGAGGAACAATGAGCGTGTTGCAATCAATGATTCCAGCGGCGGCCAATGAGTTCAGGAGATCGTTGAAATCGTTTTGTTGAGTCAGCCTAACTCGAGGTAGTGCTGTTTGAAAGTCCTTGACGGTAAAGCCGCAAATTGAAAACAAGTCAAGCACAAGGACTCCTCGTTCTCTCAGAATTTGAAAAAAAACTTCATTGCTGCACTTTGGCGGAAAGTACTTTTTCAATCCACTGAGGTAGTTTCCTGCGTTGTGATAAAAGTACTTATCACAACTCAGCGGCGCTTCGCCGAGGACAATCACAGAGGCTTTGAACTGGCCAGCTTTCCAAAAAGCGAGTTCCTTCGACAACTGAGCGGGACAACAAACAGGCGGCATTTTCATGTGCATTCATTTTA
>CAYONT010000034.1:0-17195 GCA_964405405.1 uncultured Comamonadaceae bacterium | reverse complement strand
TTCAATCCAGCCGTATTCGCAGAAAAACAACTTGACCACACTGGCCTTGTATTGATGATGGACGAACAACTTGTAGTAATGGTATTCTGCAGGTTGTCCTTGAACGAGTCGATTGAATGCTGTTTCATGCCATCCCCCAAGTGCTTGAACCACAATCCAAGTGCAGTATTGAGCCCATCCTTCCACAAAGTCTGCTCTTGACGGGAACAAGGGATGCCCGGCTTGAAACTGATCTGGATTCACTCGATGGTGAATCAAATGGGCGAGTTCGTGGATGCAAACCACATCCCACACGCAATGAAAAGGGACCCCCGATTCCAACGCCCAGGCCATGATGTTCTTGTGGCACATGAATACGGAATCCGGAAATTCTGGATTGTACCATCCCAAAAGGTCCATGATTCCCCGAGTAGATGAGCCATCAATTCTCCTGTGTCCACGGTCTTCCGACAGTTCCAGAAAGGTGGGTTGCCGGGCAAGCCGTTCCAGTTCATCCCAGCCACGGGGCTTGGCATCCTCATTTCGTATTGGTTTTTCGTAAGCTCTGCTGCATTCGTTGCCTTCAAGTGAACCAGGCGACGCGTCATTCTCCAAGGCGTAGCATGTTTTGAAATATAACCGCGAATCCTTGGGAGGGAACTCGAATTTGTGAAGCGCAAAAATCTGATCTAACACGTATTGAAGCATGGCAATCATTTGAGTGGCATTCACACATCGCAGAGGTGAATCTCTATCGGAAAGAACGTAAAACCCCGGAGATTTCTTGTTTTCAACTGTTGGTTTTATGACCGTTCATTTGGCATCGAGTCGCTTGATTTCCGTTGAGAACTTTCAGGCGACGGGTTACCTTCCAAATGGATGGTTTTATGTGGCGACATCGTTGTGCTGTTGTAGCCGTTCAGCAGTGTTAGCAATTGCTGAAAGTCCGTGATGGCGAGAAGGAAAACGAGGTTGAACAGACACCCACATCAGGTCAATCTCGATGGGCATCAGGCACGCACCCCTCCTCATTCCAGTTTCTTGAAAAACGGGGGGAAACGAAAAAAGGGGTCGAAAAATTTTTTTATCCCAAAAACAAAGCTTAGTTTTAGATCACAATTGACGCCGCTTTTTCCTGTCAGCACAGCATGCTAGAGGTATGCCCTGACGTTCGGGAATGAATTGTTTCATCAAAAAGCGGTGTGCCATGTCAAAATTCTCAGGGGTGTTGAAATTGGACGTTGCATTTGCAACATCCGGGGATGCTCGTGTTCGGTCTGCCTTTGCAGGCTTGCCCAACGCACCACGCCAAGTCGTGCTCATCCCGGTTCGCCAAGACGGGACCAGGAAAGAGACGGTGCGCTCCAAGCGCTGCGACATCTCCGCAGCGCTGCAGTTCCCAGTTTGGTTTGATGGTGCGGGGATCATCGATTGGTTAAACGACCAACGAGACCAAGGGTTTGTCGAGGTAGGGGTGTTTGCCTTGGAGCTACCAGAGACCTCCCAGAGGAGGTAACGATCGAAACAAGAAAAAGGCGGGGTTCCCCGCCTTTTTATATCCTCAAAATTCAATTGGGGTTTTCAATTTTCGAAAGGCGGCAAAGGCCGGGCCATGGAAAATGTGATTTTAGAGCGGTTTTTTCGCGCCATCAAGTCCAATAAATTTCAGCTTGAGTCCAGAGAAATCGGCTCAGATGCTCTGCGAGCGCATCACAATTTCACACAATCCATCAACATCTTGCCCCAAACGTGTCCAACTGAATCCGACCACTTCACTTGGTTTCCGCTTCAAGCCCGGAAGTAACGAACCGGGTTCCGATGCGGTCGCATCGATGCATCGGTCAGGTACTTCCCGCATCGTCCGATGTACTTTTCCCAAATTTCCTGTGGCGCAGGACAACCGTCAAATTGATAGGCATCCGTTTTTTTCGGATCGTAGCCGGGACGCCAATTCCAATTTCCATCTGGGGCTGAAGGGGCATAAACCCCTTGGGTAATGCCTTTGTGAATCGCGATGACGTAGTCCACGCTTTGGGCTCGTGTGGGGTCGAGTTTCCAGTTTCCGCGAAGTCGATCATAGACTGCTCCAGCACGACCACGGTTGGGAATATCCGTCAAATGGACAATGAGCAACCGGTCAGTCCCAATTTCTTCGACTGACGGGAACGCAGATGGGCGGAGGTGGTGGTTGCCCACCGGGTCATTGGGGAAGGTTGTTGTTTTACGCATGATGCGAGATTTTGTGTTTTGTCGTTTTGTTGAAATTTCTCAGCGCAGCGCAGCTGCGCGGTCTCTTATCTCAGCGCAGCGCAACTGCGCGGGGTTTCCTGTTTCAGCGCAGCGCAGCTGCGCGGTCTCACGTCTTTGCTCGAGACGCAACGTATTGACAGTGTCCGCACTGGGGCGATGGGGAAGGGGAGGCGTCGGACTCGAGGCACGCGATGAGTGCGTCGAGGGTGGAGGGGATCCAGGAGAGGTCGCAGACATGCTCGATGAGGTGGGTCCGGAAGTGCAGGGTGTCTTGGAATGCGGGTCGGGTGTTGTCGCCAGTGGTGTAGACGAGGTAGGCACGGCGTGTCGTGAGGTGACCGGCGCCTTCGATGAGCCAGGTGTAGAATTCGAGCTGCCGGATATAGGCCCGGTGGTGCCCTGCGCCGACGGGGTCCAGGGCGGTGACGGGCTCGGCCTTTGCGGTGGCTTTGTAGTCCGCCACACAGAGCCGCTCGGTTGTGGGGTCTTGCCAAACGTCGTCCACCAAACCATAAAAGGTGTAGCCTCCGTGGTGGGCGGACACCCCTTTGCGGTTGGCGCGCCAGGCGGCCAGTTCGGAGCCATTGAAGGGCACGAAGGGGTGTCCTGCGTGGGCGAGGAGCGGATGCACGGTACGGGCGTGGCGGTGGGCATCGAATTCGGCCTTCAGCAAGCGATCCACTGCATTGTTGAGGGTAAAGGGGAAGCCGGCCGGACGGCGGATGCCGTGGCGCATCTGGAGGTGGAAACAGCAGGGGCAATCGAGGAAGAGCTCGACAGTGGATCGGGAAATCCGAGGGGGCTGGGGGGAGGAGATGGGGGACATGGGGGACATGGGCGAGGTGGGGGGTTAGAAGCCGACGGGTGGGATGATGGTTTTCCAGCCGATCATCTCCTGGGCAATGAGATTCTGGAGCATGGTGCGGTTGCGGTTTTCGGGGCCAAGCAGGAGGAACTTGCGCAGGACGTTGTCGAGTTGGGCGGGGCTGTAAGGGTGGCTTTTCGCGAGGCCGGTGAGGTCCTTGGCGGGGAGGAGGCCCCGGAACCGGTCCCGCAGGAGATGCTCGCGGAGTTGCTCGTCGGGTTGGGGGACCGGGAGCTTGATGGACCAGCGGCGCTCGAAGGCGGGATCCATCGAGTGGGTGTGGTTGCTGGTGGCGAAAACGACGCCTTCGAACTGCTCGAGGAATTGGAGGAAGAGGGTGATTATTGCGGTCTCGGTTTGGCCTGAAGAACTTTTCGCTGGCTGCCGGCTGTGGAAAAATCCGTCGGCTTCATTGAACAAGATGATGGGTTCCTTGGCTAGGTTTTTCCGCACCGCTTGGATTTCCGAGAACAAGCGGGTCACATTTTTTTCGCTTTCACCGAACCACATTTCCCGCAATCCTTGGAGGTTCACCTGAATCAGCACACGTTTGTGCTTCCGGGCGAGCTGGCGCACAAGCTCCGTTTTTCCGGTGCCGGGAGCACCTGAGAGCATGACCGAGAGCGCTGGGGTCATGCTTCGCTTCCTGAGTAGGTCGAAGTAGGCGTCCAACCGCTGGGGCGACAACAAGCCCAAGAAGGTGTCCAATTCAAACTGGAAGGACGCGTTGTAGCGGAGCTTTACGCTGGGGATTTGCTCGGGAAGGATGAGCTGGAAGTGTTCACTTGGCGGAATTTGCTTCTGGCCGTTGATGATCTGGAGCAGGGTTGCCGGCAGGAACCGCTTTTTGAAGGCAGCGGAAAGCCCGATGGTTTCTACTTTGTTGTTTACGATGGCCCGCGGTTCGATGATGCCACTGCGGTATGCGGGAGCGTCAGGATGCTGCCAAGCGGCTCCTTCGACCAGCCTCGCAACATGGGAGGGGATGAGTCGCTCGAGGAGATCCTCTGTCGATAGGGGCGAAGACTCGCTGACTTCGTGTCCCATCAAGTATAGGATGGCCGATTGACAATAGATGCTTCGCTCGCGGCGGCAGATGTAACGCACCACGGGGGCATTGCGGAAATCTACCAAGGCGTTCAGGGGGAAGCTGGCTCCGTATTCTCGGTAGCCAGCTTTGTGCCATGAGATGCACTCGTCGAGCAAGCGGTCTCCAAGCGTATTTCCACAAATCTCGAGAAACCGGCGGTCACCGGAGCGAAAGAAGGCCAGGAGCCCGTTGCTTGGGGCGTATTGCTTGCCGGACCCGCGGGTGAGCCGGGTTACCTCCACCCACCCTTTTTCAATGAGCACATCGAGCCACTTCATCCCCGGCTCTGGGTTGCGCTCGTCATTCCGTGACAAGACCTCCTTCAAGCACTTTTCGTCTAGGAGGTTCTCATCTTTCCAACGGGCATAAACAGCGCAGAGGATTTGCGCAGGCAAGAGGTCCAATCCCAAAGACTTCTGCACAAACCGAAGGGTCTTTGGAACGTAACTAGGCGGCTTGCCGACAATCCACTCAACACTGTCCAACCAAATATGCCCCACAAGGTCGAATTCGTGAATGGTGTTCGAGTTGCGGGATGAGGTTTTCATGGCGATGGATTTGAACTGTATACGCCAAAAGTATCCGCGGTATTGCACGATAAAAAATGCGCTAGCGAAAAATGAACGCAAAAATTTAAGACGGTTGAGCGCATTTACATAAATTCGCCTTAGTTTCGCGGCATGTCCAAGGCACAAGCGAAAAGGGCGCAGCGAGAGAAATGGCTGCGGGAATGGTTGGAAGAGGGGGGGTATGGTTTGGCCCAACTCATCGAAATGTTGAACGGCCACCTCGCGCCGGCCAAGGCGGTCAGCGAGCGGACGGTCGACGGGGACATCCAGCGCATCCGGGCGGCGCTGAGGCGAGAGGGACGGGAGCTGCGGCATGTCGGTGGCACGTACCATATTGAGCGTCAAGTTACTGGGCCGGTGCTGGTGGAGGACGAGAAGCGGATGGTGCCCTTGGTCGAGAAGCTCCTCCAACCGTTCCGTTTTATTCCGGGCATCCAGCGCATCCAGGGGATGCTGCGGTCGGAGTTTGACGTTCAGGAGCGTGACCTCTCTGTGGTGCAGAACGCTGTGGCCTTCACGTCGACGCTGGTGCAGCTGGACCCGCGCGTGCAGGAGCTCGCCCTGTCGCTCCTCGAGGCCATGCTGCGGGGGGAGGCCATTGCCTTCCACTACCGCCAGGTTCCCCCGCCGAACCGGGAGGACCGGATGCACCTCGTTTACCCGCTCCAAATCCGGGAAAGCACGGGGCGTTTTTACCTGGTTTCCATTCCGATTTACCCGCGTCCAGACCGCAGTGGATGGGAGGTGCATGCCTTGGACGAATTCCGCGACATGAGGATCCAACCCGCAGCACCTTACATGGAGCCGAGTGACCTGGCGCGGTCCCGGTTCGACTACAGGACCCTCGTCTCCACCTACCGCCCCGATGCGATGTTTCAGCATGCGGTCGGGATTTGGCGCGAGGCGTTGCATGGAACGGCGCCCCAGCGCGTGGTCCGTTACTTCGCCGGCTGGGCCATCACCCACCTGAAGGCCTGTCCCATCCACCCGTCCCAGGTGATTGTAGCCCGCCATTCCCAGATACATCTCGCCCATCTGGATCCGAGCGAAGGCCCGCAAGACGTTGCACAGGTGGCATTTACCGTTCATGACACCCCGGAATTGCACTTCCGTTTCGGTGCCTACCGCGCGTTCTCTTGGAGCAACCAGCACGGTATCCACGGCCCGGGCTATCGTTACAATTGGGATTGATTTAGGCCAAACCAGCCCCCCCCAACCCCGCGTCCCCCGCCAGAAAACGACCTGAGTTTGTTTTAACCGAACGGTTTAACGGGTTAGAGCGCCATCCTTGAATGCACTTTTGAAGGGCATTGGTTGGCGTGGTTGCGCCTGTTCAGGCGGTGGTTGCATGAAACAAGAAAGCGCTCGGCTTCACCCCGCGGATGGTAGTTCACAGGGTCATGGAACTTCACCGATCAAATCCCAGCCAAGTGGCCTTCCCTTTGCTGGGTTCCGTCCGAAATCCTGCCATCGCGATGCTTCCATTTGAATCGCACTCCCAAGTAGAGCTCGCGGCCCCGGGTCGGACCCCAAACGGATGAGGTGTCGAAGTAAGGTCCCGATGGGTTCTGCCAACTGATGATGGGTTGCCATTGTCGGAAGTCAAACACATTCTCACAGCCCGCGTAAAACGCAAAGGGTTGGGTGTTCAAGGTGAACTGAACGTTCAGGGTAGCATAGGGTTGTGAGAACTCAGGCCGCTGAAATTCAACAGGATTGGCGTTCGTGTTGGGCAATCTTTGTTTCCCATACCAGTGCAGATTGGCGTCCAAATGATACTTCTCCGATGGGGGTTGGTAGCTACAAGAAATCAACACCCGGTGCTTGGGATTGAATGGCAACAACTGCCTTGTTTCTCCAATCTTTCTGCTGACATCCAAGAGGTTATAGCCCGTTTTCAGTTCATACTGATTGAACAACTTGATGAAGAGTTCTGCTTGAAAAGCATTGCTGGAACTTGCTCCTCTGAAGTTCTGGATGACGACCGTGTTGGGATTCAGGTCGTAGTCTGGAAAAACCTGATTTTGAAAATGGGTACGATAGAAATCTGCACTGAAGTAACCCCGAATCCGATCGCGATTCGATTCGAACTTATGCGTCAGGTTCACGCCCCAATTGCGGGCCTTTTCGGGATCCAGAGCCTCTGCAAACTCGATGTTCCTGGAACTGATGAGCAATCCAATGTTCTCGCTAAACAAGTTCACCGTTCTCCATCCAGTTCCCAGGTTCACCCGAACAATGGTTTGAGGTCCAACGTCATATTTGACCAGCGTTCTCGGGGTAAACTGAAGACCCCAGATCGAATGGTGGTCTACACGAAGGCCTACAAGCCATGACAGTCTGTTGTTGAAGAAGTAGGCTGTGTTTTCGGCAAACAAACCGGTGATATTCTCCAATCGCAGGTAACTGCCTGCGTAGTTCCTTGGAAGCAGGGTATCAGAAAAGGCCACCACCTCTTTCAAGTTCAAATGCCTATGACTGATCCCCGATTTCAGTTCATGTCCAGCGTAGTTCCATTCATATTGCAGGTTGCCGTAGATGTTCGTCTGTTGCGCGTTGTATCCTACCGTTCCGAAAAAGGAATGCTGTCGCTGATGAAAGGATGAGGCGTGCAGTACAACTTTCTGTCGTTCATTGAAACGGAAGCCCGTTTTGGTCCAAACCTCGGGTTGGTTGACGGAGACGGTTTGACCATAAACCGTTCCCAGGCCTTGGTCACTGCGGACATCAAAATGGGTTTGTCCTCCGATGCGCTGTTCGTTGAAAAAGCGCAATCCGATTCGAGCAAACCAACCTTGAACTTCATCATCTCCGTAGCTCCACTTGTTGGAGATCATGTACCGAGTGAGCAATGGCAAATCCAGAAAAGTATCATGGTCCCGGTCTACCTTGGCCGCAGGCTGCACAACGTGGATTGCGGTTAAACCGCTCCAGTTTCTGAGTCGGAATGTGGCATGGGCATTGACATGTTTTTCTGAAAATCCATTGATGTATGCACTGAGCATGAGGCGTTCTGCGGTATCGGGTTCCTTCGTCTCAACGTTGATTTGTCCGCTGATGCTTTCGAAACCCTGCAAAACGCTGTTCGCTCCTTTGGCGACGTAGATGTTCTCCACCAAGGAGCCTGGAATGCTGCTGATTCCATAAGTAAAAGACAAGCCCTGGATCAGTGGAAAACCATCCACCAACACCTGGTTGTAAACGCCTGACAACCCCAAAATCCGAAGCTCTTTGGAGTTCGTTACCACATTCGTGGTTTGCGGTTGCACGGTGGTTTGGGTCTCAAAGCAACCTGCCAAATCGCAACAAGCGGCTTTTGCAAGTTCCGTTGTGGTGATTTGCTCCGTCTTGATTGGGGTCAGGTCAGAGATCATCACCCCGTCACGATGTTCTTCAATGATCGCTTCATTCAGTGAATGGGCCTCTTGCAAACGAAACTCAACCCAGAATGGACTCGAAACCCGAAGTGTATCGGTTCGATAGCCCACATAGCTCGCCACGAGCAACTTCTCCGTGATGTCATTGCCTGAAATGACGAACCCTCCTTCTTCATCCGTCGAGACCCCCAGGGTCGTACCCAGCCAGTAAACATTTGCCCCAACGAGGGGATCTTTTCTCTCGTTGAAGACCTTGCCTGAGACATCCTGACCGAAGACGTTCCATGGAAAGAAGCATGCCACGAGGAGGCCCAGGTTTTGAAGGGAATGGAATGAGGTCCTTCCCCGGTGCGGGCTTCGTCTATCCCTGTCCGCAGGGTGTCTCAGGCAGCATAAATCCATAGGTCGGGTCGGATGAATGAAGTAGGCTCAAACGTTCTCTCAAAGAAACAAAGGGTTTGTTGGGTTTGTGTTAAATGGTCTGTGCTTGCGGTTGGAGAGTAAGAAAGGCGAGGAGCGAATTGGGCAACGGCATCAGGTCGAACGAAGTGGGGGGAGGGGGGTCAGGGAGATGCCGTGAAGAGCGTGGGGGTGCACGGGCGCTTCCGTGCCATGTAGAGGAGTGGGATTTCTTGTAGCAAATAAAAAAGGGGATGGGGGAGTTAGAAGGGCGAAACAATTTTATATTTAAGCTCCGAAAGCCAACCAAAATCTCTTGAGCCAGAATCGTTTTTTCCGTGCCCGATGGTTGGCGTTGGGGCTCTTGGGGGCTGGATGGCTGCTGGGAGGAGGCGAGGTGGAGGGTCAGGAAATGCTGGGATTTGAGGTGGAGACCGTGGCAGTGGGAGCCGTGGGAACGACCTACCGGGTGTATGCCACCTTCGACGATCCGGCATGTTGGGTTCAGTCTGTTTTTGCAGATGCAACCCATCCGATGCTATGTGTACCGGAATCCGGTACATTGATTTACCAAAGCCCACTTGTCAATGTGAACTTGGGTCAGGAAGTAAATCCGGCGTTTTTTGGGATTTTTCCGGGTTTGGCCTATGACAGCTGGCTGACGATTGGGACGGAAAACAGCGGTCAATATGGCGGCGTGCAGGTGCTGGATTTTGCGGTGGCGCTGGCGGGTTTCAATGCGGGGACGGGGTTCAGTGCGACGGCGGGTGGATGGCTGGTGCCGGGCGCTGAGGTGCCGCAGGCGGAGTGGATGGCGGGCCCGGATTTGCGGGTTTTGCTAGGCCAAATCACGATGACAACGCTGCCCAATGGGGCGCCAGGGGACTTCCAGTTCCTGTTCAATTGTGCGTGGCGGCATGAAGGGGTGCAGCACCTGTTTTACGGGGAGCTGGAGTCGACGGCGGTGCCGGGCTGGGGTTGCACGGACGCATGGGCTTGCAACTACGACCCGGATGCCACGGTCGACAGCGGGATGTGCGAGTATTTCAGCTGCGCGCCGATTGGGTGTACCGATGGAGGTGCTTGCAACTTTGCGCCGGCCGCCCTGTATGAGGACGGGAGTTGCCTGTTTCCGGAGGCGGGGTACGATTGTGCAGGGGGGTGCCTGGTGGACGGGGATGGGGACGGCGTCTGTGATGGGGACGAGGTGCTGGGGTGTACCGATGGGGCGGCTTGCAATTACAACGCGGGGGCGACGGAGGAGGACGGGTCCTGTGTGGTGCCGGGGTCGGAGGAGGGGGAGTGTTGTCAGGTAGGGTGCGACGGGGTGACGTTGTGGGCGGGGAGTGACCTGAACGGGAACGGGGTGTGCGATTGCGAGGAGGAACCGGATTGTGCGGACTGCAGTTGTACGGGGGATGCCGATGGAGATGGGGTGTGTGACGACTTCGAGGTGGTAGGGTGCCAGGAGGTGGGGGCAACGAACTACGCTGCGGGCGCAACGGATGCCGGGCCGTGCTTTTTTGCTGTGCCGGATTCGTGGGTGGCCACACCGACGCCGTCGTCGGGTCTCTGGTTGGGCACGGTGACCGTGGACGGGTTGCCGGCGGCGGCGGGCGACTGGGTGGCCGTGTTCACCGCTGCGGGCGTGTGTGCCGGGGCCGCGCCCGTGTTGGTGGTCAACGGAACGGCTTTCATGGCTTTGACGGTGTACGGGGACGATGCGACGAGCCCCGGGGTGGTGGAAGGCATGGGGGAGGGGGGCGTGATGTTTTTGCGGGTTTGGCCTAGCGCATCCGGGGTGGCGTATGACGTGCTCAACGCGCAGGGAGTGCCCGGCTGGAGCGGCTGGACGAACACGAACGGCACGCCGTTGCCCGGCCTGGGCCAGCCCACCACGGTCTACAATGTCGTAACGGGGTCGGTGGTGGTGTTGTGCGCGGACCCGCTGGCCTGCAACTTCGTGGCCGGGTCGGTGGGGGAGGTGGACTGCCTGTACCCGGCGCCCGGGCGGGATTGCTTCGGGGCCTGTGTCCAGGACGGCGATGGGGACGGGGTCTGTGATCCGGAGGAGGTGCTGGGCTGCCAGGACGCATCGGCGTGCAACTTCGCGCCCGGGGCCACAGAGCCAGACGGGAGCTGCGTCTATCCTGATGCCTGCGGGGTGTGCGGGGGACCGGGAGCCATCTATGCCTGTGGTTGCGCCGAACTGCCCGTGGGGGCATGCGACTGCACCGGGGTCCAGCCCGATGCCGATGGGGACGGCATCTGTGACGATGTGGACCCTTGCGTGGGGGCGTACGACGCATGCGGGGTGTGCCAAGGCCCCGGTGCCATCTATGCCTGCGGGTGCTCCGGCTTGCCGGTCGGTGCCTGCGACTGCGCCGGCAACACCTGGGACGCCTTGGGCGAATGCGGCGGGGACTGCCCAGCCGACGCCGATGGGGACGGCACGTGCGACGACGTCGACCCCTGCGTCGGCACCCTCGACGCCTGCGGCGTCTGCCAGGGCCCCGGCCCCATCTACGCCTGTGGCTGCCAGGACCTCCAGCCCGGCACCTGCGACTGCGACGGCACCCTCCTCGACGCCCTCGGCGACTGCGGCGGCGACTGCCCCGCCGACCTCGACGGCGACGGCATCTGCGACAACGCCGAGATCCCCGGCTGCCCTGACCCCTCCGCTTGCAACTTCGCCTGTGGCTCCACCGACGACGACGGCACCTGCACCTACCCTCCGCTGGGCCTGACCTGCGCCGGGGACTGCCTCCTCGACACCGACGGCGACGGCATCTGCGAGCAGGACGAAGTCCCCGGATGCACCGACCCCGTCGCCTGCAACTTCGACCCCCTCGCAACCGACCCCATGAACAACTACTGCGCCTATCCCGAGGCGGGGTGCGACTGCGCGGGCGACTGCCCCCCCGACCCCTGCCCCGCGGACATCAGCGGCGACGGCATCATCGGTACCGCCGATTTGCTCGCTGTTTTGGCTGGGTTTGGCTTTGCATGCGGTGAAAATTAAAGAAAACAACATACCATGAAACGCTTCGCGCTCGCCCTGGTGGTCTGCTGGGCCACGTCTTTCCCCTCGTGGGTGGTAGGCCAAACCGGCATCGGCATTGTCCTCCAATCCCCCGCTTCCCACACGTTCCCAGAAACGACCGTGGGCACCACGTCCACCTTCACGGTGACGTTGTCAAACAGCGTGGCTACGACGCAGACTGCGTACTTCGGGGGCCTCGCGGCTCCGTTCTCCCTGGTCTCCAACGCGCCGGCGACCCTCGGTGCGGCGGGCAGCACGCAGATCACGGTGCAGTTCTCGCCGACGGCCACGGGCACCTTCACGGACACCCTGACCGTGGTGGGCAACATCTTCGGCCAAGCCTCCCTCGTGGTGTCCGGCACCGGCATCCAGGTGAACCTCGATTATGAAGCGACCTCACTGGGCTTCCCCTCGACGGCCCTCGGCGCCACCTCCACCGTCTCGGTCGCAGTGCACAACGTCGGCGACGGCACGGCCCTGCTCGCGGCTCCGGTCTTCTCGCACCCCGCCTTCACCCTCGTCCCGGAAAGCTCCACGCTCTCCATCCCCGAAGGCGAATCGGGCACCCTGACCTTCGCCTTCGCCCCGACGGCCGCTGGCGCCTACAACGAAACGGTCACCATCGCGAGCAACGACCCCAACGACCCCTCGGTCACCCTCACCCTCACGGCCACGGCCGTCTCCGAGGTCAGCGGCGAGGTCTGCAACACCACTTGGACCCTCGCAAACTCCCCCTACACCCTCGTCGGCAACGTCACCGTCCCCGCCGGCTGCACCCTGACCATCGAGCCGGGGGTGGAAGTTCATGGCGGCGAGTACGACCTAGAAGTATTCGGCTCCTTGTTTGCGAATGGTACCGAAGTGGCGCCCATCACTCTCGAGGTTGGTGAGTTGATTTCACACACCGAAGCGGACCAGATGGTTCTCATTCACTCGAATGTAACGGAATGGAACGAGTTCGAATTTGCTGACTCAGATTTTCGAATCTGGCGAGAATCAAATCCATTCTCTTCAGATTCGCTCCCATATTTTTTGGATGTAATCTCGGCAACGTCTGCTCCTATTTTCGAGAATGAGAATGCTCTCAATCACCACGGAAAGTATAAAGAAGATTGGTCAGATGACATTGGACAAGGGTGGACGACGGAAAGTAACTGGTGTTTTAGCCAAAGTCAGAATGATTATTTTGCTTTGAGTGGAGGCGGAAATTGTGGATGGGGTTCTTACGGGAGTGCATTGCTCTCTCCTGTTTTTACGGTTGGGGAAGCTGGATACTTTTCTCATGTTAGTTTTGATGTTCTCGTAGATTGGTATTACGGTTGCGAATACGAATATCAACACTTCATCTCTGTCGACGGAGGTCCATTCCAGTTACTATTTGAGAGTGATTGCGATTTCCCTGTGTGGACATCGTTTTCTCACGACATCTCAGAAATTGCATCGCAAGCTTCGCAGGTACAGTTTAAGTTCAGAAATTATGTTTTATATGATGGAGTTTTATTGCTTGATAATTTCAAACTTGAGACAAATATGTATCCTGGACAGGATGTTCCTCTTAGTGAGGCTCAGAAATTAGCGAAGAGTATCAGCACAGGTGGATTACAACTCATCAACAGCACATTTTTGGGAGATTTCCATAGTGTTGGTGACTCGATCGAGGTCGTCCTTGTTCAAAGTGAAGTCCACAACAATTTGAGCAGAGAGAAATCAAGTCACGGTTTGGGTTTTTATGCCGACCATGTGTCATTGACGCTCACTCACTCAAGTATCGAAGGACATGGGCTTGATGGAGTTCACATTGAAAGTACGTTTGCAGAGTTACAGTCTGAGGGGAGTAAAGTGAATGAAAATGAGGCAAATGGCGTTTTTGTGAACGGGGCGCTAAGTTCAACCGCTTTAGAGCTGGAGATTATTGGGAACTCAGTCGATGGCATTAGGGTGGGGGAAGGTTCAGATCTCACGTTATCGGGAGCACGCATTCAAATGAATGAAGGCCGGGGAATTGCGATTCCTGGAGAAAGTGAGTTATCAATGAATTACGCATTGATGGACTTCAATGGAGGACGAGGTATCGAACTTGGAAGTGGTGGCTCATTGCATTTAGACAATTGCCGGATCAGAGGGAACGGTGGTGAAGGGATTCATTCTGCATCACCTGTGACACTAAATCACAGCAACATCGCGTTCAACGGTGGAACGGGTTTGGTGTTGACTGGTAACAACTTTCATACCTTAAACAATAGCATTCTCTGGGGAAACAACAATGTCAGTTATGTTCAGATCCATCAGGGCGGTGGCGTCTTGTCAACAAGTTATTCTACAGTCCAAGGAAAAAGTGGATACGGAGTTGTCGGTGGGCAATTCTATTGGGGTGAAGGGGTCATAGAAGCGGATCCGTTGTTCGCTGATGCAGAACTGCATCTGAATACTTATTCGCCTTGTGTGGATGGTGGGCAGCCCTGGACAACGGATGCGTTCATGCCTTTCGGTCTGGGCGGCGTGCGCGCTGATATGGGGATGTATGGTGGATTGGACAACGCCTATTGGGGAGGTCAAGCCCTCCCCGACGGCGCGGCTCTCCTGACAGCAATTGAAGATAGCCCTCAAGATCAAGGGAATCGGGTGGGTTTGATTTGGGATGCCAGCTACTTTGACAACAGCGCTTTGGTAAACAACGTGACACATTACAGCATCTGGCGGCACTTTGACCCAACGGGCGAGGCCATCGCTTCGGTGGATGATGGTAACTGGGAACAAGTCGGCGAAATGACTTCTTTAAGCTTGAACGGATACGCCTACCAGGCGGCGACGTTGGGCAACACGAATGCCTACGGGGATTTTGCGAGCTGCTTCTTCGTGGCGGCGCATACGGCGGATCCGGGGACGTACTGGGTGTCGAACGTAGTGTGCGGAGAGAGTGTGGACGATTTGGCCCCGCAAACCCCGGTGGTGAATGGCATGTTGCTGGCGGGCGTGGGGGCGCAACTGCAATGGCTCACGCCGGCGGAAGCGGACTACGCATACACGGAAGTGGTGAGCAACCAAGGCTTTGCGGCGACACTGGGTGCGGATACGACGCTGGTGGATGCCACCGTGGCGCCCGGGATGCAGGTGATGTACACGGTGCGGCACTTCGACGTGAACGGCAACGGGAGTGTGCCGGCGACCTTTGCGTTGGACACGGCGCCCGGGGTGGATGTGATTCCGCTGGTGGCGGGGTGGAACTTGATTTCCACGGACCGGGAGCCGGCGCAGGGGAACGTGGTCGATGTCTTCGCAGGCCTGCTGCCCGGCAATCTCGAGTACGTGACGGGATTTGAGGGGGGGGTCGCTTTTTATGATCCCAACGGGCTCGCTTTCCTGAACTCGCTGGGCAGCATCGACGGCGGCGCGGGGTACTGGGTCAAGGTCGCGCAGGCGGACACGCTGGAGGTGGTGGGGGATGCGATCGGGGCGGGGTACGCGCCGACGTTGGGGGCTGGGTGGAACCTGGTCGGTTATGTGCCGCAGTTGCCCGCAGCGCCGGGGTTGCACTTCGCGGACCTGGTGGCCACCGGGAATCTGCAGTACGTCACCGGATTCGATGGCGGGGCGCAGTACTACGATCCCAACGGACTCCCCTTCTTGAACTCGCTCCAGCAGCTGCGCAACGGCTTCGGCTACTGGGTCAAAGTCGCGCAGCCGGTGGACCCCAATGGATTCGCGGCAGGGGGGAACCGCAACGTCGGGGTGACCCCGGACTTCATGGTGGTGAACGGACAGTCCGACCTGGGCGCCTTTGCCGGCGAATCCGTGGACGTCGTGGACGGGACCGGCAACGTGGTCGCCACCCTGCCCATCCTCGAAGGGGGTTACCTGATGACCACGGGCCTCTTCGGTGACGACGCCACCACGCCCGAGGTCGAGGGCATCGAACGGGGAGCCGACCTGCGCTTCCGTTTCCAGGGGGCCTGGGCTGAGGAGGGTTTGGCCTTCACCGGAGGCCAAACCGTACAAAAGCTCTCCCTGCATTTCCCGGCGCTGTCCGCGGACCTCGCCATCTTCCCCAACCCGACGGAGGGACTGGCGCAGGTACGATTGGCGCTGCCGGTGGCGGGGGCTGTCGAAAGCGTGCTGCGCGATGCAGCGGGCCGGGAGGTCTTGCGGGTGCAACATGGCGACGCGGCCGCAGGGGTCTGGACGGGCACGGTGGATGCATCGGCGCTGCCCGCCGGGACGTACCGCCTGACGGTGGTCTGCGGGGGCATGCCGCACGCTGCCGTTCCATTCGTCAAAACCCGCTGACCCCCGATGGGCAGCGGCAGACTGCGGCTCACCCACGCGCCGGCGCCCCCCCTCGCCCGCGCGCTCGCCGCGCTCGGCGTCTCCGCCGCGCTCGCCGCGCTGGCCGCGCTCGGCATCCCCGCAGCCCAGGCCCAGCCGAACTGGGACTGGACCCCGACGAGCGCGTCCGGAACCCTGCTCGGCCAGGTCACCTGGAACGGGGTCCCGGCCACGGCGGCCCACTGGATCGGCGCCTTCGACCCCGGCGGCCACTGCGCCGGCGCGGCCCAGGTCATCGAGAACGGCGGGCTGGGGTATGTGAGTTTGGCCATTTACGGTGACGATGCGACGACCCCGGCTCTGGATGAGGGCATCACGGGCGGGGAGGCATTTACGTTGCGGGTTTGGACTGCGGGCGCGGAAGCGACGTTGGAAGACGCCGAGGGCAACACGGTGTTCCTCACGAACTGGGCGAACACGAACGGGGCGCCCATGCCGGCCTACGCGGACCCGGGGGTGGTCTTCGCGTTCACGGGGGGCAGCGGGGTGGCTTGGGTCTGCCCGGGGACCGTGTGCAGCGCCGCAGGTCCGCTGGCCTTGACGGCCTTCCCCGCGGGCGGGACGTTTTCCGGGCCGGGGGTCTCCGGGGGCCTGTTCTTCCCGAACGTGGCCGGGTTGGGCACGCACGACCTGCAGTACACGGTGGGGGGGCTGTCGGCGCCGTGCGCGGTGACCGTGGTGGACAACCCCGACGCGACCATCGTGCCGGTTGAGGCGCTTTGCGCCAACGATCCCGCCGTCCCGCTGGAGGCCGTGACCCCCGGCGGAATCTGGTCGGGGCCGGGCGTATTCGCGGGGTTCTTGGACCCCTCCGCCGTGACCCCGGGCACGCACTGGGTCACCTACCTCCTCGACTGGGGCGCTTGCGCCGCCGAGTCGTCCGTCCCGGTGACCGTGTTTCCTGCGCCGCCCACCCCGGAGCTCGTTCCGTCGCCCTCGGGCGGCCTGGCCATCGCCGGCACGGCGCCGGGCGCTACCGGGCCCTGGACCTGGTTCGAGAACGGCCTCGAGCTGCCGTCCCTCGCGGGCCAGTCCCATCATCCCTCGCCTTCCGCAGGCCAAACCTATTCAACCAACTCCTCCAATTCCTACGGCTGCATCGCCTGGAGCGCCCCCTTCCTCTGGTCCCCCTTGTCCCTCCCCGCCCTTCCGTCCCCCCTTGCCCCCCCTGCGTCGGAGGGGACCTGGCACCTCTTGTCCGGCTGTCTCCACCCCGCTCCGTCCCCCCCGACTGCGGTCTCCTGGCGCGACCCCGCGGGCCGCCGCCGCCACACCGCTCCGGGCGCCCCGCCGGCGGGGG
>CAYONT010000033.1:13503-22981 GCA_964405405.1 uncultured Comamonadaceae bacterium | reverse complement strand
AGGGAGGGCGGCGAGGGTCAGTTCGGTGAGGTGGCCAGTCAGGGGGATGCCCGGGCCGGGGATGGGGAGGACCGGCAGGGATGGGGAGGGGCCGGAGGGGGCGGGGAGGTAGCGGAGATGGGCGAGGGAGAGCTGGAGGGGGAGGCGGGTGCGGGAGAGCAGGGGCGCGGCGGCGTAGGCGCGGAAGGACTGGTGTCCATCTCCGGCGAAGGGCCCGAGGGGGAGGCCGGCGTGGCTCATGGCGAGCCAGTCGGGCCCTTCGCGGGTGGCGTTGCGGGGCTGAACGTTCCACTCCCACCGGATGTCGAACCCTCGGTGGGTCCACGTGAAGCCCGCGCCGCCACCCAGCAGCCCCGCCACCGCCTCCCCGCTGGGCGTGCCATCGGGAGCCAGGGGCGTACCCGTTGCCGGCCGCCAGGCCGGCCGGAGCCCGTGGAGCAGACGGTCCACATTCACTGCCCCCTGCACATGGAGCCGCCAGGCCCCACGGTGCCATTGGACCTCCCCTCCGCCCCAGGTTCGGTGCAGGACCGTCCGATCGTACAACGTCCGGAACGTCCTCAAATGACCCAGCCCCCCGTGGACCACCACGCCCCCGCCGGGCCGCCACTGGACATGGGCCCCGTACGTCCCCTGCGGCACATACAGCGGCTCCGTCGTCTCCCCCAGCACCTGCCGGCCCAGCCCCGTCGTGCGCGACGCGACCCCCTCCCAACGCCACGGCATGCCCGCCCGCTTCGAACCCCAAACCACCCGAACGTACGGAGCGGGCGCCGCTTGGACACACCCCAGATACCCGTTCATCCCCAAATGTCGGCTCAGCCCATCGATGCCCGCATCCACCCCCCAGCCCGCCCCGTCCCGCCGTTCCATCCATCCGACCCAGCCCCGTGCCCGCCCCACATCCAGCCGGCGCTCCCCCGTGTCCACCCCTGCCGAATCCCGTACCTCCCGCCACTTCACCCGGCCCCACCCCGGCAAACTCCGGCTCCCCTCCAGTCCCTCCTGCCAGAACGGCATCGCCACCACCTGCCGCTCCATCAGCTCCCCCCCGAAGATCCACCGGTCGTCCACCAGCCCCTCAAACCGCGCCCCCCGCGTGTTGTCCCAAAGATTCCAGCCCACCGTCCCCGGCGTGGCGTCCGCGTTCCAAGGCGGGGACATGGTTTTTCCATAGGCCAAATCCAACACAGGAACCACCTTCACCACCGCCCGTTCCGAGGAGAAATCGAGTTCCGGCCCTGACCGACCGCGCCCCAGCATGCCGCGGTCCAAGGGAGTCCAGCCCGTGCTGTCCTGCTCGAAGTACGTGCGGGTGAGGGGGATTTGGCCCATCAACCGCGACACAGGGGCAGGGGCTGTCGCGCCCAGCAACAGGAGCAGCAGGAGCGACAGCGCAGCGACCCCGGGTCGCAGGGCAGCGACCGCTGGTCGGACCTTAAAACGTGTGGCGAACCGCGGCATAGACCCCTTCGATGCCCGCACGCAACCCGATGCGTGCCTTCCAGCCCAGAGCATGAATCTTGCTGACATCGAGCAACTTGCGCGGCGTGCCGTCCGGCTTGGTCGTGTCCCAGGACAGTTGCCCTTCATAGCCGACCACTGCGCACACCAGCTCCGCCAGCTCCCGGATGCTCAAGTCCTCACCGGTACCGATGTTGAGCCATTCACGCCCCTCGTAGTGCTCCATGAGGTGCAAACAGGCGGAGGCCAAATCGTCCACATGCAAAAACTCCCGCATCGGAGCGCCTGTCCCCCAAAGTTCCACCGATGGCCGGCCTTCCACCTTCGCCGTGTGGATCTTGCGCAACAGGGCCGGCAATACATGGCTGTTCTGCAGGTCGTAGTTGTCGCCAGGTCCGTAGAGGTTGGTGGGCATGGCGGAGATGAACTGGGCCCCGTATTGATCGCGGTACGCCTCGCACAACTTGAGTCCAGCGATTTTCGCGATGGCGTAGGGCTCGTTGGTCGGTTCCAGTGCACCCGTCAACAGGGAGTCCTCCTGGAGCGGCTGGGGGGCGAGTTTGGGATAGATGCAACTCGAACCCAGAAACAACAGCTTCTTGACCCCGTGCTCCCAAGCGGCATGGATGACGTTCGCCTCGATTATGAGGTTGTCATAGAGGAATTCGGCGCGGTACGTGTTGTTCGCGTGGATGCCCCCCACCTTCGCCGCGGCGAGGAATACATAGGCAGGGCGCTCCTCGCGGAAGAACCCCTGCACGGCCTGCTGGTTTTTCAAGTCCAAATCCGCATGGCTCCGGGCCACAAGGTTTCGGAACCCCCGCGCTTCCAGGGCGCGGACAATGGCAGCGCCCACCATTCCACGGTGGCCGGCAACATAAATTTTTTCGGTGGTTTCCATCAAGAAGTACGGGGATTGAGGTGTGCGCGCAGGCCATCGCCGATCATGGTGAAGGCCAGGACCACACTGACGATGAGCAGGCCCGGGGCCAGGGCGAGCCAAGCGTGGCGGCCCGTGATCAGGTGGTGGTGTTCTTGGACGATGTTGCCCCAGCTCGGGATGGGCATCTGCGCGCCCACGCCGAGGAAGCTGAGCCCCGATTCCACGAGGATGGCCGCGGCGAAGTTCGCAGCCGCCATCACGATGACCGGGCCGGCGGCGTTGGGCAGGATGTGCCGGAAGAGGATGCGTGAGGGGGGGAGCCCCAGCCCTCGGGCCGCTTCGACATATTCCAGCGTTTTGATGGAACGGATTTGGCCTCGCACCACGCGGGCGATGTCCACCCACATCGTGAGTCCGATGGCGACGAAGACTTGCCAGAATCCACGGCCGAAGGCGAGGGTGATGGCGAGCACCATGAGCAAGGTGGGCAGGGTCCAGAAGACCTGCAGGAACCAGCTCAGGCCGGCGTCCACCCAGCCGCCGCGGTACCCGGCCCAAGCCCCGAGGGTGACGCCGATGAGCAGGGAAATGACCACGGCCACGGCGCCCACGCTCAGGCTGATGGCGGCGCCTGCCATGAGGCGGCTCAGGAAGTCCCGCCCGTAGCGGTCGGTGCCCAGCAGGTAAAACCGCTCGGTGCCGTCCTCCAGCGTGGCCCGGGAACCGGGCGGGAGCAGGGCGTGCTCCAGGTGCTGCGCATTCGCGTGCTGGCTGCCGTCTGGACGGATGAGCGGGCCGAGCAGGGCCACCCCCACGAGGATTCCGATCCACCAGGTTCCGATGCGGGCAGGGAGGTGATGGGGGAACACGCTGGGGAGTGAAAGCACGCTTGGGAACAACGCCATGGCCCGAATTTACACCTTCCGGCCCTTCCAATGGGTGGCGCCGAGCAGCATCTTCAGCCAGGTATTTGCGACCAGGCAAGGGTAGACGAGGTGGAAAACCAGGGGGGGCCAGCGGGCCGCCGGGGAGGGGCGGTCGGGGGGGGACTGCGGCCCGAAGTCGGGGGGGGGCGGGGTGTGGCGGACCACGCTCCGCAGGAGCAAGGCGTCTGCCGCCATCTTGAGGCCGTTGGCGCCCACGGCGACCCCGGCGGCGAGGCCGCCTGCGGACGTGGGCCAGGCCACGCAGGCAGCGGCTGCCGTGCTCCACTGCAGCAAGACCGCACCTCCCACCAGCGCAGCCGTCTGCCGCGGAGCTCGGGGGTCCGAGGCCTTGCTCGCCCAGCGCGCCCGCTGTGCCACCCAAGCCCGCCATTCCGGCGCCGCCACCGTCCAAGCCCAAGCCGCCTCGGACCCGGGCCCCGCTCCGCCCCAGCGCACCCCGCCCCCGCGGCGGACCACATCCCGGATGACGAAAACATCGTCCCCCGATGCCCATTCCTCCCCGCGGTCCGCTGCGAGCCAAGTCGAACGCCGGTACCAGATGTTCGCCCCGCTGCCATTTTCGGCGCGACCTGCCAACGCGGTGTGGGCTGTCCAGCCTTGCATGGCGTGGTATTCGAGGGTTTGGACTGCAGCCCACCCCCCTCCCTGAGGCAGCAGCCCCACGGGTCCCAGCACCACCTCCGCCCCCTCGTCGGCGTGCCGCGCCATCGCCTCCCCCCAACCCGGGCCCACCCGGACATCCGCGTCCAGCGTCGCCACCCAGTCCGTTCGGACCGCCTCCATGCCCGTGCGCAGCGCCGCCTTCTTGCCCGTCCCGCCCGCCGTCAGCACCACCGCCCCCGCCGCACGAGCCGCGTCCACCGTCCCGTCATCGCTGCCATCGTCGACCACAATCACCGCTTGGGGACGATGGGTTTGGCAGGCCAAATCCCGCAACACCCGCCCCACCCGTTCCGCCTCATTCCGACAGGGGATCACCACCGTGTACGCCGCCCCTTCCCCCATCTCCGCCCCCGCCTCGCCGGCCCCTTGCCGCTCGCCGGCCCCTTGCCGCTCGCCGGCCCCTTGCCGCTCGCCGGCCCCATGCCCCTCGCGGACGCGCAACGCCCGTGCCCACCGCGCCGCCTCCCGCGCATACGGCACCAACATGAGCCCACCGATGCCCACGCCCAGCAGGATCTCGTTCATGAGGCCCCTTCATTGGGAACCTGTGGAACGACCGGGTGCACCAGGCCCCACACCGCGCCCACAGCCGCCGGGAAGACCAAATTCACCAACCAAACCAAGAACGGCGCCAGCAGGGTGGCACCCACCTCCTCTCCGGCTGGCTGCAGGATGGCCCAGGTCAGGGCCTCCCGGACCCCCAGCTCGCCCAGCAAAGCGCCCGGGGCGAAGGTGTTGCCGAGGAGCACCAGCGGCACAGCCCGGGCCTGCTCCGCGGTCCAGCCGCAGCCGGCAGCCGCAAAGGCGAGCCAGAACTGGGCCGTGAAGGTGGCGTACCGCAAGACCCCCAGGGCCAGGGCGCTGCCGCGCTGCCGCAGGGACAGGGCGCCGCGGTCGGGGTGGCGGGGACCGACCAGCCGCTCCCACACGGGCAACCATCGACCCAAGGGGGGATTCCAGCGCAGGTAGGCGAACAGCGTTCCCGCCGCGGTGGCGCACAGTGCCCCGCCCAGCAGCGCCGCTGCGGGATGCGGCCCTGCCGCCAACACCGCTCCGCCCACGGCCAGGGTGACCCAGCCTTGGGCCACCGCGCCCGCGAGGTAACCCCGGGCGGCCCCCTCCCGCTGCGCCCGCGGCACCCAGGCCAAACGTCCCACCCCCTCGCCCACCCGGTTGGGGGTCACGAATCCGGCCGCCGCCCCGAAGAAATACTCCCGCGCCAACTGCGTCCAACCCCGCCACGGCGGGGAAAGGACCCCCCATTTCCACCACTCGAGCCCCCAATTGACCGGGGCCAGCGCCACCAGACCCAGCATCGCCCAACCCCGCCCGGCGGTCCATGGCGCCCCCCATCCGGCACCCAGCTCCCCCCGGTGCGCGGCGAGCTGCCACGCCACCACCCCGATCGCCCCCAGCGATACCGCCCACCGCACGGCCCGGAACCACGCTTTCTCCATGCATCCAAGTTCCGGGGATTCCCCTCATTTTCCAACCCCCGCCCTAACTTCGCCCCATGCCCGCCCCACCGCGCCGCGCTGCCCCGCCCCGCCCGACCGAGACCATCATCCTCGGCATCGACCCCGGAACCACCGTGCTGGGCTTCGGGGTGGTGCGATGCAGGGGCAAAGAGGTGGAAATGTTGGAAGTTGGGGTACTGCGTTTGGCCTTGATCCAGGACCACGCGCTCAAACTGAAGCGCATTTACGACAAATGTGCCTCCCTGATTGCGGTCCATGCACCGGATCATCTGGCCATCGAAGCGCCGTTCTTCGGCAAAAACGTGCAGTCCATGCTCAAGCTGGGGCGCGCGCAGGGGGTCGCCATGGCCGCGGCCCTCGCCCACGACGTGCCCATTTCGGAGTACGCGCCCCGCCGGGTGAAGCAGGCCATCACAGGCTCCGGCGCTGCGAGCAAGGAGCAGGTTGCCGCCATGGTCGCGCGGACCTTGGGCCTCCCGCTCCAGGACCTGCCCAAGGAATTCGACGCCACCGACGGCCTCGCCGTGGCCCTGTGCCACCATTTTGCGGCCTCCAGTCCCAAGATGCAGGCCGGGCAAGGCGGTTGGAAGTCCTTCCTCGAGCAAAATCCCGGCCGCATCACCGCCCCGCGCCGTCCTTCCGCCCGCTGATTCTGCGTCGCCTGCATTTTTTTTTCAGGCCAAACGTAACATCCCCCCGCCCCCCTCCGTTACACCCCCTTGAAGCCTCGTGCTTCGTAACAGTTTACTTGTTTTCATTCAACAGGGGAGGGTCGTCCAACGGGGCGGCCCTTCTTGTTTTTGGAAACAGGAGATGCGCGGCTTCGCCGCGGAGATAGGAGATTACGGGAGGGAGGGGTCCAGGGTGGCGGCGAGGATGTGGGTGATGAGCTCGGTGGTGGAGAGGCCGGCGGCAGCTGCTTGCTGCGGGATGATGCTCGCAGCGGAGAATCCGGGAACGGTGTTCACTTCGATGACATGGGCCCCGACGCCCTCCACCCAAATCATGTCGATGCGGACGACTCCGCGGCAGTGGAGGAGCCGGTAGATGCGCAGGGCAATCGATTGCATGGCGTGGGCCCATTCGGTGGGGATGTCGGCGGGCGTGATCTCGTGGGATGCGCCTTCGTATTTGGCCTGAAAGTCGAAGAAGGTGTTGAAGGAGACGATTTCGGTGACGGGGAGGGCGGTGGGTGGCGCGCCGGGGGTCAGGGGCGGGAGGAGGCCCACGGTGAATTCGCGGCCGGAGAGCAGCGATTCGACGAGGACGGTGCCGGGTTCTGCTGCGAAGGCGGCTTCGATGGCGGGGCGCAGGCGATCCGGGGTGTCCACCCGGTGTACGCCGATGCTGGACCCGGCTTCGTTGGGTTTCACGAAGCAGGGGAGGCCGAGTTGCTGGGTGAGGTCGGTGAGCAGGTCGTCGGTCAGCGGTTCGTGCGGGAAGAGTTCGATGGACCGGGCGACGGGGATGCCGGCGTCGCGCAGCAGGGAAGTGGTCCAACCTTTGTGGAAGGTGAGGGCCATGCTGCGGGCGCCGCCTGTGGAGCAGGGAATGCCGAGCAGCTCGAAGTACCCCTGGAGTTTGCCGTCTTCCCCCGGGCTCCCATGGACCATGACGAAGACGCCGTCGAAGAAGAGGGGGCCATCCGAGGTGGTGGCGGTGAAGTCCCGGCGGTCGATGGGGAGGATGGCACCATCGGGCCCTTCTGCCCACCAGCCGCCGCGCTCGATGCGCACGAGGTAGGGCTGGTAGCGGCTCCGGTCGATGTGTTGCATGACGGTCTCAGCGGAACGGAGCGAGACGGCGGCTTCGCGGGAGTATCCGCCAGCGAGGACGGCGAGGGTGAAGGGGGGGGTGTCCAAGGGAGATGGGAGATGTGCGGCTGCGCCGCGAGATAGGAGACATGCGGCTGCGCCGCGAGATAGGAGACAGGAGATTTGGGGTCGGGGGGAGGGCGTGTGGGTTGGAGGGGGGGACTGGGTTAGGGGGTGGGGTCGGAGGGGGGCTGGCCGTGGACGGCGAGGAGGGACTTGAGCCAGAGTACCTGCTGGCGGACCGAGGAGGGGTCGGTGCCGGTGACCGTCACGTGTCCCATCTTGCGGAAGGGCTTCACCTGGGACTTGCCGTAAATGTGGGCGTGGACCCCGGGCCGTGCGAGTGCTTCGCCCAGGCCCACGTACAGGGGGGAGCCGTGCGCATCGGCGGCCCCGACGAGGTTGAGCATGGCCGCAAATGCGCGCGGCGTCGTGTCGCCGAGGGGCATGCCGAGGACGGCCCGGAGGTGCTGTTCGAACTGGGAGACCCCATGCGCCTCGATCGTGTGGTGGCCGCTGTTGTGCGTGCGGGGGGCGAGCTCGTTGATGAGGATTTGGCCTGTGGAATCCAGGAACATCTCCACGGCGAGGAGGCCGGTAAATTGCATGGATTCAGCGATTTGCAAGGCCAAACCCCGCGCAACCTCCCCCACTTCTTCCGTTACGTCGGCCGGGGCGAGCAGGTAGTCCACCAGGTTCGCGTGGGGGTCGAAGACGGCTTCCACGACGGGGAAGGCGGCGGTGGCGCCGTCGGCGTTGCGGGCCACGATGACGCTGAGTTCCTTTTCGATCGGGACGAGGTCCTCGAGGAGGGAGGGCTCGGAGAATCCTTGCTGTGCAGCCTGCTCGGCGCTGCGCAACACGGACACGCCCTTGCCATCGTAGCCTCCCTTGCGCAGCTTTTGGACGACCGGAAAACCGCGTTGCCCGCGGTCGCCCCCGGCTTCCACCAGGGTGAACGGAGCGGTGGGAAACCCGTTCGCCACCAGGAACTCCTTCTGCCGCCCCTTGTCCTGGATGAGCGCCAGGTGCTCCGGATCGGGAACCACCCGAACCCCGGCGTCCTGGAGCCGCCGCAACCCCTCGACACTGACGTGCTCGATCTCGATGGTGACCACGTCGCAGCGCTTGCCGAAGGCGTACACCGCATCCGCATCCATCAGGTCGCCCTGCACAAACCGGTGCGTCAGGAACCGGCACGGCGCATCCTCGGCCGGGTCCATGACCTCCACCCGGACGTCCCAGTTCGCCGCCACCTGCAACATCATCCGCCCCAATTGTCCGCCGCCCAGCACCCCCACCCGCATTCCAGAGCCGAAAGCCAAATTTTTCTGCATGGGGCAAAGATATTCCTCCGAAATTGCGGAAATGGAAATGATGTTTCTGGGAAATCCGCTCCGGGAGTGGGCGATTGCGGCGGCTTGGATGGGCGGGGGCTGGCTGGTGGGTCGGTGGGTGTTTCATTATGTGTTTGGGGGGTTGAAGGGTTTGGCCTCGCGCACCCGATCGGATCTCGATGACGTGCTGCTGGGCAGGACGGAACAGCCGCTGGCGCTGGCGATTGTGCTGCTCGGGAGCTGGTTCGGTTATGACCACCTGCACTTCGGAACGGGCACGGATGCGTTCGTCGGGCACGTCTTTGAGGTGGCGGTGGGGCTCAATGTGACGTGGTTGCTGGCCCGCATCACGGACTCGCTGGTCGGTCGGTTCTTGCAGCGTCTGAGCGACCGGTCGGGGTCGAAGATGATGGGCACGGTGGCGCCGATACTCCAGAAGACGTTGCGGTCCGCGGTTTGGATTTTGGGCACGATCATGGCCCTGAACAACGCGGGGTACAATGTCGGGGCGCTGCTGGCTGGGGTGGGGATTGGGGGTCTGGCCATGGCGATGGCGGCGAAGGACTTCGTTTCCAACATCTTCGGGGGCATTGCCATCTTCATTGACAAGCCCTTCGTGGTGGGGGACCGCATCCAGATGGGGTCGGTCGAGGGGGTGGTGGAGGAAATCGGCATCCGGTCGACCCGGTTGCGCAATCCAGAGGGTCGGTTGGTGACGGTACCCAACCACAAGTTCACGGATTCCTTGGTCGAGAACATTTCGGCGCAACCCTCGCGGCAGCGGCACGTGGCGCTCACGGTCCCGGTGGCGCTCACGGCGGGTGACCTCGAGCGGGTGGAGGCAGCTCTGGCTGCTGTGGCGCGGCCGGTCGCCGTACGGATGGTGGGCTTC
>CAYONT010000033.1:10534-13403 GCA_964405405.1 uncultured Comamonadaceae bacterium | reverse complement strand
GAGCGCCTGCTCGCCCTGGGGGTCGAGGGTCTGCGGGCGGAGTAACTTGAGGCGAGCGGCAGCGGAGGGACCGGGGATTTCGCCACGTTTTGATAACTTTGGCGCCATGCAATACGACGTGGTCCTTCACGCCGACGATTGGCGGTACTGGGCGATGGGGGGAGGAGCCCTCGCTGGCGGTGTGGCTTTGTTGTGGGGATTTCGGCGGCTCGGACCCGGTCGGCGCGATGCCGCCCTGAAAGTGCTGGGCGCCCTCCTGCTGCTGGGGAACCTGGTGGCCCCCCTTGCCACCCTCCTCGACCCGAGCCTGCCGATGAGCTGGCACCGATCCCTGCCCCTGCACTTCTGCACCCTGAACTTCGTGCTGATTGCCCTCAACTGCTTCTGGCGCAACGAGCGCGTCTTCGTCTTCACCACCTTCCTCGGCATCATCGGCGGCGTCCACGCCTTTCTGACCCCTCAGTTTCCCATGGGAGACAGTCCCGTGATGGTCTGGGATTACGTCATTCGGCACGGCGCCATCATCTTCGTGCCCATGTTGATGGTGAGGGAGTTTGGCCTGCGCTTCCCCCGCAGAGCCTGGGCATGGACCTACGGCATGGCAGTGGCCGTCTCCTCCGCCGTGGGCATCGTGAACTGGGGGCTCAACACCTTCTCCCCGCAGGAAGTCGTCGCGAACTATATGTACATGTGGGAGGCCCCGAAGGTGGACAACCCCTTGGTGCAGGCCGGTTGGGGCTGGCCCCTGTACCTCTTGCCCCTGCATGCCGCCCTCCTCGTGCACCTGTGGGTCATCGAATGGGCCTTCAAGCGTGCCGTCCCCCATGATTGAGGCGTTGCCTGCTGGAACCTTCCTTCTACCTTTGCGCCATGCAAGTGTACCATGACTTGTTGCAGCACGTGCTCGAGCACGGGGAGCGCCGGGAAGACCGCACAGGAACGGGCACCTTGGGCATTTTCGGATACCAGATGCGGATGGACCTCTCCGAGGGGTTTCCGCTGCTGACCACCAAAAAGTTGCACGTCAAGTCGATCATCCACGAGCTGCTGTGGTTCCTGCAGGGCGATACGAATGTGGCCTACTTGCAGCAGCATGGGGTGAAGATTTGGGATGCGTGGGCGGACGAACAAGGTGAGCTGGGGCCGGTGTACGGATACCAGTGGCGGAGTTGGCCCCATCCGGATGGCACGCATGTAGACCAAATCGCCCAGCTCCTCCACGCCCTCCGGCACAACCCCTTCAGCCGCCGGCACGTCATCACCGCCTGGAACCCCTCCTTCATCGAGGAGATGGCCCTCCCGCCGTGCCACTGTCTGTTCCAGTTTCACGTCGGGGAGGGCGGCCGGCTCAATTGCCAGCTCTACCAACGGTCTGCCGACATCTTCCTCGGCGTGCCCTTCAACATCGCGAGCTACGCCCTGCTGACGATGATGGTGGCGCAGGTCACGGGACTGCAGCCCGGCACCTTCGTCCACACCTTCGGCGACGCCCATCTGTACCTGAACCACCTCGACCAAGCCCGGGAACAACTCAGCCGGGACCCGCGCCCCCTGCCCCGGATGCACCTCCGCCCCGACGTTCAGGACCTCTTCGCCTTCCGGTACGAGGACTTCACCCTGACCGACTACAACCCCCATCCCCACATCGCTGGGGTGGTTTCGGTTTGACCTACCCCCAACTGCCCCTGCCCCCATGAAGATTTCGATGATTGCAGCAGTGGCCCAGAACGGGGTCATCGGCCGGGACAACGACCTCGTTTGGCGCCTGCGCGACGACATGCGGTTCTTCACCGACACCACCCGCGGACACCACGTGATCATGGGACGCCGCAACTTCGAGTCCATCCCCGAGCGCTTCCGGCCCCTGGCCGACCGCCCCAACGCCGTCATCAGCCGCAACCCCAGCTACTTCGCCCCCGGTGCCACCCTCTTCACCGACCTCATCGCTGCCGTCGACTGGGCCCGCAACGCCGGAGAAACCGAGTGCTTCATCATCGGCGGCGCCCAAATCTACGCCAGCGCCCTGGCCCTGGACCTGCCCACCCGGCTCTACCTGACCCACGTCCACGCTGCCCCCGACGGCGACGCCTTCTTCCCCGAATTCCCCCCTGCCCCTGCGGACCGCTGGACCCGGACCCACCTCCACGCCCAGCCCCGCGACGAGCGCAACGAGCACCCCTTCGACATCTTCCAATACGACCGCAACCATGCATGAGTGGATCTTGGGTCTGCAGCACATCACCGACCTCGGTGGCTACGACCACATGCTGTACCTCCTCGCCCTCGTGGCCTTCGCCGACCTCCGCCAATCCCTTCGGCTCGTGGGCCTCGTCACCGCCTTCACCCTCGGCCATTCCCTGACCCTGCTGCTCGCCGGCCTCAACCTCGTCCAAGTCCCCGGCAACTGGGTCGAGTTCCTCATCCCCCTGACCATCTTCCTCACCGCCGCCCTCCAAGCCCGCCGCGACGCCCCCCGCCGCGCCACCACCCTCGGCGTCTACGCACTTACCACCGGCTTCGGCCTCATCCACGGACTCGGCTTCTCCTCCTACTTTCGCATCGCTTCCGCCCCCGGCGAGTCCATCCTCCTCCCCTTGCTCCGCTTCAACCTCGGCGTGGAGGCAGGCCAAATCCTGATCCTCCTCACCCTCCTCGCCCTCGCCTCCCTCCTCCGGCGCCTCGGTGTCCAAGAACGTGAGCAGCAGCTCGTGGTCTGCGGCGCAGCGATGGGGGTCGCGCTGGTTTTGATGGCGGAGCGCGCAGCTGCGCTGCGCTGAAACAGGCGCAGCGCAGCGCAGCTGCGCTGCGAGATAAGAGATAGCGCGGCTTCGCCGCGCAAAACAAGAGACAGGAGATAGCGCGGCTTCGC
>CAYONT010000033.1:3574-10434 GCA_964405405.1 uncultured Comamonadaceae bacterium | reverse complement strand
GAGATAGCGCGGCTTCGCCGCGCAAAACAAGAGACAGGAGATAGCGCGGCTTCGCCGCGCAAAACAAGAGACAGGAGATCCTGGGAGCCCGGGAGCCCCTTCCGTCCCACCCCCCTAAGTCCGGAGGCTGATTCCCCGGTGACGCTGAACTGGAATCTAGCCCGACGGACCAGCCTCACACCAGAATGTGCGCGCCCGGCGCGCCACCTTGTTTGATTCCCCGCGGCGAAGCCGCCGTGTTTCCGGAGGCGAAGCCGAGCGGCATCTCTTGTTTTTTGTTTCTCGCGAAGCGGCGAAGCCGCGGGCATCTCTTGGTTCCTGTTTCTTATCTCGGCGGCAAAGCCGCCGTGTTTCCGCGAGGCGAAGCCGAGCGGCATCTCCCATCTTCCATCTCCTATTTCGGCGGCAAAGCCGCCTTATCTCGGCGGCGAAGCCGCCTTGTCTCCGCGCGCAGCGCGGCCGCGGTCACGCGTGGATCGGGAGCCCCGACATCCGCTCGTGGACCTGTTTGCCGATTTCGTGGAGGAGGGTGGTGTCATCCGGCGAGGAGACCACGGCGTCAATCCAGTCGGCCAGGCGGACCATGTCGGCGGGGAGGAGGCCGCGGGTGGTGACGGCGGGCGTTCCGAGCCGGATGCCGGAGGTGACGAAGGGGGAACGCTGGTCGAAGGGGACCATGTTCTTGTTGACTGTGATGTGGGTTTGGCCTAAAGCCGCTTCGATCTGTTTGCCGGTCACGCCTTTCTCGGTCAAGTCGACGAGCATGAGGTGGTTGTCGGTACCGCCCGAAATGATGTGGAAGCCCCGGTCGATGAGGGCTTGGGCGAGGGCCTGGGCGTTGGCGATGACTTGTTCCTGGTAAGCCCGGAATGTAGGGGCAAGGGCTTCGCCGAAGGCAACGGCTTTGGCGGCGATGACGTGCTCGAGGGGGCCGCCCTGCATGCCGGGGAAGACGGCGCTGTCGAGGATGGCGGACAGGGGTTTGATGTCGCCTTTGGGGGTGGTGGCGCCCCAGGGGTTGGGAAGATCCTGGCCCATGAGGATGATGCCGCCCCGGGGTCCGCGCAGGGTCTTGTGGGTCGTCGAGGTGACGATGTGGCAGTGGGGAAGGGGGTTCGCGAGCAGGCCGGTGGCGATGAGGCCAGCGGGGTGGCTGATGTCGGCCAGGAGGAGGGCACCCACCTCGTCGGCGATGGCGCGGAAGGCGGGGTAGTCCCAGTCCCGGCTGTAGGCAGAGGCGCCACAGATGATGAGGCGGGGCCGGACGGCGCGGGCGCGCTCGGCGACCTTGTCCATGTCGATGCGGCCCGTTTCGCGCTCGACGCCATAGAAATGGGCGCGGTAGAGCTTGCCGGAGTAGTTGACCGGGGAACCGTGGGTGAGGTGGCCCCCATGGGCGAGGTCGAAGCCCAGGATGGCGTCGCCGGGCTGCAAGCAGCCGAGCATCACTGCAGCGTTCGCAGAGGCGCCGGAGTGGGGCTGGACATTCGCCCAAACCGCCCCGAAAAGGGTGCACAGCCGATCGATGGCGAGCTGCTCGGCCGCATCTACAAAGGCGCAGCCACCATAATAGCGTTTGCCGGGGAGACCCTCTGCGTACTTGTTCGTCAGGATGGAACCTTGCGCCTCGAGCACCTGCGCGCTGACGTAGTTCTCAGAGGCAATGAGTTCCATGCCCGTGCGCTGGCGCTCCGTCTCCGAAGCGATGATGGCGGCGATTTCGAGGTCTTGCATGATGGGGCTATTGTACGCTGGGCGCAAAGATAATCCGGGGGGATGCTTGTGGGGGTGGGAGATTTGGCCCAACTTGCAGGCCAAACACAACCCATGCGCAAGTCATTCATCCTCACGTCAGGCCTCACCGGCCTGGTTCTCGTCGCCCTGGTGGCGTCGGTTGCTTTTCAAACCCCTGTGGCCCAAAAGGAGTACATGACCATGACGGTCATCGAGTCGATCATCCCTGCGGGATTGGGTCGCAGCCGCATCCTCATCGACAATGGCGGAAAGATGGAGGAGTTGAAAATCAACAACATCTACTCGGCTGTGGGCATCAACCTGCAGAACATCTATGACAACGATGTCATGGTGACGGCGAAATTGAACGAGTACGCGGCTGCGGGCTGGCACCTCGACTTCGTGAACACGGGGGTTCAGTCGCCCACGGACGGCGGCAAGGACGGCATCTACGCGACGCGTTACATCTTCTCCCGCGAGAACTAATCGGTTCTCCGGAATGCGGGTCTGCGGGCCCACCGGCTGCGGTCTTTCCGGCTGTAGTGGGTGGGCCCGCGCTCGTAACTTGGGGGCATGAACCGATTGGGGGCGGAGACGAGTTTGTACCTGCGGCAGCACGCGGGGAATCCGGTGCACTGGCAACCGTGGGGCGAGGCGGCATGGGAGGAGGCGCGCCGCAAGGACCGACTCGTGGTGGTGAGCATCGGTTATGCGGCGTGTCACTGGTGTCACGTGATGGAACGGGAAACGTTCGAGGACGAGGGGGCAGCGGATGTGATGAACGCGCACTTTGTGTGCATCAAGGTCGACCGGGAGGAACGGCCGGATGTGGACCAGGTTTATATGGCGGCGGTGACACTGATGACGCGGCAGGGGGGTTGGCCTTTGCATGCGGTGTGCATGCCGGATGGTCGGCCCATCTATGGCGGGATGTACTTTCCGCGGGATCAGTGGGTGGAGGTGCTGCAGTCGCTGGTGGGGATTTGGAAGGGGGACCGGGGTCGGGTGGAGGAGTATGCGCAACGGCTGGCGGCCGGGGTGGCGTTGCAGGGGGAGTTGGGGGTGCCGGTGTCGGCGGGCGCCGGTGAGGGGCCGGAGGGTGTGCTGGGGGAGCAGGCGGTGGCCCGTTGGAGGAAGGACTGGGATGGACAGTGGGGCGGGGAACGCCGGGCACCGAAGTTTCCTACAGCCGGGGCGTGGGATTTTTTGTTGGGGTTTGGCCTGCAAATGCAGGATGAAAGTGCGCTGGAACAGGTGCGACAGACGTTGATTTGCATGGAGCGTGGGGCCATCCATGACCACGTCGGGGGCGGGTTTGCGCGGTACTCGGTGGATGCCATGTGGCGGGTTCCGCACTTCGAGAAGATGCTGTGCGACCAGGGTTTGTTGTTGGGATTGTATGCCCGGGCTTGGCGTTGGACACCGGAGCCGGCCTTTGCGCGGGCGGTGGCGGGGATGGTCCGGTTTGTAGATGCAGAACTGGGGGGGGAAGACGGCGCATTCCGGAGCGCTCTGGACGCGGACAGCGAGGGGGCCGAGGGGCGTTATTATTTATGGACCGAGGCCCAATGGACCGAGGCCCTGCCCGATCCGGAGCTCCGGGCCTGGGCAGAAGCCGTGTACGAGTGGCATGGGCGCGGGGTCTGGGAGGAGTCGGTTCCGGGTGCACGGGTGGTGATGCGGTGGGCGGAGGATTCGGTGTCGGCCCGGGCACTGGGCATGGAGGAGGAGGCGTGGCAGGTCATGCGGGTGCAGGTGGAGGCCGCACTCGGCGCCTACCGCCAGGCCCACCGGCTGCGCCCTGCGCTGGACGACAAGGTGCTGACCGCTTGGAATGCCCTGGCCATCGAGGGTCAGGCGCAGGCGGGCGCCATCTTCGGACGGGCGGATTGGGTCGGGCGTGTCGAGCGCGCGGCGGACTTCCTGCTCCGGGAGATGCGCGCCCCGGACGGCCGGTTCTTCCGGGCGTACCACCCCCGTTCCGGCCCTCGCATTCCCGGCTTCTTGGACGACCAGGCCTACGCGGCGGCGGCCTTTTTGCAGCTGTACCAAGTGACCTTTGCGCCCCGTTGGTACGCAGCGGCGTGCGAAGCGGTTTCCGTGGCGCTGCGCGATTTTCGGCACCCTGTCACAGGCCAAATCCATTTCAACACGTCCTCCGCCGGCACGTTTGTTCAACTCCAAGATGCCGACGACTCCGCGGTCCCCTCCGCACTCGCAGCGCTCGCCCGGTCCTTGTTCCTGCTCGGCATGCTCGAAGACCGTCCCGAATGGAGCGACCTGTCGAGGGGGTTGCTTTCCGGGGCGCTCGCTCGGAACGCGACGCTGCCTTCCGGCGCGCACTGGCTGGGGTTGCTGGGCTGGCAGGTCCACCCTTTTGTATGCTGGGGCCTCGTGGGCGGCTCGGCGGCGGAGCGGGCTGCGGCCCGGGCCCACTGGCACCGCCACCACCTGGGCCAGGGGTTCCTCTTCGGCGAGCCCGATGCCCCTGCCTCGCCCGATGCCCCCGCCCCGCCCGCCGGCCCCGCCTGGCTCCCCCGTCTCCTCGACGCCGCCCCCGCTCCCTCTGGCTCCCGCCCCCTCCGCTGGCACCCCTGCCGACCCGGGGCCTGTGGCCTCCCCCAAGACCATTGGACCCCCCATTGACCCCCCCAAGCACCACGCGCCCCACCCCCTCCGGCAGGCCAAATCCGCCAAAAACCCGCCATTTCCCTGACATTCCGGGGACATTTCGCCTGCGTGAACATTGTTTCACAATCTCTTAACGCTTTTTCGCAACCGGGTGTGCAGTCCCTATATTTACCCCCACTTGTATCCGAACGCCTGTAACAAATGATTCGCATCATGCGTCATCTCTTTCTCTTTTGCGCACTCTGCTTCGGCGCCCTGCCGTTGTTCGCGCAGGTCGGATCGGGAACCTTGAAAGGAAAGGTCACCGATATGGACAACGGAGACCCACTGCCGTTCTGCAGTGTGGTGCTGTTCTTGAATGGCAACCAGGTCACGGGCGTGAACACGGACTTCGGTGGTGAATACACCATCAAGCCCGTCCAGCCCGGTACCTATGATGTGTTGTTCAGCTTCGTGGGTTACCAACCCCAGCGGATCACGGGCGTGAAAATCTCGGCAAACAAGATCCAGTTCGTGGATGCCAAGTTGTCTGCAGGGGTTTTGGTGGACGTGGCAGAGGTCATCGAGTACTCCACCCCGCTCATCGATCGGGACGGTGGCGCTTCAGGCGGAACCGTGAACCGGGAGGACCTCGACAAAATGCCGGGTCGTTCGGCCACGGCCATCGCGACCACGGTCGCCGGTGCGAGCACGGCGGGTACGGATGGCGGCATCTCCATTCGCGGGGCCCGTCCTTCCTCGACTTGGGTCTACATCGATGGCATCAAGGTTCGGGGTTCGAGCGCACTTCCCAAGTCGGCCATTGAAGAAATCCAGGTCGTCACCGGGGGCATTCCGGCGAACATCGGGGACGCCACGGGCGGTGTGATCAACTTGTCGTTGCGGAACTCTTCGCGCACCTGGTTTGGCGGTGGCGAGGTGATTACTTCGGGCATTCCTGTAGGCGAAACCGCCTACGGCCTCGACCGCTTCGGATACAACTTGTTCGAGGGCTCGGTTTCCGGCCCCATCTTGTTCCAAAAGAATGAAGATGGGAGCAAGGGGGACCCCCTGCTTGGATTGTTCCTTTCAGGCAACTATACCTACGAAAAGGATCCCCGGCCCACCTTCGGCGGGGTTTACCGAATGTCTGACGAGGCCCGCGCACAGATTTTGGCCAATCCACTGCGCCAAAACGTGAGCTCCTCAGGCGAGATCAATGGTGCCCTGTACAATGCAGACTTTTTGACGGCGGACAACTTCAACCGGGTCCCCACTCGGATGAACGTGGGAAGTTCCAGCGCCAACCTGGTCGCCAAAATCGACGTGAACACGAATGAGACGACCTCGCTCACCTTCGGTTTGACGGGCGCCATGAACCGAAACAACTCATTCAGCTACGGCAACTCGTTGATGAACTGGGAGAACAACCTGGAGGTATTCAGCTTCGACTGGCGTGCCTATGTGAAGTTCGCTCAGCGATTCGCCGATGAGGAGGGCAGTGGTTCGGAGGCTTCTGCGAACAAACTCAAGAACGTGTACTACTCCGTCATGGCGGACTACACGAACTCGTACAACCGGGTGCAGGATGCCTCACACGAAGACCGCTTCTTCCGTTACGGTCATGTGGGTGCATTTAATGTATACGACCGGAACTCCTACGAGTACAACCCCGCCACGGGCCGTTTCGTCCACAACGGTTGGGAGGACACGCTGGTGACGTTCGTCAGCTCGCCGCACAATCCGGAGCTGGCCGCTGTCAACAACCAGTACTTCCAGTTGTTTGATTACAAGCCCTACGATCCGAGGGACGACGGTCCCTATGAGAGCTTGTTGCAAGTGCAGAACGGCAATGCTCTTTTGAATGGTCAGGTACCTCCTGCCACCTATGGCTTGTGGAGCTACTACGGAACCCAGGGCAACAGCTACCAGGTCAGCAGCAACTCCCAGTTCCGGGTGAGCATGGCGGGTTCGGGTGACATCGGGGACCATGCCATCCAAGTGGGTTTCGAGTATGAGCAGTGGCGCGACGCCTTCTTCTCGATTTCGCCTGTGGGCCTGTGGACGCTCGGACGGCTCACGGTCAACTCCCACATCAAGGAGTTGGATTTGAACGATTCCACGGTGACCAACAACGGGACCGCTTATTATGTGACCTACGACCGGTTGATCGGTGACAACCAGTTTGAGTTCGATCGGAACTTGCGTTTGGCCTTGAACCTGGACCCCGACGGAAGCGACTTCATTGGATTCGACGCCATCGACCCGGACTTCTTCACGCTGGACATGTTCGGCGCAGACGATTTGCTCAACCAGGGCAACAACTTGGTCAACTACTCTGGTTTTGACCCCTATGGTCGTCGCTTGAACCGTCGGCCTACCATCGAGGACTTCTTCAACGAACGCAACGAGGCGGGCTACTTCACGCGCCCCATCCAAGCTTACGAGCCCATTTACATCGCGGGTTACGTGATGGACAAGTTCGCTTTCGAGGACATCATCTTCAACGTGGGTCT
>CAYONT010000033.1:0-3474 GCA_964405405.1 uncultured Comamonadaceae bacterium | reverse complement strand
GGGTACCGAAATCAATGACCCGGACATCTTGGCCGTGAACGAACGCTATCCTGCTCCGTGGTTGGTGAACGGCCCCGATGGCGGCCTCACATCGAAGGCGTTCCGGGACTACACCCCAGCCATCAACCTCATGCCCCGTGTGGCTTTTTCGTTCAACATCTCGGACCAAGCGGTGTTCTTCGCCCACTACGACATCTTGACCCAGCGCCCGACCTCGAGCAACCGCTTCTCGCCCATCGATTACTTCTTCCTTCAAACCCGGGACAACCTGATCTCGAATCCTGACCTGCGTCCTGAGAAGACCATCGACTACGAGCTGGGTTTCCAACAAATCCTCAACAAGACCTCCAGCTTGAAGATTGCCGCATTCTACAAGGAAATGCGTGACATGATCCAGGTGCGGAACTACACCGGGGCTTACCCACGTCCGTACCGTGCCTTCGGCAACCTCGACTTCGGTACAGTGAAGGGGTTGACGGTTGCTTACGATCTGCGCCGTACGGGCAACATCCGCCTGAATGCATCCTACACCTTGCAGTTCGCCGACGGTACAGGTTCGACCACCACGACGGCATTGGCACTCATCAACGCGGGTCTCCCCAACCTCCGGACCATCAACCCATTCAACTACGACCAGCGTCACCGCATCGTGGCGAACGTGGACTACCGTTACGGAGAGGGTGACGATTACAACGGTCCCATCTGGACCCGCGGCAGCGGTGAGAACCTCAAGCAGGTTCAACTTTTGGCAAACACCGGCATCAACTTCATCGCGAACCTCGGCTCGGGCACGCCCTACACGGCCTCGACCATCGCCACCCCGGTCACAGGTGAGGTGAGCCCCTCCACCGAGGGCTCCATCAACGGCAGCCGTTTGCCCTGGCAGTTCAACCTCGATGCGAACATCGACAAGAACTTCTCCATCGCTTATAAAGGGGAGGGTGAGAATGCCAAATACGCCAACCTCAACATCTACCTCTGGATCGGCAATTTGCTCAACACGCGCAACATCAACTCGGTGTACCGCTTCACGGGCATTCCGGACGACGATGGCTACCTCGCGGCAGCTCAGTACCAGCCGCTCATCAACAGCCAGAACAATCCGGAGTCATTCCGGAACTACTACGGCATGTTCGTGGACAATCCGTTCAACCTCTCTTTGCCGAGGACGATTCGTTTGGGTGTGAAATTTGACTTCTGATTTCTGATTTCGAAAGATGAAACCGACTTTACTCCTCTTGGCTGCGTTGCTTTCGACGCCAGCTTGGGCTTACAAGTATGTAGGGCCCAACGAAAACGGAAGCGGTCCCCAAGGGGGCGGGGCGAATGCTCAGCCCCAGACGCGTGCGGCAGCTTGCTCGCCCGCGACGGGTCTCCGGGACTTGGAGTGGAACAATGTCCGGGCTTTGATTGAGACGGGTGGTTCGATGTGGCAAGACCGGGCCACCAACCGAGCTGCATACGAAGTCCCCAAGGATGGCGGGGTGAGTTCGCTCTACGCAGGTGCGCTGTGGATGGGCGGAATCAGCCCGGACCAGCAGTTGAAGTTGGCTGCCTTGCGCTTCCGCGAGGGCAATGACTTCTGGACGGGACCGTTGACCAACGACGGAACGGCAGAAGTGGATGCATCGACGTGCACGCAATACGACAAGTTCTTCATTTCGACCCGTGCGGATGCAGAACGACACCGCCAATATTTCGATTGCTTGAACGATCCAACGTGCAACTTTGACCTGCTCTTCCCCAACGGTTATTCGATTCCTTCCTACTTCTTCGATTACCCGGCCCACGGAAACACAGCCCTGAACCAAGACTTCTACTTGTCGCCGTTCTTGGACTACGACGGGGACGGCTTTTATGACCCTTCTTCGGGTGACTATCCTTGGTATGACTTCTTGCAGGAAATCGACTGCAAGGAGCGCCGTCGGGAGGATTTGGTGCCTCTCTATGGCGACCGAAACTTCTACTGGATCTTCAACGACAAGGGGAACGTACACTCGGAGTCACAAGGTGAACCCATCGGCATGGAGATCCGGGCCCAAGCGTTTGCGTTCTCCACGAACGACGAGGTGAACAACATGACGTTCTACAACTATGTGCTCATCAACCAGGGCACGCAGACCCTCACCAACACCTACTTCGGAGTTTGGGTGGACGCTGACGTTGGAACGGCTGTGGACGATTATGTGGGTTGTGACGTCCAGCGCGGACTGGGATACTGCTTCAACGGCGATGCAGACGATGAGCCGTCTGCGTCCTCCCCTGGCTATGGAGTCAATCCTCCGGCAGTGGGCATCGATTTCTTTGAAGGTCCCTACCAAGACTCGGACGGCATCGACAATCCGTTGACCTCCAACTTCGCCAATGCCATGGACTCGTTGGGCATTCCCTATGAAGGCATCGGCATCGGCTACGGTGACGGCGTCGCTGACAACGAGCGCTTTGGGATGCGTCGATTCGTTTACTACAACAACAACCTCAACCCCATCAATGGGGAGCCTCAGACGCCGTTCCACTACTACAACTACATGAACGGCATCTGGAAGAACGGCCAGAAGATGGCCTACGGAGGGGATGGGGTTTCTGTAGCGAACGGTGCCCTGCTGGATGTATCGGCGGACTACATGTTCCCAGGAGAATCCGATCCCTTCAACTGGGGAACGGGCGGCATCGCGGTGGATCCATGGACCGAAGTGACGGCAGGCAACCCGCCTTTCGACCGTCGTTTCATCCAGGCGGCGGGTCCCTTCACGTTGGAGCCTGGTGACTACAACAACATCACGGTGGGTGTGGTTTGGGCCCGGGCAACGGGTGGTGGACCTGAGGCTTCCGTGGCCTTGTTGCGAATCGCCGACGACAAGGCCCAGGCTCTCTTTGACAACTGCTTCGAAATCGTCAGTGGACCGGATGCACCGGACATGACCATTCAGGAGCTGGAGAACGAGCTCATCTTGTACCTGACAAACGACAACCCCTTGTCGAACAACTACCAGGAGAAGTATGTACAGTTTGATCCGGGCATTCCGAAGACCGACGTCAATGGCGTTCCTTACGACAGCCTGCGCCGGTCCTACACCTTCGAGGGATACTTGATTTACCAGCTTTCGGACGATGAGGTTTCGCCTTCGGACCTGAGTGATGTCAGCAAGGCCCGACTCATCGCCCAATGCGACGTGGTGAATGGGGTGAACTTGGTGGTCAACTACATCCAAGATCCTACCATGGGCTTGCCCGTTCCGACGCTGATGGCCCAAGGAGCTGACGAAGGCATTCGCCACAGCTTCCGGGTTACGACGGACGCCTTCGCCCAAGGGGACAACCGCTTGGTGAACCACAAGAAGTATTACTTCATGGCGCTTGCCTACGGGTACAACAACTACGAGGCCTACGATCCAGTGCTGCTTTCAGGCCAAGACGTTCAGTTCAAGGCTTCCCGGAAGGCGGCTGTGGGCTCGATTCGTTCGTACAGCGGGG
>CAYONT010000032.1:0-23242 GCA_964405405.1 uncultured Comamonadaceae bacterium | reverse complement strand
TCCGCGCTTCGGATCAGGGTTCCGAGGTTGCCCGGGTCTTGGATTCCATCGGCGACCACGATGACGGGCAGGGGAGACCATGCGTTCAACGGCCCCCCTTCCCATCGGAAAAAATCCGGCGAAACCCTGGGGATGCTGGCCACGGCGAGGATACCGGGGGGCGTGGACTGGGCTGACATGCGCTTCATTTGGCCTGCAGAAACCACCGTCCAAACCGAGAGCAAACCCGCTTCCACAAAGGGTTCCACACGGGGCTCAGCGTATATTCGCACGACATCGCACGCACTGGCGCACAACTCCATGACCCCCTTGACGCCTTCCACGACGAAGCGCCCTGCTGCATGCCGGGATTTGCGGTCTTTCAGGGCCCGGATGGCTTTGATTTCCTCGTTGGTGACCATGTGCTTGCGAAGGTACGGCTCGGGCCGCAGCCAGCGCATCTTCAACAGGTGGACAGCCGCGGCCGTCGCAGGAATTCTCTTCACGGGCTGTTCTCTCACGCGTTCTTTGCCTGAAGGCCAAATGCTCTTGGACAAGCAATCCATCGATTGGCAGTTCCCTTCCGACTCCATGTCGGGAACGATTGATCGAGCCGTTGTTTTGCCGGATGCGAATTCGGTGCTTCGGCAGTCCTTGAACCGTCGAACCCTCGGGGTTCGGTTGCACCTGCGGGCGCACAACGCCGTCCGGGAAGAGGTGCTTCAGCGGCGGCTGGAGACCAGGGCGCAGCGAGGAAAGGGTCCGGGAGGACTGCGTTACGGGTTGGCCAGGTCGTTCGGCGAGCCGCCCGTCGCCGTGGATTTCGATGCAACAGAGCGGACGCGTCGGAGTTTGGAGGCCCTTGCGCACCGGACGGGATTCCTGGGAGCTCAGGTCCAGGTTCATGTCGACACCATTGCGCCACGGCGGGTGGCGCTGTCCTACCAAGTCTACACCGGGCCTTTGTGGCGCATCGGTTCAGTGGACTGGCAGTTGGAAGGCAGTGGCATTGCGCAGCAGGACGTGGCACCCACAAGTCCCATCGTGTCCGGCCGCCCTTTCGATGCGGATTTTCTGGAGACCGAACGGATCGCCATGGCGGTTCGCTTGCAGTCCATGGGGTACGCTGATTTCGCAGAAGCCTTCATTTCGTTTCTCGCAGATACTTTGGAGGCCGGTGGCTCCGGCAAGCACGAAGTCGACCTTACGGTCATCATTCGTCCCCAGAAGGTCACCCTGACCGGAGGGATCATCGATGTACCCCATGCGACCGCACGTTTCGGCGAAATTCGAATTCGAGAGGCGGAGGAAGGCTTGTTCAAGCCCCTCCGACCGGAAGTGTTGGACCATCTCATTTCGGTGGAAACGGGCATGCGATACAACCAACGGGTGCTCGAGGAGAGCTACCGCAGGCTCATGCGGTTGCCGGCCTTGGCGCGGGTGGAAATGCCCACTGCCACCCGGGTAGACCGGGAGGGCACCCACTGGTTGGATTTGGACATCTCCCTCTGGCAGCGAGAACGGTTCGGGTTTGAGACCGAAATCGACTTCACGCGAACCGATGCGCGCTATGGTCCCTTGGCGCGGGTAACTTGGACGGACCGCAATGTCTCGGGCAGGGGGGACATATTCCAGTTGGCGGGAAGTGGGGGCATCGCTTCCACCCAGCCCTTCAGTTACACGGAGGCATCCTTGGTTCCGAACAGCGGTGAATGGTCGTTGGAGGCGCATTATTCGATTTTAGGCATACCCCCCATCGGGTTGAATCGCATGCGCCCCTCCAATGCAGCGCGTTCCGAGTTCATCTTGGGATTTCGCCGGGAGTCCCGTCCGGACTACATTCGCAAGACGTTTGCGTATAAGCACAGTTTCTCCTTCATTGAAAACCCTGCGAGAAGCAGTATGATCCAATTGGATTTGCTGGAGGTGAGCTACAGTGCGCTGGATGCTACCGAAGCGTTCGAAGCGTGGTTGCGGGCCCAGAACAACGATTTTTTGACCAGCAGGTTCAGGGATTACGCAGCCGCTTTGACTCGTATTCAATGGCGTACGGCCTGGCGTCCCGATGCCCGTTTCACGGGGGGACATCGGATTTCGGTGGAGTGGGCAGGCCAAACCCTGCGCCTCCTTTCCCCCTCGCTGGGGCTGGACACAGACCCGGAAGGCCACTACCTCTTCGGTGCGGTCCCGTTCGCCCAATTCGTCAGGTGGGAAGACGAAGTCCGTTGGGGAACCCGACCGGATGGCCGGGGCCGCAGGGGACATTGGGCCGTCCGGTTGTTCGCGGGGCTGGGGTTGGCAGGTGAGAACTTCGGCACACTGCCTTACGACCGGAGTTTCTACGGTGGGGGAGTGAATGGACTGCGGGGCTGGGCCACACGAGGGCTTGGACCGGGGGCAACCGGTTATGAAGCCCCGACCGAAGTCATCAAAGGGCTAGGGGACCTCAGGATGGAACTGAACGCAGAATTCCGCCAGCCGATCACTTCGGTGCTTCAGCTCGCCTGGTTCACCGACGCGGGCAACGTTTGGCTCACAGGTAATGCCCCGGACGAAGCCACGTGGTCGAGGGGAGGACGTTGGGAGAGCTTGGCTTGGAACACCGGCTTGGGACTTCGCCTAGACTTTGACTTCTTCCTGCTTCGATTGGATGCAGGACTCAGGCTCCACGACCCCGGCCTGCGCTCAGGTGACCGGTGGGTAGGACAACACCCTGCCCGGGGTGCGGTGCATCTGGGAATCGGTCATCCTTTTTGATTCTGGCCCAAGCCGCGTAACTTCGAACCCTCAAAAACGCTGAAGATGGGATGGTTTAAGAGAAGACAAGAGGGAATTACCACAAAAAGCGCCGAGAAGAAGGAAATTCCGGAAGGCGCATGGTACCAATGTCCAGGTTGCAAGACCATGGTCACCTCCCAAGAACACGCCGCCACCTTACATGTCTGCAACCATTGTGGACATCACGAAAGGATAGGCAGCGCTGTTTACTTCGAACTGTTGTTCGACGATGGAAAGTTCCGGGAAATCGCTGCCAAGATGGACCCAACGGATCCGCTAGAGTTCCGAGACACCAAGGCCTACAGCGCCCGCTTGAAAGAAGCACAAGCAAAGACGAAATTGCACGACGCCCTCCGCACCGCTTCAGGACATTTGGACGGAATGCCCGTGGTAATTAGTTGTATGGATTTCAACTTCATTGGGGGGTCCATGGGGTCTGTGGTGGGGGAGAAGATTGCGCGGGGGGTGGATTTGGCCCTGAAAAAGCAATGCCCCTTTATCTGCATCAGCAAATCGGGAGGAGCGCGGATGATGGAGGCGGGACTGAGTCTGATGCAAATGGCGAAGACAAGTGCCCGCCTTTCCCTGCTCGCAAAAGCCGGATTGCCCTACATCTCAGTACTTACGGATCCGACCACAGGCGGTGTGACGGCCTCATTTGCCATGCTCGGTGACTTAAACATCGCCGAACCCAATGCCCTGATCGGATTTGCAGGGCCCCGCGTTGTCAGAGAAACCATTGGCAAAGACCTTCCAGAAGGATTCCAGCGGTCTGAGTTTTTGCTGGAGCATGGGTTCTTGGATGCCATCGTTGAGCGCAAACAGCTTAAAGAACGTCTGTCATTTTTCCTGCACGCGATGCACGATTTTGAACCAGAGGCGGAATCGGTTGGATAAGCGGAATTCTTGTTCTACCTTTGCCCGCCTTTAAACCGCATCACGAACATCCATCGATTTCGAAATGTACTATTTGGACGCAGAAAAAAAGAAAGAGTTCTTTGTCAAGCATGGCAAAGGAGCCGCAGACACCGGCAGCCCTGAAGCGCAGGTTGCGATGTTCTCGTACCGCATTTCCCATTTGACTGAACACCTTAAGCTGAACCGTAAGGATTTCAACACGCAGCGGGCGCTGATCAAATTGGTCGGAAAGCGTCGCAAGCTGTTGGATTACTTGAAGGCGAATGATATTGCCCGTTACAGGAACATTGTGGCGGAGCTTGGCTTGCGCCGTTGATTGAATCGTTTCGAGACGAAGAAGGCAATTGATCAACGATTGCCTTTTTCGTCTCGTTTTTTATCGCCCGATTTCGCAAAGGGCCGGGCCCTCACAGATGCATACAGAAGACAGGATGAACTATCAGGTACACCACCAAACCATCGATCTCGGCAATGGGCGCGAGATCATCCTTGAAACCGGAAAACTGGCCAAACAAGCCCATGGATCCGTGGTCGTTAAATGTGGCAACACGATGCTGTTGGCTACGGTTGTGGCTAGCCACGAGGTAAAAGATGACGTTGATTTCCTGCCCTTAACGGTGGATTACCGCGAAAAATATGCCGCTGCTGGCCGATTCCCTGGCGGTTTCTTCAAAAGAGAGGCACGCCCCTCGGACACGGAAACCCTGATCATGCGGCTTGTCGATCGGGCACTGCGTCCCACTTTTCCGGCAGATTTCCATGCGGGCACCCAAGTGATGATTCAATTGATGTCAGCTGATGCCGAGGTGCTTCCGGATAGTTTGGCAGGGCTTGCCGCTTCTGCTTGCATTGCAGTCAGTGACATCCCATTTGACGGCCCGATATCGGAGGTGCGTGTAGCACGTGTAGATGGCCAATTCATCGTGAATCCCTTGCGGTCAGAATTGGAGCGAGCCGACATGGACATCATGGTGGCCGGAAGTGCTGACAGCATTGTGATGGTAGAAGGTGAAATGAAGGAGGTATCCGAAGACGAAATGGTGGATGCCATTGAATTCGCGCACAAAGCCATTCAGGCCCAGTGTGAAGCTCAAAATGAGCTGGCCAAGAAAACCGGCCACTTTGGCACCAAGCGCGAATACGTTCATGAGCGGCATGACGAGGATCTTCGTGCCCGTGTGAATGCAGCCCTTTACAATGCGTTTTATGACGCAGCTCGTTCAGGAAGCACGAAGGAGGAGCGCAAGGCGCAATTCAAGTCACTGAAGGATGCATTCTTGGCATCCATGACGGATGAGGAGCGGAAAGAAAAGGATTTCATGCTGAAGCAGTACATCGGGGATGCGCAGAAGAAGGCGGTTCGCGACTTGCTTTTGAATGAAAGGACGCGCCTCGACGGTCGTAAACCCGAGGAAATTCGTCCCATTTGGACGGAGGTGGACTACCTGCCCGGATGTCACGGAAGTGCCATCTTCACCAGAGGAGAGACGCAGTCCCTCACCACCCTCACCCTCGGAACCAAACTCGATGAGCAGCTCATCGATGGTGCGCTGGTTCGGAAGACAGAGAAATTCCTGCTTCACTACAATTTTCCACCCTTCTCCACAGGGGAAGAGCGGCCATTGCGCGGCACGAGCCGCCGAGAAATTGGGCACGGAAACCTCGCCTTGCGCGCTTTGAAGCCCGTGCTTCCTTCCGTCGAAGTTTGTCCTTACACCATCCGAATTGTCAGTGATATCCTCGAATCGAACGGTTCATCTTCCATGGCCACGGTATGTGCCGGTACACTGGCTTTGATGGACGGTGGTGTCAAAATCACCGCACCGGTTTCTGGCATTGCCATGGGCCTGATCACAGACAAGGAGTCGGGTAAGTACGTCGTACTCTCCGACATTTTGGGCGACGAGGACCATTTGGGAGATATGGATTTCAAGGTTTGTGGCACCGAGCACGGCATCACGGCTTGCCAGATGGACATCAAAATCAAGGGCTTGAGTTTCCAACAGCTTCGCGAAGCTTTGGCACAAGCCCGGGATGGAAGGCACCACATCCGCAAGGAGATGCTGCACAGCCTCGCTGAGCCCCGCGCGGATTATAAAGACCACGCACCGCGCATTGTCACATTGGAGGTTCCTGGGGAATCCATCGGTCCGATCATTGGTCCAGGAGGAAAAATCATTCAGGAAATTCAAGCCACCACAGGCACAACCATCAGCATTGAGGACCGGGATGGAAAGGGTTGGGTTGAAATCGCAGCCTCCGACAAAGCAGCCATTGAAGCCGCTCTGACCCGAATCCGGGGCATTGCTTTCCCGCCTACCGTGGAGATTGGCGAAATCTATGAAGGTCGGGTGAAGAGCATCATGCCATACGGCGCCTTTGTTGAGGTGATCCCTGGACAAGATGGATTGTTGCACGTCTCTGAGTTAGACTGGAAGCGAGTGGACCAAGTGGAAGATGTAATCAAGGAGGGGGAGTTGGTCAAGTTCCAGGTGGTGGGTCGTGATGCAAAGACTGGCAAAATCAAGTTAAGCCGGAAGGCGTTGCTCCCCAAGCCTGAGGGGTACGTCGAGCGGGAGGAGCGGCCACGGGGAGACCGAGGAGACCGAGGAGACCGTCGAGACCGCGGAGATCGGGGCGAACGCAGAGATCGCGGCGAACGTCGCTTTGATCGGGATTGAAAGAGGTAGGAAAAGCCTCGGAGGACTCTCTCCGAGGCTTTTCCCACAATTGTTTGTTCCAAAGTGCGTTGGGTTGGGGCGAAGATGTCTGACTTTTATCTCACAACAAGAACCCATTCATCATGAGGCAACTCAAGATTACCAAGCAAGTAACGAACAGAGAAACCGCTTCACTGGACAAGTATTTGCAGGAAATCGGCCGGGTGGATCTCATCACGGCTGAGGAGGAAGTGGAGCTCGCCCGCCGCATCAAGCAGGGGGATCAAGCAGCGCTGGAGAAGCTGACCAAGGCAAATCTAAGGTTCGTGGTTTCGGTGTCAAAACAATACCAAAACCAAGGTCTGTCGCTTCCAGACTTGATCAATGAAGGCAATTTGGGCCTGATCAAAGCCGCTCAAAGGTTCGACGAAACCCGGGGCTTTAAGTTCATTTCCTATGCGGTATGGTGGATTCGTCAGAGTATTTTGCAAGCGTTGGCCGAGCAGAGCCGAATTGTCCGCCTGCCCTTAAACAAAATTGGTTCAATCAATAAGATCAACAAGGCTCTGGCGCGATTGGAACAAGAGTTTGAACGGACACCAACGACAGCAGAATTGGCCGAGGTGCTGGACATGACTTTGGACGAGGTGAAGCAGAGCTTGAAAAATGCGGGTCGGCACGTGTCCATGGATGCACCGTTGAAAGACGGGGACGAAAGCTCCAGCAACATGTACGATGTCATGAAGACGGGTGACACCCCATCTCCGGACACAGATCTCATGAACGAATCGCTTCGCAAGGAGATTGAGCGATCACTTCGCACCTTGACGCCGCGTGAAGGGGATGTGATTCGATTGTACTTCGGTCTCAATGGGGAACACCCCATGACCTTGGAAGAAATTGGAGAAAGGTTTGACTTGACCCGTGAGCGGGTTAGGCAGATCAAAGAGAAGGCCATTCGCAGGCTCAAACATACCAGCCGCAGCAAAATCCTGAAAAGCTACCTGGGTTGATAATGGATTGGGCTACCCGACATGTCAGGCCAGCACATTGGGCTGCTCAGTTGGGTGCACAGCGCCCATTTTTGCTTTCGGTTCAAGCAACTTCCCTGTTCTTTCTGGGAATCTTGTGGTTTTGGGGAACTGGTTGTCGCCCAGAGCGCTTCAGTGATGACCCCAATGATCGATTGAGTTTTTCCGCTGACACCCTGCTGTTTGATACGGTTTTTACTACCATTGGATCGGTGACCCTCCCATTGAAAATTTTCAATGGGAACGAGGATGCAATTCATATCCAATCCATTGGGCTTAGGGAGGGACCTCAATCACAATTCCGGATGAATGTAGACGGAATTCCAGGTTACCGGGTGGAAAACCTAACTCTGTCCGCCGGTGACAGCCTTTGGGTGTTCGTTGAGGTAACGGTTGACCCGAACAATGGCATTCTTCCTTTTGTGATAGAAGATGCCATCGAAGTAAAACGCACCGGCGTCATCCAAGAAGTTATTTTGAACGCATGGGGACAAAATGCATATTTCCACGGTGGATTGGACCAAATCGAGACCTTGCCTTGTCCTTCGGTTTGGTCGGCTGACAAACCTCACGTGATCTATGGCATCGTAGAAGTGGACAAAGACTGTTCACTCCGAATTCTCGCAGGAACCCATGTTTATGTCCATTCCGGAGGAGGATTGCTCATCAACCAAGGGACACTCGATGTGGAGGGATTGTTGGGTTCCGAAGTTGTTTTCCAGGGAGACCGATTGGAACCTGAGTATGCCGATGTTCCGGGTCAATGGGGAGTGGAACTGAACTTTTCCTACGAAACTGAGTACGGAATAGACGCAGTAACGGTGGCCCGGGGCGGAATTTGGTTGTACGGAAGCAAAAACTCAAACATTGATTACGCCATTGTCAAGAATGGCACAATTGGAATCCAAGTGGATACAGTTGGCGTTTCCAGCGGCTACGCACTCCGTTTGACCAATACCCGGATATTCAACATGTCAGCCATTGGGTTGTACGCCCAAGGCGGTGTCATTCAAGGTTATAACAATCTGATCTATGATTGTGGCCAATCTGCTGCGGCATTTACCTTGGGAGGTGTTTATCGATTGGACCACTGCACCTTTGCCAACTATTGGTCGGAAGGGGTGAGAGAAGCACCCACAGTTTTCTTCAATGACTGGTATGAGGATATCAATGGCACGACCCAAATCCGGTCGCTCGATGGTTCCCAATTTCGCAATTGCATCGTTTGGGGCAATAACGCAGGGCTGCCAGATTTTGATGAGTTGGCAGCAGATTTGTTAGCTCCCCCTTCGGGAGGAGTTTTTTTCAATTCGGCGGTTGATGGCGATGATGGTGCGTTTCCACCTGGTCTTTTGATCAATTGCTCAGATGGATTGCAGCCCCCTTTCGCGTCGGTTCTGGATCGTGATTTTCATCTTATCTCCAACGGGACCGCCTGGGATGGTGGAGGTTCCAACTTTTCAATCTCTCGAGATTTGGATGGTTTGCCTCGTGCTGTTGGTCAACCTGACAAAGGGTGCTTTGAACGACAGCAATGACGAGGAGGGCCTGCGCCACCCGGGTGGGCTAATAGACTGAAACCCCTTGTGCCTGAACTTCGTAGGAACGGGCATGATGACCACCCAAATGTTGGACGCTTTGATGCGTCTTTTTGCCTTGTTCGCAGCTGGTAGGAGCGGTCGTGATGCCATGTTGGGAAGGCAATCAGCCAGTCGGTATCTACGGGGAAGGCTGACGCTGCAACTGGGTGAACATTACTTGCGGCAATACGACCAAGAACTGGCCCAATTGAATGGGAAACCAGCTACAAAGGGCATGGTGTTGCCTACAGCCCCAGTTTTGCCTTCTAACGATGCTCAAGAACGAGAAGCCAAAATCTTAGCCAAGCGCTCGGTGAAATTGTTGCGCACTTGCGCAGAGATTAACAAAGAACTGGCGTTAAGAGACCGGATGATGGTATTCATCAGACTCGCTGAGTTTGCGCGGGATACCGGTACCATATCGGGAGATGAGACCTTCTTGGAACTCGCCGCGAGCGGTATGCACATTCCCACACCCGCAGTCACGGACATGAGGGCTTTGGTTACCGCTCATTTTCCGGAAGAGATGGAGGGATTTGAGAAAACCTTCATTCGCACCCTAGGGCATGATCATGGGGTTTTGGTGGGGATTCAAGTGGGGTATGAGGACCTTTTCTTTGTGAAGTACTTCGGTCACAGCGAACTGAGGCTCAATTCTCAACCCCTGGCTCAAGGGGTCATTGCTCCCATGTCTCCCGGTGCTGTTTTACGCGATGCATCGGGGCATTCCTTGTTCTTTAGCGATCTCGTTCAGTCCTTTCTTGCCTCAGAACCCAAGAAACGGCTTCATTTTGAGGCCTTTGATTTGACATTCTCTTTCAATCAGCCGGATAGCACGGCCATTCACAAGCTCGACATTTCAGAACGTTCAGGGAGACTGGTGGGCATCATGGGCGCCAGTGGTTCGGGAAAATCCACGTTGCTTAATTTGCTCAATGGGAACCTCACTCCGACCACCGGACAGGTCTTTCTGAATGGACGAGATGTTCACACGGACCACGAGGCAACTGCGGGATGTCTCGGCTACATCGCACAAGAAGATGTCTTGATCGGTGAGCTCTCCGTTCGCGACAATCTATATTACAGCGCTCGGTTAAGCCTTCGTGATGCGACAAGTCGCGAACTGGACGAGCGTGTTGATTCAACCTTGCGTAGACTGGGGCTCTGGGAAGTTCGAAACCTTCGTGTGGGTTCCTTGTTGGACAAGACAATTTCTGGAGGGCAACGGAAACGACTGAACATCGCATTGGAACTGGTTCGGGAACCCCTGGTTCTCTTTGTTGACGAGCCTACGAGCGGATTGTCTAGCCGAGATAGTGAGCAAATCATGGATTTGCTCAAAGAATTGACCCACCGGGGACAACTCATTTTTGTCGTCATTCATCAACCTAGCTCGGACATTTTCAAGTTGTTTGACCGTCTGCTGGTCCTAGATGTCGGAGGCTACTTGATTTTTGATGGCAATCCGCTCGAAAGCGTACCCTACTTCAAACGATTGTCAAACCAGGTGAATCCCACGGAAATTCTGTGTGATCAATGTGGAAACGTCAATCCAGAACAGATTTTCACCCTGGTGGAGGCAAAGGTCGTCGATGAATGGGGCAACAGCACCGAATTAAGAAGGGTTGCACCTCAAGATTGGTATGGTATGCATCGACTTCATCGGTTGGATCCGGAACGAAGTGAGCCAGAGAAGGAAAGGGGAGAGGTGCTTCCATCCGCATTTGTTCGTCATGGCGAAGAAAACCGAGCACCCTCATCGATCCAGGCACCCCGATGGATACAGCAGTACTGGACCTTTCTCACACGAGACGTCCACTCGAAGGCAAAAAACAGAACCTACGGTTTGATCAACTTCGTGGAGGCGCCTCTCCTTGCGCTCCTCTTGGCGGGATTCACCCGATTTCATGACCCCAGTATGGCATACAGCTATGGATTGAGTGAGAACATACCTCCTTTTTTGTTCATCTCGGTCATCGTTGCGTTCTTTATGGGACTGAGCGTAAGTGCAGAAGAAATCTTACGGGACCGGCCTCTTTTGCGTCGAGAACGTTTCTTACATCTGAGTTGGGCAGCCTACTTAGCGGCAAAATCAAGCACCGTGATCACGATGTCGATTTTTCAAACGGCGGCTTATGTCATTGTTTCAGTAGTTGTGATGAGAATACCGGGGTGGGAAGCGATGCTCACACTATTTGCTGTTTTGTTCAGTGTGAGCGTCTTTGGTAACATGCTGGGGTTGGTAGTCTCTTCAGCGTTCCAGAGTGCCAAGGTGATCTACATTCTGATCCCATTGCTTGTTATTCCTCAGATCCTCTTTGGGGGGGCCATTGTTCGGTTTGATCGTTTCAATCCCTTGCTTACTGCGCAAGACAAAGTCCCATGGGTTGGAAACTTGATGGTATCACGTTGGGGATTTGAGGCATTGGCAGTTTCATTGGCCAGAAACAATGCTTACGATGTCCAGTTTGTCCATTGGGATGATCGAATAGAGAGAGCAGCTTGGAGAAGGGACTTCTGGTATGAAGCAGCGCAGAGTCTTTCCGCACCTCGAGATCGGGAGAGGGAAAGGCAGTTGGCGATGGATGAACTCAAGGGCTGGGGAATCGAAATGCAGGCATCTTCGTCCTTGGAAGACATTCGCAAGATGTATGCGGAAGTTTACAAAAAAAGCTTCCGATTGAGGGACAAATCCAAGCGCAATTTGAGCACCGATTTGCAGTCGATGCGTAACCAACACAGCAATGAAGCGCTCTATGAATGGGTCATGCAAACGGACAGAAACCAACGATGGGTTCAATCAGACCAAGGAATCAAGCAACTCTCCGCATTCATTCACCAACATCCGGTCAAGGAATCAGCCTGGGACGCTATGTTGTACGTACCAACCAAAATGGTTTCAGGAAGCGTGTGGTCCACAGAGGCTTTTAACCTATTGGTTTTGTGGTGCTTTTCAGGCGTAGCTTGGATTGTGCTGCTTGCAAAACTTCCTGAAAAGATAGGGCAGTATAAATTTCGGAAACGGTCTACCCATTTCCATTGGATGCAGTGGCAATCAGTCGGAAAGGCAACTCGATGATTTCATCGTAGTCTTCTCCTGCCTCCAACATGTCCTCATCGTCCTCCTCATAGAACCAGTTTACAACCGCTTCGTTCTTACTGACTTCTACCCTTTTCAGCAGGTCCATGAGGCACTTGCTCGAGCTCGTGTTAAAGTACTCCAATCGAATGTTGATCTCCAAGCGAGGCTTGTCTGCGCCACAATGGGCGTGCACCCAGTCCATCAAGGGACGATAGAATTCAATCGAATTCTCTGGTATGGAGCGCCCTGATAAGAGCATCGAAAATGGATCGACCGTCAGCTCCACCTTGGGAGTCTTGGATGTGCCGTCCAAGCGGAAATCATTCATGGGGTGCTTCAATCTGTGCTGTGAATATCGCAAGCCAGGCGTTGCGCTCGAAAGGTAGGAATTCCAATCGAAGTTGGCCATTTGTTTTTCGAAGGATTTCTTGAAACCCCACCCCTCCGCCTCCATGCCGGCTTCGGGATCCTTGTGCGAGCGTAGAACGATGGGCAATTCTCCGTTCTTCAGGGGATTGGGCTTGAAGTCCCCTCAATCGGGAGGCTAACATCTCCTTGGTGGGGCCATCCACCCAATTGCAGGTTGAAATCAACCAGCTTGATGCTGTCGAAACGGCCAAGAAACGGGTGTCGTTCTCCGTACCAAGCGGAGCATGATGGAACAAGTTTTGCACCATTTCGGTCCCGACCCGGACGATGCGCTTTCGCTGGCGGGTGGGCATTGGAAACATCTGACTGCGCTCCTCCAACCACAGAACCAAAAAATCAGTTACTGGCTCTGTAATCTTCCCTTGAAAACTGCACTCCAGGATGGCTTCACTCGGTCGAGAACCAGGTGGCCAAACGAAAACAGGTCCGGTCTGGGCGCAAATCACACCGTTCATGGTTCGAATCTACCGCAATTCCGACGGAACTTGCGGGCCATGGGACTGAGTAATACCAACAGGTTGTGGAAAACCAAAGAGAATTGGTTTGAAGATTGGTTTGATTCTCCAGCCTATCCACTTCTTTACGGGCATCGAAATCAAGAGGAAGCCGAACAAATTGTGGGGGCATTGTGTCGCAGGCATTTTCCTCCACCACCTGCTCGGGTTTTGGATTTGGGTTGTGGTTCAGGGAGGCACTCCATTTGCTTTGCCAATAGAGGCTATGAAACACTAGGCATTGACCTGAGCGAAGCCAGCTTGACACGGGCTGGGGAGTTATCCGTTCCCAATTTGGCTTTCAAAAGAGGTGATATGCGTGACTTGCCTGCCTTGATTCAAGGCCAGGCACCATTCGATGCGGTGGTTCAATTGTTCACCAGTTTCGGATTTTTTGAAAGCTTGGTTGATCTCCACAGGGTTTTAACGGGTGTGCATCATGCGCTTTCACCGCAGGGCATTTATGTCCTCGATTACCTCAACCTCCCTCAGGTGTTGGCTCATTTGGTGGCCCATGAAGCCATAGAGAGGCTTGACCAGAATGGGGCTTCATGGCGTTTTGAAATCCACCGGCGTTGGGATGGCGAGTGGATTGAAAAGGACATTTCGGTCCAAGGCCCCAACGGGCATGTCGAGCAGCACGTCGAACGGGTTCGGGGGTTGTCACGAGAAGCACTGGAAGCCATGTGCCGTGAGGCGGAACTTCAGCCATTCGAGGTCAAAGGAAATTATTCTTTACAACCATGGGATGAGACGTCAGAGCGTTGCATCATATTTGCACGCTCTGTTTGAATCATGTGGGTTGCATCACTCGTCTTACTCGCTGTCGCTCTTTTAGGGGGCGCTTTATTTGAACTCTCAGGCAAGAGACTCGAAAGTCGTTTGCCTTTGATTTTGACCTTCGGCGGCGCCTACATTGTAGGTCTGCTTTTTCTTCATTTGATACCTGAAGCCTATGCGTCTGCCCCAAGCACCATGGGGATTTTCGTCCTGTTAGGCTTCATTCTGCAAGGTTTGTTAGAATATCTATCCCAAGGGGTAGAACATGGCCATATTCATTCAGCTGTTGGAGAGCATGTTCATGACCACAACACCTGCAATCTAGATCAGCCTGAGCAGGCTAAGCACGTAATTACTCCACGGGGAACAGGCATGCCCTGGGCGATTTTTCTGAGCCTTTGTTTACACGCACTGATTGAAGCGATGCCATTGGGGCACGCGGGACATGATCACGGAGGACACCATCATGACCATGGCATGGTTTCAGGTTGGGCTCAATTGGATGTTCAGTTGCTATTGGGAATCGCCATGCATCACATTCCCGTTGCCGTGGTCATCATGGGCATGATGCAGGCCATGGGGGTGGGTAGGGGGAATCGGTGGATTGCGCTTGCTGTTTTCGGACTGATGCCTGCGCTGGGAATGGGTTTGTTTGAATGGTTGTTTCACAGCAATTGGAGACTGCAGCCGAGTTTGTGGGCGATTTCTCAGGGCGTTTTGATAGGATTCCTGTTGCACATTTCGACAACTATGCTCTTTGAAAGCGGTGATGGCCACAGGTTCAACGCCGCAAAACTAGTGGTCACACTCTTGGGTCTCTTGATTGCAGTCATCACCTTGTAGTGGTCGCGGAAACCAATGACCAAAAGGTGCCAAATTGCTGTAAATGAGTTGACGCCGAAGAAAGATTAATTTTTATCGAAGCATAGGGAACATTCGTCGATGGTTTGGCGTAAGCGAAGCATCAAGCCAGTCGGATGAAACACTACCGCATTTACATCGATACGCTCAAGTTTGAGCAGATTTATCTGCACCGACACCGCTTCAAACTCAACTCGTTTGAGTATTGTTTGAACTGACTCCAATCAGTTGAACAAGACAGCGGCAAGGCGCTGGGCTTCCTCCCAAGCCCCGCGATCGTGAACCGACCAAATGCCCAATTCTTCGAAGCCATCAACCAAGGTCTCAGTAGCCAAATTCCCAACCAAGTCATTCTGTGCCATGGGACAACCACCAATTCCCATGATGGCACCATCCAATCGAAGGCAGCCTCCCTCCAAGGCTGCTTTTGCTTTGGCCCAAACCTCATGGGCCGGCGCGTGCAAATGCGCACCTATGATGGCCTCTGGATACATGGGAATGATCTTCTCCATGGCTTGTCGAATGGTGTGCGGGGTGGCGGTGCCCACCGTATCGGAGAGTGCTATCACTTCGATGTTGAGATCACCCACCAATCTTCCAGCAAAGTCCATGAGCAGGGTTTCGCTCCATTCCTCCCCGTAAGGATTGCCGAAGCCCATGCTGAGATACACCACGAGCCGCTTGTCACAGTCATCCAAAACCGCTTTGATACGCTTCAATCGATCCCAAGCGGCATGGAGATTGGCACCCGTATTGCGCTTTTGAAAGGTTTCTGAGAGAGAAAGTGGGAATCCTACATCTTGAATCGAAGAGAATTTGCAAGCTTCGAGCGCACCGCGTTCGTTGGCAACAATCACGAGCAAACGGGTTCCTTGCTTCATGCAACCCTCGGACTCCAACTGTTGAATCACCTGGGCGGTGTCTGCCATTTGGGGCATGGAGGTCGGCGACACAAAGCTGCCCAAGTCCAACGTATCAAATCCAACACGCAACAAGGCCCGGTAATAGGCCAATTTTTCTTCGGTGCTGATTTGATGTGGCCACCCTTGAATAGCATCTCTGGGGCATTCTACCAAGTGTACACGTCGCATGCCGAAAAATACGGCATCTGTACTTGAAACCTTCAAAGCACCTTGACGTATCAAAGGCCACAAGCACCCTATAAACATGGATTTGCAAGCTTTCAACCGGCTACCTCTTGATGAGAAAACCAACTACATGTGGGACCATGGGGTGTGTTTGGCCCAGCGCATTGTTGAGAACCGATACATTCTCTGCATTTTCGAGTTGAGCGGCTTTTATGTGGAAGCGATTTACTCTCGCCGAAACAATCGGGTCAATGCCATTCTGCCCATCGCTGACATCCCAGAGTGGGAGGGCTATGTGGACCAAGTTGTAGGCAAGTTACTCCGGTTGAACTAAGTGCCAAGGGCCTTGTGAGACATCGGGTTGCCAAGCAACCCATGGGGTCCAATGGGGAAGGAGGGTACTGTCTTTGGAAATTGCCTCATTGGAGGATGCCGGATAAACAGACCATTTTCCCAAACCCGTAGGGTCCCATTTTAGCGCCCAAAAAACTCCTGGCATCCACCCAATCCACTGTCTTTTTTCAATGGGTGCCATGCCGGCAAGTGGACTGTTCTCAGGCATCAATTGAGCATCCTTCGAGAGAAAAGCGGTTTTGATTTCATGCTCATGGCATTCTAAGGACCAATCAGCCGCCCGAAGTTTCAAGTGCGGTGTCTTCCCTCGAATCAATGACCATTGTACATTCCCCGAAGTTGTATATACCGCATGGGGCACGGGTTGGAATGTCCATGGCAAAGCCCCCAAAGCAAGAATGGAGCAAACCATCAAAATTTGGTGGTGTGGGGTGCCGCGTCGGATAAAACCAACGGCAGCGGCTGCCAGTCCCGCTCCGAGCAAGATGCCAGAACGTTCATTCCAATGCGGTAGGTCCCAGCGTGCACCGGGCAAGGAGCTCGCCCACGAGACAAAATCCAAAAAGTGGGTGGTGACAAAAACCAAGGCGGTCCAAATGGCCGAACCCATTTCGGGGTGTTCAGGGGCCAAATTCGATGCCAAACACCCCAAACCGAGTCCATACCCAATCGAAGTGACCCACGGACCTGCGACCATGTTCACGGGAAGGAAATAGGTGGGAAACGTGTGAAAGGAAACAATGGTGAGCGGTGTAGTCGCCAACTGTGCAGCAATGGGAACGGTTGTCCACTGCAAGGACCATCTTTGCCAACGCTTTTTGAAGGGAAGGGCCATTTCTAGCCCCAAGAAGATTCCCAAGACGGCAAGGAAACTCAACTGTGCCCCCAATTGGACGGACGCCAGGGGAGACCCAAGCGCAACCACCCAGCCAGCGAGGCACCACGTATGGAACGATGGGAATTGAATTCGAATGAGTATTCCCAATGTAAAAAGGCTAGCCATCAAAGCAGCTCGGATAGCAGACACGGGAAATCCGCAGAGTCCCACATACCACCAAACCACGAAAATGCCGGGCAATCCGAGCCATCGAAGCCCCCTAAACCGCGACCGGATCAAGACGAATGCCAATGCGCCCACCAATCCAACATGGTATCCACTCACGGCAAGCACATGCGCAAGACCCAACCCAGAAAATTGGCTTTTTACCTCTGGCGTTAGTTTGGATTTGCTACCCGTTGCCAACCCCCAAAGTAGCCCATTGACCTGTTCATTGCCAAAACGAGCCATCCCCTTTTCTAGTTGATTTCTAATCGATTCGAAATGTGTATTTTGAATGTCTTGGATTCTATCCCAGTGAACTGGAGACATGGATTCTGATGCAATAGGGGGGGCCAACCACTCAAGTCGGCCGCAAACCCCCTGAGATCGTTGATAGGCACGTTCGTCAAAAGAAGCGCTTTGGCGCCAGGAGACCCAACGACCCCACCCCCTCCAACTGGTTCCCACAGTCGAAGGAAATCGAGAACGGAAGGCCATTCGCCTGGGTGATTTGGATTTTGCCCCTTGTAGGTGAGAACAGATGGCGATGCAATCAAACCCATCAAAACGGTTGGGGGTACAATGTTCAACTACACAAGACCAAGGAGATGCGTTTCGGGTTGGAAGGAGAGGGGGGGAAGCAAGTTGCACTGTTGGCAACATCCGCATTCCTCCCAAGAGACATCCCATGAGGAAAAGAGCCGGGCTCCACAATCGACCCCGGGTGCGAAGGAGGAAAGTTGCGCACAACCCCAAACACCCCACCCAACCCAGAGCCTCTAAAATCCACGAAGAATCTTCATCCCATGGGTTGTTGTGCACCCATTGGTAGCACATCACTTCGCCCAACCAAAATCCCAAGAATGGCAGGGCGATGGGAGAGCGGAGGCGGAATGGCCATGGTTGCATGAGGCAACAATACCGCTGCGTTCTGCCACATGCCCAAGGGACTTTGTCACCGGACGAATCCTATTTATCGTTGTTTCCTGTTGACCGAAATCAGGAAGGCTTCACTTGCCAACTCATCAAATGTTAACCGTCTCCGGACAAAATAATCCCAAACAACGCTTCGGCGATACCAACCTGCGGGATTCAGCGGTTCACAGGGACCGCCAAAGGCCCCTGAGAGGATGTCCCGGCTCTCGGCATTTCGCTTTTTCCAGGTTGACCGCAGAGCGCCGTAAAAGGAGACATGTGCGTGAAAAACAGCCAGGAACAATCCACGGTTGCCCTCAGTCAAGAACCGAAGGGCCGCTACGCCGTCCAAAATCATCCTTCGAATCAGAATCAACCACCATCCGAGCCGGTGGTCGTTCTTGAGCAACAGGAAGAGATTGTTCCTAAAATTGAGATAGGTCTTGAATGGATTGACCTTTTGAAGGGTTCCTCCTCCCAGATGAAAAACCACAGATTCACTGCAATATCCTACCCTGTGCCCGCGGTTTTTCAATCTCCAACACAAGTCAATTTCTTCCATATGGGCGAAAAAATCCGGGTCCAAACCACCCACCGCACGATACGCATCCGATCGGATGAACAATGCAGCTCCAGATGCCCAGAAAACCTCTCGGTTGACATCGTATTGACCAGCATCCGATTCGAAAACCTCAAACATGCGACCAGCACAAAATGCAAACCCATCGCGGTCCAGAAATCCCCCAGCTGCTCCAGCGTATTCGAACAATTCAACATCCAAGTCATTTCGAATCTTGGGCTGACATGCCGCGAAGCCATCGGATTCCATCATCCTCAAAACCGGAGGGATCCAATGCGCCGTGACCCGAACGTCGGAATTGAGCAATACAAAATACTGTGCCTGAATCTGGGCCAACCCAGCATTATACCCTCCCGCAAACCCTAGATTTTCTATTAGTTGAATCCAATGAATGTGGGGGAAATGGGAGGACACCCAAGCATGAGAATCATCCGTGCTGCCATTGTCGATGACCACAATCTGGGCATCAGCGCTGTGTTCCACCACGGAGGGAAGGTAGGTTTCCAAATGCCGGCGGCCATTCCAATTGAGAATGCAAACGGCCACATGGGCGAGGGAGTCAGTCATCAGCGCGGGTTGAAAAAGAGGTCCTCAGGCTCTTCCCGCGAGTAGGTATCCCTTGGATTGAGCCGATTGGTTTGGCTCTCCGATACGCGCAACTTGTTCTCCCGGTTGCGCAAGATGTGCAGCCAGTCCCCGTTTTGGGTCTCACCGATGATGTCGGAGTGAAGGATCTCGAAGCACTCCGCAACAGCATGCGGGGCGTAAAAAAGGAAACGTCGGTCCGTGAACTGCCCTGCGCGGTGATAGTGCCAAATCTCATAAGGGTAGTAGTTCGTATCGTGGTGGCGCTGCACCCGGGTATGTGGAGGTCCGTACTTCAGGTAAACGTACCCCATGTCCGTATCTGCCCCCATGCCTTTTCGACAAGCGCCGAATTGATCGTTCACGTATGCAATGCGTTTGCAATAGTCAAGCCAAGCAGCCTGGGGATTCTCTGGCGACCGCTCACGCCAAAAATGGGTGAGGAATGATTGCATTTGGCCTAAATCCGCGGTGGGCAAAACCCACCGAATCGTACGCTGCTCAGAACCCTGCGCCAACGGCATGTGGTCCATCAGGTGTCGGAGCAGGGTATCCTGGTTTGTGAAGGACAGTGCAAAGTCAAGGGGCTGCTCGTTGATCCCCGCCTCCTGCATCGAAGCCACGGCTTGGACCAGAGCCCGGCTCTCCGCCCAAACTGCACCCGACGGTCCTGCCGCTTCTGCCACCACATGGTAATTGCCGGGTTGCAAGGCCAAATCCCCCCAAGGCAGCCATTCGAAATAGGGCACAATGTTCGCGATAGATTTGCGGATGAAACGCTCGCTTCCCTTTAAAACGTAGCCTCCTGAGTCCTCAATCCTGAGCTTTAGCAGGAATAAAGAGTCGGGTATGTCCCCGAGCCCATACCATTCTCCGTAACAACGTAGGTTGGGGGTCTCCAAGGGGATGCGGTTGTCTACCCAGGGCAACAGTTCCAGCCCCGAGCGGGACAAGGAGGATGGACTTTCGGGGTCAACCTCCGCGTAGGCCGAAGCAGCCACCAACATCAAATCGCTGCCTCGGATTCCCTCAGCACGCCCCACGTTCAGCTCTTGTTTGATTTCAATGGGCCGGGCCCCAGTGTCGACCAGGTCTTGCAGTTGCAAGGTCACGCGCACGGGCATGGGTTCAACAGGAAGGCGTTCGATGTGGTACTGTCGACTGTCGCAACCGGATTGCGAATCAGGAAACCCAGACCCAGTCATGACCAATTTGGTGCCGCCTACCAACTGACCGCCACTTTCCAGAATGACCTGGAGCTGAACCCGGTTCCGAACCCCTTCCTCACAAGTTTCCCACCCAAAAACACAACCTGACCACGCCAACTCCACTTCGATGTACGGACCCTCCTGGCTTTCGAACCGAAGCACTTGAACGGCCACCTCGCGGGCCAGTTGTGAATGAACTGCGGGGGTGAAAAGTGCAACGCATCCCCAAGCCGCCAAGAATTTGTGCCAAACCATGTTTCAAAGGTATCCTGAAAGGAGTACATTGTGGCAGATGATTCGGGGTCAACTTGTTGCCACCTGGGGATTGCTCTGCTGTCTCATGGGCAGTGGAATTGCGTCGCGTGCTACCCATCTGCTCGGGGGGGAGCTCACCTACACCTTCATCGGATTCACCACCACGGGGCAAGCGCAATACACCCTGCGCTGTTACATATACAGGGATTGCAGTTCAGCCAATGTGAATGGGACGGGCTTTGACTTGAGCATTCCCATCGCTGTTTACCAAGGCAACCAATTGGTCACAACAGCAACCGCCCCGTTCAATGCCTCCTTGGTGGAGTCCATCGTGCCCGTGGATCCCAACAGTTGTGCTGAACTCCCGCCTGACTTGTGCATCGAACGTGCAACCTATGTCACCACAGTGGCCCTGGCTCCTTCAGCAGCCCCTTACGTCCTGAGCCACCAGCGCTGCTGCCGTTCTCCTGCCATCGTCAATCTGGTTGGGCCCGAGGACACCGGGTTTACATTGACCACATCCATTCCCGGAGGTGATTTGGTGACGCAACCCAATTCGTGCCCTTCGTTCAATGTGCTTCCACAAGCATTCATTTGCAATGGCCTGCCTTTTGCCTTGGACAACAGTGCGACCGATCCCGATGGAGATTCCCTCTCGTATAACATTTGTCCCATCTATCTCGGTGGGGATCCTTTGGCACCGATCCCCAATCCACCGCTTGGGCCAGCATTTGTTCCGGTCACATGGTCCGCCGGGTATTCTCCTGAGGCTCCGTTGGGCATCGCGGCGGGAATGGAAGTGGGTGCAGATGGGATACTGGAAGGCGTTCCCGGGATCTTGGGAAAGTTCGCCTTGGGCGTCTGTGTGGAGGAATGGCGGGATGGCATTCTCATCAATCGGATTTTGCGGGATTTTACATTGGACGTGGTGCAGTGCAACTTGAGTGCTCCGGTCTATGCAGAGGTCGTTCCTTGCAACGGGCTGGATGTTGCGTTTGATTTGCTGTCCAATCCCGCCGAAACCTACGCATGGGACTTCGGTACCGGCCTCGTAAACGATGTGAGCGATTGGGCCGAGCCTTCCTTTTTGTTCCCAGAGCCAGGCAGCTACACCGTGACCTTGCTCTACACTTCTGGCGATTGCACGGGATCCACCGTCTTCGAAGTAGTTGCAGCCCCCAGCTGGGAGCCAGAAATTGTGGCAGGCACCCCATTTTGTTCCCAGGGGGGGTGGTGGATTCCTTTGTCTCCTCCCATGGGACTACCGGAAGAGGCCACTTGGAACTGGTTGTTCAGCACAACTTCAACGGAGTCCCCGGTTCCCAGTGAGGCACTGAATTCCACGCCAAGTCAAGTTTGGTTCCCAGCAGGAGCGGCAGCTGAGGTCACATTGGTCGCCAATGCCTGGGGCTGCAGGGGGGAAGCTGCCGCAAATTGGAACTTGCCCGAGCTGCCATTCGCAGCGTTTGAGGTGGCTGTTCCACCTTGCTCGGGCGGTGAGGTGACGTTCGAGAACAATTCCACCGATGCGCAGACCTTTCTTTGGCACTTTGGATACGGCAATGCCACCTCGACCCAAACTCAACCCGACCACGTTTTCCCTGGTTGGGGAAACTACGAAGTCACCTTGATCGCAGGCTTGGAAACAGGTTGCCCGGACACGTTGACTTCGGACGTTCAAGTTCTTCCTATCAACCCATTTGTAGTGGGTTACGAGATTCTTCCGCAATCATTGTGCGATTCATCGGGGTGGATGGTGTTTTCTTTCACCGGGTCAGGGGCGGACGCCATAACCTGGGATTTGGAGCCGTGGGGTACAGGATCAGGAACGCCATGGGCACTCCAATTCCCTGAACCGGGAAACTACGAGGGCAACCTCATTTTGTACCACGAAGCATGCGATATCACGTGGGTAGAGCCATTGAATTGGACCGTCTCGGACCCTTTGCAAGGGGTGAACATCCGGGTTCCCAATGTCATTTCGCCCAACAACGATGGGAGCAACGAGCGGTTCGGCGTCCAGTTTTTTGACGATTTGGGGGTGGAGTTGGGTTCGGTACCCGGAACCGATTTCGCATCCTACCATCTTCAGGTATACAACCGTTGGGGCAACTTGATGTTTGATACGAACGACCCCAACCGCAGTTGGTGGTCAGAAGGAGCGCCCGAAGGCACCTACTACTTTGTGGTCACTGGCCAGCATCTCTGTGACGCGCAGCCGTTTGTGCAGGCTGGGGATGTGACCGTGGTTCGTTGAGCCAGAGGCTCATCGAAACAAGTCTGGGCGAAGCCAACGGAAGGGCAAACCCCAGCCTGGATTCCATAGCATGGCCCTGAGTTTGGCCTGCTTGACACCACCAAACTCGGCATAAAAAGCATCTACTCCCGCATCCTGCGAACCGCCAAAATCAAACCGCTCGAAGCCTGTCTCGCGGGCCTGTTCCATCGCTTTGGCCACCAACAGGACGGTCGCCAATCCAGATTGAGGCCCTCGGACGGCGCCCCCCAATGCGTAAATCCACTCTGCGCGATGGGAAGGGGGGAGGTGTCGTTCCAGGAAAACACCTCCCGCAACTTCGTGACCTTGGGTGTCCCTCACGAACAGAAAATGTGCCTGTTCATCTGC
>CAYONT010000031.1:21697-23635 GCA_964405405.1 uncultured Comamonadaceae bacterium | reverse complement strand
GGCACCCGCGCCCGCGTGGTCGCCTTCTCGACCGAGTGCACCACCTCCGTCCTGCGCGACACCCTCGCCCAGGCCGGCCTAAACCCCGCGGGCCTCTGTGCCTTGGCCGACGGGAATCCCGAACAATTCGAATTCACAACCCCCCCACAAACTCCCTTTGTCATGAACATTCGCGATTTGGCCTTGCAGGGCAAACACAACCTGCAAAACTCCATGGCAGCCTCCGTGGCCAGCCGTGCCCTCGAGATCCGCAAAGACAGCATCCGCGAGAGTCTCAAGGCGTTCGACGCCATCGAACACCGCATGGAATTCGTGCAGAGCGTCAACGGCATCCGGTTCATCAACGACTCGAAGGCCACCAACGTAAACAGCGCGTGGTTCGCCCTGGAGAGCATCCCCGGTCCCATCATCTGGATTGCGGGGGGCGTGGACAAAGGGAACGATTACACGTCCCTGCTGCACCTGGTCGCGGACAAGGTGGAGCACCTGGTCTGCTTGGGGCGCGACAACGCAAAACTGCGGGCCACCTTTGCCGATAAGGTCAGTACGGTCACCGAGGTGGATACCGCTGCCGCCGCCGTCCAAGCTGCGTATGACCTCGCATCGCCGGGTCACACCGTCCTGCTCTCGCCCGCTTGCGCCAGCTTCGACCTCTTCGGGAACTACGAGGAACGCGGCCGGGCCTTCAAAGCCGCCGTTCGCGCCCTGTAACCCCAATGGACGCCACAGCCTCTCCTCCCCCATCGCGGTGGAGCCAACTCACCCGAGGCCAACTGCAGGGCGACCGCGTCCTATGGATGGTGACGTTCCTGTTGTCCATCATTTCGGTTGTGTCGGTGTACAGTGCCATTTCGCATTTGGCCTACAAAGGCGCCGGGTCCACCATCTACCTCGGCAAGCAATTGTTCTTGCTGGCCTTGGGCTGGGCAGCGATGTGGACCCTGCATCGGATCCCCTTCCGGTACTTTGCGAGGGCGGGGCAGGTGCTCGTGTGGCCCGCCCTGCTCCTGCTGATCTTGACCCTGGCGTTCGGCTCCAACATCAACAATGCGAATCGGTGGCTCGAGATTCCTTACATCGGATTGACCATCCAGACGCCTGATTTCGCGAAAATCATGCTCATCACCTACATCGCGCGGCAATTGCAGGTCAAACAAAAGTACCTCCAGGATTTCAAACACGGGGTGCTGCCCATGCTGGCCATGACGTTTGCGATGTGCGGTCTCATCCTCCCGGGGGGGTTGTCCACGGCTCTGATGCTTGGGGTGGTGGCGTTCGGGATGATGTTCGTGGGCGGGGTGCCCATGCGCCACCTGCTCCGGGGAGTAGGGATGGTGGCCATGGTTGGAATCGCAGTCATCGGGGTCGCACAATTGCAACCCGATCTGGTGAAGCGGGTGTTCCCACGTTATGCTACTTGGGAGGCGCGGGTGGAACGCTACGTGGCTGAGGGTCCCGGCACGGTGGTGACCGGGGGGGAAGCGACCGAGCGGGCGGACATGAACATGCAGACGGATTTGGCCCAAGTAGCAGTGGCGCGGGGAGGCATCCTCCCCAAGGGACCCGGCACCGGCACCTCCCGAAACTTCCTGCCGCACCCTTATTCCGACATGATTTACGCGTTCATCATCGAGGAGTGGGGGGCATTGATCGGGGGCTTTGGGTTGGTGTTGCTGTACCTCATTTTCCTCCATCGAGCGGTGTTGACGGCTGTTCGATGTTCCTCCCCCTTCGGCTCGACGCTCGCCTTGGGGTTGGGGTGGCTCATCGCATTGCAGGCCATGATCAACATGGCGGTAGCGGTGAATCTCTTTCCCAATACGGGCCAACCGCTGCCGCTGGTTTCCTACGGTGGCACATCGATGGTCTTCACGTGTATGGCGATCGGGATGATCTTGTCGGTATCGAGAAGGGAAGAGGGCGCGGATGGCGCTGCGC
>CAYONT010000031.1:0-21597 GCA_964405405.1 uncultured Comamonadaceae bacterium | reverse complement strand
ATCGGGATGATCTTGTCGGTATCGAGAAGGGAAGAGGGCGCGGATGGCGCTGCGCGCGGAGATAGGAGATAGCGCAGCGGGGCTGCGCGGAGATGGGAGATGCGCGGCTGGCGCCGCGCGGAGATGGGAAACAGACGATTGCAACGATGGGGGGAAACCGAAATAGAATGTGAATGAGATGAAACGGGTCATTTTGTCAGGAGGAGGAACAGGAGGGCACATCCAGCCGGCCCTTGCCATCGCCGATGAAATCAAGCGGCGGTACCCCGATTGCGACATCCTCTTTGTCGGTGCAAAAGGCCGAATGGAGATGGAACGCGTGCCAGCAGCAGGCTATCGGATTGAGGGTTTGGACATCACAGGAATTGACCGGAATTGGCGCAGTGGGCGCAATTGGCTTTTTCCCTTTCGGCTGCTGAGGAGCCTGTGGCAAGCCCGGCAGGTGCTGGGGCGTTTCCGGCCTGAGGTGGCGGTGGGGGTGGGTGGTTTTGCGTCGGGGCCGTTGCTGTTTCGGGCAGCAGGCATGGGGATCCCGACGGTGATCCAAGAGCAGAACAGCCATCCGGGCATCACCAACCGGTTGCTGGCGCGGAGGGTCTCGTTTGTCTGTGCGGGCATGCCCGGCTTGGAACGTTGGTTCCCGGCAGATCGATTGGTGATGACGGGGAATCCACTGCGGGCAAGGGTGGTTGAAGCCGCAAAACAGGCGGGGGAACGCGGGGAGGAGGCGCGGCGGCAAGCGTGTGCACAGTGGGGTTTGGACCCCGAGGTTCCGGTGCTGTTTGTCATGGGAGGAAGTCTGGGGGCGGCCTCGATGAATGCTGCCGTGCGGCACATCGTGGAGGGGCACGAGCGCGCGGGCAGCCGGCCCGGTTTTCAGATCTTGTGGCAGTGCGGGGGGCGGTACCGGGATGTTTCGGAGCGCTGGCTGGGGGAGCGGGAAACGGCGAGGAGCTGGGTGGTGTGCCGGGGTTACATCGAGGACATGCCGGCCGCGTATGCCGCGGCGGACGTGATCGCGGCGCGGGCCGGGGCGATGTCGCTGGCGGAACTGACGTTGCTGGGGAAGCCCGCGGTGCTGGTGCCATCGCCGGTGGTGGCGGAGGACCATCAGACGCGGAACGCGCAGGCCGTGGTGGAGGGAGGGGGCGCTGTGTTGCTGGAGGACCGGCGGGTGGTGGCAGAGTTGGAGTCGACGGTGGCCGCGCTGCTGGCGGACCCGGCTCGGATGGCGGATTTGGGCGAGGCGATTCGGACTTGGGCTAGGCCCGAGGCCGCGTCGGCAGTGGTGGACGTCATTGAGCGGAGCGGAATGGAATGAACATGGTAGACATGGGAGACTTGGGAGACATGGGAGACATGCAGAACGGGGGGGGATTCGAGGGAGGTGGGGAGGCGGGGAACTTGCCTGTGTTGTTCGCGCGCAGGGTGTACTTCCTGGGCATTGGGGGCATCGGCATGAGCGCCATCGCCCGCTACCTGCACCACCGGGGCTGCGAGGTGGCAGGGTACGACAAGACCCCCAGCCCCTTGATCGACGACCTGGTGGCCGAGGGCATGGCCGTTACCTTCGATGAGCGGGTGGATGCGCTCCCGGCTTGGGATTGGTGGAGTGCAGAGGTGGCGGTGGTTTGGACCCCGGCCATTCCGGCGGACATGGGGCAACGGGTTTGGCTTGAATCAGAAGGCATCCGTTGCTGGAAGCGGAGCGAGGTGCTGGGGATGATCACCCGGAACCGGCCGACGCTGGCCGTGGCCGGGACGCACGGGAAGACCACCACCTCCTCGCTGCTCGCCCACCTGCTGGAGGGGATGCCGGGCGGGTGCGACGCGTTCCTGGGCGGCATCGCGGCGGCACACCGCAGCAACCTCTACCTCGGCGACGCCCCGCGCTGGACCGTGGTGGAGGCGGACGAATTCGACCGGAGCTTCCTGCAGCTGACGCCCACCCATGCCGCCATCACGAGCGTGGATCCTGACCACTTGGACATCTACGGCGATGCCGGGTCCTTCGTCGCTGGATTTCAAGCGTTTGCAGGCCAAACCCAGCAAAAACTGCTGGTCCACGCCCGGGTTCCCGGCACCTGGCGTGGCGAGCGGTACGGCGTGGATGCGGGCGAAGGGGCGGGGCTGCGACACGCGGCCATCCGGCACCGGGTGGTCGACGGGATGAGCCACTTCGACCTGCGGATCGACGGCGCGGAGGTCGTGAACGGCGCCACCTTCCCCCTCCCCGGCACCCACAACCTCGAGAACGCCGTGGCCGCTTCGACCTTGGCCTGGTGGGCGGGACTGGAAGCCGACGTCTTGAGGGAGCGCCTCGCCTCCTTCCCGGGCGTTCTCCGGCGGTTCCAGTACATCCTCCGAACCCCGACCTGTGTCTACATCGACGACTACGCCCACCACCCCGTGGAGCTCGAACGGACCATCGAAGCCGCCCGCGCTGCCCACCCGGGCCGCCACCTGACCGGCATCTTCCAGCCCCACCTGTACTCCCGGACCCGGGACCACCTCACCGAATTCGCCCGGGTGCTCGACCGCCTCGATCGGGCCATTTTGTTGCCCATTTATCCCGCCCGGGAACAACCCATTTCTGGGATTGATTCACAATGCCTGTTTGATAAGATGCAGTTGGCGGACAAGGAAATCATCGCCCCGCATCAGATATTCGAGAGCGTGGAAAACCGGCCTGTGGACGTGCTGCTGACCCTCGGGGCCGGCGACATCGACAGGTGGGTTCAACCCATTGCAAACCATATCATTAAAACACAAAACCCGCGGTAAAATCCCGGCTCATTTCCCTGACTTCGCCATGCGCATTCGCCGCCTCCTCACCGCCTTTTTTGCCGTCCTGCTCGTTGCGGGATGTGCCGTGGTGGTGACCCTCGGCATCCGGGAAGGTCGGGCGCAAACCTTCACCGGACTCGAGGTCACGGTGGAGCCCCTCGACGGGATGTACCTGGTGGAGGCCGACGCCGTTCGGGCGGCCATTCTCCGGCAGGACTCGATTGTGGGGCGTCCGGTGGCGGGTTTGGCCTTGGCAGAAGTGCGAAGCTGGCTGTCGGGACTGAGTGGCATCGGGAAACTCAACATCTACCCTTCTTTGGATGGCGTGTTGCATGTGGAGGTCACGCAGCGCAAGCCCATCGCCCGGTTGCACACGCCCGAGTCGCCCGTGGACTTGTACGTGGATGCGGAGGGCCTGACGATGCCCTTGTCGCCCTTTTTCACGGCGCGGGTGCCGGTCATCCATGCGCCCAACGCCCATGCGGCGCGCCACGCCATCACCCTGGTGAAGCGCACCGCCGACGATCCGCTGTGGTCTGCCTTCATCGACCAGGTGCTGGTGACCCCCCTCGGATTGGAGATTGTCCCCGTGGTGGGCGACCTGCGGGTGGAGGTGGGTGACCTGGGCCGCCTGGACGAAAAACTGCGCAACCTCTCTGCCTTCTACGGCGCCCAACTGAACCGGGGAGACCTGGACCAGTACCAGCGCATCCAACTGAATTTCAAAGACCAAGTCGTAGCGCAACGCCGCTCTTGACCGCAAAACCACCTGGGATGAACACGAACGCCACCGAAGAGCACATCATTGTAGGGCTGGACATCGGAACCACGAAAATTGCCTGTTTCGTGGGTACCCGAAATGCCCACGGGAAAATCCGTCTGCTCGGCTATGGCCGTGCGGAATCCCTCGGTGTCCAGCGCGGCGTGGTCACGAACATCGAGCGCACCGTGACCGCCATCCGCGAGGCGGTGGCCGAAGCGGAGCGCAATGCGGGCATCGAAGTCCAGGTGGTGAACGTCGGGGTGGCCGGACAACACATCAAAAGCATGGCGCACCGGGGCATGCGCATCCGCGACAGCTACGAAACCGAGATCTCCGTGGAGGACATCGAGGCGCTCATCGAGGACCAGCAGCGCCTGGTGATGCAGCCCGGCGATGAAATCCTGCACGTCCTGCCCCAGGATTTCACGGTCGATGGTGAGCCCGGCGTGAAGGATCCCGTAGGCCGCTGTGGCGTGCGGTTGGAAGCGAATTTCCACATCATCACAGGCCAAATGTCCGCCATCCGGCACATCGTTCGCAGCGTCGAGCGTGCAGGACTGCGCATGGACCAGCTCGTCCTCGAACCCCTCGCCTCCGCCGCTGCCGTCTTGACGGACGAGGAGCTCGAAGCCGGGGTCGTGTTGGTGGACATCGGTGGCGGAACCACCGACATCGCCATCTTCCAAGACCACATCATTCGGCACACGGCCGTCATCCCCTTCGGTGGCAACATCCTGACGGATGACATCAAGGCCGGATGCCAGATCATGGTGCGCCAGGCAGAGAAGCTCAAGACGCAATTCGGCTCCGCCTTGGCGAATGAGATGCGGGACAACGAGATCATCTGCATCCCAGGCCTCCGGGGGCGGGAACCGCGGGAGATCAGTCGGAAGAATTTGGCCCACATCATCGAGGCCCGGATGACGGAAATCATCGAGCTGGTGAACTACGAAATCCGGAACTCCGGCATCTCGGACCAGCTCATCGGTGGCATCGTCCTCACCGGCGGCGGTTCCCAACTGCGGCACCTGCCCCAATTGGTCTCTTTCATCACGGGCATGGATTGCCGCATCGGTCTGCCCAACGAGTACCTGGTGGAGAGCCCTGAGGAGGCGGCCGCCGGTCCCATGTTTGCGACAGGCATCGGGCTCGTCATCAAGGGCTTCGAGTCCATCCCACTGCCCGCTGGGCCGGCGGTACTCAACCGGGGCAGCCAACCCGTTGCGGAAATGCCAGAAATCCCCGCAGATGTGGATGAAATCGGACACGGTGAGGTATGGAACGGCGGAGACGAAGAACCCGAAACCGAACCCGGTGTGGTCTTCGAAGGGGGGTTGGAGGGGGAAGGCGGAGACGAAGATGCCCTTGTGGAGAACGAAGCCTCGTCCAGATTCCTCGATCGCATCCGAAAGATGAACGAGAAAGTAATGAAGGATGTCCTGGATTTTTTCCAAAGGGGCACCGAGATGGAGGACGAATACGATGATTTGCCCCGCGAAAACCGCCGCCGCTGAAGCCCCTTTCGATACCCCTAGCCTACCCTTGCCTACCCCAACAGCTACCATGTCAGTGAACTTCTCCCCCTCGCAGTCTCTTTCCTCGGTCTCCCCCCTGCTCAGCCCCATCAAGGTCATCGGGGTGGGTGGTGGCGGCTCCAACGCGGTCAACACGATGTTCAACCGGGGCATCCAAGGTGTGGACTTTGTGGTGTGCAACACCGACGCGCAGGCTTTGCTGGCCAGTCCGGTGCCCAACAAGGTGCAACTCGGGGTCACCTTGACCAAGGGTCGCGGCGCGGGCTCCCTGCCCGAGGTGGGGCGCAACGCGGCCATCGAAAGCTTGGACGAGGTGCTCCAGTTGGTGGGGTCGGACACGAGCATGGTCTTCATCACGGCGGGCATGGGCGGTGGGACCGGAACCGGTGCCGCTCCCGTCATCGCCCGGGCCTTGCGCGAACTCAACATCTTGACCGTCGGGATTGTGACCATCCCGTTTCAGTTTGAAGGCAAGCGCCGGACGAACCAGGCGGAACAGGGTTTGGCCGAAATCCGCGATGCAGTCGACACGCTGCTGATCATCCGCAATGACAAGCTGCGGGAATTGTACAGCGACTTGACCATGCGCCAAGCGTTTGCGAATGCAGACAACGTGCTGTGCACGGCCGCCAAGGGCATCGCAGAGGTCATCACGTTGACGGGGGAAATCAACGTGGACATGAACGACGTGAACACGGTCATGCGCAACAGCGGCCGGGCGATCATGGGTTCAGGTCGGGCAGCGGGCGAAGGCCGGGCGCGCCGGGCGGTACTCGAAGCCTTGGAGTCGCCGTTGCTCAACGATTTCGACATCCAGGGCGCCAACTTCGTCCTGCTGAATATCACCTACGGAACGGAGGAGATCCTCATGGACGAGATTTCCGAAATCACGGACCACATCCAAGAAGCTGCGGGCTCTACGGCCGAGGTCATTTGGGGCTACGGGGAGGATTTGTCTTTGGAAGACCAAATCTCCGTCACGGTGATCGCTACCGGATTCGAAGGAGTGGACATGGCAGCCACGTCGCCGCACAAGGAGGCGCGCCGCCAGCAGGTTCGGGTTTACATGGAGGAACATGGCGCGGAGGCAGAGATGGCGGTAGCGCAGCCGGCGGCGCTCGTTGAGGCACCCGTCGCAGCGCCAGTCGCAGCACCGGTCATCGAGTCATCGACCCCCCGGATGGGTTGGACGCCCCAAATAACCGAAGCCGTCGCCCCAGCCGTCGCCCCTACCGCTGCTCCTTCCCTGGACGCCATTCCCCGTGCTGGACTGGCTTGGAACGTAGGCGTCGAAAAGCGGAATTTCGAAACCATCGTGCCTGAGGCCGCTGCTCCAGCGGCTGTGACCGCACCGGAACCTGTCGCAACAGATGCCCCTTACCTCAGGGAGGAAATGCCGGCAGAGGTGCGGCAAATGACGGCGACGCAAGAGCCGGCAGCTACGGGAGCACCCGCGCCCGCACCCAACGGGAAGGCGGTGCCCGCTCCGACCCCGACTCCGGTGGCGCCCCCCCCGACGGCCGCAACCCCGGAGGAGGACACCTTCGAATTGAAGGTCGTGGAAGCCCCCTTGGCTTCCCAACCGACACCGGCACCGCGCCCATCGGCACCCCGAATCTCCTCGGACGAAATGCAAGCACGCCAACGAGAGCGCGAAGAGCGCTTGCGGAACTTGCGGGGCAAGATGTCGACGAGTTTGGGCTACGCCAGCTTGGAGCAAGAACCCGCGTACATGCGGCGCAAAATCGTGCTCGATGATGTGGCGCCAAGCAACGAAAGCCACATGAGTGAGTACGCCATCTCTCCCGAAGCAGACGAGAACGGCCGGGTACACATGGTTCTGACGAAGAACAACGCGTTCTTCAACGACACGGTGGACTGAGGCATGGGGCTTTTCGACCAAATCAACGCCGGCATCACGGATGCCATGCGCAACCGAGAAAAGGACCGGCTGGCCGCCTTGCGCGACGTGAAAAGCAAGTACTTGTTGGAGGCGACCAAGGATGGAAGCGATCCAGCAGCCCTGCCCGATGCTGTAGGCTTCGCCATTCTGGCCAAACTCCTCAAGCAACGCCAAGAGACCGCTGCGCTGTATGACGAACAAGGGCGGGCGGATTTGGCCCAAGAGGAGCGGTCCCAAGGAGAGTACATCGCGGCCCTGATGCCGCAACCGCTCTCGGATGCAGAGGTAGCCACCGCGGTGGAGGCGCTGGTCGGTTCGCTCGGCGCACAAGGCATGGGCGACATGGGGCGTGTGATGGCCGCGGCGCAAGAGGCCTTGGCGGGACGGGTGGACGGAAAGGTGCTGGCTGGCGCCGTCCGGTCTGCACTTACACGTTGACAATCATGTCCTTGCATCGCTTTCTTTTATTTTAACAATCTGAGGTCATCGTGCGGAAGGAATGGACGAATGCTTGTCTAATTTTGTGCCGCCTTTGGGCAGCATCCTTTTGAAAACCAAACCTTTTTCATAACTATGAAAATCCAACTCTCCTTGGCCGCACTCGCTGCCTCTCTCTTCTTCGCTTCTTGCGGAAACAACAACACCGAAGCCACCACGGATGCGAATGCTGCAGACAGCAACGCCGTGGTGTTGACGGACGGCACCTACAACATCGACACCACGTCGGCGGAAATCCTGTGGACGGGCCGCAAAATCGGAGGTGAGCACCGGGGCACCATCAAGGCCATCGGCGGCGCGATCAACGTGACCGGAGGCAACATCACCAACGCGATGTTGAACATCAACATGAATTCCATTGCAGTGATCGACCTCGAGGGCGAGGATGCTGCCAAGCTGCAAGGACACCTGATGTCAGATGACTTCTTCGGAACTGCAAACTTCCCCGAAGCCACCATCAATGTGACGAACGTGACCATGGGCGAAGGTGGATTGGTAACCATCGGCGGCGATCTGACCATCAAAGGCATCACGCATCCGTTTACGACGGAAGCAGCTGCCGTGAAGTCGGAAGGCAACTCCCTCTTTTTGAAGGGCAAGGTGGTTGTAGACCGTACACTGTACGACGTCAAGTACGGCTCGACTAAGTTCTTTGCGGACATCGCAGACAAGGCGATCAACGACGAGTTCGACATCGAATTCTCGTTCACTGCGAACATGTAATTCCCGCGCCATGCGCTTGGAAAAGGGCTGCCTTCGGGTGGCCCTTTTTTGTTCCCGCAGGATGCTTGTGGGCCCTACCTTTGGAGCTCGAGGTTTGCATCCCATGCGCTGGACCAATTCCTTCGTTCACCCGGCAGACAACCGGTACACGGTATTCACCTTCCGCGATGCGGCACTGGCGGCGGCGTTCGAGGCGGATTTGCGGGCGCATGGGATTCCTTTTGAAGCCCACCAAGAACCCGGTTCAGAGGGTGACGGCTCTGGGGAGTCCGGAGAGCCCGGAGAGCCCGGAGAGTGGATGTTTGGGGTGCACCGGGACTACCGGGAAAGGGCGATGCACCTGAATCACCTGCTGGCGGCTCGGACCCGTTCGGCCTTCATCCCGCACCGGGGTTTGCGCTGGTTCATGCTGGCGGTAACGGGGCTCATGGTCTTGCTTGGGGGACTGGGTTACTGCCAGCGTGGGCAGGCGCAGGGCGGGTTGCCTGTGCTCCGGGCTTGGGAGTTGGATGCGGTGTTCCAATACCATCCCCTGTTGCCGGCGGTGGGGGCCGAAGGGCTGGAGGCCGCGGAGGGACCCCTGTCTTTGCGGCTCATTCCCACGGGGGGAACCGGTGCCGGGGTCCGATTGCAGCGCAACTTCCGGGAGTCCTGGTCGGTCGCCACAGGGTTGCAGTACCACCGGCTCTGGACCGATTGGGCGATGGCGTTCACGCCGGATTCCCTGCAGCCGCAGGTGACCGTCCAGGATACGCTTCGGTTGCGCACCTTGCGCTACCGCATTCCGTTGCTGGGCAACGTTCGGGTCCCGCTCACGGCCACCCAGCGCCTACACGCCGGCGCAGGCTTTGCCCTCGATCTCCAACCCAGTGACGTCTTCACCGCCGGCTCCCAACTGCGCGACTCGGTCTTCCACGACTTCAGCGCCGCCATCAACCGGACGCGCTGGTGGTCCATTCCCCTGATGGTGGAATTGGGTTGGTCCTGGACCTCGCCACGCAGCAACTCGACCTTCCGCTCCGTGTACCTCGGGGGTGTGCTGAGCAGGACCCTAGGGGATACCCATTGGGGCGAGGCGAACTGGTCCCAACCGGGCCAAGCAGGCAGGGTGCGCCTGTGGCTCGGCGATACCGTGGCCGCCATCGAGCTCCGGCTGGGATTGCGCTGAGCCTTACTCCACCCAGGTCGTCACATACTCCAGCGGCTTCCGGTGCCCTTGCGGCCACTCCCCTGCTGGGTAGCCCATGTAGAACAGCCCCAACAACTTCCCCTCTGGCGGCAGCCCCACGAACGCCTTCACCTCGTCTCGGTACATCCAACCGGGGGTGGACCAGAATCCACCCACCCCGTGCGCGGTGCATGTGAGGTACATGTTTTGGACTGCACAAGCCACCGCCTCAATCTCTTCCAGCTCGCGGATGCGCCCATTGGGGTCGGGCACCATGCCCACCGCCACCAGCGCCGTACAACGTTCGCCGCGGGCTACCAGCTTGTCGAACGTCGACTGCGAGAACTTCTCCTCCGGGGTGGCCGCGCGGTACCACTGGGCCAGCTGCGGCCCGATCACCGCCATGCCCGCCCCATGGTACGCCGTGAAGCGCCAAGGCTGCGTCATCCCATGCGTTGGCGCCCAAGTGGCATTCGAGAGTACCAACTCAACGATTTCGCGGTGCACCACACGCGTGGAAAATTGCTCCGGCTGGATGCTCCGCCGGTCGCGGATGACCGCCGTGATTTCGCTCAAATTGTGCCGCATGGGTTCCCGTTTTCTGCAGGCCAAATTTACATCCCCCCAGCCCCTCGTACCTTTGTTTGCATGGAGAGTTACTTGATCACGGGAGGCGGGACGGGCATTGGGGCCGCTGCTGCACGGGAATTGGCCAGCCGGGAGGGGGCTCGTGTGCTGTTGGTGGGACGGCGTCACGCCCCGTTGGAGTCGGTCCGGGCTTCCCTAGGAGATGGCGGACATGTCTGCCTCGTGGGGGATGTGGCGGATCGGGAGTGGTTGGTGTCTGCCCTGGCCAGTGAGGCGGCAGACCTGACCCGCCATCCGCTGGTGGGCGTCTTCGCGAATGCCGGCATCGGCGGGGGCAACGCCTTCGAGGACGGCCCGGAGGCCGACCGCTGGGACGAAATCCTCAGGGTGAACCTGACGGGCGCCTACGTGACCGCCATGGCCGCCCGGCCCTGGCTCTTCGCGGCGCCCTCCGACCGGCCTCGGCACCTCCTACTGACTTCGAGCATCCTGGCCCGCTTCGGCGCCCCTGGGATGACGGCCTACGCCGCCGCCAAGACGGGCCTCCTCGGCCTCATGCGCTGCCTCGCCCTCGAGTGGGCCTCCGCAGGCGTCCTGGTCAACGCCATCTGCCCCGGCTGGGTCGAAACCGAGATGGCCGTTTCCCGCCTATCCGACATGGCCCAAGAAAGCGGCATCTCCCTCGCCCAGTGCATCCAGCACCAAACCCAATCCGTCCCCACGGGTCGCTTCGCCCAACCCGAAGAAGTCGCTCGCTTGGTCGCCTACCTCATGTCCGATTCCCAGCGCTCCATCACCGGTGCCACCCTGGACATCAACAACGGTGCCTTCATGGCTTGACCTGCCTCCTCAAGGACACCCCGACCCGAACAACTCAAGGAAGGCAAGCAAATCCGAGATCGACACAAAGCCGTCCGAAGTCAAATCGCCCGGACATCCCGGTTCTGGAACACACTCCAGCAGCACCCAATCGTATACCGTTCCCTCCCCACAATGGGCCGCGAACAGACAGCTGAAGTCGCAGGTCCCATTGTCCGTTTGGGCAGACGCTGAGTAGTTACAAGCCATGGGATACATGCAGCCCAGAACCTGCGAAGTTGCTGGGAAGGGTCCCCCACCCCCTTGGGTTTCTCCTTCCACCAAGGTCAAGATGGTTTCTCCCGGGATGTTGTAATAATGGTCCACAATGCCCGAGGGATAAGCCACCACCAAGGAATCCACCACGGCATACTCCCCCAAGCCAAAGATTTGCCAGCGGCTGTTTTGGCCCAAATAATTTTCGCCACAAAAGGTCATCCGCAGCATCACCTCCCCTTCCGTCCAGCACCACAATCGCGCGCCCACCGCGTCCCGGTTGGAAACCACGCCCGTGGGCCTCACCTTGATCCAATGGTTGCCATTGGGAACCCCGGCGAGCACTCCCGCATGCGTTCCTACCCGGTGGGAGACCAAATCCGCAAACCCATCGTTGTTGTAATCCCCCACCGCTGAGGCAAAAGACACCGATGGCCCGTCTGGCATAAGCGGCGTATGGTCCACCATTCCCTCCTGCCCCACGTTGCGCACCATGCGGCTGTGCTTGCCAGGGTTCTGATTGAGTATAGCGGGATATTCCGTGTAATTGGTGGTTCCTTCGATGATGTGCAAATCCAACCATCCATCGTTGTCCATGTCCAACCAGTTGCCCGCCCAACACACTTCGTTCACCCGGACAGCCTGATAAGCCTGTTGGTTGGAAATGACCTCAAACCCGCCCCCGTTGTTCCGCAACAGAACATTCCCCTCCACACCCGCTGTCACGAAGACATCTAGGTCTCCATCCCGGTCGAAATCCCCCACCGTGGAACTCATGGCGTCCACGGCGATGTTCAATCCGTTCTGAGGCGCCTGGTTCGCAAACACACCGGGTGCTGACTGGACATAATGCAGGTTGGGGAACAAATGACGATCTCGAACCACATGCAACTCCAGTACGCCATCTCCATCGAAATCTACCCAATGCCCTTGAAAATTCTGAACGGTTACCTCCCCTATGACACCACTTGAAAAGGTGACATTGGTAAACGTTCCGTCCCCATTGTTCCGGTACAACTCGTTGTGTGGAAAATCCACCGTGGCATTGTAGTTGTAATTGGCGATGAACAAATCTAAATAGCCATCCGCGTTGTAATCCCCGAAGCACGCTCCGTATGCGCGGGTTGCCGTCTGTCCGATGCCACAGGTTCCGGAGACATCCAAGAACGCCATGTTGCCCTGGTTGAGAAACATGCGGTTGGGCCCCAGCCTTACAGCGACAAAGAGGTCTTGATCCCCATCGTTTTCGATGTCCGCCCACAACAAACTCTTCACTTCGGCAGCCCCAAGTTCGATGCCCAAATCCACTTCAACGAAATCCAATCCCGTCCCAGCATAGAAGCGCATGGCACCTGCATGGTGTCCGAAGGTCAAATCGTCCCAACCATCCCCATTGAAATCCGCAAAACTCACCCCAGACCCCAAATACCCGGATGTGTGGTCCGTTTCCAAGGCCAAATCATTTGTAACCACCACAAACTGTGAATGTGCCCAAAAGCAGCAGGCCCAAGTTCCCAACATACCAAGGAAAAACCGCAAGGACCAGGCACGCATCTTGATGTAGGCTTTTGACGTAACAGAGACGTCCATCCCCCACCGTGGTTGCCTGTAAATCAAGTAGAAACCTCGTCTTTCAACAAAAAAAGGCCCGGCTTGCGCCGGGCCTTTTCAATTCATTCAAACCAGAATTACTGGCAAACCGTACCGAAGGCTCCCAAGAACTGCAGCAAGTCAGCCGTGGTCACCGAACCGTCTTGGTTCAAGTCAGCAGGGCAAGGGTTCTGCAAATCGAAGGTGCAAGAACCATCATCCGATCCAGCGGTAGGATCGTAGTTCTCAGCATCGGGATAGGTACATCCTGAGCAGTTGTCAAACGTACAAGCAGCCAAGTTGGTGATGTTCGCAGCCGGGTTGAAGTTGCACGCGCAAGCGATGGTGCAGCCGCTGATGCAGTTGTTTCCACCGGCTGACATGTAGGTCTGTGCAAAGTTGGAACCGCCGCTGATGGCACCACCGAAGATGCCCGTCACCGTCCAGCTTACCTCACCGTCGAACGTGTCATCGGTCGAAGAGATGGTGTAGCAACCGTCAGCCAAGCAGAACTGCTGGACCAAAGAAGATCCTCCGCCGTTCGGGATGCCCGTCTGAACAATCACCTGACCATTGAGGTCCGTGATGATGATCTGGCATCCCTGCCATCCGTCACCGAACGAATCGTTCATGGTGATGGTGATGCAGTTGTCGTAGCAGCAAGAACCGTCATCGATGGTCGCAAAAGGCTCCCAGGTGCAGGTGTTTGGATCCGTGCAACCCGCGCAGGTGGTGTATTCACAGGTTCCGTTGTCATCGGTAGCGGCTTGGTCATAGTTGCAAGCGCCATCGTCCGTACAACCACAAACCGCATCACCGATGGTGAATTGGTAGTCTTGAACCGCACCATCACCCGATGGAGCTCCGTTCAATACCTGAACACCATCCACCACCAAGGCCCAAGCTTGTTCCTCAGACCACTGGAAAGCTCCCGTGAAGCGGAAGGTGTAGCACCCATCGCTCAAGCAGGTTACATCCAATCCGAACTCAGGTCCATCGAAGTTGTCTTCGTCCACAGTGTACTGGGCGTCGTCAATGCTACCTGATGCTACGACCGTTCCCGTTGGGGTCAAGATCTCGTAGCCTCCGGGTGAACCGGCGTTGCCACCGACCCATCCATCACCGAACGAATCCGTCATTTCGATTACCACACCCGTACCGCTTGGGTTGTTCACACAAGCACAGCTCGTGTATTCGCAAGAACCATCGTCAATGTTCGCGTTGGGGTTGTAGTTGCAAGCCGCAGACACTTGGCAACCAAAGACTGCTGGTTCACAATCCATGGCGATCTGGATGCTTCCGTTCTGGGCGCCTTCTGCTTCCACGTACACGTAGTAAGTGGTTCCGACTTCCGTCACGAACTCGATGTAAGCATCGTCTTGATCGAAGAAACCACAACCAGCGAAGCTCTCCGCGTTGATGGCAACCGTGCCATCGATTTGGTCCACGCAACCCAGAGCACTGCAGCTTGAATCCGCAGCGGTCGACGCATAGATGTGCATCTTGGTGTTGAGGTTCGAACCGCAGGTGTACACTTGGGTCAAGTCGCCTGCTCCCTCAAAGGTGTACCAGATGCCACCGGGTGCCGCAGGAGGTGCTCCGCCGCAAGAAACCGTCTTCGTCCGGCAGGTGCTCTGTGCTCCACAGTTTGCGATGTGGGTGTAGAAACGCACCGTTCCCGTAAACGTTGCCGTCCAGGTCACGGAACCGATGCCCGCGGTGAACGCTGAGATTGGTGTGATGTTGTTCGCAATCGTGCAGATGTCGGTTGAGATCGAAGACCCAAAAACATAGGTCGTACCCGCCACAACGTTCACACGGGAGTACTCACTTCCCCATCCACAGGTCGTGATGTTCTGCGTGGCTCCCGTGCAGGTGGGTGTGAAGGTCGTTCCAGGATAGAGACCGTTTACAGCCGTGACGCATGGTGTGACTTGGGGTGCACCGGGCACGCACAACGAAGACTGCAAGTCTGGCGTTGCTCCGCCCAAAGAACCTGGGATGAAGCCCTGGTTGCAAGGCAGCGTGATCGCGTTCGCACACAAATCGTTTGGTGGCGCTTGGTTGTAAGTGCAAGTACCGTCGTCTTGGGTCGCCTGTTGGTCGTAGTTCGAAGCCAACGGATCCGTACAGCCCAGGTAGATACCCGTGGTGGTGAATTCAAAGTCACCACAACCTGCCGGATTCGTGGTTCCCACGAGGAAGTAGTAGTCCGTGTCAGGCACCAAGTCAATGAACGACTCAATCGATCCCGCACACTGTCCCGTGAAGGCACAACCAACCACAGTACCCGGAGCACCGGTCACCGTTGAACAATCACCACCAATGGTGTAGATGGTCAAGGTGAGCTGCGCAGCGTCTACGTTCGTCAAGTTGAAGTAGAACGTGTCATAGTCCGAGCTGTTGAAGGTGAACCACACCCCATAGTTGGTGGTGGTGGCGTTTCCGTTGAAGCTAGGAATGGATGGCGAAGAAGCACAGCAAACCGATCCGGTGAAGGTGACACCAGAGAACTGTGGGAATGCATCTTCACAGACATCGTTGAAAGGAACTTCGCCTGCACAAGATTCGCAGTTCACCGACAACAAGAAGCTGGTGCCCGTGTTCGTGGTTGCGGCCTTGCTCACGTAGATGAAATAGTTGCCGCCGGTTTCTGCCAAGAACGCTGCTGATGCATGCAGGTTGCAGGTGTTGTCGTTGCTCACAATCGGCTGCAACGTACCGTCAGCCAATTGGCGGAAGACGTGCAACTTGGTGTTGGAAACCGGTGAGGCGAATCCAGCGAACTGGGTGCCGCAGAGGTCAACAATCACTTGCTGGGTCGTGGTCGCATTGAATTCGTACCAAACACCGGGGGTGGTGATGGCCGACAAGAAACCGGGGAAGGCGGTCACACCGTCTTCGTCCGTTGCGTTTGCCAACGTACCGTTTACCGTCGCACCACAGAACACTGCTTCTGCCAATTCCAACGCGTTGTTGGGGGGAGGACAGATGCAAGAACCGTTGTCCACCGTAGCGGAAATGTTGTAGTTGAAGCAGTAAGGATCCGTGCAACCTGCGAAACCGCAAGTGCCCTGCAAACCGAAGTCCACGTTGTACTGGGTGATGGCACCCGTACCCGTTAGGTAGGTAGTTCCGAACTGGTCGTTGAGGGTGTAACCCACTTCACCGATGCCTGTTCCACCAGCCACCGTGAAGGTGTAGCAACCCAATGGCAAGCAGTTGTAATCCGTGGCCACACCGCCGACGTTGACGTCAGCGTTATCGAATCCACCCGAAACCACTTCGCCTGTGCTCAGGTTCGAAATGAAGTACTGTGCACCTTCCCATCCGTCGTTGCCACTGTCCGTCATGGTCACAGCAGCCACGTACGTTCCCGCTGCGCAGTAAACACATGAACCGGGGTTCTGCTGGGTCGCGTTGGGGTCATAGTTGGCCGCCGTTGGATCCATACAACCCACGCAAGAGTAATCGCAAGTGCCATCGTTGTAGGTGGCCTCAGGGTTCAGGTTGCAAGCGAGCGGATCGTTGCATCCCAAAACTTCGCATGAAATCTCCCAAACGAAGGGCAGGTAGCCGAAGGATTCACAAGCGACTGAACCGTCTGAGGAGATGGTTGCGATGAACCGTCCCGTGGTCGAAATCAAGTTCAGCCCCGTGATGTTCAGGTTGCCATTGAAAGCGGTTCCGGAATCATAAATCCGGTTGGCTGCGGTCAGTGGCAAGTCCTGGTAAATCTGCAGACGGTCGAAACCCGTTTCAACGTTTCCCTGCGAGAAGGAGAGCACCGCCGTGTTGCCCGCGATGGAAGTGTGATCAATGAAGACCGTGGGGCTGGCTGCTGGAATGCCATTCGGGTAGCAGTAGGTGCCCGAAGAGGCGCAAGTGGGGTACAAGCACGAGCCATTGTCTTCCGTGGCTGCGGGGTTGTAGTTGAGCGCAGTCGGGTCCATGCAACCGGGAACGGCGAAGGACGCAGAACCTGTGAAGGAACTGTTGCAACCCGAGGCGAACGTGAAAGCGTTCATCACCGTGTTGCCATTCCAGACCAAGGTGGCCGTTGCTCCGTTCCAACCATCGCAGTATGAATCTACGCCATTGAACGTGAACGCCCCCGAGGCAAAATTGCAAAGGGTTATGGTGGTGGGGGCGCCGCCGGTCCAAGTGGTTCCTGCTGCGTCGGTAATCGACCAGCTAATCTCACTGGCCCAGCTTCCAGCCGTCACCGTCAACGTGGCTACGTTGCCCGTGTTCAACGTGGCAGTTGCTTCGGTACCTGAGGTGAAGGTCCAGTTGCTGAGGATCACCTCACCATTGGAAACCCGGGTGACTGTGGCTTGAGCGCCATTCCAGCCATCACCGAAAGAGTCAATTCCCAGGAAAGTTAACTGGCCCGGGCCCAAGTTTACGGTGGAAGTTCCCGGCACACCGCCCGCAACTAAATTGTTGCCGTCATAAATCTGCCAAGAAACCTCGGAGCCCCAAGAGCCCGGGGTGACCGTGACGGTGTACGCCTCCGTCGCACATTGCGCCGACGCCGTACCCATCGCAAAGTAAAGTGCAAACACCGCGAGCGCAGTGCCACAACACTTTTTGAAGAAGTTGAACATGGTTTGAATTGGTTTTGGTTAGAAATCCGACTTGATGGTAACTCCCTGCAAAAACGCCGTTGAAACACCCGAAGACGTCCGATCACCCTGGTTCATCCCCGCACCAGAAGCACTGGCATCTAGAAAGTCGTAACCCAGGCGATTGGGTTGCCTCTCACAATCTGTGTGAAGAGAATGTGGTCAGCGCGTTAAATGTAGCAAAGACTCCCGAGCAATCCAACGTTTTTTGGCGAAATCAGCGAAATACCTTCAAATTTCCGGGGGTTGGTATTGCGGTTTGGTCTATTTTATATGGCTTTTTACAACCGCCGATGCCGTTTAGAAACGAGGAAATGGGTAAGATTCAATCGGTTACGAAATCCAGTGTTCACCACATCCGCGCATGCCAACTGTCCGCGAAGCGAGGTGCGGGGGACTGGAGCCATTCGAACATCGTGGCGGCGGAAGTGTTTAGAACCTCGGTGGTGTCGGTGACACGGCCGGCTTTGCGAAGGGCCCAGAAGGCGTGGATCTGGGCGTGCTCCCAAGGGGCGGTGGGCGACTGGCGATACATAATATGGTGTCGGTTGAACCAATCGACGCCCAGGGTGTCGCCGAGGGTGCGGAGGGATGCTACCGAGCGGTCGATGGCGCAACCAGTGGGAGGGGTTGGGGACGGTTCGGCGGCCAGCAGGAAGACGCGGTCGAGGCACAGGGCCCAGCCGCCCCGGACCGGAGCGCCGTGGGCGTCCCAGGTGGACAAGAACGCATCGAAGTGGGAAGCGAGCGCCGCCTGTTGGACCGAAGTCAAGGGCTGGTCCGCAACGTAGATCCACAACCGGGCCTCGGACGACATCCCCGGCCAGCCCGACGAAACCATGCTCATTTCCATGCTCCGAAGTTACGGGGCGTGCCCCCTTCAAAAGGGAATCCCTTGCCCTGTTGTGGAAAGTGGCGCAATTCGAACGAAATTGCGTCACCATGTCCGACGCCACGAAACGAAGCAAGGAACTCATCAACCTGAGCGACCTCCGGCCCTATTTGAAGCTGCTGGCCCGGAATTGGTGGCTCATCATCCTTCTCGCGGGAACGGGCAACATCATCGGCCGGCTCACGACCCACCGGCAATTGGACATCCACAGTGCGACGGCAGAATTGCTATTGGAGAGCAAGGAAACCTTCGATTACCAAGCACAAATGTTGGGGGCCATTGGCGCCCAGAGCCTGAGCAACGACGTGCAGAACCAGCAGCGGATTCTGCAGTCTTATGACCTCATCGGTCGGGCGGTGGACCTGCTGGACCAACCCTTGGACTACTTTTTTGTAGGCCGAATCCGAACCACCCAAGTCCCGGGGTTCGGCAACCTCAAAATCGAGGTGGAACCCGAGATGTTCCTGCCGGAGTTGTTGGGGGCCCCCATTGATTTGTTCATCCAGGACGACCAACATTACCGGATCGAGTACACCCGACCGGATGGGAAGGACGTGAGCGAAGTCCGGGAGTTCGGAGAGCGCATTCAGGGACCGGATTTGGCCTTGACCGTGTACCTCACCGATCCAGCCATCCTGACCCGGCGCTCCAACCGGGGGCAACCCGTGCCTGCGGCCTGGGGAGACGCCCCCATCCCCGCCCAACGCGACGCCCCCAACGAAGACGCCTTGGACCAGGCCCGCAAGCAGCACTTCCGCATCCATGCCTACAACCGGAACCTCCGCGTCGAGCAGTTCCGCTCCAACCTCAAGGTGACCAACGTGGACCGCACGAGCATCCTGACCCTGGAGGTGAGCAGCACCCTCGCGGGGCGGAGCAAGCAGTTTTTGGACACTTTGGCCTCCACCTACATTGATTACACCAAGGAGGCCCGGCTGTCGGCGAGCCTGCGCACCGAGACCTTCATCGACGTCCAGCTCGAGGAACTGGTGTCCATCATGGACAGCCTGGAGCGCATGGTCGATCGGTTCAAGGAAGCGAACAAGGTGCTGGACCTGAGCCGGGAACAGAACGAGTTCTTCAACTCCCTCGTCGAACTCGAGACCGCCCAGCGCCAGCTGGACCTGCGGCTCGAGGCCATGAAGTCCCTACAGCGCTACCTGCTCTCGGGCGACGATGGCCAGGGCCTGCCCCCGACCACCTACCTCTTCGAGGAGGACCAGCTCCTCATCCAACAGGTGAACTCCCTCTTCACCCTCCGGACCTCCCGCGCCGGCATGTTGCTGGACGTGACCGAGGACAACTTCGCCATCCGCCGCATCGATTCGACCATCAGCAACGTCCGCTTCAGCATTTCCCGGTACATCGAGGATACGCGCCAGGCCCTGGTCAGCCAGCGGAGCGATTTGGCAGGCCAAATCCGTGACCTAGAAGCCCGTCTCGGCGACCTGCCCGCGACCCAACGGGACATCTTGAGCATGGAGCGCAAGCTGCTCGTGAACGAAGAACTGTACGTGTTTCTCCTGAACTCCAAGGCATCCACCATCATCGCGCGCGCCGGCATCGCCCCGGAGGCTTCGCTCATCGAGCGGGCGCGGTATGGGGGGGTGGTCGGACCGGACAAGGGGAGGACGATTTGGACTTACACAGGCATCGGTTTGCTCATCGCCCTGGCGATTGCCCTGGTGCGGATGCTGTTCTTCGAACGAATCGAAAGCACGAGCGAACTGCGGGAGATCTCAGACCTGCCGGTCATCGGCGGCATCCCGCACTATCCGGACATCGAGACGCAACCCATCTCCATCCTGGCGGACAGCCGCTCCCAGGTCACCGAAGCGTTCCGGGCCATCCGGACGAACCTGCAGTACATGCTGACCCAGCAGGGTTCGAAGACGATTCTCATCAGCTCCCTCCACCCCAGCGAGGGCAAGACGTTCACTTCGACGAACCTGTCCACCATCCTCGCCAAGGCGGGCAAAAAGGTCGTCATCTGCGACTTTGACATGCACAAGCCCAAGGTGCACAAGAACTTGCAACTCACAAACACCCAGGGTCTCTCCACGGTACTCATCGGGCGCTGCACCCTGGATGAAGCGCTTCGCCCCGGCCCTGTGGACAACCTGAAGGTCCTCACCGCCGGCCCGGTCCCGCCCAATGCTTCCGAGCTGGTCCTCAGCGAAGCCACCCGGGACCTGCTGGTCCAGCTCCGCGAGCGGTTTGACTACGTGATCCTCGACACCCCGCCCATCCTCCTCATCAGCGACGCCTTGGTCCTCATGTCCCAAGCAGACACCGGCCTGCTGGTCACGAACACGGAAAAGTCCTCCAAGCGCAGCATCCGCCACCTCGAGGAGGTCCTTCAGCAAAACAACCTGCGCGCCTCATTCATCCTCAACAACATCAGGATGCGCCGTTGGCAGTACTATTACGCGAAGTACGCTTACAAGTACGGCTATGGTTATGGATATGGGTACGGCTATGGTTATGGGTACGGGGGGCCGGGGTATCGGTATGGGGAGGAGGGAGATGGGAAATGAGCGCAGCAGGGCTGCGCTTGAGATAGGCGCTGCTGCGCAGCGCTTGAGATAAGAGATGGGCGCAGCGGGGCTGCGCGGAGATTAGAGATAGGAGATGTGTGGGGCGGGGCTGCGCTGAGATGGGGGATGCGGGCAGTGGGGTTGCGAGCTTGTAATCTACTATCTTTGAGTGTGTGAGGCTGCGCATCTACATTGATACTTCCGTCGTTGGGGGCTACTTCGATGATGAATTCACTGATGTTACCCAATTGCTCTTCCATCGTTGGGTTGAGGGGGGGGTGATATTCGTAGTCTCTGACCTATTGGACTTAGAGCTTTTGAATGCGCCCCCTCGGGTGCGCTCCCTGTTTGATGAGATTCCGGTGGGGACTTTCGAGCGGATAGAGTTCAATTACGATGCGGAGGATTTGGCCCAAAGCTATATCAAGGCCGGTGTTGTAGGAACGACAAGCCTGGAGGACTGCCGCCACATTGCCTTAGCCAGCATCAACAAGGTGGATGTGCTCGCCAGTTGGAATTTTAAGCACATCGTCAACCTAGAGCGAATCAAGGGGTACAATTCTGTCAATCTTCGCATGGGATATGCTTTGTTAGAAATCCGCAGTCCCAAGGATTTGATCCATTACACCGACCATGAACAAGCGTAAGAAATCTTTCGATGCGGTCCTGATGATGAGAGAAATCCGGGACAAAATCAGCCTAGAAACGAAAAACATGTCCTTCGAGGAATTGAAGGCTTACATCAAAAGGAGGCTGTCTGAAGCATCTGCTGGGCTTGAGGAGTCCGCAAGCTGACATTGTGATGGGCGCAGCGGGGCTGTGCTTGAGATATACGCTGCTTCGCAGCGCTTGAAATATGCGCAGCTGCGCTGCGCTTGAGACAAGAGATAGGAGATGTGTGGGGCGGGGCG
>CAYONT010000030.1:0-24693 GCA_964405405.1 uncultured Comamonadaceae bacterium | reverse complement strand
CTCAAGAGAGCGCTTTTTTTTTGCCCGGACATCCAGATTGGCACATTTTTTCGTTGAGAACTCAATGAACCCGCCAAACAATCGCGGTTGTCACCAAGGTAATTTTAGCCACATGAAGCGAAAAACCGTTCCGGTTGTTTTGACCGCTGGGGGCCTGCTTTTCGGAGCTTGGGGCTCCCCACTTTCCGGTCAATGGTCCCTCGGAAACTCCCGTGAGGCCCGCGAATGGCATGCTGCTCGCGATGCTTTTGAGAAAGAGAAATACGCTGTGGCCCTGCAAGGATTCGAATCATGGCAACGTGCCCAAGGACATCTTGCGGCCGGTACCCCCGAAGCCACGGAGGCTGAATTCAAGGCGGCCATGAGTGCGATGATGCTCTATCACCCCGATGCGCCAGAGCGCATTGCCCGGTTTGTTCAACAACATCCGGACAGCCCCTTTGCCCCCAAAGCACTTTGGGAGCTCGCTCGATTCTACTATACCGGCAAGCGCTGGCAAGACGCTGTGGCCGGCTTCAATCAATTGCGACCCAAGGACCTCAACCGCACCGAAGAGATTGAACTGCACTTCAAGCGCGGACATGCCCATTTCGAACAGGGCGATTGGGAATCAGCGCGCAAGGACCTCATCCCCGTCATGGAATCCGGAGGAACTTACGCGTCTCCTGCCCTCTATTACTTCAGCCACATTGCCTACCTAACCGGTCAACCCCAGGTGGCCTTGGATGGGTTCCAGAAGTTGGCCCAAGAGGAGGCGTTCCGGGGGGTGGTCCCCATCTACATCTGTCAGTTGCTGCATGAAACCGAGCAGTTTGATGCGCTCATCGATTACGCACCAGACGTTCTCGCCCACCCCGATTGGTTAAAGGACAAACAGAAACCGGGCATCGCTCGGTTGTTGGGGGATGCGTTGTACCGGCGGCAGGCTTATGATGCGGCCGCGCCTCATTTGGATTTGGCTTGGGACGGGACCCCATCATCGGAGCGGAATCGAGCGTTTGCTTACCAGGTGGCATATGTCAGGTACCACCAGCAGAATTGGCGCGAAGCGCTCAATCTGTTCGCTTTGGTGACCCGCGGCGAAGGGGATGCGATGACGCAAAACGCACACTACCACATGGCCCGCTGTTACCTCGGGCTGGAAGAAAAAGACAAAGCACGGAATGCATTTCGAGAGGCAGCTTCCATGACTTGGGATCCTGAAATCCAGGAGGATGCCCTCTTCAGCCATGCGAAACTGGCCTTCGAACTGTCCTACAATCCCTTCGACGACGCCATTACTGCTTTCGAACGGTATCTGGAGGAGTTCCCTCAGTCAAAGCGTCGGGATGAGGCCTACAGCTTCTTGCTGGACGTCTACATGACTTCCAAGAACTATGCCCGGGCATTGGAGGCCTTAGACCAAATCCGGGACAAGGATGTCCGTGTGCGCCGGGCCTACCAGCTTGTGGCCTACAACCATGCCGTGGAGCTCTTCCGGGCGGGAAAGTATGACGACTCGGAACGATTCTTCGAAAAGGTGCGGGTTTATCCGCTGGATGCTCAACTCGCCGCCGAGAGCCATTACTGGCAAGGGGAGTTGAATTATTTGGCCAAACGCTACACCGAATCCGCCGGGCATTACGCAGAATTCCTCAAGAGCCCAGGCGCTTACAACAGCCCTTATTACGCAGAGGCTGAATACGCACGCGGTTACGCCCTCTTCAAGCGGAAGAGTTACACCGACGCCTTGTCCGCGTTCCGGGCCTTCTTGAAGGAAGACAAGGGCACGGATGCGAAAAAGACCCGGGACGCCTTGCTCCGGACTGCCGATTGTTACTACGTGGGCAAGCGTTTCGAGGAAGCGGCCAGCCGTTACGCCGAGGTCATCCAGTCCGGAAATGAACAAGCGGACTACGCGCGTTTTCAGCGGGGACTTTGTCTCGGAGCCCAAGGAAATGGGGCGGGACTGGTTCAGCAGATGAACGAATTGATCGAGAAGCACCCGAAATCGCCCTACATCGCGGAGGCGCGCTATGAATCCGGTCGCGCGCTCATCGAGTTGAACCGGTTGGGCGAGGCGCGGGCGTCGTTGGAGGCCCTGCTGCGTGACTTCCCGAATTCACCCCGTACCAAGTACGTGCTCGTGGACCTGTGCCTCATCGGGATGAAGGAGGGCAAGGAGGACGATGTCATGCAGATTTGGGACCGCATTCGGGCTGAGTACCCGAAAGACGCCATCGCAGCAGATGCCTTTCAGGTGGTGGAGCCCCTGTTGATTGAGCGGGGATTGTTAGACCAAATCCCCCCAGGAGTGGGGCTTCAACCCGATGAAATTGAGCAACGTTTGTATGATGCTGGGGCGGGTTTGGCCTTGAAAAAAGAATGCAACAAGGCCGTGGCACGACTCGGGGAGTACATCCGTCAGTATCCGAACGGTCGCCACCTCGTGGAGGCCCATTACTTCCTGGGCACCTGTCAACTGGAACTGAAAGAAGAAAGCGCTGCGCTGCTGGCTTTTTCCTACGTTCTGGACCAACCGGTGAACGATTTCACGGAGAATGCAGCCTCTTCCGCGGCAGCCATCGCTTGGAAGGCGCAGGATTTGGTGGCGGCCCGCCGCTTCTACCAGATTTTGGAATCGAGCACCCATTCGCAGAACAAATTGCTCGAAGCCCGCGTGGGCCTCATGCGTTGTCACTACCTCTTGGAGGATTTCGAAGCGGCCCAAGGGTACACGGATTGGGTGTTGAACGATGACCAAACCCCCGAAGACATCCGACGCACGGCACGCTTCTGGAGAGGCAAACTCCGGTTCCGTGAGCAGAACTGGATTCCTGCCTATGAAGATCTGGCAGAGGTAGCGAAATTCGGAGGAAGCCGGGGTGCTGAGGCAAAGTACCTCATGGCTCAGGTCGCCTTCCAAAGGAAGTTGTATCCTGCTGCCGAAACGGAGGTGTTTGAGTTGATCGATGCTTTCTCTGCCTACGACGAGTGGAAGTACAAGGCTTTCCTCCTGCTGATCGAGGTATACATGGGCATGGAGGATTATTACCAAGCGCGTGTGACGGCAAACAGCATCCTGGAACAAGTAGAAGTCCCCTGGGTTCAGACCGAGGCCCGTCGTTTGTTGACGGCCCTGGACGCCCGGGAAGCAGCTTCTTCCGGTAGCAACCCCGATTCCCCCACACCCAATCCTTGATGGCCATGTTCCGAACGACAAACTCTGCTGCATCCTTGGTATGCAGGTTCCTCCTGACCAGTGGAGGCCTGTTGGGGGTGGGTGTGGGCATTCCGAAAGCTCAAGCCCAGCGAGATACATTGGGTCTAGATGTCACGTTCATTGGCGATCGCGAAATGTTGTTGCGCGATGCGCACAAGATTTTGGTTTGGCCTGAAGCTGCCCCGTTGCCAGTCGGCAAACCCCAGTTCTCCTACAACTTGCTGGCAAAAAGGCTCACGGTGGAACCCAACTGGGAACCGGTTGAGGCGAAGCGGTTGGATGTACAACAACCTCTGCCCATGTTGTACCGCGGATACGTGCGCGCCGGTTATGGTCTTTACCAAACGCCCCTGCTAGATGCCTCGGTCACAGACCTCCGCTCCAAGGAGGGCACTTGGGGTGTCGACTTGAACCACCACTCCACCCGCGGAGGGCTCACGGACGTGGATTCTCTCCCAGAGGTCTTCTCTACCTCGCATGCCCAGTTGTGGGGAAAGCGTTTTCTGCGAAAAGCCCATGTTCTGGAGGCGGAGGGAAACTTGCAACGGGATGTGGTCAGTTACTACGGACAGGCGGCGGATTCTGTTTTCGTCCTGGCCCATCCAGGCAGGGACCGGTACCTACGGATGGGAACAGGGGTGCGTTGGTCTCGGTGGGAGGCTGACAGTGCTGCGATTCGTCACGAAGCATCGCTGTTCTACCGCCACCTGGCCGCTGAGAGTGGAACCCGAGAGAACAACTTGGACTTCCAAGGCGAGCTGGTTACCTACCGCGAAGGGGAGCGTCTCGAATTGGGCTGGGGGGCGAACCATGACCGCCGGACCTACCTGAAACCGGACTCGACGGAACAGACCGACCAGCAACTGGTGCTGCGCGTCTCTCCCGCTTTGATTACCCAAAGGGGCCCCGTCTCCGCGCGCGTGGGAGCGCACATTACCCTCGATGCAAGGGGGGGGCAGGTGTTCCACTTCAACCCCGTTGCCTCCGCCTCGCTGAACATTCTCAAAGGACTTTTTGTGCCTTATGTCCAGTTGGAAGGGGGGGTCGATCAGAACCGTTTGGAAACGGTTTTGGATCGTAATCCCTTGGTTCGTCCGGATTTGGCCTTGCAAAACACCTACCGGAAGTGGGACTTGGAAGGCGGTTTGACGGGGCATTTTGCACGCAACATCCATTACCGTGGCCGCGCATCCTACCAGCGCTTTGCGCAGTATCTGTACTTCGTAAATGATTCTGCCTTGCAGTCAGGGTTGCGGTTCCAGGGACTTTACGCCAACCTGACGGTTTTCACATTGGGCGGCGAATTGAGCATGCAGTTGGGGGAATCCTTGACCTTGACGGGACAATTGGATCTTCATACCTACGGAACGGATTCTCAGGCAGAAGCTTGGAACCTTCCTGCCTTGGCTTGGCGGGCGGAAGCGCGGTATACGTTCCAGGAGAAGTTGGTGGTAATGGCTGATTTGGCTTACCAAGGGCAACGCAAGGGTTTGTCGTGGGTGCCACTCGAGGGTTCTCAGGCCCTGTCCACCCCAGAAGGTACAACGGCCTATTCGGTAGACCTCTCTCGCTTCATAGATGCGAATGTTTCACTGGAGTACTTGTACAATAAGCGGATGAGCGCATGGATTCAGCTCTCCAATGTCGCAGCTGCCCGCTATGCGGTTTGGTCCGGTTATCCGGTTCAACGCTTCCAAGCAATGCTGGGATTCTCTTACGCTTTCTGAACGAATGGCCTGCTGCAATCGGAACCCTAGCCGATTGTGGAAAACCGGTCATCATGTGAATAAAATCAAGGGGATTCCTGCGTATGCTGGCGTGTTTCGCTTGCTGTCCGGTCGTATTTTCGTAGGATGCACTTGGCTCGAGCCCAGGGCAGAAAACTGAAACCTGAGAAGACGATGACGGAACCGGATTTGACCCCCAACCCACTCGATGAAATCGCACTGACCGAAGGAAAAGCGGTCAAGGCAGCCCCCGCTAAGTATGATGCGAGCAATATCCAGGCCCTCGAGGGCATGGAGCACGTTCGGATGCGCCCCTCGATGTACATCGGAGACGTGGGGGTTCGTGGTCTGCACCACCTTGTTTATGAGGTGGTGGACAACTCCATCGATGAAGCGCTGGCTGGTCATTGCGATACCATCGCGGTCACCATCACGCCTGAGAATGGCATCCGGGTGAGCGACAACGGTCGGGGTATTCCTGTGGACCTGCACGCGAAGGAGGGGGTTTCTGCCCTGCAGGTGGTCATGACGAAAATCGGAGCGGGAGGCAAATTTGACAAGGACTCGTACAAGGTTTCAGGAGGTTTGCACGGCGTCGGAGTTTCCTGTGTGAACGCGCTGTCGGTCCACCTCCGAGCAGAAGTTCATCGGGAGGGCAAGGTGTACGAACAGGAGTATAGCCGGGGAAAAGAATTGTATCCGGTTCGGGAGATTGGCACTTCGGACAGGACGGGAACCGTGGTTCAGTTCCAACCTGACGAGACCATCTTCGAGACCTTGGTCTACAACTACGATACCTTGGCCACCCGGATGCGGGAACTTGCGTTTCTGAATCGGGGAATCACCATCACACTCACAGACGAACGGACCCCTACGGAGGACGCTTCAGGCTACAAGCAAGAAGTTTTTGCTTCAGAGGCGGGTCTCAAGGATTTTGTTACCTTTTTGGATAGCAACCGGGAGCCGCTCATCGCCAAGGTCATCCACATGGAAGGTGAGCGCGCGGGCATTCCGGTGGAGGTCGCGATGACCTACAACACTTCCTTCACGGAGAACCTGTTCTCCTATGTGAACAACATCAATACCTACGAGGGGGGTACCCACCTGTCGGGTTTCCGCAGGGGTTTGACGTTGACCCTGAAAAAGTATGCCGAGACCTCTGGCATGCTCGACAAGTTGAAATTTGACATCGCCGCAGACGACTTCCGCGAAGGTTTGACTGCCGTGGTCAGCGTCAAGGTGGCAGAGCCTCAGTTTCAAGGCCAAACGAAAACCAAGCTCGGAAACGCCGAGGTCAGTGCGCCCGTCAGCCAAGCGGTGAGTGACATGCTCGAGGCGTACCTCGAAGAAAACCCGTCAGATGCCCGCGCCATCGTGAACAAGGTCATCTTGGCTGCGCAGGCGCGTCATGCGGCGCGCAAGGCCCGGGAAATGGTGCAGCGCAAGACAGTGATGGGCGGTTCCGGGCTGCCGGGAAAACTGGCGGATTGTGCCGAGAAGGATCCCGCTGTTTGTGAGCTCTTCTTGGTGGAAGGGGACTCGGCAGGTGGTACGGCCAAGCAAGGCCGGGACCGGCATTTTCAGGCCATTATGCCCCTCCGTGGAAAAATCCTGAACGTCGAAAAGGCCATGCAACATCGGGTCTTTGACAACGAGGAAATCAAAAACATCTACACCGCACTCGGCGTATCACTGGGCACAGAGGAAGACGGACGTGCATTGAATCTGACGCGTTTGCGTTACCACAAGGTGGTGATCATGTGCGATGCCGATGTCGATGGCAGCCACATCGAAACCTTGATCCTGACTTTCTTCTTCCGCCACATGAAAGAGTTGATCGAAAAAGGGTTTGTTTACATTGCCACCCCCCCACTCTACTTGGTCAAGAAGGGTTCCCGGCAGGTGTATTGCTGGAACGATGCGGAACGGGATGCGGCCATCGAACGGTTCCGCACAGCCAGTGGGGCTGATTCTGGAATCAATGTCCAGCGTTACAAGGGTCTTGGGGAAATGAACGCGGAGCAGTTGTGGGAGACCACACTGAATCCTGAAAATCGAACCCTGCGCCAAGTGACCATCGAGAATGCGGCTGCCTGTGACCACGTTTTCTCGATGTTGATGGGCGACGAGGTTCCACCCCGCCGCGCATTCATCGAAGAAAACGCCAAATATGCCAACATCGACGCCTAAAGGGGAACCGCTTCCTCCCTCCCACCCTGCGAGAATGCTCCGGTTGGAGGTGCGTGGCATGACGTGCAATAGCTGCGTGCACAGGGTACGGGAAGCCCTTTCAGCGGTGCCGGGCGTCCAGAACGTTGAGGTTTTCTTGGAAACAGGCAATGTACTGGTTTGGGTGTCTCCAGGCACTGTTGCCGATGTGATCTCCCAAACGATTTCCGATGCGGGTTATACCGTAGCCGGGGCCTCCGCGTTTTCATCCTCTTCAGGCCCACCTCCTGCTGAGGTGCCCACGAGCCCAGCATCGGCGCCACATGAGGATGGCACTCGGTTGCGTGGATATCTTCCTTTGCTGGTAGTTGTTGCTCAGATTGTAGCCCTGGCTGCATGGGGGGCGCATCGGATGTCCACTGAGACCGAAACGCCCTGGATGGATGCCTTCATGCGGTTCACCATGGTGGGGTACTTCTTGGTTTTCGGGCTCTTCAAGGTCATGAATTTGCGGGGGTTTGTGGCGTTGTTCCGGCGCTATGATGTCGTGGCCCGACGCGTCCCCGTGTACGCTTGGTCCTTTCCTTTTTTGGAATGGGCCGCTGGATGGTCCTACCTCGTGGTGCCTGATTTGGGACTTTGGAATGGGTTGATTGCCCTTTGGTTGATGGTGTCTTCCATCGGTCCTTTGCAGGTGATTTACCGGAAGGACTTCATCCGGTGTGCTTGCTTGGGGGATGCACTGGGGCAACCTGTTGGCTGGGTTACGGTTGCTGAAAATGGTATCATGATGTTGATGGCTCTTTTCATGACGAATCCCCTATGAGAAAATCATCAATTTGGGCAGGAAAAACCCTTTGGGTAACCGGCGCAAGCAGTGGCATTGGCAAAGCCGTGGCGGTTCAATTGGCCCGTTCCGGAGCACGGGTCATCCTGTCGGCTCGCAGGCGAGATGCCCTGGAAGAGGTGGTGCACGCTCACCAACTCCCTCCTGAAAGGATTCTGGTGTTGCCATTGGATCTGGCCCGGGCAGATAGCCTACCGGAAAAATGTCACGAAGCCCTCTCATGGGCCGGTCAAATCGATGGCGTGATCCACTGTGGCGGGATCAGTCAGCGTTCCATGGCCAAGGACACCGCATTGGAGGTTGACCGGAAGATCATGGAAGTGGATTACTTCGGAACGGTTGCATTGACCAAGGCCCTTCTCCCCCATTTCCTATCTCAAGGCGCGGGAAAAATAGCCGTGGTGACCAGTTTGATGGGATTATTCGCGTCACCTTTGCGAAGTGGTTACTGTGGCGCAAAACATGCGCTGCATGGTTTTTTTGAAGCCCTGCGCGCCGAGCACCACGATGATGGTTTGCGCATCACGCTGGTTTGTCCTGGTTTCATCCGCACTGAGATTTCCATGAATGCCATGGTGGGCGACGGAAGTGTTCAGGGCACGATGGATGAGAAAACCGGTGCAGGGCTCTCTCCCGAGGCCTGCGCAGTTCGATTGCTCCGAGCTTTGGAGAAAGAAAAGCCGCTCGTGCTCATCGGACGTTCAGAGCGCATGGGGGCTTATCTCGCGCGCTTTGCGCCCAATCTTCTGCGCCGCTTGATGCGCCGGGCGAAGGTCACCTGACCCCTCGGAGATTTCAGCCCTCGTATTCTCGGCCAGCCACATCAAGCACCCGGGTGCGTTTCTTCAAGGTACGAAGCAACAAAAAGATTCCAGAGGCCGCTAGGAAAAGAACCCACCAGACCCACTGTACTTGGGCTTCAGCCCATCCCTTGCCCATCTCGGACGCAAGCCGACCGCTCTTCATCCAGCTGATCCAGGCGAAGGTCAAGAAAACAGCAAAGAATCCATTGTACTCGCGCTTCAGGACGTTCCGGATGGAGAATGAAACGCCTGCAGGCTTCCAACCGCTCCAACGGGGAAAAAAGGCAGGCGTTTGCTCTGCCCAATCAAGATAGGCTTGCCCAAACTTCCGGCGCAAAAATGCCTCTTCGGCAAACATGATTCGCTCATAGTAAAGCCAGAATGCCAAGGATACCAACAAACTGAACCCCCAGGAATCCACATAGAGGACCAGCCCCATCCACATCAGGAAGTTTCCTAGGTAAAGAGGGTGCCGCACCATGCCATAGATGCCTCGTGTATTCAGCGTCTCTGCCACTTGCCCTTCAACCGTATTTCTGCCGGAGGTGCCTCGTGGTGTGTACCCAATGGTCAACGCCCGTATGACCAGCCCCAAAATGCTGATTGACAAACAAATAATCTCGAATGAATCCCATCTGGAGATCTTCTCTTCTTCTGGAGCGGGGCCCCAAAGCAACACGGCACCAGCCAACACATACAGGACCAACGGCAGGTAACTCCGCCAGCGGAATAGCCAGTTGCCCGACTTTTCAAAGGATTCAATCAAGGCCATGGGCTGTCAAACGGAATTCAGGTGAAGATTCTATTTCTTGGCGCAACGCATTCCCCGCGCCGTAGAACATCCAGTCGCGGCCCGCAATGAGGAGCGGATGCAAATAGACATCCTGCGATGCATGCGGTACACGCTCGCGCAGGGATGACTGCAGTTTCAATAGGCCCGGGGCCATCCCCCGGGTGCCACGGAGGTCACAGGCCTGGGCCGCTGTGAGTGCTTCAATGGCCAAGACTTGTTCTACATTGTCGAGAATGCGCCAGAGCTTAAGTGCCCCATTCGCACCCATGGAGACGTGGTCTTCCTGGCCGTTGGAACTGTCAATGGTGTCTGCGGATGCTGGGGTGCACAGCTGTTTGCTTTGAGAGACCAAACTAGCCGCGGTGTATTGAGGAATCATCCACCCGCTGTTCAATCCGGGCTCTGCCGCCAAAAATGGAGGCAATCCTTGGCGACCTGAGAGCAACTTGAAGGTTCTGCGTTCGCTGATGCTTCCCCATTCATGGACCGCTAGAGCGAGATAATCGAAGACCAATGCCAGCGGTTGTCCGTGAAAATTGCCACCACTCAGGATCAGGCCTTCATCTGGGAAAATCAAAGGGTTATCAGTCACCGCATTGATTTCACGCTCCAAGGTTCCTTCAGCGTGCTTCCAAGCGTCTCGCGACGCTCCGTGTACTTGCGGGACACAGCGGAATGAATAGGGATCCTGGACTTGGGTTCGTGGCTCCTGCTGCTGTTTGCTCCCGGCGAGCCAAGCCCGGACCTGAGCTGCCGAGACCTTAGCCCCTTCCTGCCCACGTACCCGGTGAATGGCAGGGTGAAATGGCTCCGACCGGCCATGCCAAGCCTCCAAGGACCATGCAGCCAGCGCATCTGCCCAAGCGGCCAGACGCGCCACGCGGTGTAGGGACTGAACCCCATAGGCAAGCATCAACTGGGTGCCATTGATCAAAGCCAATCCCTCCTTGGGTCCAAGTGTCAGCGGCTCCCAACCGTGCGCCTGGAGAACAGTTGATGCAGCCTCATAACCGTCCCCATGTCTCATTTCGCCCTGCCCGATCAGGGGGAGGACCAAGTGGGCAAGCGGTGCCAAGTCGCCACTTGCTCCAAGGGACCCCTGCGAAGGAACCCGGGGCAGACAATCCGCACGCAGCCAATCAAGCAAGCGGTCCAACGTCGCCTGCCGAACGCCGCTGTGTCCTTGCGCCAATGCTTTCAATTTCAGCAACAACATGGTCCGAACCACAGGCTCCGGCACCGATTCCCCGACGCCACATGCATGCGAAAGCAGCAAATTCTCCTGAAGTTGGGCCAGTTGATCGTTCGGGATGGTTTGATAGGCCAAATCGCCAAACCCCGTATTGACTCCATACACAGGATTTTTACCGCCGGCCGCTATTTGTGCATCCAAGAACTGCACGCAGCGGGAGACAGCCCCCAAAGCCCCGTCCGAAAAAGAAAGCCCTTGCGCCTGCTTCAGCGCCTCTAGCACCTCTCGCATTCCCCAGGGTTCAAGACCGATTTGCATCCTTTCCACGGCCCGAAGATACACACCCCTGCCCTCCCCGACCATGCGGCCATTCCCGTGCTATCTTGCCGCAAAATTCCAACCATGTATCATCCGCATTTCCGCGCTGGGTGGCTTTGCCTCGGAATGTTTGGTGCCGCTTGTGCACCTGCGTTGGGGCAGGCCCGAACCATTCCCTTCGAGTCCTTCGACCTCAAGAATGGCTTGCATGTCATCCTCCACGAAGACCACAGCACCCCCATTGTGGCCGTGACTGTCATGTACCACGTGGGTTCCAAGGACGAAGATCCCAACCGAACCGGTATGGCCCACTTCTTCGAGCATCTTCTTTTCGAAGGAAGTGAACACATCGCCCGGGGTGAGTTCGATTCTTACGTGGAAGGTGCGGGAGGGGTGCTCAACGCAAACACCACGCAGGACCGGACCTTTTATTACGAAGTTTTGCCATCCAACCAATTGGAATTGGGCCTGTGGCTGGAATCCGAGCGGATGTTGCATGCCCGGGTCGAAGGAATCGGTATCGAGACCCAGCGCGAAGTGGTCAAGGAAGAAAAGCGACAGCGCTATGACAACCAACCCTACGGACAGTTGCTTCCCAAGACCATGGAAGCAGTCTACCGCGAACACCCCTACCGCTGGACCCCCATCGGGTCGCTTGAGCACCTGAATGCTGCGAGTTATGAGGAGTTCATGGACTTCTACAAGCGCTTTTATGTCCCCAACAACGCAGTGCTCTCGATCGCTGGGGACATTGACATCAAGACGGCAAAGAAGCTCATTGAAAAGTACTTCCGAGACATTCCCCGGGGTCCAGAAGTGAAGCGCACCACCGTGCGAGAACCCCGGCGTTCAGCGGAGTTCCGGGATACGGTTTGGGGAAAGGACGCCCTGCCGATGGTGGTGCAGGCCTATCCCATCCCTGCGCAAGGCACGAACGATTTCTACGCCGTGGAAATGCTCAATCAAGTATTGAGTGGCGGGGAATCAAGCCGTCTCAACCGGCGTGTGGTGGATGAGGCGCAGCTTGCCTTGTTCTGTGGCGCTTTTAGCTTCGGATTGGAGCATCCGGGAGTTACCCTAGCCTACGCATTGGCCTCCATGGGCGTAGAGCCACACGACGTCGAGAAGGCCATGAATGAGGAGGTCGATCGGCTCAAGCGGGAACCTATTTCGGCACAGGAACTGCAGAAGCTCCAGAACCAGATTGAATCCCAATTCGTTCAGTCAAACAGCTCCATGGCGGGCATTGCAGAATCCTTGGCGAATTATCACATGTACTTCGGCAACGCCGATTTGATCAACACGGAAATTGATCGTTACATGGCTGTGACCCCCGCAGACATCCAACGAGCTGCCAACACTTACTATGACCCTTCGCAACGGGTCACTTTGTACTTCTTGCAAACCCCGCAATCCCAACCGCAATGAAATCCATGTTCTCAACAACTTACCACACATTCCGGGTTTGGTCATGTGTTGCAGCGGGGTGGCTCATCACTTCTTCGGCCATCTTGCAAGCGCAAGTGGACCGCTCCAAAGCACCGGCAGCCGGGCCTGCCCCCACCATCGCTATCGGGGATTATCATTTGGAGAAGTTGCCCAATGGTTTGACCTTGATTGTGGTGGAAAACCACCGCTTGCCTCGGGTGAGCTGGGATCTCAACCTCGACTTGGTTCCCTTGAAGGAAGGGTCCAAAGCTGGATACGTTCGTTTTGCCGGGAGCCTCTTGGGGACCGGTACGGAAACCCGGACCAAGGCACAGATTGACGAGTCCATCGATTTCATTGGGGGCCAACTGCGCACCTCGTCTCAAGGGATTTTTGCCTCCTCGCTGACCCGGCATGCGGATGCCTTGCTGGAAGTGATGGCAGATGTTTTGCTCAACCCCACCTTCTCTGAGGCCGAATTGGAGAAGCTTCGGACCCAGGCTTTGAGCGGTTTGGCATCGAATGCGACGGATCCCGGCGCGATTTCAAGCAACCTGCGCGCCCGGGTTCTGTTCGGCGAGGACCATCCTTACGGAGAGGTGGAAACGCAGCAAACCCTCAAGGCCATTGTGCGGGAAGACCTGGTAGGATACCACAATACCTACTTCCGGCCCAACGTGGCTTACCTCGTGGTGGTAGGCGACATCACCCCACAGGTGGCGCGGGAAAAGGCGCTCCGTTACTTCGGTGCTTGGCAACCCGCAGAGGTTCCTGTGAACTTCGTCCCCATGATCGGCATGCAGCGGGGCAACCAAGTTTGTTTTGCTGACTTACCTGGGGCTGTCCAGAGCAACATCGCCATTGCCCACGTGGTCCAACTGAAACCCGGTGAACCCGATGCCATTGCCGTCTCCGTCATGAACAATATCCTGGGGGGCGGCGGTTTTTCGGGGCGGTTGATGCAAAACTTGCGGGAAAGCAAAGCCTTCACTTACGGGGCACGTTCCTCCTTGTCGCCGGATCGCACCCTGGGAAGGTTTGTGGCCACAGCCAACGTACGCAACGAGGTCACCGACTCCGCAGTGGTTGAATTTTTGGCCGAAATCCAGCGTATCACTCGGGAAAAGGTTACCCCAAGTGAATTGCAGACCACCATCCAATACATGACAGGAAGCTTTGCACGTTCGCTGGAAGATCCTGAGACCGTCGCTGCTTTCGCCTTGAACATCGAACGCAATAAGTTGCCCAAAGACTACTACAAGACGTACCTCCAGAAATTGGCAGCAGTGACGGTGGAGGACATCCAGCGCGTTGCAGCGAGCTATCTCAGACCAGAAGCCCTGTTCATCACAGTGGTGGGAAATCGCCAGGAAGTGGCGGACGATTTGGCACAATTTGCTCAAAATGGACGTGTGCAATTCTTCGATGCATTGGGGCGCCCGGTCAGTGGGTTGGAACCCGCACCAGACGGCATGACTGCCCAAGCCGTGGTAGAACGACATTATGAGGCCACGGGAGGAATCGCCAAGTGGCGCAAGGTTTCTGGATTGCACCGCTCTGGAAAGGTGGAGATGGGAGTTCCCATGCAACTGCAGATCGCTGAGTGGACCCTGTATGGCAAGGGCACCCGGACCGAAATCACTTTCGAAGGGCAGGTGATGATGGAGGAGGTTATCACCCCCTCCGCTGGATCCACCACGGCCCAAGGTATGAAGCGAGCTACATCTGCCGAGGACCTTGCGGAAAAGCAGGAATCATTGGATCCACTGTTCCATTTGACCGCCATCGCCAACGGGAAATCTTATGATTTGAAAGGCATCGACAATCAAGGAGAACGCCCAATGTATGTGGTGGAAGTACGTGCAGCAGGATCTCCGGAAGGAAGCTTGCCCGAATCGACCTTGTACTTTGATGTTGCCTCAGGAGAACTCAGCCGAACAACCGCCGTGCGGGTGGGGCCCACAGGACCCATTCAGAGTGAGGAATCTTTTGCATCCTACCAAACCTTCGGAGGCATGCGGTTCCCAACCTTGGTCACCACCGTGGCGAACAGCCAAGCACTGACCATCACTTACGATCATTTGGAGGTCAACCCCAAGTTGGATGCGAGTCGGGTGACCTTGCAATCGCAGAAACCATGAGCGAAGGAAATGGCCCTCTGATTTCGCTGCAAGGCGTATCGGTCGCCCAATCAGAGCACCTGGTGGTCACCGATGTAAACCTTCAGGTTGCCCGAGGAGAATTCGTCTACCTCATTGGAAAAACCGGAAGCGGAAAGAGTTCGTTGCTGCGGGCCTTGTATGGGGACTTGCCCTTGTCGGCAGGGGAAGGACAAGTTTGTGGGGTGGATTTGAAACGAGTCAATCGCCGCAACGTTCACCAATTGAGGAGATTGTTGGGTATTGTCTTTCAAGATTTCGCATTGCTTCCCGACCGAACGGTTCATGCGAATTTGGCCTTTGTTCTGCGCGCAACCGGCTGGAATGTCGCATCGGAAGTGGACCAACGCATCGAGGCCTGCTTGAAGGCAGTAGGATTGGGTTCAAAAGGGTACAAAATGCCGCATCAACTTTCCGGTGGTGAGCAACAGCGGGTGGCCATTGCCCGGGCGCTTCTCAACTCCCCCGCGCTCATCCTGGCAGATGAACCGACGGGAAACCTGGATCCGGAGACGACGGAAGAGATTTTGGCATTGCTGCATGGTTTGGTGCGTGAAAACCGGACGGTGCTGATGGCCACGCATGACCATGATGCGCTGCGACGCCATCCGGGACGGCTCATTCGATGTGAAGCTGGTCGGATTGACGAGGCCGGGGCAGACGATCCCATCGTCGAAACGGGTTCCAAGCCAGCTCCTGGTCCAGATGCTGTGGAGCGTTCCGGGCAAACGGACGTTGTCTCCGCTGATGTCCCTGTTTCGCCGGTCGTCCCGCGTCCTGATGCCGCTCCCCTTTCCCACGCAGTTCGGGTGGATGCACCTGCATCGGAAGGGCCGGTGGAGGAACCGGTGACGGTTGGTCCGCCCCTGGAGGTGAAGACGGCCACTGAAGCCACAGAAGCGCCAGAAGCGGCCGAATCGCCGGATGGACCCGATTCAGATGACGCCCGCTACGAGTGGGATGACCAGGACGACGCTTGGTGGGAGAGCTTGCCCGAGCCTGATGAGGTTGGGGCCACGGAAGAGTCCACAGAAGCCCCCACCGAAGCCCCCACCGAACCTACCTGGCTCGGCCATGCGCCCGCTGCGGGCGAACCGGAGCAGGATCCAAAATCTGACGACGGTCCGGGAGAAGCGATGCCCAAGGGCATCCAGTTCAAGCTGAATCGATGACCACTTCGGCGTCCTCCGACGTCCCCGTCTTGTCGGTGGTCATTCCTGTTCGGAATGCCGAGGAAGCATTGGAATCCACTTGGATGGCCTTGCGCAAACTGGATCCCCAGGGCAGTTGGATGGAAGTCCTGGTGGTTGATGGTCAATCGGAGGATGGCACATGGGCGAGGTTGGAATCCATGCAGCAGGAGGGATTGGGGCCGCGTTTGTATGGATGGCGAAGGCCAGCACGCGGTGTCTACGATGCCATGAATTGGGGAGCTGCACATGCGCAGGGTCGTTGGATCACCTTCCTCGGGGCCGGTGATGTCCCCGCAAGCGACTTCGACTGGGAGGGTTGGCTGGGAGATGCTCTGCCCGATGTGATTCAGATCTTTGGAGTAGACTTGTTGCCCCCACTGGAGCCGGGGGTTCCCTCCCACTATCCTGCCCGATGGGACCGCTCCCTTTGGTTGCGCCACACCGTGCACCACCAAGGCATTTGGTACCCGGTGAATCTCCTTCCCTTGCCCCCCTTCGATGCGGGGCTTCGTGTTTTGGGCGATTACGACCTCCACCTCTACCTGTTTCAAGCTGGATTGCCCGCTCAATGCCATTCGAAACGATGGGCCCAGGTGGTTCCCAGTGGGATTTCGCGGCAGTTCGATTGGGCGCTGTACCGTGAAGAACTTCGGATCAAATGGCGGAGACTCCCGCTGCCCGTTGCCGCAGCGATGACTCCTTTGGTTGCCGCCAAGTGGGTTTACAAACGTTGGAAACGACGCAGGAACTTCAGAGCAACTGAATGAACCGCATCAGATTCTCCTTGTACGTGCGTGAGATGGGAATTTCCAATTCGCCGATGCGCACCGTGTATTGGAACGTGTCAATGTGCTCGATGCGGTCGACGTTCACCACATAATTCCTGCTTACGCGCACGAAAAGCTGTTCCGGCAGTTTGTGCAGCAGGTCTTTTAGCGACGCCTTCACATTGTATTTGCGCTCAGCCACATGGATGGCGCTGTACTTGCCTTCCACCTCAATGAACCGGATGTCCTTGACTTCTACCCGCCGAAGCTTGTTGCCTACTTTCGTGTAAAAGTGCTGCAATTTGGGCATGCCCACCCGGAGCCGCTTTTCAATCAGATAGGCCAAATCCCCCAGCGCAACCGTCTTCCACCGACCGCCCTCTTCCCCTTCGCTACCGCCGGCCAACGTCTCCAGCACCTCCCCCGTCGCAGCCAAGCGGCTCACCGCAGAGCCGTGGCCGTTCCGGGCCATGGCACCATCGAGCCACTCCTCCGCATTCCATTCCCCTTCCATTTGGGATGCCTGTTCCGCGCAGACCTCCTCGATTTCAACGAACCGGAACCGTTCGGAGAGGACCCCACGCACGGTGTCCCATTCGGGGCCCAGTCGGCCGAGGAAAAGAACCCCGTCCGGCTTGTGCTCCAAAGCCGCCAATGCAGCATCCTGCACGGATGTGGCTGAAGCCACCCCGAATCCCGATCGCTCCAGACACGCAGCCACCGCCTCGGCAGGTGACTCGGAAACCAGAAGTAATTTGCCTTTGTGCATGCTGAACGGATATGAATGAACAACAATCGCACGTTGGGATTGTTCGTTCTATCTTCACTCTTGCAAAGTTTGGCCTAGCATGATTCGAAACGAGCCCTGGCGCATGGCCGCCACCGAGACCGAGACCGAGCTGGACTTGTCGGTGGATGTGCTCACCGACTCGGAGTGGCACATCGTTTTGTACAACGACGATGTCAACACCTTTGACCACGTCATCGAACAATTGATTCTTCACTGCGGGCACGATCCCCTCCAAGCGGAACAATGTGCCGTACTGGTGCATTTCAAGGGGAAGTGCACCGTGAAGTCGGGCCCTTACGAACGGCTGGAGCCGATCTGCACAAAGTTGCTGGAGGCCATGCTCAATGCCGAAATCGAGCCCTGAGTTCAGTGGCCCCGCATGTCGCGGATGGCCGCATGGGGGTCGGTTGCATTGAAGGTGGAGGAGCCAGCAACGAGCACGGTGGCCCCGGCCGCCTCCAGTTCTCGGGCATTCTGAACGCCGACGCCCCCATCGATTTCAATGTGGGGATGTAAGCCGGCTGACTGAAAGAGAGCCCGGGTTCGACGGGTTTTGTCGAGGGTTCGGGGGATGAAGGTTTGGCCTCCAAAACCTGGATTCACAGACATCAGGCATACCAAATCAATGCTGTCCATCACATCCGTCAAAACTTCGGGCGCTGTGTGGGGATTGAGCGCTACCCCGGCCTGCATCCCCGCCGCCCGAATGGCTTGCAAGGTCCGGTGCAGGTGGTTGCAAGCTTCCCAGTGAACGGTCAGGACGTGCGCACCCAAGTCGGCAAAGGTCTGGATGTAACGGTCCGGATCCACGATCATGAGGTGGACATCCAAGGGCTTGCGGGCGTGGCGGGCCATGGCCGCCATGACGGGCATTCCGAAGCTGATGTTCGGCACGAAGACCCCGTCCATGATGTCGAGGTGGAACCAATCGGCATCCGACGCATTGATTCGTTCAATGTCGCGCTGCAGGTTCGCAAAGTCCGCGGCGAGTAAGGAGGGGGCAAGCAAAACAGCCATGGTACAAAGGAAGGGATTGTACGGAATTCCGCAACTTTGTGTCATGCTTGATTTGCCCACAATTTCTCCCCAGGCCGCCTCGGGTGGGCGGCCCCGGATCATCGGTTTGACCGGTGGTTTGGGAAGTGGCAAGTCGACGGTAGGGCGCATTTGGGAAACGCTGGGCGTTCCCAGATGGGATGCAGACCAGGCGGGTGCTGTTTTGTACCGACAGGACCGGGAACTCCGGGAGCTGTTGCTCGCGACCTGGGGGAGGGAGGTGCTGCAATGGAATGCCCAGGGGGATCATGTGGATGTCAATCGGCGTCAGCTCGGGGCTTGGGTCTTTCAGGATGCGGAAGCGCTTGCGCGATTGAATGGCTGGGTGCACCCACGCGTTCGGGCCGGGTTCGAAGTCTGGTTGCAGTCGCAAACGGCCAGGTCCCCCGCTCCCCGCATGGTGCTCCGGGAGTCTGCCATCCTCATCGAATCCGGATTTCACCGGGATTGTGATGCGGTGGTACTCGTCACAGCCCCAGAAGCATTGCGCATCCAGCGGGCGGTGGACCGCGGTGGCATGACCGCTGATCAAGCCGCCGATCGGATGCGTCAGCAGTGGGACGATGAAAAAAAACGGCCTTGGATCCATGCTGTCATCGAAAACGGCCCCAACCATTGGCTCATTGAGCAAGTGGAGACTTTGCACGCTGCCTGGACAGGCAACCCCTGAGACCCAGCTTCGTCTTTTCGGCGAACCATCGCCGGATCATGTCATCCTTTCGGAGCCCTTTCCTTTTCCTCTGTTGTGCCTGGATCTTCATGGGAGTTGTCTCCTTGGTTCGCGCGCAGGGTTTTCTGAATGTCGCACCCGGGATGGGCATCGAGGTGACCAATATCAATGGGTTGTATGGTTCGGGCATGTCGTTGTACGATTACGACTTGGATGGTTGGGATGATTTGACCTTGGGTGTCAACGGCACCGGCATTCGAACCTACCGGAACACGGGTGGGGCCTTGGAGCTGCAACCCCAACTGTCCATTCCCATGACCCACAACCCCAAGGCGGTGCAGTGGGTCGATGTGGATGAGGACGGTGACATGGATCTCTTTGTGGTTCAGGATGGCGGTCCCACACGCATTTTCGAGCGGTTGTTCAATGGCCAATTGATGGAACGGACAGGGGGAAGTGGGCTGCCCGTGGATGGTCATTTGCTCTCCTGTGCCGCTTGGGCCGATGTGGATGGCGATGGGGATCTGGATGTGTACATCGGAGCTTATGCCGGGAACGTGGCGCCGGGCGATCCAACGCCAACGCAGACCAACTTGCTATTCCTCAACGAAGGCAATTTCCAATTCTCCAACCAAACCGAAAACTCCAACACCTCCAATGGCATTGGTCTCACGCTGGCCGTCCTGTTTCTGGACGTAGACAACGACCTGGACCCAGATTTGTTGGTTGCCAATGACAAACACTTCCCCAATGCATTGTATCTGAATGATGGCAATGGCGTGTTTTCTGACGCGTCCGCCGCGTGGGGCTTCGACATGCTCATCGATGCGATGACTTTGAGCGAGGCTGACTTCAATGCAGATGGATTGCGTGACGTCCTGATCACCAACACGGTCAATGGACAGGGATTGGAAAACGAAGTCTACTCGTTGATTCCGGGTGCCACCGCCCAGAACATCACCACCGAGCACTTCGGCACCCAGCTGCACGACCGGTACATGTGGGGCGGTTGCTGGTTTGACTTCGACAACGATGGGGACCGAGATTTGTTCATCGCAGAACATGACTTGGGCAATCCGTTCCAAGAGAATCCCCTCTTCATCAACAGCGGTGCGGCGGGGGGATATGTGATGGAGTGGGCGCCGGACAGTGTTTTTGCACCGGATTTCACCAATGCACATGTGGTCGTGCAGGGGGACTGGGATGGGAATGGGTGGCCGGATTTGGCCGTCCACAATGTCGGAAATCACAAGCTGAGGCTCTGGCGCAACATGCATGAACCGCTTTTGCCGGAACACCATTGGGTCAAGATTGAGCCGGTTGGGGTGGTTTCGAATTCGATGGGCATCGGGGCTTGGATTGAAGTTTTCTGGGACCATCCCGCTTCGCCCTACCGTGCGTATACGTTCTGTGGTCAGGACTTTTTAGGCCAAACAGCACGCAAGCACCACGTGGGCCTCGGGCCCGCAACCGGAATCGATTCCATCCGGGTCATTTGGCCCAGCGGGGTGGTAGACGTGGTGCTGGACCCGCCGATGGATGGTACGGTGGTGGTAACGGAGGGAGCCACTTGGATCGCCCAGGTGGGCGTGACGGGGCCGCAAGGGCTTTGCCCGGGGGCCGCGGGTACGCTCACGGCGCAACTGGCTCCAGGGGTAGGAATCCTGTGGCCCAACGGGAGCACCGGTACCACCTACCCCTTGCAGGGCCCGGGGACCGTGGGCTTTCACTGGGTAGTCAACGGGGTTCCTTTCCCCGCCACCCACGCAGTCGCCGCCTATCCGCCGGCATCGTTGGTCTCGACGCCCACGTCCCCCAGTTGCGCAGGAGCCTCAGATGGCACGTGGCAAGGGTCGTTCGTCCAGTCGGGGTCCCCCGTTGCCCCTTCCCTACTCACGGGCTGGAGCTTTTTCGTGAATGGCGTCCCTTGGAATGGGGTCTCCCCGCTGACCGGCCTGCCTGCCAGCAGCCTCTGGGTGCAGTGGATGACGGCGCAGGGGTGTCCGGGGACTGCAGGGGTCACCCTTTCGGAACCGGCCCCGCTTGAGGTATCCTGGTCCCCCTGGTCCCCAGACTGCTCCGGGGACTCGGCGCTGGCATGGGCCACCCCCTCAGGCGGCACCCCACCCTACCAGCTCCATTGGGACGGCATCACCGTGCCCTGTCCTGCATCCGGTTTGGCCATTGGCACTTCTCAACCGAATTGGTCAGGCACCTGGATGGATGCAAACGGCTGCTTCCATCCTCAGTCACAGCAGGTCGAGTTGTTTGCGGCCTTGGAGGTGGGCCTCTCTGTCGCGCCCAGCCCGGAGGGTACCGCGCTCGTCCCTTGGGCTGATGGTGGTCTTCCTGAATACAATTGGCGCTGCTATTTCCACCCTTTTGACCCGCCCCTGCCCGAACCCCTCTACCTGCTTCCCGGTTGGAATGGCGGACCTTTGTTCAGCCCATCTTGGGGCCATTATCTGATGGAGGTAGAGGATGCAAATGGCTGCATGGCTTCATTGTCATTTCAGTGGAATGAGTCGGGGTTGACCTTTTCACCCCATGAAGAAGTCTTTCCCACAAGCACGGCACCCCAGCGCCCTTTGAAACCATCGGTTTTATCCATCTGGCCCAACCCCGCAACAGAAATCCTACAAATTGACGCTCCCCAACCGGTGACTTGCTCCTTGTTATCGCTTACTGGCACCACTGTCGTTGCTCCCTTGCCGCAAGACAACAAAATCCAAATGGACGTGCAGTCCATTGCCGCTGGTACCTACTGCCTCTGTTGCACCCAAGCCCCATTCCCAAACAGTTGTGAAATTCGGCACAGGATCGTTGTGAATTGAGACCCAACTGAAAGCCCATGGGCTAACTTGGGGGCATGGAATGGACTGCTTGGCAACTTTGGGTTTTGCTCGCCTTGGCCCTATGGATCCTGGAAATTCTGGTCTCTGGCATGATTGCGGCATGCGTGGGGGTCGCTGCCTTGGGGGGTGCCTTGGCCGCGGCGCTGGCCGCATCGTTGGAGTGGCAGCTGATCACGGCTGCCTTTTCAGGTTTGAGCTCATACTTCTTTTTGCGTCCGTTGGCCCTGAAGCGTTGGTTTGGAGGGGAAGGTTTGGCCACAAATGCCCAAGGACTCGTTGGGGCGACAGTCCAGGTTTCATCACCTTTTGATGCTTCCACCTCGTTGGGGCGATGTCGCATCGATGGGGACGATTGGCGGGCGCTTTGGGCGCCTGTGGACCCCAACTCCCCCCTGCCCGTTTTGGGGGAAAAAGTTCGGGTTCTCCGGGTGGACAGTGCCACGTTGATCGTCTCCGAACTTTCCGTCCCTCCAACCCAACAACCTGGAATCCATTCCTAATTCCACAATCCACTCCCACGCTCAAACCCTCGGCTCGCGGCGAAGCCGCACATCTCGCGGCGAAGCCGAACAAAAAACCTTCCCCCATCATGGAAATGTCTGGATTTCTCTCTCTCATTGTTCTCACCTTGGTTGTGGTTATCGTGGCCAAGGGCATTCGCATCGTTCAGCAAAGTGAATCGATGGTCATCGAGCGGCTCGGCAAATACCACAGCACCCTCGATGCAGGCATCAATATCATCATTCCTGTTGTGGACAAACCCAGAAGCGTGGCTTGGCGTGTGACTTTGGACGATCCCAACGGACGGCGCATTACGCAGTATAAGATGCGGGACCGAATCGACCTGAGAGAAACGGTTTTTGATTTCCCCAAGCAAGGCGTAATCACCAAAGACAACGTGGTGACGGAAATCAATGCGTTGATTTACTTTCAGGTGGTGGATCCTGTGAAGTCGGTCTATGAGATCAACAACCTTCCGAATGCCATTGAGAAATTGACCCAAACCACCCTTCGGAATGTAATCGGTGAATTGGAGTTGGATGAATGCCTTACCTCCCGGGATACCATCAACATGAAATTACGGGCCATCTTGGATGAGGCCACGAACAAATGGGGCGTGAAAATCAACCGAGTGGAACTGCAGGATATCAACCCACCAATTGACATCCGAGAGGCGATGGAAAAGCAGATGCGGGCCGAACGCACCCGTCGCGCACAGATCATCGAAGCGGAGGGAACGAAAAGTGCTGCAATCTTGGAGGCAGAAGGAAAAAAAGGAGCCGACATCAACGAAGCAGAAGGGGCCAAACAAGCCATGATTCTCAAAGCCCAAGGGGAAGCTCAGGCTAGGTTGGTGGTGGCGGAAGCCGAAGCTGAAGCCATCCGCCGCATTGCCCAAGCCGTGGAGCACACAAAAGCGGACCCAACCCAATACCTCATTGCCATCCGATACATCGATACCTTGGAACAGGTTTTGCGGGATGGTGGAACGGGTTCAAAAACGGTTTTCATGCCCTATGAGGCCTCTGGCCTGATGTCTAGTGTTGGAGGATTGAAGGAGATTTTGGAAGCTGGAAAGCGCTGATTGATCTCAAAAGCTGAGCTGCATGTTTTTGGATCTTGTGGAGAGTCCCACCCTGAGCAAGGTCCGCTATGACCGTTTGTTGTCCCAAGGATACTTCCGCAGCGGTGGCATGCTTTTTCGCACCGACCTGATTTGCGTAGAGGGGGAGGTTTGGACGCCTGTGAACATTCGACTGGACCTGAAGGAGTTTGTTCCCAGCAAGTCCCAAAGAAAGCTGTTGCGGCGGGTGCGTACGCACTTTCAAGTCAGAATTCAGCCATTTGTCTGGGATGAAGAACATGAGAACCTTTACCAAGCTTTCAAAGGGCGGTTCAAGGGGTTTATTCATCCCGATCTGGAGTCCTTCTTGATTGAAGGCAACCCCCAACTGGCAACCGACACCCGCGAAGTTGCTGTTTACGATGGAACTCAATTGGTGGGCTTCAGCCTGTTTGATTGTGCCAGCACCTCATTGGCTTCCCTGTTGGCAGTTTATCACCAGGACTATGCGCGTTGGAGTTTGGGGCGATTCTCCCTCATTGAGGAAGCACTTTGGGCGCAAGAAAATGGACTGCGTTGGGTGTATCCCGGATACATTCTGGACCAACCGAGCCTCTTTGACTACAAATTGCTACTCGGACCCATGCGATACCGGAATGCCCGGGGCCGATGGGTCGAAATGAAATCGTTCAACAGCGAGGATACCATCGCCTACGAGGTTAGAGAAGCATCGACTCGTCTTGCACAAGCCTTGAAAATGCATCTTTTCCCCGTCGAACGCCACATGTATCCCTATTTCTCCCTCGCATTTGTGAAAGAGCCTCAATCCTTTCTGGACTTGCCTATCTTCTTTGAACTCGGGGGAGAACCAGGCAAACCCTGGATTGCCGGATTCCATCCCGTTGAACTGAGGTATGTCTTGGCAGAAGTGGAGGATTTGGCCTATCCCATTGAAGACGAGCTACTCAAGGAACGGTGGAAAGAACTTTCCATGGGCCCATCCATGTACTTCTACACCTCTCGATTGTTCCGTTTTTCAGATGCGGATGCACTCGCCGACTATGCAAGAAAAGTCATGCGTTCCATCAACCATCCCGAATCGCCGGGTCCCTATTACTGAAATTATTGAACATGAGAATCATCACTTGGAATGTGAATGG
>CAYONT010000029.1:0-26467 GCA_964405405.1 uncultured Comamonadaceae bacterium | reverse complement strand
CGCCGCTCCCAGCACCAGATACGGAACTTTTACTGCGGCCAAATCCATCGTCCCGGCGGACCCTGGGGTCACCGCACCAAAGATGGAAAAGGCGACAATCACCGGCCCGATGGTCGTCCCCACGTTGTTGATGCCACCGGCCAAACTCAAACGCAAATTGCCCTTCGCCGGATCCCCCAATTGGATGGCCAGGGGATTCGCTGCAATCTGCTGCAGCGAAAATCCCAACCCCACCACAAACAGTCCTGAGATCAAAAAAATGAAAGACTGGAAATTCGCAGCCGGAATGAACAGCAAGGTCCCCAACGCAGAGATCAACAATCCCAAGGACAATCCGTTGCGATACCCCAGCCGACTGAGCAAATCCTGCTTCATGGCCGCTGAAACCCCAAAGTAGACCAGAGAACCCACTGTGTAGGCCACGTATAATGCCGCGGATATCAACTGCGACTGCAACTGGGTCAAGTCCAAGGCCTTCTTGAAAACGGGGATGAGGATGTCATTGCTGGCAGCCACAAACCCCCAGAAGAAAAAAATCACAACCAGCGTGGGAAACGCTCCTTTGGGTACTTTCTGCATGCCCCAATGATAGGCGGCAAATGCGTCCCTACCGCGTTCCTGTTGGAAACCGACGCCAGATGTTCAAAACTGAGCCCCACAAGCCTCAGCGCATGAGCTGCACCGTTCCCGTGAACTCCTCGGCGTCGGTGTTGTGGCCCTTGAGTCGGATGACCCATTGGTACAAGCCGTTTGCGGCGAAGTGGGTCCCCCCATCGACCGAGCCATTCCAAACTTCCGTCGGATCCTCGCTGTGGAACACCGGAGCACCCCAGCGGTCAAACACCCACATCTCAAAGCTGAAGAGATCGTTCGTGACCGCGAAGAACGCATCATTGATGCCATCGTTGTTCGGGGTGAACGCTGTAGGAACGTACAACAACACCGGCCCGCGGACGATGGTATAGGACTTGTCCACACATCCCACCCAGCTGGTCACCTCCAAACTAGCGAGGTAATCACCCAATCCATCGTAGACATGCAAAGGCTCCTTTTCCTCAGAAGTACCTCCGTCACCGAAATCCCAGACATATTCATAGGCCCCTTCCCAAGGCTCTCCTGGTTCTGGGGTGGCCCGGAACTGTACTTCCGTTTCGGAAAGCATCGAAACGGTGAACCGGCTGAACAAGTACTGCACGTCGATGGCCACCTGGGCCGTGATGGACTCCCCGCAAATGTCTGTGGCCACCACCGGATAAACCGCCGATTGGGTGGGTACGATGTATTGATCGGGACCATATTGGTTGAGGGTGGGCCAGTGGTATACAAAGCCATCCTCTCCTCCGGTGGCCAGAGCCTGCAACCCAATGCCGTCGCCGGCACAAATGGTCGTGGATTCACTCGTTGTGATGGCCAAGGGAACATCCGGCACCACATAAGTCAAGCCATCCGAGGCCATGCCGCCACATCCATCCTGCACCAACACCGTCACCGGCACCGTGAAGAACGACTGGAGGTTGATGTCGGGGCTCGTGCTGTACGGCACACCGTTCACGGACCAGGCATACTCGTAAGCACCGGCACCGCTCAGAATGTCGACCGAAATCGGTGTAAGGTCCACGCAGGAAGCGGGAATATCTTCTCCCAACTCAATGAGCAGCGGCGGATTGTCAATGGTGATGGCCGTGCTCGAAGATCCCGATTGGCCACAGCCGTCGTTTACCGTGACGGCAATCACCGTGTTGTTGAAGCTCTGGATGTTCTGGGAATTCCCGGCGCCAGCCAGCGGATTTCCGTCCTGGGTCCAAGTGTAAACGTAGCCTCCGCTTCCACTGGTCACATTCGCCGCCACATTGAATACCTGCGTACAGGGCCCCACCAAAGCAGGCGGGGTGGTGACCGTGACAGCGGGCGCTGTGATGTCTATGAACACAGGAACTTCCTCGATTTGGCCACATCCATCGGACACTTCCAAGGTCAAATTCAAATCCATGCTGGAGGTCCAGTTCAACGTGTTGTTGAAGGACAACAACTCAAATCCATTGTACCACACGTAGTTCATCGGCCCCTGTCCCTCGGCACTAGCAACCACCGAAAAAGGCTGGTTGCATACTGCATCCACGACAGCGGGTACATCGATTTCGATGGGTGGGATGTTGTAAGTAACATCGATGGAGTCCATGGCCACAAATCCGCAGGCATCGGTCACGGTCAGGAAGACCTCCTCCACATTCATCCAGGTACTCAACTCCACGGTGTTGGGTCCAAACCACCAAGATGGGAACAAAGTTGCACCGTCCTGGTCCTCCCATTCGTAAGTATAGGCTCCTCCCGTGTTGGGACCGTTGCCCCCATTTGCGGTGGCAGACACGGTAGCCGTCCCCCAGCAATCCAGAGAAACCGAGGCCTCGTTGATCGAAGCGGTCATGGGTGGAAATTCCAACACCTCCACCTCAATCTCCACGGTTTGGGAAACTATGCCGCAGGTGTCCCCAACGGTCACAAAACACGAGAAATCATCCGTGGGTGTCACCGAGAGGAAAGGGGTGTTGTCGTCTGAGCAACTTCCCCAATCAAACGTGTAATTTCCATACCCACCGGTTACCGTGGGCGCAATCTCTTCCGTCACCCCTTCGCAAATCGAGGTGCTGTAACCTGTCACCACAAACGGCGGTGGGTTCTCTGCGATTTGGAAGGTAAAGAAGGTGGTCAAACCGCCACCGTTGCATGCCGCCACGTTGTCAATTTCGAATTGGACCAGCTCAACGCCTTCACCCACTCCATCCACGGCTGCCGTCAGCTGGAATTGGACAATGCTCACATAAGGTTCGAACACCACGGAGTCAGGAAGTGGCAACAGGCTGCCATCGGGTTGGGGCTGACCGTAGTCCACCCCGTTGATGGCCACACTGCCCGAATAATCGATGTACACCATCTCCTGCATGTCCAGGATGGTTTCCACCGGACGCTCAAACGTGAGGGTGGCGGTGCCACAGTTCTCGTAAATCACATTCGCCTCCGGACCTCCCACATCGATGCTGAGATCGATTTGCACCACGGCGTTCGACTGGAAGGAACCTGCCTCCAAGACAACGATGGACTCCAAGGCCGTATCGGAGCCGTCCGCAATGGCGAGCTTGATGTGGTAGGTTTCGCCACATTGAACCTCGTGCATGGCAGTGAAAGGGAGGGTGTAGCCGTTGATGCAGGGTGCTGAGGTTGAACCGGGGTTGTTGACGTAGTACTGGCTGTTGGTAACGTTGTTCACCGAAGAAATGGTGATGGGCAACTGGGGGTTCGAATTGGGAACCGAAGCGATATTCACCGCACCGCCGGGAAATCCGGGGGGGCTGTCATAAGGACCGGTGATGCCCGGACCACTCAAGAAAAACGCAAACACATCGTTGTATGCAGTGTTGACCCAGGTCAAATACTCATCGGACCCGAATACATAGTTGAAGCTCACCGTGTCACCTGCCGCAACGAAGTCGAACTCGAGCACACAGCCATCATTGACGGAGCCCACACTGAAGCCCTGGCCGATCAAGGGTGGAACGGAATTCGCCACCGTTAACAGGTCCTGGTCATTGAATGCCCCTCCGAGACAATCGTTGCAGAAGCCTGGACCCGTACAACCGAGGTTTTCCGCCGCATCAGAACTCAATACCAATCCCTCGTCGACCGAGAAAACGCCTGCGCCATTGGTCATGTGGCCTAGCTGGCTCGCACCACCCGTGTAGGTAATGTTGAAGGCTTGGATGCCGTTGCCCAGCAAGATTTGATTCACGTATTGCTCCAAGGTGAGCCCGGAAACAACTGTCATGTCTTGCGCGCGGACAACCGAAGCGAGGAGCAGCACGCCCCCGATGATACAAGCAACCCGTTGGAAAAAGCGAACCATGGAAAGCACGTTGGTTTTGTCGGACCAGCAAACTGCCCGTCCTGACTTTAGACCGACAAAGTAACGAAAGGGTTGCCTTGCAACACCGAATCAGTTGTAGTCGGAGAGTGCAGCACCCAACTTCTTGCGGGCATGGAAAATGCGGCTCTTCACCGTGCCCATGGGGATATCCAGGTGGGCAGCGATTTCGTCGTAATGGAATCCCTCTACAAACATGTTGAAGGGTACACGGAACTCCGGCTTCAGACCTTCAATGGCAGAGCGGATGTCCTTTTCAGCAATCCGACTGGTCACCGTGTCGTGGGCGGCGGGTTGGCCTGCGTTGAGGTAGAACTGGTTCTCCGTCGTATCCAAAATCGTGTTCTGGAATTTCTTGCGCTTGTAGTTGTTGATGAAGATGTTGCGCATGATGGTATACAGCCACCCCTTGATGTTCGTTCCCTCCCGGAAGTGATCTCGGTAGCGCAGTGCCTTGATGAAAGTATCTTGTATCAAATCTTCGGCATCCTGGGTATCCCGCGTGAAACCCATCGCAAATCCGTGCAGGAAGTCTCGCTGACCGACCAACAGCTGGTTGAATTCGTAGGTGCCCATGGCGTTCGATGTGATTTGTTCAACTTTGACGCTCAAAGATTAAACAAACCTCTTACGCAACCAAACTTTGTTCAACTTTTTTAAGAAAAGTTTAAACAAGCCTCAGGCACCGAAGAGGTGCTGGGCGAGGGAAGCGCCGGAATCTGCCACCGTGACGGTGGCAGTGGACGCAACCCCGGCAAAGACCCGACCGCCCAAGAAGCAACGGTGGTTGGTGCCCGCAAACGCCAAGGATAGACGCTCCACGTACAGCGGGGCGTCACCGGGGGCGGGGAAGGTGGTGCAATAGGTCACGAACCGCACCGCTGGAAACTGACGGCCCAGGGCCTCGAGGTCCTCAAACGGCACGTTCGCCCCCAGAAAGATGGACCGAACGCCGGCCTCCCGAGCGAGGACATGGAAATACAACAAGGAGAGATCATGCACTTCGCGCTCAGGGAGATACAAGACCCAAATGGGCGCATCTGCCGAGGCGGGTGGCGGGGTGGCATGCGCCACCGACATCAGTTGCTCCCGGAGCAGGTGGGAGATGAAGTGCTCCTGGGCCGGACAGATGGCATTGGTGAGCCAGAGCATGCCCATTTGGCCTAAAAAAGGCAAGTAGATTTCCTGAACCGTCCGGTTGAACCCACGCTGGGCCACAGCCGCTTCCGAGACCCTGCGAAACAAGGCCTCGTCGTAATTCAACATGCTGACCTTGAGTGCATTAAAGATGGCCTCGTCGGAACCGGCTTCCTGCTGAATCGCAGCAACGGCTTGGGCGATTTCGTCCGGAGACATGGCTGCAACCCTGGAAATGCGCATGCCACTGTCCAACAGCATCCCAACGTTCAGTAAGAACTTGAGGTGGTCACCGGTGTAGTACCGAATGTTGGTGTCGGTCCGGTTGGGTTCTAGCAGTTGGTACCGCTGCTCCCACATCCGAATGGTGTGGGCCTTGATGCCAGAGAAGTGCTCCAGGTCGCGGATGGAAAACTGCTGCATAACCATCGGTTACAAATTTGGGGCCCCGCGTGTTCAATTACCTTTGGAGAATGGTGGAAATTCAATTCTTCGAGGACGAGGCCTGTATGGCGTTCTACCCGCTGAACACCTTGCGGTCGGTGGCGGATTTGCCGTGGGGTGGGCGGAGTTTGCGGTCGGTTTGGACTGGCCAAATCCAGGCCGCAGCGACCGAGGGGCGCTGGTCGGTGAACAGCCGCTGGGTGCCTGGGGGCGCCGCGGTCGAGGCGTTGGCGGCGTTGGGTGAGGGGGAGCGGTGGGAGCATGGGGGGACGGTGCTCGCGCGCCGCGGGAGCGGCGAGCGCGCGCGGGCCTTCCCGGGCGAGCCGGACTTGCTCGGGCACCTTACGGATTTGTTCAGCCGGTGCGGGGAGGCACTGGAGGCGGGTTGGGAAGGCCTGAGCGCGGCGTGGGAGGCGGAGCCGGTCGCGGTGGCGGGCCTGCCGGGGCACTGCACCTTGATCGGTCCGGCGGATCGGTTGCGGGTGGCACCCGGCGTCCGACTCCTCGCGAGCACCTTCAACACCGAGGCCGGCCCCATCGTGCTGGGCCCGGGGGTCGAAGTCCAGGAAGGGAGCCACCTCCGGGGTCCCCTCGCCCTGGGGGCCGGCACCCAGGTGAAGATGGGCACCCGGCTCCTCGGCCCCACCACCGCCGGCACCGGCTGCCGCCTTGGCGGCGAAATCAGCAACAGCATCCTCCTCGACCACTCCAACAAAGGACATGACGGGTTTCTGGGAAACAGCGTCATCGGCAGCTGGTGCAACCTCGGCGCCGACACCAACACCAGCAACCTGCGCAACAACTACCGGCCCGTGCCCTTGTGGAACGCTGCGCGCAGCCACTTCGAAACCTCTCCCCTCCTCTTCGTGGGGTTGCTGATGGGGGACCACGCCAAGTGCGGCATCAACACCATGTTCAACACCGGGACCACGGTGGGCTTCGGCACCCAGTTCGCGGGCGCCGGATTCCCTCCCAAACACCTGCCCCCCTTCACCTGGGGCGCAGCCGGTACCTGGGAGACCCACGACTTCGACCGCTTCTTAGACACCGCCCAAGCCGTGATGGCCCGCCGCGGCCTCGCCCCGGCCCCCGAGGAGATTGCCGCCTGGCGGAAACTCCACGAAGACACCCGACCCGATCGCTCCGCATTTCTGACACGACTTTGAGCGGGATGTCCGAAATTTGGCCCGCATGGAAGACAACGAGGAAGGCAACGAAGGCAATTGGCTCATCGGGGATGAGCAAGAACACGAATTCATCCCGCTGATTTCGGCGGAAGACGAGGAAGAGATGCACAACCGGGAGGTGCCGGATGACCTGCCCCTCCTTTCCTTGCGGAACACCGTGCTCTTTCCGGGCGTCGTGATCCCCATCACCGTGGGGCGCGATCGCTCCATCCGGCTCGTGCGGGACGCCCACAAAGCAGAACGCACCATCGGCGTGGTCTCCCAGATCAACGAGGACATTGAAGTCCCCGGCCCCACCGACCTGAACCAAGTCGGCACCATGGCACGGGTGCTGCGCATGCTCAAGATGCCGGATGGGTCGACCACCGTCATCCTGCAAGGCCAGAAACGATTCCGTTGGACCGAAATCGTTCAGGAAGAGCCCTACATGCTGGCCCGGGTGGTGGAGTACGACGCCGAAGCCCTCCCCCCCAAGGACCCCGAGCACGCCGCCCTCGTGGAGAGCTTGAAGGAGCTCGCCACCGAAATCATCCACCTCAGTCCCAACATCCCCACCGAGGCCGCCCTTGCGCTCCGGTCCATAGAGAGCCTCACCTTCTTGGTGAATTTCATCGGGGCGAACATGAACGCCAGTGTGGAGGAGAAACAGCGGCTTCTCGAAATTGCCGGCATCAAAGCCCGCGCCAACCGCGTGCTGGAACTCCTGCACAAAGAGCGGCAGATGCTCAAGCTCAAGCGGGACATCCAGACCAAGGTCAAGGGCGAATTTGACCAACAACAGCGCGAGTACTTCCTCAACCAACAACTCAAGCAAATCCAAGCGGAGTTGGGCAACAATCCACAGGCCGCTGAGATCGCTGAGCGCCGGAAACGAGCGGAGACAAAACCCTGGCCGGAGACGGTGGCCGAGGCCTTCGAGAAGGAACTCACGAAACTCGAGCGGATGAACTCCCAGTCCGCGGAGTACAGCGTGCAGGCGAACTATCTGGACCTGATGCTCGACCTTCCGTGGGACCATGTTTCGGAGGATCGGTTTGATTTGGCCTACGCCAGCGAGGTGCTCAACGAGGACCACCATGGGCTGGAGAAGGTCAAGGAGCGGATTCTGGAACACCTGGCCGTGCTGAAGCTCAAAGGGAACATGAAGGCGCCGATTCTGTGCCTGTATGGCCCTCCCGGCGTGGGAAAGACGTCCCTCGGCAAGAGCATCGCACGGGCCCTGGGGCGCGAGTATGTGCGCATGAGCCTCGGCGGCCTGCGGGACGAGGCCGAGATCCGGGGCCACCGCCGCACCTACATCGGGGCCATGCCGGGCCGCATCCTGACGAACCTCAAGAAGGCGGGTACCTCGAATCCCCTCTTCGTCCTCGACGAAATCGACAAGCTGGGAAGAGACCACCACGGCGACCCTTCCTCGGCCATGCTCGAAGTGCTGGATCCTGAGCAAAACCATGCGTTCCACGACAACTACCTGGACCTGGATTACGACCTGAGCCGGGTGATGTTCCTCGCGACTTGCAACTCCTTGTCGTCCATCCAACCGGCTTTGCGGGACCGGATGGAAATCATCGAGGTGGGCGGTTACACCGTCGAGGAAAAGGTGCAAATCGCCAGCAGGCACCTGCTGCCCAAGCTCATCTCCGACACAGGATTCACGGCGAAGCAGCTCAAGTTGCCCGTTGCGACCATCGAAGCGGTGGTGGACAATTTTACGAGCGAGTCGGGCGTTCGGACCTTGGAGAAGCGACTGGCCAAACTCGTCCGCCACCGCGCCCGCCAAATCGCCATGGAACAGCCGTTCACCCCCGAACTCAAGCCCGCCGACCTCCCCATCATCTTGGGACCGCCCCGCGAGCGGGACCGGTACCAGGGCAACGACGATGCCGGTGTGGCGACGGGGCTGGCTTGGACTTCGGTCGGTGGCAGCATCCTATTCATCGAGACGTCGCTGACCCGCGGCAAAGGCAAGCTCACGCTCACCGGCAACCTGGGCGACGTCATGAAGGAAAGCGCCCTGCTGGCGCTGGAGTTCCTCAAGGCGCATGCCGAGGATTGGGCGCTGGATCCCGAGCTTTTTGACCGCTGGAACATCCACATCCACGTGCCCCAGGGCGCCGTGCCCAAGGACGGCCCCAGCGCGGGCATCGCCCTCCTGCTCTCCCTCGCTTCGGCGTTCACCCAGCGCAAGATTCGGCGCGCCTTGGCCCTGACGGGGGAGGTGACCCTGCGCGGCCGGGTGCTCCCGGTGGGCGGCATCAAGGAGAAGATCCTGGCCGCCAAGCGGGCTGGCATCACGGAAATCATGCTCTCCGCGCAGAATGAACCGGACATTTCCGAAATCGAACCGCGGTACCTCAAGGGCTTGCGCTTCACCTACGTCGAGCGCATGGACGAGGTGTTGACCCGTGGGCTGCTCAAGGAAACGGTAGACAACAAGCGGACGATCGCATGAGTGCATGGGGCCGGCTTCGGAGTTGGGTGCCGCTGGCCGTGCTCTGCCTCGGTGCCGGTTGGACGGGCTGGACGGGGCAGGTGTCAGGCCAAACCTCCCCCTCCGAGCCGCTGCCGCTGGGGCTGGTGACGGATGCACGCTCCGCCGCGCTCGGCGGCCGGCTCGCGGCGGTGACCGAGGGCGACCTCCACGTGGCAACGTACAACCCGGCGGCACTGGATTCCTCCCTGGACGGCCGCGTGGCGCTGGAGCACATGGATTACTTCGCTGGGATGTCGTTGACGTCGCTCAACCATGTGCTCCGCACCCGCGGGAGGCTGACCTGGCAATGGGGGGCGCGCTTCGCCTCGTTCGGCGCGATGGAGGGCACCGATGCCACAGGCGCTTCGACAGGAACCTTTCGGGGCGGTGAGTACTTCCTGCAGAGCGGCTGGGGCTACGCCCTCCGGCCCCACTGGACCCTCGGTGCCCAGGTTTTCATGGGGATGCGCAACCTGGACCGCGAGAACGCCGCGGTCCTCGGCACCGACTTGGCCGTGATGGGGCGCTGGCCGGACCGCGGCTGGGCCGTCGGGCTCGCCTGGTCCGCCCTGGGGCACCAATGGGGCTGGACCCAACCCACGGGTCTCCTCCCCTCCAACCTGCAGGTCGGCGTGACCAAATCGTTCGCACGCGCCCCTTTCCGGCTCTTCGCCACGGGGAGTTACTTGCAGCGATGGGATTTGGCCCCGCCGGGCACGTACGACGACACCGTGGACCCCCTGACTGGCGAGGTCATCGAAAACCGAACGTTTCGGTTGGGAGACCAATTCATGCGGCACGTAGGCCTCGGCGCCGAAATCGTCCTCAGCCCCCAACTCCAAGTCCAACTGGGATTCGACTACCGCCGACGCAAGGAAATGCAGGCAGCGGGGCGCCTCGGCACCAACGGCCTGGCCATCGGGGTGCAATACAACGCCCGCCGTTTGTCGGTGGGTTTGGCCCGCAACACCTACCATTTCGCAGGGTCCTCCACCCACCTCAACGTGGCTTTCCCCTTGTTCAGCCGGCCCGCCCGCGGGACTTGATGGATCGCCTCCGGGTTTCGCTCCCACGTTGTACCTTCGCCCCATGAGCCGACGCCGGATCAACATCGCCATCGATGGCCATTCCTCCTCGGGCAAGAGCACCGTGGCCCGGGCGCTGGCAAAGGCGCTCAACTTCGTTTACATCGACACCGGAGCCATGTACCGCGCAGCCACCTTGTTCGCCATGCGCGAACGGCTCATCCAGCGGGACCAATTGGACACCTCGGGACTGGAGAAGGCGTTGGAGCGGATGTACATTCAGTTCAAATTCAACCCCGCCAGCGGGCAGTCCGAGGTGCACCTCAACGGCACAAATGTGGAGCGTGAAATCCGGAGCATGGAGGTGGCGCGGTGGGTCAGCCACGTGGCTGCGGTCCCAGCGGTGCGGCACAAATTGGTCGCGCTGCAACAGCGCATGGCGGACATGGGCGGGGTGGTCATGGACGGCCGCGACATCGGCACCGTCGTCCTCCCCCATGCCGAGCTCAAGTTCTTTATTACCGCCGATGCCGAAGTTCGTGCCCGAAGACGGCACAAGGAGTTGGCAGAGAAGGGAAAGGATGTGCCTTGGGAGACCGTGTTGGAAAATGTTTTGGAACGGGACCGCATCGACTCCACCCGGGAGGTGGGGCCGCTGCGGCTTGCTGATGATGCCGTGGTGGTGGACAATTCGTTGCTCACCTTGGACGAGCAGTTCGATTTCATTGCCACCCGTGCGCTGAAGGCGCTCGAAGAAAAATCCTGACATGCGGAAAATCCGTTTGTGGCTGGCGCTGGTCGCCTTGCCGCTGGCCGCTTGGGCGGCTTGGTCTGCTTGGGCCGATGGCTGGTCCTTTTCTCAACCCGAAGCTGCCGAAAACCCTGTACCTGCCGTGCAGCACCCGGGGCCTTCGCAACGCCCGCCCTTCCTCCCGGGAACGCCCGCCGGAGACCGAGCCACGGCCTGGGCAGACTCGGTGCTGCTCACCCTTCCATTGGAGCGCATGGTGGCCCAACTCATCATGCCAGCGGTGTATTCGAAGGCAGACCGAACCGATGGCGACCTGGCAGAAGGCTGGTGCCGCGACCTCGGCATCGGAGGGGTCATCTGCATGCAAGGCGGTCCACAGGCACAACGGGACCGGGTGCGCCGGCTTCAGGCAGCCTCAGACCTGCCCTTGCTTGTTTCTTTCGATGGCGAATGGGGATTGTCCATGCGGCTCGATTCGACCCATGGATTTCCGAGGGCCATCACCCTCGGGGCCACCGATGACAGTGTACTGGTCCGTGAGATGGGCCGCATCATCGCCCGTGACCTGCGTGCTGCTGGGGTTCATGTGAACTTCGCACCGGACGTGGACGTGAATTCCAACCCGGCAAATCCGGTCATCGGTTACCGCTCCTTCGGGGAGGACCCCGCTCGGGTGGCGCGGCTCGGGACGGCCTATGCCTTGGGCCTACAAGACGAGCGCGTCCTGGCCACTGCAAAGCACTTTCCCGGACACGGAGACACGGATTCCGATTCGCATGCCACCCTCCCCACGGTGGCCCATGACCGGGCCCGACTTGATTCCGTCGAACTCGCTCCCTTCCATGTCCTGCAGCATGCCGGCGTCGGCGCGATGATGGCCGCACACCTCTTCGTGCCTGCCTTGGATACGGCGAGCAACCGTCCCTCTACCCTGTCCCCCAAAGTCATCGGACAACTCCTGCGGGAGCAGATGGGATTCGAAGGATTGGTGTTTACGGACGCCATGAACATGAAGGGTTTCTCGGATTACAAGGCCTCTCCCTCTCCCTCGGTGGACGCCTTGCTGGCAGGAAATGATGTCCTGTTGTTCCCCGACAATCCCCCTGCGGTCATTGCCGAAGTGATGGCAGCCATCGGCAAAGGCCAAATCGATTCCCTCCAAATCGTCGAAAAATGCCGCCGGGTACTGCAGGCAAAAGCCTGGGCCCAAGTCTGGGAACCGTTGCCCACCGTCCCCACGGGCGGGTTCCAATCCCGGCCAGAGCACGAGGCCTTGCACACCGAGATCTTGGCGGGTGCGTTGACCGTGGTGAAGAATGCCTCGGACGGGCTTCCCATGCGGGCGGCGGCCCCCCGGGTCGTGGTCGCCCACGTCGGTGCTGGGCTGGAAACGGACGTGATGTCGCCCCGCATGCAGCAGGTTCTGGGAACCGGCGCGCAGGTTCGTGGCGTCTTGCTGCCCGATGCGCTGGCCGCAGCCCGTGAGTTGGGCGGGGCAGATTGGGTGGTGGTTGCCGTGCGGGGGACCGACCGACGGGTGAGCAAGGGGTACGGAGTTACCGATGCAAACCGCCAAGCCGTCCAGGCCCTTTGTGAATCCCTGAAGAAACGGCCGCAAGGTCCCCGGGTGGCGGTGGTGCTGTTCGGCAGCCCTTACATGCTGGACCGAATGGGCCATCTGCCTGCCGATGCCGTGCTGGTGGCTTACGAGGACGACGCCCGCGCCCAGCGTGTGGTGGCAGCTGCCCTCACCGGGGCGGGCCGGGCCGGTGGCCACCTGCCTGTTTCAGCAGGCGGGTTTCCCTGTGGCCACGGGCTGCCTCTGGCAGGCGATGAGCGGCTCGGTTGGTCCGACCTGCCCTTCCGGGGCAGTGCCGCCATCGACTCCATCGCCCAAGCGGCCATCGCCGCGGGAGCCACCCCAGGTTGCCGGGTGGTGGTGGCCCACCGGGGGCGCATCATCCACGATGGTTCCTACGGCACCACCGATGGGAAGCAACCTGTAGAACCGGAGACCCTGTACGATCTCGCGAGCATCACGAAAATCGCCTCCTCCACCCTGGCCATGATGTCGTTGGAGGACCGACGCATCTGGAGCCGCAAACAACCCGTTGTCAAGTACTTGCCCGAATTTGAATCGAGCGAAATCGGCCGCAAGAGCTACGAAGACATCCTCGCCCACCAAGCGGGACTTCCTCCCGTCTTGCCGCTCGCACAACGGGCCCTTGATGCACCCGGAGTCCTGTCTTCCCGTCCCGATGATGAACACCCCCGGCAGGTCGCCCGCGACCTGTATGTGACCCCCGACTTCCGCGATACCGTATTGGGATGGATCCGGGGACTGCGGTTGGAGGGAGCCGGCAACATGAAGTACAGTGACATCGGCTATTACTTGGTCCAGCAGACGGCCGAACGGCTCACAGGCCTCGGTCTGGATCAATACGTGACCGACGCCTTCTACCGACCCATGGGTCTATTTTCCATGGGCTATCGTCCCTTGGAGCGATACCCGCTCGAACGCATTGCCCCCACGGAACGGGAGCCTGGATTTCGAAACCAGCTCATCCACGGGCATGTCCACGATCCGGGTGCCGCATTGCTTGGCGGGGTGGCGGGCCATGCGGGATTGTTCAGTGATGCTTATGATTTGGCCCGTTTGATGCACATGTTCAACCGGGGGGGATGCTACGCGGATGCCCAGTGGATTGACCCCAATACCCTGGCTGCATGGACTTCACCCGTGCGGGCCGATGTGGCGAAAAACCGCAAGGGGGTGGGTTTCGATCGTCCCGTTGCCGGCAGCGACAACGGACCCACGTGTGCCCAGGTATCGAGCCGCAGCTTCGGACACACCGGTTTTACGGGCACCATCGCGTGGGCAGATCCTGAGCATGATTTGGTCTACATCTTTCTCAGCAACCGGGTGTATCCCAGCGCGGAGAACAAGCTGCTGCTACAGCGCAATGTGCGGACGGAGATCCAGAAGGTGGTTTACCGCTCGCTGGGGTTGGGTTGACCCGCAGAGAAGGCCCGGACACCCTCGAGGATGAAGTGGGGGACGGGCTCACGCCGGTACACCACGGCCCGTGCATCCCGGGGATGTTTGTCGCGCACCAGCAGGGGATAACCCAGCACCAGCTGGCTCTCTTCGTTGATCTGTTGGAAGGCACGAGCCCGATGGGAACGCAGGGTTTCGGGGTGCTCGATGTCGCCGAGCCCGACCAATTGTCCGAAGGCATCCACTTCCCACTCGGCGGCCTCTGCACTCAAAACAGCGATCAGGGCGGGGGACCAGTACGTGAAGGACGGGACCGAGAGGACGGGCTGAGGAGAAGCGCCTTGGGAGGTCGGAGCCTGCGGAACCTGCGGTGCCGGTAGTTCCGACCTCCCGGAAGCCCGGCGACGGAAAAGCCAACCCAATCCCAATCCGACCCCCACAACCGACAGCCCAAGCGGCAAACCCCAGCGTTCCCAGCCACAAAGCACGCCGGGCAGGGCAACCGCCGTTCCCAACCGAGGGGTGAGCGCCGTCCGCTGGGGCACCTGCCACACCGCGTTCACCGGCAAATCCGTCATCCGAAACAGCGTGTCTGCAGCCTCCCAGTCACGAATCACATAGACACAACTGTCTGTAATGCTCCAACCGTCTCCGTGTTGCCGGGGTCGGATATCGCCTCTTTGACAGGCCAAACCCAATGGATGTACCGCCAAATCCACATAGGCGAAGTCCAGCTTTCGGACCACCCGCAACCCCCTGTTGATGTTGGGAAACAAGACGTATTCCTTCAGAACAAAGTAGGGCATACCCGGCGTCCAGGCCGAGTTTCCCATGCTGTATCCACCAAGGAACTGCCAATCGGACCCTATGGGGTTCCGCAACCAAATCTCTACCTCATCCGTGCCGCCCCCAGCGGGGGTCATGTGCTGAAAACAAACGAGCTCGTCCCCGCGGTCGAAGACTTGTTGGTCGTGCACGCGGGACATCCCGGGGTGAGAACCGGCTGCCCATTCGTATTCTCTGGTTTGGTCTGAAAAAACAACAAGCTGGTTGTGGGCAGTCCAGTAACCAGAGCCCCCAAAGGACATCAAGTGCCCATGGTGCAAAAAATGAAAGGCTCCATAATTAAAGCCACAGTGTGGCGAGGCGCTTACGTTCTCGAATGTGCCCAAATCCCGGACCAACCAACGCAAGTCACCGTCCAGCAAGAGCGCCTCTTGGTCACCCTTTCGAACGTAATGTACCGACAGCTGTTGCACGGATGGCGGCAAGTCTGGGCCATCGGCGAGGATTTGCATCCGGCGAATGGGATGGGTCTCGGTCAGTTCTCGCAACTTTTTCCGGTCTCCCTCGGACAGGTGTTCCCCGGGCATCCACCAAGAACGATCGGCTTGGCTCGAGCTCCAGGCGGGCAGCATGACCCAGTAGCACAACCCGATCCATCTCCACCACCCTGGCCTGTTCATGTGTCGAGCTTAATCAGACCAAATTTAACAACCCTGATTTTCGTCAACTTTTGAAAAAAAGTTTTCTTAGGAGTCTATTCGAACAATCTTCGGTCCGTCGGCTCGGGTGCCGCAACAGAATCGGGCGCTTCGCACCGACCTTTGTGGCATGCGAATCGGGATGGTGTGCTACCCCACGTTTGGTGGATCCGGCGTGGTGGCAACAGAATTGGGCAAGGCGTTGGCTGCCAAAGGGCACGAAATCCACTTCATTACGTATGACCAACCCGCCCGTTTGGGAAGTTTTCGGACGCACATCTTCTACCACGAAGTGCGGGTATCCGACTATCCCCTCTTCGAATATCCCCCCTATGAACTCGTGTTGGCGAGCAAGTTGGTGGAGGTGGCGCGGACCCGAGCCTTGGATCTCGTGCATGTGCACTACGCCATTCCGCACGCCAGTGCAGCGTATATGGCCCGTGAAATCCTGGCAAAGGAAGGCGTGCGCTTGCCGGTGGTGACCACCTTGCATGGAACGGACATCACGTTGTTGGGCCGTGACCCATCGTTCGAACCGGTCATTTCCTTTGCCATCAATGAGAGCAATGCTGTGACGGCTGTCTCACAGAGCCTGCGTTCCGATACGTTCAAGTTGTTCGGCGTCAACCGCGAAATCGAGGTGGTGCCCAACTTTTATTGCTCCAGCCACTTCGAATTGACCCCGAACGAGGAGTTCCGACAGGCCATCGCTCCACAGGGCGAGCCCATTCTCACCCACATCTCCAACTTCCGAGCGGTCAAGCGAATCCCCGATGTGATGGCCCTGTTCCGGGAGGTGAGGCAGACCCTGCCGGCGAAGCTCCTGATGATTGGAGACGGTCCGGAACGGGCCCCTGCAGAGCACCAAATGGTGCAGTGGGGACTGCAGGACGATGTGGTATTCTTGGGCAAGGTGAAAAATCCTGTAGAAGCGTTGATGATCAGCGATTTGTTCCTGTTGCCCTCGGAGTCGGAGAGTTTCGGATTGGCTGCCTTGGAGGCCATGGCAGCGGGGGTCCCGGTCATTGGGTCCAACGCCGGAGGCATGCCGGAGGTGATCCGCCACGGAGTTTCGGGCTTGTTGAGCGATGTGGGTGCTGTGGGCGATTTGGCCCGCAATGCGATTTACCTACTCGAGTCCCGGGACCGATGGAAGCAGTTTTCCCAACAAGCAAAGGAGCGCGCGCTGGAGTTTCGAATCGACCGTGTGCTGCCCCGTTATGAGTCCATCTATGAACAGGTGATGCAACATGGCTGATCCCACAACGCCCCGGTTCTTGGGAGAACGTGTTTCAAAGGCGCGTCATCCCGGGTCTTACACGTTTCTCATCACCCAAGAAATTCAACCGGGCCAGCGGCGGTTGCTGGAGGGTTGGACGTTGCTGTGGATGGCAGTGGGGGTCGCCATGGGTTGGGCCGCCGTCAACACAGATGTGCCGGATGAGCGTATGTACTTGGGCATTTGCCTCGCCTTCTGGTGTTACTTCGCTTTCCGCGGGGTACAGGTGGTGCTGTGGCGCCGCATCGGCCGGGAGATGATCCGGGTGGCCCCGGAGGCCCTGAGCATCAAGCGCGCATACGGGCGTTGGGGCAGTCCTCGGTTCATTCCACTGGACCAAGTTTCAAGGTTGGAGGTGGTACGCCCCCAACCCAAGAACTTCTTTGCCCAATGGGAACAGGCTTTCTGGATCATCGGAGGGGCTTCGATTTGGGTCCACACTGCCCGGGGGGTGTATGGATTGGGATTGCAGTTGGATGAGCGTTCTGCACAGCGTTTGGCCCGAGAAATGGACCAAGCGATTCGGGAAATGCGACAGCTGTGAGTTAGGGCCGGACGGCCGTGCATCGGTTTGGGCGGACGGGCCAGGATGGGCAGATGTTTGGGCCCATGAAGAATGTACTGGCTTTTTTTCCACGGTTTTCAGGGAGTTGGAGGGCGTGGGCTTCTTGTGTTTGCATGGGGAGCGTGATCGGCGGTGGAACGGGTTGCACGCCAGACGAGGGGAGCACGTTGTGGTGTGTGCGGCCGATGTTCCTGGACGGGACGGTGCCGGCCAGCGGGATGGTGGAGGTGCTGCTGGCCGGGGAAGCTGGGGGAAGCTGGGGAGGCGGGGCGGCCTGGGAATCGCTGGGGAGCTGGCCGGCGGAGTCGTGGCGGGGGGACGGCGTTCTGGGGGTGCCAGTGCCGGCGGGTCGGGAGGTCGCGGCGTTGCGTTGGGAGGTCCAGCATCCCACCGGGGGGTGGGGCGAAACGTATGAGGTAAGGCGGCCGGCTTCGGGCTGGGGGGCTGTTTGTTTCTTGCCGACCCCGGTGGGGTGCCGGGTCGGGGCGCGCCGAGCGGCCCCGGCGGGGGGCGATCAGTGGGGTTGGGCCCTGGTTCCGTGGGCGGGCGAGCCCTCCGCCTCATTGGGGGAAGCGTTGGAGGCCGGCACGGTCACCGAATTCCCCTGGGAGCCGGAACGATGGGATGAAAACGGCCAGCCCCTCGCGGGGGAGGCTGCAGAATTGACGTGGTGGGTCCTGCCGGACGAATTCCCTGGGTTCCGGCGAACCTGGGCGGTCTTTGCAAAGTTCCGGAACGGTACTTGGGCGTTCCATGACACCCTGGTGGTGGAACATGCGGGCGGCGGATTTCCGATGGGTTTGGCCTACAACATCCGCTAAGCGAGGTCCCATGAAGCCATATGGAAACCCCGTCCGGTGGGATGGGAAGGGGCATCTCATTGCCTTGTTTTTCTTGGTGTCCGGGAGCTGGATGCAGGCACAATCTGACTGGCGCAGCAGCCGGCAGGCACTGTATCAAAGGGAAATCCAAGCCCAGTCCATAGGCGCTTGGACCCGGTTGGAAGGCCGTATGGCCTTGCTGGATTCGATCGCCCGAAGAGATCGGGTGCTCGCCCTCAGGCTCGAACCCTTGGCGGGCGATGGGGGGGTCGGAAGTCCGGGAGGAGCCGGTGGGGCGGTGCTGCTGGCCAGTCGCCGAACCGTAGCCCCGGGATGGAACCGCCTGCGGTTGCTCCCACCGACTGGGGGGGAGTCTGGGGGGCCTGGGGTACCGGAGCAGCCTGGGTTCTGGACGGTGGACGGAAACGTGCAAGCCGGGGACTCGGTCTGGGTGGACCCGGGGAGCGGAGGGATCTATGTAGAGGCTACCGGGGGCGGAGTGTCGGCGGGCCTGTTCCTGCCGTTGCGCAGTGCGTGCGGAGCACCCGAACCCGTTCCCGGCCCCTGGCCGGCAGCCGATGCGTCGGCACCCTTCTGGCTCGGGACCTTCGCTGGGACGCAGCCTGTGACAGGAGATTGCTTTGTGCATCCCAGCGAAGACAGCGTTTTTGACAAACCTCTGATCGTGGTCGAAGGCTTTGATCCTGCGTTGCGGGGAGAAACCCCTACCTGGGGTTCGGGCGACATGAACTGGGAAGTGCTGTGGAACTGCGGAGATGCGGAAATCCCCAACACCGAATCCATGCCCACCTTGCTGGATTCGCTGAGGGGGTTGGGGATGGATTTGGTCTACCTCGACTTCCATGACGGAACACGCGCAGTGGAACAGCAGGCGGTGCTGCTGCAGGAACTCATTCGGCTGTGTCGCGACCACAAGGTGGGCGACTTTCCGATGGTGGTGGTGGGCGCCAGCATGGGCGGTCTGGTGGCCCGATGTGCCTTGAGAGAAATGGAACTGGCCGGCGAGTCCCATTGCACGGGATTGTTCATCGCACTGGATTCTCCTTTTCGCGGGGCTTACTTGCCTGTGGGCATGCAGCGCGCCATTGGTTTTTTTGCGCAGCACGATGCTGAGGCTGCGGCCTTGGCCGATGCGCTGCTCAGTCCTGCAGCGCGAACGTTGTTGTTCACAACACCGCTCGGTCCGAGTCCGGAGTTTTCGGCGTTGCAATCCGTGATGCAGGCCCAGGGTTTGCCTCAGGAGCCGATGTGCTTGGCCGTGGTGAATTCGAATGGCACCTCCCCTTTTCCGATGGTTCCGGGTCCGCTTTACCAGGGGAGCCAGGAATGGCTGGGATGGGAGGCAGCCCATGTCCAAATCAACCGCTCCCCGGGAGATCCGTACCACAGTGCTTCGACGCCAACGGAATCTGTACTGTTCGACTGCGAACTGCCCAATGTGGGGGGGGATTGGTGGAACGATTTGTACCTCAGCGCCACGGAGAGCGGGCCGGCGGATGCCCCGGTTTGGGAGGCGTTGCCGGGAAGTTTTTCGCTGCATTTGGCCTCGTTCCGGGAGGCGATGGAGGCCGCGGGGTTGGAGACGGTTCAGTCGCAGGACGCCACGATGTTCATCCCGGCTCGTTCGGCCTTGGACTTGCCGATTTTGGGGGTGGAGGCGCTGGAAACCAGTCCCTTTGACGGTTTTGATTTGGAGCCCGCCGGGGTGGCCACGCGGGGTCATTGTGATGTGACAAACCACTTGGATTTTCTGTGGGACTGGTTGGGGCAGGCTTGGGTCGATCCGGAGGGACCGGGATCGGGGGGCCGCGACTGGGGCTGGCTGGCTCCGACCCGACGGAGCATGCCGGCCTGGACGTTGCACACGGGGCTCCAGGCCAGCATCGGGGCGCCCGCAGGCAACGGCTTCGCCAGCCCCAGCGCCCAGCCCTTTGAGGTGGTCACGGGTCCCTGCGCCGACACCATCCGGGTGGCCCCCGGAGCCGTCTTGCACATTGGAGACCCCCAAGGGCTGGGCTTCGGACGCCTCCGCGTCCGCGCGGGCACCCTGCTCCTCTTGGACCCCGGCGCGACCCTGCACATCCACCCCGGGAGCACCCTCATCCTGGAGGCTGGGAGCGAATGCCAGGCACACGGTGCAGCGATCCATGTGGGTTCCGGGGGTGTGCTGGAGAGCTTGGCTGGGAGCGGTTTGGCCTTCGACAGCCAGCCAGAAATCCGACTCAACGGTACCGATTCCCGGTGGCGTCATGCCGGCATCGCTCGGGTGGCAGCAGGCCAAACCCTCCAAACCCACGCCCCCTCTTCCGGCATGGGGCGCATGGAATGGCTGGGCAGCCAAGGCCGAATGGTCCTCGAACCAGGGGCTCAATGGAACTTCACAGGCGACGGCCCCAATGTTCCGGGGATGACGATTGCGGCCCTCGGAACAGCCCGATTCGAAGGAACCGGCCAGGACGCCCACTTCTTCCAAACCCGCATCGAACTGGGCGCGAGCGCCAACTGGTTTGCAGAAACCGACCTCCAAGCCACCCAGGTCCATGCGGTGGGCGGTCCGGCCGCCCACATCCAGACCCACGGCCGCCTCCGGTGGGAATCCGGCTCCCTCCAACTGCTCCACCTGCACCACGTGCACCCGAGCGCTGCCTCCCTGTTCATCCGGGACTGCAGCATCGCCCAGTGCAACCTCGAAGCCACCCAAAGTGGCGTTCGCTTCCTGGCGAATGCATGCACCATGACCTCCCTCCAGATCTCGTCCCCGAGCCATTCTGTTCGGGTCGAAGATTGCCAATGGACCGGGGGCGCCCCAGGAAACAGCGCCCAGCTCCAGCTCGAAGCCGCCAACCCCAACGCCGTGCCCACCCACATCGAACGTTGCACCTTCGCCTCCCACGGCGTCGGGGTGCGAACCGCTGGGCTGGCCACCCGGCTCGGCTGCAACGATTTCGTGCAACTCGGCACCGCCTTGGTCTGCCAGGGGCCACCTGCCATCGACCTAGTTTCCGGGGGCAACACCTTCGAAGACAATGACATCCACATGAGACTAATCGCAGCCCCCTGGCCGGCACAGGCTGGCGGCAACACCTGGGGTTCCTGCCACCAGTGGCTGTTCTATGGCTCCCTCGATGCTCCCTGTCCGGAGCAACCCCAAACCCTGCTGCTCCCTGCTTCTGGAAACCAGTGGGACGGCAGCACCCTGGGACTCCCGTGGCAACCCAGCCCCATCGCCCTGCAGCACCTCAACGCTCCTTGTCCCGCAGGAAACAATGGAAACAATGGAAACAACGGAAACGGCAACCCCGGCACCAGCATCGTGGTGAAAGACCTCGCAGCCGGCCTCCCCAAACCCTGCACACCCGGCCCGATCACAGCGTCAACCACCCCCAAGGCCCGGACCAGCAGGGAGCAACCAACCCTCATTCCCAACCCCTCCGACGGCTATACCCAGCTGGCCCTACCCGATGATTGGGACCCTGAGAACATCCCCACGCTCTGTTCCATCCTGAACTTGGCTGGCGGCATCCTCTTCCGAACCCAGGTACACACCCCTTTCCACCGCATCGATGGAAGCACCTGGCCAGCAGGAATTTACTTCGTTCGATTGGAACAACCCCAAACCGGCCGGCGGACCACCCTGGCCTGGTCGATTCAGCGATGAAGCAGGAAATCCATCGCCGCCTCATACCCGCGGTACCCCAGCCCCGAAACCACCGCCACGCTCACCTCACTGAGCATCGACTCTCGGCGAAATGCCTCCCGGGCATAGATGTTCGACAGGTGCACCTCCACCACCGGGGTGCCAATGGCCGCCACGGCATCGCGCAAAGCCACGCTGGTGTGGGTGTACCCACCTGGATTGAAAACCACGCCGACCGAGCCCATCCCTGTGGTTTGCAGCGCGTCGATGAGCCCCCCCTCGTGGTTCGTTTGGAGATGCACCAAGGTCACCCCGAGCGCAGCACATTTCTCCCGCCATCCGGGCAGGAAGAAATCGATGCCCACGTGACCGTAAACATTCGGTTCACGGATTCCCACCATGTTGAGGTTGGGCCCTTCGAGCAACAGAATTTGTTTCATGCCTTTTTGATTCAAGGGGTTGCACCCAATTGTTCACACCACCCGGGCAGCACCCAAACCGACAATACAAAAACCAATGCAATGCACAAGAGGTTCAGGCCCAGCCCCACCCACATCATCTCCCGCATGGCAATCTGTCGACTGCCGAAGACGATGGCGTTGGGCGGTGTCGCCATGGGCAGCATGAAGGCACAACTGCTCGCCAGTGCGATGGGCACCGCAAACAGGGCGGGATGAAGGCCCCATTCCACGGCCAGTGCGGCCACCACAGGCACCATCACCACTGTCAAGGCCAAATTGCTCATCCCCTCCGTCAGAAACAAGGCCAGGGTGATAAGCACCAGCAACACCCACCACCACGGTCCCGATGTGCCTTCCGAGATGAGGTGGGCCAAGGATTCCACCCAGCCCACTTGTCCCATCGCCTCTGCCAGGGCCAATCCCCCTCCAAACAGCAGCAAAATGTCCCAAGGCAGTTTCTCTGCATCAGACCATTGCAACAAGGTTCGCCGAGCTCCACCGTCCCCCAACCCGTCCAACTCTCCTCCGGCTTCCCTCCGCTCCGCCCCCCCCACCGGAATCAAAAAAAGCATCACCCCCGACAAAACGGCAATGCCCGTGTCCGACCAGTCCCAACCGGTCAACCACAACAACCCGTCGCGAAAAATCCAAGCTCCTGCTGTGAGTCCAAAGACCCAAGCCACCCGTTTCTGGGCAGCAGACCATGGGCCCAGCGCTTGCCGGGCCTCCCGGATCCAGTCTGTCCCACCCGGGTGCACCGCAGCTTCCGCGGGCAGCCTGAAATACACACGGGTCAACAACCAATGCACCGAAAAAAGCAGCACACCGGCCAAGGGCACCGCAACAACCATGTAATCGAGAAAGGGAATCTCCACCCCATGGGTTTCCGACAAGATGCCCGCCATGGCTACGTTGGGAGGTGTCCCAATGAGAGTCGCCATGCCCCCGATGTTCGCAGCATATGCGGTACCCAGCAGCATGGCCTGGGCAAATCCGCGCTGGTCCCCGGGCCAGTGCGACAGGATGCTCAACGCAATGGGCAACATCATCAACGCTGTGGCGGTGTTCGAAATCCACATGCTGAGCAGGGCCGTGGTGAGCATCACCGCGCCCACAAGCCGCCGGGCTGAAGTACCTGCTTTGTCCAGCACTGCCAAGGCCAAACGCCGATGCAATTCCCACTTCTCCAGCGAAATGGCCAGCAAAAAACCGCCCAGGAAAAGGAAGACAAAATGCGATCCGTAAGGCGCCGTGGCCTGAGCAACGGGCATGACCCCAGTCAAAGGCAGAAGCACGATGGGCAGCAGGGAGGTCACCGCGATAGGAACCGCCTCGGTAATCCACCACCCCAGCATCCAGAGCCCCACCCCCAATACCCAGGCCGCATCCCCTTGGATGCCGGCAAGTTGCCCCCCCCACCCAGCGGCCAGAAACAACAGCGGGGCACCCCAAAGCCCGGGTCGGGTCACAGTCAAAAACGGCATGGTGGCGAAAATAGGGAAATGGCGTGGGTGGGGGCTACATTTGGCCTCCGTGGCAAGAGAAAAGACATTCCAAAAAGGCGATCGAATCGCTCTGGACATCGAGGACCTCGCGGTCGGCGGAAAAGGCATCGCCAAGGTTTCCACTCCGCAGGGGCCCTTTGCGGTTTTCGTACAGAATGCTTTTCCGGGGCAGCGGGTGCAAGGTCGGGTGGTCATCAGCCAGCAGCGTTTCGCGGAATGCCAGTTGGAACAGGTGCTGGAACGCGCACCTTTCGAGGTGGAGACCGGATTCCAACCCATCCCGGGTGCACCATACGCCACGGTACCAGTGGAGATCCAACGTGCTCACAAGGAACGGATTACCCTGGATTTGTTCACGCGGTTTGGAGAGGTTCCGGATGTGGCAGCCGTGTTCGGCGGTTGGATCGCTTCGCCTGAGCAATGGCACTACCGGAACAAGATGGAGTACAGTTTCTCAGCCATCGTGCATGACCTGGAGACGGACGAGCAGCGGGATGGCTTCGGACTAGGGTTCAAACACCGGGGTACCTGGTGGGCGGTGGAGAACCTAGATGGGGACTCGGGGTTGTTCGACGCAGCGGTGGAGTCGGAGATGCACCGGGTGCGGGGGTGGTGCGAGGGAACGGGATTGCCGGCTTGGCATCCCCCGCGCAGGACGGGGTTTTTCCGATTTCTCGTGGTGAGGAAGAGTTTTGCGGAGGACAAGCTGTTGGTGCAGCTGGTGACCACGAGCGCGGGGCTGGATCGCTTCGACCTGCCGGGGTTCGTGGACTGCGTGCGGGGTTTGTGGGGGGAACGGGTCGCGGGCGTCATCCACACGGTGAACGACGATACAGGGGAACGGGTCGAAGCCCGCGACGGCCAGCACCGGCCGGTCTGGGGAAGTGACCACATCGTCGAGCGGCTCGGGGGGTTGTCGTTCTCGATCCAGATGGGCAGTTTCTTCCAGACGAACCCCCGCAGCGCCGAGCGGCTGTATGCCGAGGTCGTAGCCCAAGCCATGGCCCCAGCGGCCTGGGAACGCCGCACGTGGTGGATGGACCTGTTTTGCGGAACAGGAACCATCGCCCAGCTGCTGGCGCAGGCCTCTGGCCAGCCCGTCATCGGGGTGGACATCGTGGCGGACGCCATTGCGGACGCACAGAAAAGCGCTGCCGCCAACGGGGTATCGGGCATCGCCTTCCATGCGGCAGATGTGGGCAAGTTCCTGCTTGAATTTCCGCAGTACGCCGGCAGCATCGATACCATCGTTTTGGACCCGCCGCGGGCGGGCATCGCTCCCAAGACCCTGCGGAAAATCATCCGGTTGGAGGCGCCACGTTTGGTCTACGTCAGCTGCAATCCAGCCACCCAGGCCCGGGATTTCGCCACGCTGCAAGCCCACGGCTACCGGCTGGCTTCCCTCAAACTGGTGGACCAATTTCCACACACCGCCCACGTCGAATCAGTGGCCAGGCTGGACCGGGTGTTCTGAGCCTCCTCACGAATCCACTGCAACTCGTTCCACCTGTTGCATCTTTGTGGGCGTCATGAACCCTCCCCACGCCCACGCCCCAACCCCCGGCTCCTCCTCCCTTCCGGAACGAACCCAAATCTTGGACGCAGCACGCATCGAACGAAAGCTGCAGCGCATGGCCCGTGAAATCAGAGAGCGGCATTACCTCGATGACTCCCTCATCTGTGTGGGCATTGCCGGTGAGGGCGAGGCGGTGTGTGGGCGTTTGGTCCAAATCCTGCGTGAAATCAGCGACAGCGCCATCCACAAATACACCCTCGAAATCCACAAACAAGATCCCGCGAAGCATCCTGTTCGGCTGCTGAACGAAACCGGCGAAGTGGTGAACGCCTCCGTTTGTACCCAGCAGGCTGTCGTCCTTGTGGACGATGTGCTCAACTCCGGCAGAACCCTGATTTATGGGGTGAAGTTCTTGCTGGAATTTGCACCCGCTCGCCTCTCAACGACCGTCCTCATCGACCGCATCCACCGGTCCTTCCCTGTCCGTGCGGACATTTGCGGCCTCTCTCTGAGCACGAGCCTGAAGGAACACATCCGGGTCGTTTGGGGTACCCAAGGCGGCCGAGATGGCGGTCCCGGCACCCAAGCCGAGGCTTACCTCGAAGCCTAACTACTCCCCTGCTCCCCTTCCTCCAAATCCTTGCGCACCCAGCGCAGCGCCTCAGGCCACCCCGCCTCTTCCGGCCCATCCCAAACCCAGTGGGCCCGACCATAACATGCGCTCCGCTCGGCGAGGTGCGCCCGCAATGCCTCCCTGTTCTTCCCATCCCCCGGCAGAAGCGGACGCCCCGCACCGGTGCCGGCCAATCGGTCCATCAGCACCCCTTCGTCCACCCGCAACCACATTGCCCTCCCCGTCAACTCCATCACCTCCCAGTTCCCCGGCCAGCACGGTGTCCCCCCCCCGCACGCCACAACCCCTCCCTCCCGACTCCTGGCAACCTCGCCCAACGCCTCGGCCTCCTGCAACCGAAACCCCTCCTCCCCTTCCCGCTCAAACAACTCCGAAATCGTGCACCCCGCTCGGTCTTCTACCCACGCATCCAAGTCCCAAAAAGGCCTTCCCAAGGCTTGCGCGAAGCGAGGGCCCCAAAACGACTTCCCACTCCCCATGTAACCGATGAGATAGAGATGCATCCTTCGAAGTTAAGCACGCACGTTTCATGGAAATGAAAACAACGCGAGGCTTCGCCTCTCGGAAACATCGCGGCTGGCGCCGCTTGAAACAACTCGCTTTGCTCGGAAAC
>CAYONT010000028.1:25435-27355 GCA_964405405.1 uncultured Comamonadaceae bacterium | reverse complement strand
TCTTCCCCTCCCTCGCATACGATAGCTATGTGACCATCGGTTTGTCCTCCAAGGCCGTTTCTGGACAGCAGTCTGTCCAGTTGTCGAATGAGGCATCATGGGGTCCCAGTTTCAATGCGGGCGGTGACTTGAACATTCCGGCTGGATCCGACGGAGGTTGGTTCGTGACGGGAGGTTCCAATTCATTTGCTGGTGTGAACCAACGGGTCCTTCTCGCACAGGTCACCACGGATGGTGATCTGAGTGGGGAATTGAACGTGAACATCACGCCCCAGGGAGGTGCTGCGTTCTCGCACACGTTCTCCTTCGACGCGTCGGTTTGCGGTTGCACCGACCCCACTTCGCCGAACTATGTGCCCACCGCCAACGTGAATGACGGTTCGTGCATCTATCTGGGTTGCATTGACGCTACGGCGTGCAACTTTGATTCCGGCGCGAATACGGACGATGGATCTTGCAACTATTGCTGCACAGCGTCCGCGTCTTCAATCCCGGGCTATGGAATCGAAGTGGAATTGTTCGCAGTTGGCGGCGTTGCCGGCCAGCGCACCTACCGTGTGTATGCGACAGTAGACCATCCGACCGATGCCTTGTCGGCTGTGGCCGGAACGTCAGAGTTCCCTTTGCTGGTGAGCACCACCACCGATTTCTACCAGCACCCCTCTGGTGGCAATACCCCGAACAATTTGAATCCCCTGTTCTTCGGTATCGCTCCCACCCTGGTTTACGATTCATACGTCACCATCGGTCTGTCGTCTGCACCGGTGACCGGCGAGTTGGCAATTCAAACAGCTGAAACCCCCGGATTTCCTTGGTTGGCACCATTCGCTGCGGGCAATGACATTGTGATGAATTCTGTGACAGGTGGAGCTTGGTTCGTTCAACCCGGATCGACCAACGCCATTGCAGGTGACGATTTGCGCGTTCTGATTGGCCAATTCACCACCGACGGTTTCATCAGCGGTACGATGTTGCTTTCGGTGTTTGAGGAGGGCAACCAAGCCAATGAAGTTCGCCCTTACGTTTCATTCGAGACCCCACTCTGTGCTTGTACCGATGAACTGGCCTGCAACTATTCAGCAGATGCTCTTTGGGAAGATGGCACTTGCCAGTACCCAGAGGACGTTTACGGCGCGGACAACGTGGATTGTGCCGGCGAATGCTTGAACGATTCGGACGGTGATGGCGTGTGCAACGAAGATGAAATCTCGGGTTGTATCAACCCGTTGGCGTGCAACTATGTTGCTGGCGTAACCGATTTAATTCCTTGCGTTTATGCAGCATCAGGCTATGATTGCGCTGGAAACTGCCTCGCAGATACGGACGGCGATGGCGTGTGTGATCCATTTGAGGTGGTGGATTGCACCGATCCGGCTGCATGCAACTACAACTCGAACAGCACGACCAACTCTGACAACACCCTTTGCAACTACCCACCAACCCACTACAACTGCGCCGGTGATTGTGTTGCCGATGCCGATGGAGACGGAGTTTGCGATGGTTTGGAAGTTCAGGGCTGCACAGATGCTGAATCCTGCAACTTCAATGCAGCTGCCACAGATGATGATGGCTCTTGCAACTACTGCTGCCAGCTTGGAACGGATGTGGCGGGGTATAGTGTTTCTGTTGAAACGGTAGGCACTTCGCCAGAGGGTACGGTTTATCGCATCTATGTATCGACTGCAAACACGGATGATCAGCTTTCCGCCATTACGGGTCAGACTGGAACACCGACTGAGATACGCAGCACCCAGCCTTTCTTCCAATCCGCCACGGTTGGGAATTCTCCGTTCCCGAACAACATCAGCCCTCTGTTCTTTGCGATTGCCCCAGACATGGCTTACGACAGCTGGGTGACGATTGGGAACGATCAATTGATCACTGACCCCAACATGTCTAACCCATCTGCGGTGACTTCCA
>CAYONT010000028.1:9594-25335 GCA_964405405.1 uncultured Comamonadaceae bacterium | reverse complement strand
AACGATCAATTGATCACTGACCCCAACATGTCTAACCCATCTGCGGTGACTTCCACAGATTGGATTGGCGTTTTCAATGCGGGTGGTGATATCATCTTGAACTCCTACTACGGCGACGGATGGTACGTCACACCGAACTACACGAATGGCATTGCCGGTGCAGACAAGAAAGTACTGGTGGGTCAATTCACCACCGAGGGTGTTCTGAGTGGTGTTTTGTATGCCCAAATTTTCGTGAACGGAAATCAGGCTAACAATTTGCTGGTCAGCTTGCCCTTCGGATATGCTTCAGGAGACACCGAAGGTCCAGTTTTCACATCTGTTCCCGCTGATGTGACCCAAGCTTGTACGGATGCACTTCCAACGGACCTGGCTACCGCTGTGGATGGAGGTTGCATTCCGACGGCAAGCGTTACCTATTCGGATGAAGTGGTTGACTTGGCCTGTGGTTCACAAATTCTCCGGACGTTTACGGCAACGGACGCATTTGGCAACGAATCCACCGCTGTCCAAACCATCACGCTCACGGACAACGTGCCACCGGTATTGGTATTGCCTGCTGACGCGACGGTTCAGTGTGGTGACGACTTGACCCCTGGTGCAGGCGTATTGACCGAGCCTACGTCTTCGACAGATAACTGCTCTGGTGCACTTACTTTCAGCTACGTGGATGCGCCGTTTGTGCCTTCGGTATCCATGAACGGAGCCACCGCCGACTTCCGTTTGGAAATGGGCTTGAACGTTGCGCCCACGAGCCCCTTCCGTTTCCCGCGCATCCTGGAAGCGAATGACGTGACCATCGGTGCTGGGGATGAGTTGACCTTGGCAAATACCATCTCCAACCAGTCAAACCACCGCGGTGGCTTGATTGTGAACGTAGATGGAGGCCAAATCAACCTCACCGTTACCGGAACTTTGGGTGGTTACAATTACCACTACGCCCGTCTCACCATTTCGAACATCGAAGGCTTTACGCCATCTGAGGTGCAGGTGGTTGCGAGTAACATCGCTCCAGGTGCGGTGGTTTCAACGGAAGTTGAAGGAGATGTGATCCGTATCAACTACGAAGGCACAGCGACCTATACGGACGGAACGACTGGAGTTTTCGGTCTCGGGAACCAGAGCACTTGCCTGGAGAATGGAGGTGTTGCGCGTACTTGGACAGTAACCGATGGTTGTGGATTGACCGCTTCGGGCACGCAGTACATCATCATTGAAGACACCGAGGGGCCAGAATTTGTGGATTTCCCCGCGGATGTGACCATCTCTTGCGACGATGACCAGAATTTTGACATGGTCACGGCAACGGATTGTTCTGGAACCGCGACGGTAACGCTCAACCAGACGACGGTCGCAGGAACGTGTGCCAATTCCTATGAGATCCACCGGACCTTCACGGCCGTGGATGGATGCAACAACACCTCGGTGCGTACCCAAGTGGTCACCGTAACGGACAACGAAGCACCTACGTTCTCTTACGTGCCTGCGGATTTGGTCTGGCCGAGCGCGAACTACACCGGATCCTCGGACATGGCAACGGCTGCGGACAACTGCGGAGCCGCGACAGTAACAGTTGAAGAAACAATTGACGCAAGCGCAGCTACCTCCACGCTGGTTACGCGCGTATTCACGGCGACTGACGAGTGTGGAAACAGCTCCACTGCAACCCAAGTCATCACGGTGAACGAGGTGTTGGGTTGTATGCAAGCAGGTGCTTGCAACTACAATCCCAATGCAAGCTATGACGATGGCTCTTGTGACTTCTGCTCTTGCGGCAATGCTGCTGGCGGGGTAGATGGTTTCGGCTTGGAGTTGGAGTTGTTCGCTGAAAACAGCATCGGTGGCAAGAACACGTATCGTGTCTATGTGACAACCCCATCTGCCAGCGACTTTGTCTCGGCGATTGCTGGGGATAGCAATGTGCCGGCCTACTTGCGGACCACCACGAGCTTCCACCAAGACCCATTTGGCTCATACACGGCAGCGCAGATCAACCCCTTGTTCTTCGGCATCGTACCCACTTTGCAATACGACAGCTGGTTGACGATGGGCATCTCGAATGCTCCTACGGCGGGTCAGAGTGACATCACCTTCGTTTTGGCCGAGGGAGACACCTGGATCAACGACTTCGAGGCGGGTGGAAACTTGGAAATCAACAGTTTCTTCGGAGGCTCTTGGTTCACCCTGCCCACCTTCTCCAATGGTTACGCCGGAGCAGACCAGCGGGTATTGGTTGCTCAGTTGACCACAGATGGTCAATTGTCGGGTCAGTTGTATGTCCAAGTTTTCCCGAACGGAGTCGGTGCAGACGCCACTTACCTGACGTTGACCTTTGGCGCCAGTGGATGTGGTTGTTTGGACGAAACGGCATGCACCTATGATGAGGATGCACAATTCAATGACCCTGCAGCTTGCGTCTATCCCGTCAACCTCTATGGTTCTGAGTTCGTGGATTGTGACGGTAATTGCCTGAGCGACGTAGACAACGATGGCATCTGCGATCAGGAAGAGATTCCAGGATGTACTGATGTGACCGCTTGTAACTACAATGAAGATGCAACGGACGACAATGGATCTTGCGACTTCCCAGAAGTTTGCACGGGATGCACGGATGCAACGGCCTGCAATTTCAATGCAAACGCCTCTGTGGAAGACGGCAGCTGTACTTTCCCTGACTTCGGATTTGATTGTGATGGCAACTGTATGGATGCCATCGGCGATTTGATTTGCGATGCCATCCAAGGCTGCAACCAGCCGGCTGCTTGCAACTACGATCCAACGGTGGAGCAACCCGATGATTTCTTCTGTGACTACTGCAGCTGTGCAAACATCGTGTCTTCGAACCCGAACTACGGCCTGTCCATCGAGCCCATGGCTTCGAGTGTTCCGGGAATGACCACCTACCAGTTGTTTGTCACCACCCCAAGCGCCACGGACAAGCTGAACGCCATCTTGGGCAATGCTTCCAACCCGATTGTGTTGGCAACGTCTACCCAATTCTGGCAGGATCCTCTCGGGTCGGCCTTGGCTTCCAGCCCAGCGCTGCTCGGGGTTTGGCCCACCGCCAACTACGATTCTTACTTGACCCTTGGAGAGAATACGCCTTCTTCTTCCGTCTTGTTCCCCGGTCTCCCAGGCCAAGGCAACCCAGCTTGGGTCGCTGGATTCGAGAACGGTGAGAACATCGTTATTGAAGACGAGGTTGGAAGCGGATGGTACATGAGTGCACAGAGTCCAGCCACATACGGGGTTGCAGGAGAGGACCATAAGATTTTGTTCGCTCAGTTGACCACCAACGGAACCTTGAGCGGACAACTTTACATGCAGATCTTCCCGAATGGTTTGGCTGCAGGCAATACGGTGTATGTATCCATGTCCTTCGGAAACAGTGCTTGTGGTTGCACGGATGCAACTGCTTGCAACTATGAAGAAGGCGCATTGGATGATGACGGCAACTGCTACTTCGCTGAAAATACAAGCTGTGAGGATGTCTGCTTGTTTGATACGGAAATCCCAGTTGTTCAGTCCGTTGAGAACTACTCGACTTCCTGCTTGACAGCCGAAACAGACATTCGCCAGCCGGTCGCAACGGACAATTGTGACAGCGATTTGACCTACACATACAGCGACGTGGTTGAAGCGGGTGCCTGTGCAGGTTCGTCCAACATCACCCGGACTTGGAACATCACCGACAACATTGGGTTCTACGCAACGGCGGTTCAACAAATCACAGTTGTGGATGACCAGGCGCCCACGTTTACGGCCCCTGCTGACCTCTCGTTGGCATGTGGCTCTGACTTGAGCAACTTGGCACTCACCGGAAATGTTACGGATTTGGCAGATGCATGTGGAACAGCTAGCATTGCGTACACGGATGCAGCAGGAGACTCCAATTGCTTCGATGGAGACGTAGTCATCCGCAGCTGGACTGCAACGGATGCATGCGGCAATGCCACGACCCACATCCAAACCATCACGCTATTGGATGAGGTGGCACCTTACTTCGTCTCGGTTCCATCGGATGTTATCCTGGCCTGTGGAGATGCGCTGCCTGCAACATTGGCGGTGGCTGATGATGCCTGCTCCGATGTCGACGTGACGGTTTCCTTGGAGTATCAGGAAGCGAACTGCACGGGAATGCAGTCTGTAGTCCGTCACTTCACAGCAACGGATGCATGTGGAAACACGGCAACAGCCTCGCAGACCATCACCTATGTTGACATGGTGGCACCGACGTTCGATGCGCCAGCAGATGCTTCGGTCTCTTGCACGGGCTCAACGGATCCTTCTGTGACCGGCTCGCCTGAAAACGCCAGCGACAACTGCTCGGGTGAATTGAACACCAGCTATATTGACGCATTTGACACCAGTGCTGAAGGTTGCTTCTCGAACGATGTGATCCGCCGGACTTGGACGGTAACGGATGCTTGTGGCAATGCGACCACCGCAGTTCAGATGATTCAACTGGTCGATGACAACGCACCTTCGATGGAGGCGGTTGCTGCTTTCGTAGAGTTGAGCTGTGGAGCAGCCCTGCCCACCAGCCTGCCAAGTGCATCAGATGATTGTTCTGATGTTACTGTAACATTCAGCGATGCTGCTGGACAGGTGGGTTGCACCGGATTGGCAAACATCATCCGTACGTTCACCGCGACGGACGCATGTGGCAACAGCGCTACGCAGACCCAGACCTTCGTCTTTGTGGATGCTGTCGCCCCAACCTTCACGGCTCCTGCTGACATCACAGTAGAATGCGATAGTGATTTGTCTGATTTGGCGATTGCGGGCAATGTGTTGGATGCGGCAGACAACTGTGCTTCTGACCTGCAAATCAGCTTTGAGGACACCTTTGCTACCTCAGCGGATGGTTGCTTCAATGATGACATCGTGACCCGTACCTGGACGGTAACGGATGGTTGTGGAAACAGTTCATCTGACGTTCAGACCATCACGCTGGTAGACAACACAGCGCCCGTAGTGGAAGTAAACCCAGAAGTGGTGTTGGTTTACTACCAAGACCAGCCGTTGCCTGCTGTGGTGGAACTCACGGCCGAGGATGCTTGCAGTGGAGTGATCATCACCCACACCGATAGCTACGCAGCTGCGGGTGTGTCTGGATTTGAGTTGACACGTGTTTACCACGTTACGGATGCATGTGGCAATGCGACAACCATCTCTCAGCACATCATCGCTACCTACTACCGTGGATGTACCTACCCAGACGCCATCAACTATGATGCACTGGCAGTGTCTGATGACGGAAGCTGCTTGTACGAGGGTTGCATCGACCCATTGGCTGCAAACTTCAACCCGATTGCTTCGGTGAGTGACGGCAGCTGTGTGATTGTGGGTTGCATGGATCCAGCGGGCTTGGACTACAATGCTTCCGCAACCTACCCAGGTGGATGTGATTATCCGGACCCATGTCCGGGTGATTTGGACGGAGACGGCGAGGTCAGCGTGAGCGACTTGCTGGACTTCTTCCAGTACTACGGAACGATCTGCGAGTAATCTGACCGCAGACACACAGGTTTTCGAGTCTGGCAAGACCGATTCCTAGGGAGGGGGCCGCACGGGTTGCGGTCCCCTCTTTTTTATGCTCCTGACCCGTCGTACATTCGAGTATGGATTTCAACCCAGAGCCAGAGGAACAGGCCGACGCGCGCAGGGAGCGGTTGCGGATGCAACTGAATGCATTCCACAATTGGCCTAGCCCGTTTACCTTCAAATTCATCATGCCCAACCTGCCTGAGAACATAGCACAGCTGATGGCCATTTTCGGACAGGAGGCAACCTATTCAAACCGCACTTCGCAGGGGGGGAAGTACGTTGCGTTTACCATTACGGAGGTCGTTCCAGATGCCGAATCGGTATTCTTGCGATACGAGGCAGCTTCATCCATCCCCGGGGTTTTTTCGCTGTGAAGATGGAGGAATGGTTGATTTGGGGGAGTAGGCTCCTCTGGGTGGTTTTGGGGGTAGGATTGTTTTGGATAGCCAGGGCGCGCTGGTTGCGAGCTTCTGGTTCGATGGCATACGTTGAGTTCGAAGGAGCGGGTGTTACGCCAGCAGGGAAGGAAGGACCAGAGTGGGAAGTTGCCTTTCGTGTGCCGGGAGGAGAAGATGTGAAGGTAGAACTCTCCTGGCATGATGCATCGGGACAGGTGGGCTCTCGTTGTCAGGCGGTTTTTTCACCCGGAGTGCATCAATGGACATTCATTCCCAATGGTAAAAAGGGTCGGTGCTGGGTCGAGCTCCGCACTTCTAACCAACGAAGTCAACGTTATGTCTCCTGGCCGGGCGTTTCACATCCTATCGGGCATCTCAATGCCCAATACTCCCATGGCGGAGCGGATATTCTTCCCGCACAAGGCAGCGATTTGAAGGCGTAAACGCTGAAGTTCGGGCTGAGGTTCTTGCAAAATGGAATGATCCTGGTACCAACTGCTGAATCCCTTTGCCAACTCGTATGCGTAATTGGCCAGCAGCGATGGGTCATGGGAAGCAGCAGCTGTTTGTAATACCTGTGGGTAGTCCAGACAAGTTTGGATCAAGTCAGATTCCATCTCGTCAAAACCTTCCGTCAATCCGGAAGGTGGCATTGGCGAATCCCAATTCAGCCCGGCGGACTTCATGATACTCGCAATTCGAACAAAATTGAATTGAATGAAAGGCCCTGTATTGCCGATGAAATCGATAGAGGCAGCCGGGTCGAACAACATGTCCTTTCCGGGCGAAACTTTGAGGAGGAAATACTTGAGGGCTCCGTATCCTACTTGTTTGTAGAGAAGTTCCTTTTGTTCTTCGTCCAAGCCGTCCAATTTCCCGCGTTCTTCGGCCATAGTCCGGGCAGTTTGGACCATTTCTGCCATCAAGTCATCGGCGTCTACAACCGTCCCCTCACGCGATTTCATCCTCCCTTCTGGCAAGTGAACCATTCCATAACTCAGATGGAAGTTCCTTTCGGAATGGGGCACGCCCATGCGTTTGAGAACCGCAAACAACACCTTAAAATGGTACTCTTGCTCGTTGCCAACAGTGTAGATTTGCCTTTCCAAGCCTGGGAAATCCCTGTACCGTTGGAGCGCCGTCCCAATATCTTGCGTGATGTAGACAGTGGTTCCATCCTTGCGAAGCAACAACTTCTCATCCAACCCTTCTTCGGATAAATCCACCCAGACACTGCCATCCTCTTTTCGAAAAAACACCCCACGAGCCAATCCATCCAGGACCTCTTGTCGTCCGAGTTGGTAGGTTTCTGACTCGTAATAGAGGCGGTCAAAATGGACTCCCATGGCTTCATAAGTGGCAGCGAATCCTTCATAGACCCAGCCATTCATCCGACGCCAAAGCGCCAAAACATCCTCATCACCAGCTTCCCACCGGCGGAGGAGTTCTTGGGCTTGGAGGATGGCGGGAGCCTGTGCTTTCGCATCATCTTCGGACAGTCCCTGATCCATGAGCTCCTTGATTTCAGTGCGGTACCACTGATCAAAAGCGACATAATACTTTCCCACCAACTTATCGCCTTTCATGCCCGAGGAGGCAGGGGTCTCTCCGTTCCCGAAGCGCTCCCATGCGAGCATGGACTTGCAAATGTGGATGCCTCGGTCGTTGATGATTTGGACTTTTACAACGTCGTGTCCAATGGCCGACAGCATTTCTGCAACAGCATGGCCTAAGAAGTTGTTCCTCAGGTGGCCCAGGTGCAGGGGTTTGTTCGTGTTGGGGGAGGAGTACTCCACCATCACCTTGGACAGGCTGCCTGCTTCAGCCCGTCCCCAATTGCTCTGGGCTCCCGCGGCCTCCAGAGCAGTCACCCAATACCCCGGTCGCACGGTCAAGTTCAGAAACCCTTTGACGACATGGTAGGCAATCACATCGGTAACGGCTTCTAAGATGGATTTCCCCAGCGCATCTGCTGTTGCCTCAGGTGAAAGCCGAGAAATCCGGGTCAATGGAAACACCACGAGGGTGCGGTCTCCTGGAAACTCTTTGCGGGTTCGCTGCACAGCGATGTCCGCGGGCTTGACAGAGGTACCGAAACAACGGGTTGCTGCCTCCGCGGCAACTTCTTGCAAATAGAAATCCAATGCGGCTTGGGACATGGGGCAATCAGCAGGTCAATGGGAATGGGAATCAAATGGGAGATGGACCTCGGCGAGCATGCAGCGGGCACTTCCGCCACCACAAGCCTCAATCACATCGAGCGGCATGTAAATCAATCGGCCAAATGCACTCAGCACCTCACGTTGAACCTCGTCCAGGCACCGAAAGGCAGCTTCACTCATCACAATGCAAGCGTCCCCATTTCCATCCTGTAGCTCGAGCATGTTTCCTGCAAAATGTGCAATCTGGTCTTCACGCAGGTCCACCACCGTTTTGCCATCCGCTTGCAATGACCGAAGGACCATTTCGCGTTCATCCAGATCATCGATGCAGTCCAAACAAATGGCTGCAAAACGGGTTCCAATGGACATCATGACATTGGTGTGGTAGATCGGCTCTCGTTTGTTTTCTACGGTTTGATTTGCAGAAAAAAGGATGCCTTCAAAATCAAAAGCTTCGCAAAAGGCTTCCAGCGCGTCTCGGTCGGTGCGCGGACTTCGGGCTGCATAGGCCCTTTGGTGTACGCGATCCAGAACCATGCTTCCCGTGCCCTCCAGAAACTTGTCGTGCTCCTCGAATTCCGAAAAATCCACGATTTCGGTCACAGCAAATCCATGAACAAATTCTAAGTCCGCTAGGATGTCTTCCCGCCTTTCAAGCCTTCGGTTAGGGGCTTGCATCGGGTAGAGCGCGATGCGACCGTCTGCATGGAAAGACACCCAATTGTTGGGGAAAAGGGCGTCTGGGGTGTCGGCCTCCGGGTCATCTTCAAAGACCATGACATGAATCCCTTCCTCACGCAACCGGGATACCATGGCGTCAAATTCAGCCAAGGCATGGTCCATTACCTCCTCCGGTGCCAGAAGGGCACCCTGTTGGTAGTGGTTGCTGGAGGCAGTTTGTTCGTTCGACCGAAATGAAGCCGGTCGAATCATCATCACATGGGATGTGGTTTGCATTCTAAAATCAATAAGTCCGACGCAACGGCAGGGTTGTACAGCGCAGGAGGCCACCCATTTTTGCTGTTTCACGGAAGGGAACCTCGATGACTTCGTAACCCCACATCCTCAATTGGTGATTGACACGATCAAAGCCTGCTCCTGAGATCAAGGTATGTGGGGAGATGCTGATCAAATTGCTTTGCATTTGGAACATCTCCTCAGCATTGATTTCAATGAGTTTGCCCTGAAAGCGGGACCGAATCCAAGCGATATCCTCTTCGCGTTTGAGTCCTGCGGGATGAAAAATGGCATGGCCACCTGAGGCGACAAACAAACAACAATCGAGGTGAAGGGCACCCTTTCTTGCATCTTGGTCCGATTTGTTGAGTTCAAATCCACGCACCGGCACACCGGGAAACTGCGTTCGCAGCCAATCCAATGCCAGAGCATTCGTTCGCGCCGTTTTGAACCGGGAGAAATCGGGCTCCTGAGAATACCCTACCCACAACCCGCCATCCATGGGCATGACATCCCCTCCCTCCATGCGAACCGATTCGGGAACCTGCAACGTGGATGCGGAGGACATCTTCAATATCTCTTGCAAGCCCCGTTGTTCGGGTCGGCGCTCCGCTACCAAGTGGGTGAGCACGAAAGAACTTCCCACCACCAACCCGATGTCCCTTGTGAAGACTTGGTTTACGCCAATGAGATGAGGTCGCAAAACCCGTACCCCCCGGCCTTCAAGTACCGAAGCCAAACCGTCCAGCTCTGACGAAACATCCTCTTCTCTCGGATATGTGCCTGCCAGAACGTGCTCTAAAGACTTGGGGTCATACGTTTCTTCAGCGCTTGGGGCGCTGCCCATGCCTGCTCCTGTCCCCACCAACACCAACTCCAAGGGCGACCACTCATCCCGTATGTTCCAGGGTGTCGTAATGTTCGCCTCCATGGGGGCAAAGATAAGCCCCCAACCGCAGCCCGCATTACTTTGGGAAGGGATAAGCCGGGTCTTGCTCTCGCCACATGCGGAGCACCTCCGTCATGGCCGTTCCTGACATCATCAACCCTCCGTTGCTCTGTTCATTGAAGTTTCCGGGAAGAAACGCATACCGTCCATCCGTCTCACCTGATTTGGGCAAGATGACCCACAGTCGGTTGTCTCCCTCCACCTTCCACTGTCGCTTCCAGGTGGTGCTGTCCTGAATGGGCCCGGGATCTTCCGAGTAAGTGGCATGTCCTTTCCCATAGGATGCCTCCACCATGCCCTTGATGCCTTTGGGATCTCCCTCGTATTTGTAGGTAAAATCCACGAAATGCAACAAGTCCAGATTGATCAAAGCCACCCACTGGTCCCCGTCATCCACCAAAGGGCTGATGTACCGAATCACAGCCTGCTCGGTCCGGTTCATGACGCCCATGTCCAACGCCCGGTTTGCAAAACTCAGGGCAAACGCACGGTATGAGTCAAATCCCTTGTAGTAATTCGTGTCGGTCATACGGTGCAACGGATAGTGGTCGAGCACCTTTTCCCAATCATTGTCATTCGTTGCTTGGAAGTACGTGTGCAACGCTGAGGAAATGGCCTCTGCCGTATCACGTGACACGAACAAGGCCGCGTTTTCCGCCAGGGTAACCTCGCATTTTCCATCCGTGGAGGATGCAGCCCCCGATTCCGCATCAGACTGTGAATGGGGTTCTTGGCAGCCGGTTTGCCACCCGAAGACGGTGAGTGCGATAAGTACGATACCGAATTTCATGGGCCAAAATTACATCACCCTCCGTTCAATTGGGCGAAATGAAACGATCCATGTGTTGCTCCTGGTTGAGAATGAGTCGGGTATATTCCAGCAGCTGAGAGAAGAGCTTCCTCCGGGCACGGTTGGAGTTCAAAACAAGCAGTGCGGCTCGTTGACGGGCATCCAAACCCAAGGTTCGGGCAGCCTCCAAGAGCAGAGGGGCGCGGTGGATGCTGTTGGGCGTGGCTGGGGTTTGGCCTGACTTGCGAGCCTCCTCTTGGGCAAGCCAATCAGCCAGACGGTGCCATTCCGCCACATCCGCAGGTGCCAAAGTCCAATCCCGCCATCCCTCCAACCGTTCGATCTCTCCCATGGGATACGGCACCCCAACGGGCGATTCATCAAACCCCAGCAACCGGAAAAGGTCACAAACCGCCACGAGCACATGGCGTCTGCCATCGGGAAGCCGTTCCGTGACGCCAATGAGCCGCATCACCGCCCCAACCCCCTCCAATCGACCTGAGTGGGCGAATGGAAGGCCAAACTCCGCCACCTCCAAGGACTCCAAGGCGTCAAACAGTGTTTGATACCGGGGTTCGAAGATGAACAACCCCACTTGCTCCCCTGGCAGGGGCATCAATGGCAAGGGGAACAGGGGCAGGGATTCCATAGCGTTGTATGCATAACAACGCCGGACCTACAGAAGTTCCCGACAGCGAAGGACTCAGCGTACGCTGGGAGCAGCAGCCCCTGGCAGCAGGAACTCCCGCACGGTTCCATCGGGATACTTCCCACGGATCCGGTAAGGACCGTCGGTGCTGGAAAGGACATCGGTCCATTCGTCGGGACCCGAAATGGGTTCTCCGTTCACCGACTGGATGAGAAAGCCCTCTTGTACTCCGATTTGTCGGAGGGGACCCTGAAAAACGCGGTAAACCAAGACCCCAGGTCCCCGGTCCGTGCCCTCGGTGGAAGTCCAGACCGCACCCAGTCGTTGCTGCCATTCTGATTCCGAACGGTTGACGATGCGGGTGGCCCCGGCAGCATCCCGCAATTCGACCTGGGCCTCGATTCGCTTGCCGTTCCGCAATACCACGACCGGCACCGCATCGCCGGGCCGGTAACGGGAAACCCGGTCCTGAAGCTCCGGCATGTTCCGGACCGGCCCACCTGCGACTTCGACCAAGACATCGTTGCGCCGAAGGCCGGCCCGTTCGGCCCCTCCTCCAGGGGTGATTTCGGCGAGCAGTACCCCCTGGCCGCTGGCCACCCCCAGCTCCTTCGCCAACCCGTCATTCATTTCGGCCACCCGCACCCCCAAGAACGCCCGTTGCACCCTTCCGAAAGCGATGAGGTCGGCGCTCACCTTGGCCGCAATGGACGAAGGCACAGCAAACGAATAACCCGCATAAGACCCCGTTTCCGAAGCGATCGCGGTGTTGATTCCGACCAATTCGCCTCGGACATTCACCAGGGCGCCACCGCTGTTCCCGGGATTCACTGCGGCATCCGTTTGAATGAACGACTCGATGGGGGGGACCCCCGACGCATCCGTAGGCTGCAAGATCTGGATGTTCCGGGCCTTTGCCGAGACAATTCCCGCGGTAACCGTGGACGTAAGATCGAAAGGATTCCCCACCGCGAGCACCCATTCACCCACCGCTAGCGCATCCGAATCCCCGAACCGAATGAACGGAAGTGGCTCGGTTGCATCCACCCGCAAGACTGCGAGGTCTGTGGCAGGATCACTCCCTACCACCTGTGCTCTGTAGGTCCTTCGGTCGTTCAGAGAAACCTCGATTTCTTCGGCACCGCGGATGACATGGTGGTTCGTCAGAATGAACCCCTCTGCGTCGATGATGACCCCAGACCCTGAACCCTGTTGCACCTGAGAAGGAGCTGAGTAGCCCCAATACTCCAGCCAAGGATGAATGGGAACCTGGACCCGATTTGCGGTCTTCACGTGGACGACCGGATCAATCGCCGCTGCCGCCGCACCCCGAAAGTCCAAGGGTACCCCGCTGACTCCTTCTGACCAGCCCGTTTGAATTCCCGGAACCGTCGAACCCGGAACCGTGCCATGCAACATCGAATCATCCGGCCCGGAGGCCGTGAACGCGGCGTGGATGCTGAGGGCAATGCCGGCTCCCAGCAACGCACCCACGAGGGTTTGGTTGAAAGCTTTCATGACCGTTGTTTGGGCAAAAAAACTGCCAACCTATTAAACCTCGTACACCCAAGCCGCCAAGAAATTCTAACGGATTTGAAAAAAAATGCAAGCCATCAGTGGGGCAGGCGGTGACGCACCAACCCATAGACGAAGGTTCCCAACAAGGCACCCACCAACGCGATCAACACTGGGGCGTAGCCTGCGCCCGCCAGGATGAACAGCGGTCCGGGGCAGGCCCCTGTGATGGCCCATCCCATTCCGAACACCGTTCCTCCCAGCAAGAAACGCTTCCACCCCATGGGGTACATATGAATAGCGAAAGGCTTTCCCTCCACCGATTGCCAGCCCAACCTGCGAGCGAGTTGCAGAAAAAGCACCCCCAGCACCACCGCTGAGCCGATGACCCCGTACATGTGGAAACTGTCGAACTGAAACATCTCCGCGATGCGGTACCAACTGACGATTTCCGCTTGGGTCAACGTCACCCCAAAAAGCATTCCGATGAGCAAATAGAGCCACATGGTCATTCGTGTTTTGTCAGTGGAACAAATAGGGGAGGACCCAGTGGGTCATGGTCAACCCGCCGATGAAGAAACCCACCACGGCGATGAGGGAGGGAAGTTGCAGCGATGACAGCCCTGAGATGGCGTGCCCGGAAGTGCATCCATCCGCCCACCGCGTGCCGAACCCCACCAAGAAACCTCCGACCAACAAGATGAGCCAAGTCCCGGGCTGCCCCCAAACCTCCGGGCCGTAGAGTTCCATCGGTTCGAATGTGGCACCGGGGTCCTGAAGCCCCCAGGATTCCAACGTGGCCACCGTATCGGATGACAGGTCGACCGTGGGCTGCGGCCTGAGCCATAGGCCCGACAGCGCCCCACCCAACACCGTTCCCAGGATGAACACCAAGTTCCACTTTCGCTCCCGCCAGTCGATGCGAAAGAAATCAGAAAAACGTCCCGCACCTGCGAGGGTACAGAGCGTTTGGAAATTGCTCGAAACCCCGAATCGTTTGCCAGCGAACAGGAGCGCCGCCATGCACAAAGCGATCAACGGGCCAGCCACATACCAAGGCCAAGCATTCTCAAAGAGTCCGGTCATCGTGGGTTACTTCAAAGTGGAAGGACAAACATAGTTTGTTTTGGGGAGGGCGGTCGCTGCCAGGGCTTTGAATCCCCCCGCGATGTCCACGATGTTGTGGAATCCCCGGGCCTTGAGGATGCTGTTGAAAATCACCGAACGGTATCCCCCGGCGCAGTGGGCGAAATAGGTTTTGTCCCGGTCAATCTCCTCCATGTGGTCATTGACGTAATCCAGTGGCAAGTTGGGAACCCCTTCCAGGTGCTCCGCTTCCCATTCCCCCGGTTTGCGGACGTCGAGGATGTTCAGGGATTCGGTCTCCAGACGCTGCGCCAAGGAGTCTGCGGTGATTTGTTGGATTTGGTCTACCTCCTTGCCCGCAGCTTTCCAAGCGTCGATCCCGCCGGCCAAATAGCCCAACGTGTTGTCATATCCGACCCGGGAGAGGCGGGTCACCACCTCCTGTTCCCGACCCGCGTCAGCCACCAAAACAATGGGTTGCTGCAGGTCGGGCACCAGGGCTCCCACCCAGGGTGCAAAACTCCCGTCGATGCCGATGAAGATGCTGTTGGGAATGTGACCAGCCACGAAGGCATCTGCCGACCGGGTGTCGATCACCATCGCCCCTTCGTGGTTCGCAATGCCCTCGAAGGTGTCTGGATCCAACGCCACCGTACCCCGGGCCAACACGTCATCCACCGAAGTGATGGTGGACTTGTTCATCGCCACGTTCTGAGGGAAGTACTGGGGTGGGGGCAACAGACCGTCGGTGACCTCTTGGACGAATTCAGCCTCGGTCATGTCAGCACGCAGGGCATAGTTTGACGCCCGTTGACCGCCGATGGTGTCCCAGGTTTGGCTGCTCAGGTTCTTGCCGCAAGCGGAGCCGGCACCGTGACCGGGATAGACCAGCACGGAATCGGGCAACGTCATGAGTTTGTCCCGAAGCGAGTGGAACAGCGTGGCCGCGAGTTGTTCCTGCGTCATGCTGGCTGCCTTTTGGGCCAAATCCGGCCGCCCCACATCCCCAATGAACAGGGTGTCTCCGGTGAACACGGCGTGCGGCTCCCCTTCCTCGTTGCGTAGCAGGTAGCAGGTCGATTCCATGGTGTGACCTGGGGTGTGCAGCACCTCGATCTTCAATTTGCCCAAGGTCAGCACTTCACCGTCCTTCGCTTGGTGAATGGGGAAGTCAGGCTGTGCCGTCGGGCCGTAGACGATGGCCGCACCGGTTTTTTTTGACAAGTCCAAATGTCCAGAGACAAAGTCCGCGTGAAAGTGCGTTTCGAGGATGTACTTGATGGTGGCCCCCCGCTCTGCAGCCTTTTGGATGTACCCGTGGGTCTCCCGCAAGGGATCGATGATGGCTGCCTCTCCTTCACTCTCGATGTAATAGGCGCCTTGGGCGAGGCAACCCGTGTAGATTTGTTCAATCAACATGGTTTAAGTATTTGAAGGTTATTTGTTTATTATCAGATTCTTACTCAAAATTGGCCCCAGAGGATCCAAACCCCCAGCACCAGCACAAACCAACCAAAACCCTTCTTCAAGAAGGTGCCATCGAGGTGCTTTGCCAGACGCAGCCCCCCCACCATACCCACCAAAGTGAGCCCGGTGAACCCCAAAATTAAGCCCCAATCGAGCTGTGTTCCGGAACCCAGGTCACCCAAAAAACCGATGGTGGATTTGAGGGCGATGATGACCAA
>CAYONT010000028.1:0-9494 GCA_964405405.1 uncultured Comamonadaceae bacterium | reverse complement strand
CGGTGTTTTTGGAATCCGCCGACCGCGGAGGATACCCCCACCACGAAGAGGGAATACGCCGTGGCCAAGGCGGGCGGAATCCCCATCAGGTAAACGAAAATCGGCACAGCGAGGATGGACCCTCCGCCGCCGACCAAACCGAGAATCAAACCCACCGCAACGGCAGCGGCATAACCGAGCCAGGAGAGCTCCGATCCCAGGGAGGCGAACAGTGGGTACATCGTGGGGGATGAGGGTGTGTTTGTGGGCGCAATTTGGCCTACAAATCCGTCAACCACCGTGACCCGGGTCACGCCCCATCAAGGCTTCGCCAGCCCGATCTCCCGCAACCGCTCCTCGAGGTATTCCCCAGCGGTGATGGGGCCTTCCACCGGTTGGGTGCCCGCGGGAACCAAGTGCGGCAGCGCATCCAGCCGCATCTCAGGCCGGGGGTGGCAGAAGAAGGGCATGCTGTAACGGGGCGTGTGCCAGAGCGCGCGCGGCGGATTGACGACACGGTGGGTCGTACTCTTCAGGCGGTGGTTCGTCAGGCGTTGCAACATGTCCCCCACGTTGACCACGATGTGTTCGGGAAGCGCGGTCACGGGCACCCAAACGCCATCGTGGCGCAGGACCTCGAGCCCTGAGGCAGAGGCGCCAACGAGCAGGGTGATCAGGTTGATGTCCTCGTGCTGTCCCGAGCGAACGGCACTTTCGGGCTCGGAGGTGATGGGGGGGTAGTGGATGGCCCGCAGGATGCTGTTGCCCCCTTGGACCCAGTTTTCGAAGTACGTCTCCTCGACCCCGATGCGCAGGGCGATGGCCCGAAGCAGGGTGCGCCCGAGCGATTCCAGCGCTTCGAACGCCTCGATCGAGGCCGGCATGAAGTCCGGCAGCTCCGCCACATCGACATTGTCCGGGAAGTGAGCGGGGTCGGAACCTGGCGCGGGGTGCGGCTGACCCACCTGCCAGAACTCCTTGAGGTCGGCCGCTTGGCTGTCCTTCGCGTGTTCCGTGCCGAAGCTAACAAAACCGCGCTGGTTGTTGTCCTCTGGACGGGCATAGCGTTGCTTCGTGGCGAGGGGAAGCGTGAAGAACTGCTCCGAGGTGCGGTACAATTGGGCGATGAGGTCCTCGGAAATCCCGTGACCGTGGATCGCTGCAAAACCGATGGTTTCGTAGGCACGGCCCAGCGTGTCGATGAATTCCGCACGTTCGGCCTCGGAGCCATGGGTGAATTTCCGCAGGTCGAGCGTCGGAATGCCAGCGAGCAAGTCGAAGGGGACAGGAGCGTTCATGGGGTATTGTTTTCAGGCCAAACTGTCGCGAAAGTAGCAGTCAGGTGCTGGGTTTGGGCTGACCAGTCCGCGTTTTTACAAACGAATTCTCGTCCGCGCTGGCCCAATTGGGTCCGCAAGGCCGGGTCGTCCAGCAGCCGGTCGATGGCACGGGCCACGGCGCTGGGTCCATCGGCCACCAGCACCATGCCCTCCGGATGGGCGGGATCCCAGGGGAAGCAGTCCGGGTGGAGGCCCGCCAGGACCTGGGCGCTGAGGATGCAGGGAATGCCGCACGCCATGGCTTCCAGAATTTTGTTCTGCTGGCCGGTGCCAAGGCGGAGGGGGGCGACGAAGAGGTCGGCCCGGCCGTAGGCGGTGCGGATGTCGTCCAGCCAACCCGTCACCTCGACCCGGGGACCGGCCAGGGCCCGGACGGCCGGGGCGGGGGAGGCCCCGGCGAGCAAAATCTGCGCTCCGGGGTGCGTCACCCGCGGCAGGATGTCGCGCACGAGGTGAACGGCGGCGTCCACGTTGGGCGCATAGGCCATGTTGCCGATGAAGGCGCAACAGGCTCCTGCCGGCGGCGCTTGCGGGACGAAGTAGTCCGTGTCGACGCCGTTGGGCACGATGCGAATCCGGTGCTTCTCAGGGTGGGAGATCCAGTTTCGGTCGGCTTCCGCGATCAGGGTGTGGGCGTCGAAGTAGTCGAAGACCCGGGCCTCGTAACTGCGGAGGCGGCGCGCCTCGGTCGCCCAGAGGAGACGCAGGGGCCATGGCGTGACGGCGGCCCGCCGGTACATGCCGGCGCTCAGGGCGTCCATGTAATCCAAGGTGCGGGGAACGTCGTGCATGTCCTTCACATACTCCGCGGTCCGAACCAGTTGCGCCAGCACCTGGTGCGGCTGCACCTGGGCCATCCACGCGCGCAGCGCCCGGTGGGCCGGCCGTTGGTAAAACCAGTGCACCTGAAACGGGCGGCTGCTCCACACCGCCCAGAGCAGCCGCACGAGGCGCCTCCCCGGCGACAGAACCTCCACGTGCAACCCGCGGACCCACGGCGCCAACGCCGCCCGCGCCGCCTCCCCCGGCTCCCGGTCGCTCAAGCAGAACAGAAACACCTCATGCGTCTCCGACAACACCCGAATCTGGTGGTACAACCGGAGTTTGTCCCCCTTTTCCAGGGGCCAAGGGAACCGGGAGGCGACGACGAGCAGACGCATCACCGCAGGAGGGTTTGGAGGAATTGCAGCATTTGGCCTACCAACGACGGGTTCGCAAAATGGGCCAGCACGTGGGCGCGCCCGCGCAACCCCAGCGCCTCCGCCTCCTCGGGGTGGCGGATGAGGTCGACCACTTCCTGGGCAAAACCAGCGGCGTCATCGGCCACACGGACATGGACCCCCGGCAAGAGGGGCGTGCCCTCGATGCCCTGGGAGGTAGAAACGACGGGCCTTCCCGCGGCCAAACCTTCCACCACCTTGATCCGCATGCCGCTGCCGGACTGCAACGGAACCACCATCACCCCAGGGCGCCCCAGCATCTCCCAGGCATCGGGCACTTCGCCGATGACCTCGATGCCCGCCGCGGCATCCGATGTCCAGTCCGCTGGACATTTGCGGCCCGCCACCACCCACTTCAAGCGCGGCTCCTGGCTCCGAATCCGAGGCCAAACCTCCCGCCGAAACCATTCCAGCCCCTGCAAATTGGGCTGCCAATCCATCGACCCGAAGTGGAAGACATGGTCCACGGGCGCACCCGAGGGCGACGGCACCTCCTCGGGATCGATGCCGAAGGGCGTCACGTGGATGGGACGCCGGCACCCCAGCTCGCGCAAAATGCTCCGGTCTTCCTCGGAAATGGCCACCACGGCATCGAAGCCATTGAGCACCGACTGCTCATACCGGGCCAGCTGGTCCGTGATCCACCGCAGGTAGAGTTTGCGCGTCACCCCCTCCGTTTCCTGGGCGAGGGTACGCCAAATCCGGTGTTCCACGTTGTGCGCCCGAAGCACCAACAGCCCATCGCAATACCGGCGAATGAGGGGCAAATAAGGGGCCGTGAACAGGGACTCGAACAGCACCAAGTCGAAGGTCTCGGCCCGCAGGATGTCCTGCAGGGTGCGCTCCAAGTCAGGATGGTGGAACCGGCCCACGTGGTAGCTCTCCCGGGCGATGAGGTGGCTCAGGGCGTCGCGGGCATTGGGGGTCGTGTCGATGAAGACCGAGGTGAACCGGGTGGCCTCTCGGTAGCTCAGGTCGGTCTCGGTATCGGGGTGCTTGTGGGTACAGGCCGTCACGATGCGCACCGAATGCCCCGCCTGCAGGAGCCCCCGGGTGATGGCGTCCATCGCCCGGCAACCCCCATCCCGGCTGGGCCGGGGCGGTTTGTGGCAAATCTGCAGCACCCTCATGCCGTTCGGCTTTTGCGCACCCATCCCCAAACTTTGCGCAGCCCTGTCCCCAGATCCGCCAAACGCGCATCCTGGTGCGCAGCCCGCAGCAATCCCCCTGCCACGGGAACCAGCAGCAAAGTGCTCAACCACATACCCAGTGCAGGGGACAGGTTACCGGACTTCACCATCTGCTCTCCGACGATGGACAAGATGTAGTACGCCAGGAAGATGCCGATGCCCCAAACCGCAGGCATGCCCATGCCTCCCTTGCGGATGACAGCACCCAAGGGAGCACCGATGAAGAAGAGGAGCAAACAACTCGACGACAAGAACCACTTTCGGTGCCACTCAATCGCATGGCGGTCCTTGAGCCGCAGCCGGTTGCGCGCATCGAGCATCGAATTCTCGACCCCGAGCCGACCGTTGCGGCACAGGTCCCGGGCCGCTTCAAAGGCCATGCGCTGCTTCGTTCGGTCCAGCCCCTGGTTCCAGGAAACCGCCAACGCCGGGTCTGCAGGGGTAGACAAAGAATCGCGCAGCGGGGTGGCCATGCGCGCCCCGAACGCCTGCACATCCCCGTACCGTGCGGCGGCTTCCGCCTCGAGGGAGTCCATGGCCACCGTCAACTCCCGCAGGCTCATCATCTCGTGCACCCGCTGGAACAGGGCTTCATCCACTTGGCTGAAGTCCAGGGAGGTCATGTCGATCTGGAGCACTTGCCGCTCGAATGTGGCCGTCACGTGGGGGTGAAGCCGCTCCTTTCGCCGGGCGTTCTGCTCGGAGTGGTCTTCGTAACTGGCCCCATTTTCCAGCGTCAGCACCAGCAAGTTCGCATCTTGGTGCATGCTGCCTTTCTCCGCCCGGATGACCCGCGAGGAGCCGTAGGAGGCCTCCCGGTAGTCGTGGATGAGGATGTCCGTCAACCCCCCCGCATCGTCCTTCCCATCCACCCGGATGGCCACGCCGTCGATGCCGGTGTAGAAGATGCCCGGTTGGAGGTTCAGCGTCGGCTTTTTGCGCGAAACCGAGAACAACAGGGCCCGAAACTTGAGGTTGGCTGCGGGCCAGGCCACATTGGAAAATTGTAGCGCCCCGAAGGCCACGCAGGCCATGAGGAGCACGTAGGGTCGAAAGATTTGGCCCAAAGACATCCCCGAAGACTTCAGGGCGGTCAACTCATTGCGCTCAGCGAGGTTGCCCAAGGCCATGAGCGCGGCCACCAGGATGGCCAAGGGCAGCGCGAGGTTCACCAAACGGGCCGAGGCGTACCACATCAGTTCCGCGATGATGAGTGGGGGCACACCCTTGCCGATCAGGTCGTCGGCGTACACCCACAGGAACTGCATGTCCAGGATGAAGAGCGCCACCGGAAAGGTCACCACGAGCGGCGCCAAGAAGGAGCGCAAAAGCAGGAGGGAGGTGGTGCGGTGCAAGGGCAGGAGGCAACAATCGGTTCCGAACGACTGCGGCCAAAGATAACCCGGCGCAGCGGATTGCTGCAGGTGAAGCAAACCGATGCAGATGTGCCTAAATTGCCCCACCTGAACCGAGAAAGGATGAAACGCATGACTTGGAAAACTTGGGCGCTTGCGGCATGGGTTGGATGGGGGGTAGGTTGTGGAAACCAGGCAGAGGCTCCAGCCCCCAGCGGCACGGATGATTTCGCCGTGATGGCCGAGGCACCGGACAAGGGCGCTGGCGCGCCCGATGCCGAGGGATTTGTTTGGCAGACCGAGCAATTTGCAGACATCAAAATCATCCGGTACCAGGTGCCGGGCTGGGACAAGCTCACGCCGCAACAACAAGCCCTCGTCTACTGCCTCAACCAAGCGGGGTTGAGCGGACGGGACATCATGTGGGACCAGAACAACCGTTACAACCTGCGCATCCGGGACTTGCTCGAGGGCATTTACACCGGATTCAAAGGAGACCGCAGCACCCACGGTTGGCATCGGTTCGAAACCTATTTGAAGCGGGTGTGGTTTTCGAATGGCATTCACCACCACTACTCTTCGGTGAAAATCCAACCAGAGTTCACCCGGGCTTACTTCGATTTCCTGATGAAGGAAACCGGTGCCACGGCCTCTGAAGAGCTGCTGGCTGTGATCTTCGACCCTGCAGTGGAGTCGAAAAAGGTAGAGCAAGACGCATCCAAGGGACTGGTGGAATCCTCCGCCATCAACTTCTATGCGCCCGACGTCACCACCGAGGAAGCGATTGCTTACTACGAATCCATTGCAGATTCCAGCCGCACCCCCGTGGAAATCGGTTTGAATTCCCGGCTCGTGAAAAACGCCTCGGGCCAGATCGAAGAGCAGGTGTACCGGGTGGGCGGCCTCTACGGACCCGCCCTGGAGCAGGTCGTTTACTGGCTCAACGAAGCCATTCAATACGCGGAAAACCCGAAGCAAGCTACCGCGCTGCAGAACCTGATCGATTACTACAAGACGGGGGATTTGGCCCTATGGCAGTTGTACAACATCAACTGGGTCAAGGACACCGAGGGCGATGTGGACTACATCAACGGTTTTGTGGAGGTCTACAACGACCCGCTGGGCTACACGGGAAGCTACGAGAGCATCGTGCAAATCAAGGACTTCGACGCCAGCGCACGCATGTCGACGCTCATGTCGAACGCCCAGTGGTTCGAGGACGGCATGCCCATTTTGCCCCAGCACCGCAAGAAGAAGGTGGTGGGCATCACGTACAATGTGGTGAACGTAGCCGGGGAAGCCGGTGACGCATCGCCCAGCACGCCCATCGGCGTGAACCTGCCCAACTCCAACTGGATCCGGGTGGTGCACGGTTCGAAGTCCGTGAGCCTTGGCAACATCGTGGAGGCATACGACAAGGCCGGAGGAAGCGGTTTGTTGGAGGCATTTGCGAACGATCCTGAGGAAATCCGTTTGGCCGAGGCGCATGGGGACATGGCGGGCAAGCTCCACACGGCTTTGCACGAGGTGATCGGTCATGCTTCAGGCCAAATCGAGCCCGGAATCGGCGAGACCAAGGCGACGCTGAAGGAGTACAGTTCCACCATCGAGGAGGGGCGCGCGGATTTGGTCGCCCTTTACTACATGATGGACCCCAAGCTGGTGGAGATGGGCCTCATGGAGTCCCTCGACGTGGGGCGCGCCGAGTACGATGCGTACATCCGCAACGGCATGATGCTCCAGCTCCGCCGGTTGGAACTCGGTGCGGACATCGAAGAGGCGCACATGCGCAACCGGGCCTGGGTGAGCAACTGGTGCTTCGAGCGCGGCCAGGCGACGGGGGTCATCGTACGGGAGGTTCGGGACGGAAAGACGTACCTCGACGTCAAGAACTACGAGGCCCTGCGTGCCCTGTTCGGTGAGTTGCTCCAAGAGGTGCAGCGCATCAAGTCCCAGGGAGACTATGCGGCGGCGAAGGCCTTGGTGGACGGTTACGGGGTCAAGGTGGACCCGAAGTTGCACCAGGAGGTACTCGATCGGTCCGCGTCGTTGGGCATTGCGCCGTACGGCGGGTTCATCAACCCTTGGATGGAAGCCACGCGTGACGCGTCGGGCCGCATCACCGGGGTCACCTTGAGCTATCCGGACGATTTTGCAGGCCAAATGCTGCAATTCAGCAAGAATTACCACTTCCTCCCCAACGAAAACTGATGCCCACGCGCTCTTTCGTCCCGGGCTTTGCCCGACGCACCTCGGCGGTGGCCCTGCTCTTGGGCTGCCTCCTCCCCGGATTCCCCGGAATCCCAAGCCCCTCCGGCCTGTCGGCACAGACCCCCTGCACGTGGAGCAGCACGAGCACCGAGCCCGCCTCCGGGGGGCCGACCACGACCCAGGTGGGGCAATACCACAACAACGGGACGTACTTCTTGAAGTTCGATGCCGCTGCGAACATCGTCCTGGAGTCGGTCCGGGTCTTCGCGAACGGGGCCGGCAACCGCTCCATCGCCCTGCTGGACCCATCCGGCAACATCATCGAAGCCCTCCAGGTGGCGGTACCCGACGGCGAGAGCTTGATCGAGCTCGGCTTCGAGGTGGCGCAGGGTTCGGGCTATGGGCTCCAGTGCCTAAACGAAAACCCCCAACTTTGGCGGGACGGCTTGGGCAGCGACCTGAATTTCCCGTACGCCATCGGCGACCTCGCGAGCATCACGGGTACGTCGGTCCAAGGTGAGAACGAGTTCAATTACTACTATTTCTTCTACGACTGGACGGTCTCACCCGGTGCCCCAACGATGGTTTCGGGCGGGTATCCTTGTTGGAATGTGGAGCTCATGGACGTGGCGCCCATTGCCGAAGTCGGCGGAGGAGACAACGGAAACGATTGTTGGGGATGGGTCGACCCCGTTTCGGGCCGGGAAATTGCCATCTACTGCCGCTCAAATGGCACAGCCATCATCGACGTGACCGATGCGGCCAACATGAAGTACTTCGCCAATGTCCCGACGGCTACCACGGCCAGTCTCTGGCGCGATGCCAAGGTGTACCAAAACCATGCGTTCATCGTCTCGGAAGCGGGAGGACACGGCATGCAGGTCATCGACCTTGCGGCCCTCATGGCCTTGCCCACCGACCAGGTAACCACCGTGGAGCCGGTGGCCCACTACACGGGCTTCGGCAATGCGCACAACATTGCACTCAACGAAGAAACCGGATTTGCTTACCCCATTGGCTCCAATACATTCAATGGAGGCTTGCACATCATTGACGTGTCCAATCCCACGGCCCCGGTGCTAGCCGGTTCCTTCGACGGCTACTACAGCCACGATGTTCAATCGGTGGTGTACCAAGGTCCTGACGCCGCTTACGCTGGGCGGGAGATCGTTTTTTGTTTTAACGGTGGAAATGGCATCGCCATTGTGGACGCTGAGAACAAGCAGGACGTGACCTTGCTGTCCACCTTGACCTATGCCCAGTTGGGCTACACCCACCAAGGCTGGGTCTCAGAGGACCACCGCTACTGCTTCATGAATGATGAGTTGGATGAATTGAACTTCGGCAATTACACCCGGACTTATGTGGTAGACATCCAAGACTTGAACGCTCCCCAAGTGGTCGGTTTTTTCGAGGCCCCAGTACCTGCCATCGACCACAACCTGTATGTGGTTCAGGACAAAATCTACGAGGCGAACTACAACAGTGGATTGCGCATCCTGCACCAAACGAATCCAGCCGAGGGCTTGTTGGATTTGGTCGGTTACTTCGATACCAATCCCGGAACCGACGCAGCTTCATTCGATGGCGCATGGAGCACCTATCCCTACTTCCCCAGTGGCAACGTTGCCATTTCGACCATGAGCCACTTCTTCATGGTACGCCCCGATGCTTCCATTGCACCCGGGGGTGGGGGAGGGAACGCGGTTGCAGCGGTCAATGCGGATGCTTCGGATTGGGGTTTCGCCCCGAATCCAGCGCTAGACCGGGTTCGCTTCACAGGATATGCTGGGCCGGCCGATGTGGAGATCCAAGATGCGGCTGGACGGCAAATCGCACGCTACACGGGCTTGCCAATTGGACCCGACTTTTTCTTGGACGTTTCGGGTTGGGCAGAGGGAATGTATTTGATTCGGTTGCAGCCTGCGGGTTCGCGGTCGGGCGGCAGCATCCGGAAATTGTTCGTAGCCCGCTGAACCACTCGGGTTCAGGTGTTGCGCGCCTGCAGGATCTGACGCAACCGCTTGGTGGTGGCACCGGGCCCGGTCTGGGGTTCGATGTTGCCACCGAAGGCAATCGAGACTTCGCCCCGCTCTTCGCTGACCACCAAGGCCACAGCGTCGGTGCGCTCCGTGATGCCGCATGCCGCCCGGTGTCGCATGCCCCAATGGCTGGGCACGTCTTGCCGCTCGGTCAAGG
>CAYONT010000027.1:0-29717 GCA_964405405.1 uncultured Comamonadaceae bacterium | reverse complement strand
AGGCCCGCAACCGGCGCATCGAAATCGTTCTGGCCCCGGACCTGGACGCCCTGTTCGAAATCATCCGGAACTGACCCAGCGGCGAAATCACACCAGACCCAAATCCCGAATTGGGCTGAAAACGCTGCTTACTGAATGGGCAGCGTGAAGGAACCCTGGGAGATGGTTACACTGTTGCCCGCATCGTTGAGCATGGTGCCATTGAAGGTGCCGACCACGATGCCTCCTGCTTCGGGCAGAACGTAACTTACGGTTACATTGATCGCCCCGCCGTTTGCTGTGGTGAATTGGATGCCTCCGATGGCTTGGTAGGCTCCCACACCCAAGGGGGCTGTGGCGGGCGACAAGCTCACCACCGAACCGTTGTTCCAGCCGACCACAGGCGGCTCCGGCAAAGCCAGTGCGATACCTTGGGTCGTGACCGACAACCCACCAATGGTGATGGTACCGGAAGCATCGATCTCAGCCGTGGCTTCGAAGTCGGCTACGATGGTCTGACCATTCGCTTTCCAGGTCAAAATGGCCGCACAATCTGGGCACGTTGAGCCACCGCAGTCGATGTACAATTCATCGCCGTCCAGCAATCCGTTCGTGCAGTCCCCGTCCGTGGCACAAGGGTCGCAATTGGGACCGCCGCAGTCGATGCCGATTTCCTCCCCATTCATGAGGTCGTCCACGCAACTCGGGCAAGCATCGCAGTCCGGACCTCCGCAATCCACCCCTTCCTCGAGGCCATTGAGCAGGCCATCCCCGCAGAGTTCACCGCAGGCCACGCCCGTCGTACCCCCGCAATCGATGCCGGTTTCTCCCGGATCCAACTGACCGTTGAACGCGGGGTCGCAGGGCTCACATTCCCCTCCACAGTCCACCCACTGCTCCCCCAACAACGGATCGTATTGACCATTCTCGCAGGGGTCGCATGCTGGACAAATCGGGCCACCGCAGTCAATCAGTTCCTCGTTGTTGTTCAGGATGCCATCGTAGCAATTCTCTGGAATCTTGTTGTCGTCATTGAGGCAGCCGACACCTGCGATGAGCACAAAAGCCGCCAAGAAGCTCCAAACCAGGTGCTTGCTCCGGCCTGTCAAACCGGCATAAGGAAGGGTAGAATTCATTCGAAGTGAAGATAGACCGGTACCAAGATAAGGTGAAGTAAGACGAGCCGAGAAAATTCCCGAACTTTGCCACCTGCCACGCATGGAAACAACCCCTTGGATTGCTGAACCCCAGCCCGACTTGATGACCGTCTCGCGTCTGCAAAAAGACGCTGGACTGTCGTACATGGTTGCATGGCTGCTGGCCCAGCGGGGCGTGGTGACGGCGGATTTGGCCCGTGAATTTCTGCATCCAGCTCCCGAGCAGATGCACGATCCCTACCGGATGCGGGACATGGACAAGGCTGCGGAACGATTGCACCGTGCCGTCTTGCAACACGAGAAGGTGCTGGTGTACGGGGATTACGACGTGGATGGCACCACGTCGGTGGCCCTGGTCGCAGGTTTTTTAAAAGGCATCGGACTCAAGGAAGAAGTCTTGACCTACGTCCCCCACCGATACAGCGAGGGTTACGGCGTCAGTTCGGAAGGCATCGCCTACGCCGGGGCGAAAGGGTGCACCTTGATGATCACCCTAGACTGCGGAACGAAGGACTTTGATCCGCTCGATTTGGCCCGCAACATGCACATTGATGTCATCGTCTGCGACCACCACCTGCCTGAAGCGAAGCTCCCGAACGCCTACGCCATCCTAAATCCCAAGCGCACCGACTGCCTCTACCCTTTCAAGGAATTGAGTGGTTGTGGAGTGGCTTTCAAGCTGTTGCAAGCCCTGGCGGGGAAGATGGAGTTTCCGCCAGACCAAATCTTTCACGAACTGGACTTGGTCGCGGTGAGCATCGGAGCCGATTTGGTCGAGCTCATGGGGGAAAACCGGGTCATGGCCCACCTTGGGATGCAACGGTTGCACGACCTGAACCGACCAGGAATCCGGGCCATGTTGTTCGCAGCGGACATTCAAGAACCCCCCTCCACCATCCGGGACATCAGTTTTACCCTGGGTCCCCGCATCAACGCAGCAGGCCGAATGGGCCACGCCCAGGTGGCGGTCGACTTGCTGCTCGAAGAATGCGAGCAGGATGCCCACGAGTGTGCCAAGACCCTGGAAGAGCTCAACCGAGCCCGACGCACCGTGGACGAGTCCACCACGCGGAAGGCCATCGACCTGCTCGAACTCGGAGACCCCCAAGCCTACTGCAACCTCGTCTACGGCAAGGAATGGCATCGGGGGGTGGTGGGCATCGTAGCCAGCCGGCTCGTGGAGCACAGGTACAGGCCTTCCATCGTTCTTTCGGAAGAGGAGGGCATGCTCATCGGAAGTGCCCGGTCCGTGGATGGTGTCGACATCCACCAGGCTTTGGGCGAATGCTCCGACCTACTGACCCAATTTGGTGGCCACCCGATGGCGGCGGGGTTGCAACTTCGAAAGCAGGACCTGCCGGCCTTCCGGGCGCGCATCGAAACGGCTGTTCGGAACCAGTTGGCTGGTTGCATGCCCCAACCGCAAATCCGTTACCACCTCGAAGTCCTGCTGGAGGACCTGACCACCAAGAACTTCTTTGCCCTGCAGCAACTCGAACCCTTCGGACCCGGAAATCCCCCTCCCGTTTTTGTAGCCCGCGGGGTGCAAACTGCGCGCGCTGCGCGGACCGTGGGTTCTGATGGCAAGCACCTGAAACTGATGTTGCACGCGCCGGGCCAGCCGGGCGGAACGCTCGAAGCGGTGGGATTCAACCTGGGCCATTTGAAACCCCAACTCGCCCGCTGGGGCACCCTCGACATCGCCTTTCAATGGGTGCGGAACACCTGGCAAGAACTCCGTTCCACGCCCGATTCTGTGAAGCTCAACTTGCATCTGTTGGCGGTGAAGCCCAGTGCAAAACCCGCTGTGGAAAAGGAATAACCACCCTGGCCTCGCGGAGCTTGCGCTCGATGACCACGCGGACTTCAGCCGCCGTGATGTCCCGGAGCCAAGCGTCCTCCGTCCAAAAACGAAGTTCGAAACGCAGCCCATTGTCTGCAAAATCGCGCAGCAGCACCCGCGTTTCCTGGTCCCGGGCTACCCCCGGAACCTCTGCGGCCGCTTGGAGCAGCAACCGCTCCACTTGGGCGACATCCGAGCCGTAGGCCACCTGGATGGCGACATCAACCCGGGTGTGCTCGAGTCCTTGGGAAAGGTTTTTGACGGTTTGGCCTAACACCTGGCCGTTGGGCAAAACGAGCAGCTCGCCCCGCCGGTTCACCACCCGCGTAGACCGCAAATCGATGCGCTCTACCCGGGCCACCCCGCCCTCCACCTCCACCGTATCCCCCACGCGGAGTCCCCCTTCGAACAGCATCACAAAGCCGCTGACCACGTCGTTGAAGAACCCCTGCAATCCGATGCCTACCCCCACCAACAACGCGGCCGAACCTGTGAGCAAGATGGTGAGGTCGATGCCGATGGTCTGCAGGGCGATGACCCAACCGATGATGTAGACCAAGGTCCGGATCAACCGTTTGATCGTGAACCGTTTCCCAAGTTCCACTTCCCGTTTCTTCATCCACCGATTCACCAAACGAATGAGCACCCAGAGCACCAACTGCGTGGCAAAAAGCACGGTGAGAACGACGAGACCGTCCAAAACCGAAAAGTCATAGGGCCCCAATTGGATTTTGAGTTCCAGGAAGGCCTTGAATTCGGAGGGGGTGAACAGCAGGGTCATCAGGAGGCGGGGTCAGGGTTCGGGGGCGGGGTCAGGGTTCGGGGGCGGGGTCAGGGTTCGGGCAAGATCGTGGTTCCAAAGTAACGCGCAAGCTCCACTTTGAGCCGGTCCAGGGCCATCAATTCCAGCATGCGCTCCTTCAGGATGTCCTCTTGTTCATGTTCCGGCAGGAAGGCCAAATTCTCCAAAACATCATACACCACGCGCATCTGCCGGTGCAAATCGTCGAGCCGCAGGTGGTGCAAGGCGTCCGCCAGTGCCTTCTCCAAGCGGTCGGATTCCAGCTCGGGGTAGATCTGGTGCTTGGTGGCCCAATTTTCGCTGACGACGTGCTGGACCATCAGGGCGTCGGCCACCACGGCCTGTAAGGCGGCATCGGGAATGCGGAGGAGGGCGTCGAGTTGGGGCACTTCGCCGCGTTCTAGGGCGGCGGAGGCGAATTCGATGATGCGTTGGCATTCCCGATGCAGGATGGCGATGCCCTCGGCGTGGAGGTGGTGGAGCACCCATTCGGCGAAGGGGACGCGGATGGGCTCCGGGGTGCCTTCCTCATTGGCCACCTGGGCATCGACGGGGTGGCCGCCGTAGTTGAGCAGGAGGCGAACGAGGTCCTTCTCGAGGAGGTGCCGGCGGGGGGCGTCGGTGCGGAGGGCGGACAGGAGGTCGGCGCCGGGGTCGGTGCCGGGGAGGCCGTCGGCGAAGCCCTCTTGGGCGGGCCAGTGGGCGGGTTGGACGTGGTCGGGCAGGGTGCTCCAGTGGGCCAGGTCCAGGTGGGAACCGGCTTCGTCCAGGTCGCCATCCGCCCCGCCGAAATCGACAGGAAGGGGTCCTTCGGCTGCGGGCGGGGCGGAGTCGTCCCAACCGGGAATGGACCCCGATTCCACATGGACGGGGGGGACGGGCAGGGTCCATTCCCGTTCCAGGGCGTGCCGATCGGGGTCGGGTACGGCGCCGCCCTCCCATCCGGGCGGCGCCGTCCAATCGGGCGCCGTCTCGGGCAACGACGGCACCGGGTTCCAAACCCCCTCCCCCGCCCCCCCCCCGGTCCCAACCGGCGGCGAGGGTGCCCCGGCCGGCGGTGGGGGCGTTTCGCCCGCTCCCATTCCCTCGGCCTGCCCCCCAGAGCCCCCCCGCCAATCCGGCAAGAACCCCCGACCCCCGGCTCCCGACCCAACCGACCCCGGTCCCGACCCCGCCCCACCCCGCGCCCGCTGCGCCCGCGCCCGCTCTCGCTGCGCCTCCTTCTCCCGCTCCTCTGCCCGCCGAAGCACCGCCTTGTTCACCTCGCTCACCAACAACCCCTCCGATACCCCGAGCAGCGCAGCCGATCGCTGCACGAAGACACTCCGCTCGATGCTGTCCGGAATCACCGCAATCGACCCCACCACCGACCGAATCACCTCCGCCCGGCGCAGCGGATCTGACCCAGCCTCCCCCAGCAACGTCCGGATCTTGAACGAAACGAAGTCCTCCGCCCGCTCCGCGAGAAATGCCTGAAGTGCATCCGGCCCCACCTTCCGGGAATAACTGTCCGGGTCGTCCCCATCCGGGAAAAGCAGTACCTGCACCTTCAGCCCCGCCTCCAGCAGGAGGTCGATGCCCCGGAGCGAAGCGCGAACCCCGGCCGCATCGCCGTCGAAAAGCACCGTTACGTTCGGTGTAAAACGCCGGATCAACTGGATTTGGCCTGGCGTAAGCGCCGTTCCACTGCTCGCCACCGCATGCTCCACCCCGGCTTGGTGCAGCGCCATCACATCCGTGTAGCCCTCGACCAACAAGACCCGGTCCTGTTTGAGAATCGCCGGCTTTGCCTCAAAAATGCCGTACAACACATCGCCCTTGTGGTACAGCACGTTCTCCGGGCTGTTCATGTACTTGGCGATGTTTGCCTCCTTCTTTAGCGTGCGACCTCCGAAACCGATGACCCGACCCGTCGCATCGCGGATGGGGAACATGACCCGGCCTTTGAAGAAGTCCCAGAGCTTGCCATCCTCCTTCTTCCGGGCCAAACCCGTCGCCACCAACCGCTCCGGCGCAAAACCTGCCGCCAGCGCCGCCTGGCTCATCTGCTCCCAACTGTCCGGACAGTACCCGACCAGGAACTTGCGCAACGTGTGGTCCCGAAACCCGCGCTGCGCGAAGTAACTCAGCCCGATGGCCCGCCCCTCCTCGCCCTCGTGCAATTGGGCCGTGAACCATTTCTGCGCCCAGGCCACCACGGCGGCGAGGCTCTCCTTCTCCGACAACGCTTCCTGTTCTTGGGCACTGATGGGCCGCTCCTCCACCTCGATGTTGTAACGCCGCGCCAGCATGCGCAGCGCCTCGGGATAACTGATGCTCTCGAGCTCCATGAGAAAACTCACCAAGCTCCCCCCCTTGCCCGAAGAAAAACACTTGAAAATGCCCTTCGCAGGCAAAACATAAAAGGAAGGGGTGCGTTCGTTGGTGAACGGGCTCAATCCCCGGTAAGCGTTGCCTGAACGCTTGAGCTCCACGTAATCGCCGATCACCTCTTCGATGACAGCTGTTTGGAGGATTTGGTCTACAACCGCTGCGGGAATCATGGGGCAAAAGGTCCGAAGACGAATGTACGCAGGCCGTTCCGGAAATGGATGCGGGGACCCTGGCCGTTGCCAAAGTCCCCGCCCGCCTCGATGAAGAAGCAATCAAAACCTGCCTTGGCCTGTTGACCAATCGGCACGAAGGTACCCACGCCCTGTGCCAGCGGACGTCAAGGGAAGGTTAAGGTATCTTTGGGTTGTGAAACCCCGCAACGCCCTGTCCCGGATTCCCTGGTTCGTGGTCATCATGGTGGGCGCATTCGCCGGCATCAGCACCATCCAGGTCATCTGGCTGCGCTCGACCATGGAGCTGAAAGGCCAAATCTTCGACGACAACGTCGAGCACGCCCTGAGCAGGGTGGCTGAGCAATTCACCAGCCCCTCCACCGAACTGCTGCAAGTGGACCTCGCGGCGATGCCATCCCACACGCCCACGTCCTCAGCGCTCACCGCCACGACCCCCGGGCCCGAAGAGCGGATGCTGGCAAGAATGGAGGCATTGGACCTGGAAGCACGGCTCCAAGCCGAACTCGCCGAACACGGGGTCCAGGAACCCGCGGTGCTGGGGGTCTTCGATGGCTTCGGCCAGCCGGTCCTGCTCGACGCAGCGGCGGAACCCTTCTTGACCCAGCTCCTCGACGCCGGCTACACGGTGCGCATCGCCCCCTTCGACCTCAAAGTCTACTTCCCTGAGAAGAACCTGCACCGCGCCCGCCACATCATGCCGCAGTTCGTACTGTCGGGTGCGCTGCTCCTCCTGCTGGCCGCGGGGCTCTTCCGGGTCACCATCGATGCCCGCCGCAACAAGCGCATTGACCGGATCCGGAGGGACCTCATGAACAACCTGACCCACGAACTCAAGACCCCCATCAGCACCATCGGCCTGGCGGCGGAAGCCCTCCAGGATCCCGACCTCCGGGCCCATGCGGACCTCCTCGACCACCACATCGGACTCATCCGAGAGGAAAACCGCCGGCTCGGAGTGCTCGTCGAGAACGTCTTGCAAGCGAGTTTGGCCGATTCAGGCCAAATGCGCCTCTACTTCCAACCGCTGAACATCCACGACATCCTGCGCGACGTCATCAAGAACGTCAAAATCCAAGTCGTGAAGCGCGGAGGCCGGGTCGAACTCCAGCTCGAAGCCCTGGACCCCATCCTCCAGGGCGACCGCATCCACCTCGCAAACCTGGTGTACAACTTGGTGGACAATGCCCTCAAGTACACCCCCAAGGACCTGTTGCTCCGCATTTCGAGCCGCCAAAGCATGCAGGGTGTAGAAATTCGATTCGCCGACAACGGAATTGGCATTGCAAAAGAGCACTTAGGCAAGGTTTTTGATAAGCTATATCGTGTGCCCACCGGAAACGTGCATGACGTCAAGGGGTTTGGCCTCGGTTTGAGCTACGTAAAAACCGTGGTGGAACAACATGGCGGCCGCATCCACGTGGAAAGCGAATCCGGCAAGGGCAGCACGTTCATCATCTATCTGCCCAAAAACGCAACGCCCCGTCAACCATGAGCTCTGCGAACAAGAAGAACCTCTCCATCCTCCTCTGCGAGGATGACCCCAACCTGGGACAACTGCTTTCCTCCTACCTGCGGGTGAAGGGATTTGACACGGTTTGGGCACAGGACGGTGTAGAGGGGCTCAAGGCCTTTCACCGCGGGACTTTCGACTTCGTGATCCTCGATGTGATGATGCCCCAGAAGGACGGATTCCAAGTGGCCGAGGAAATCCGCCGGGAATCCCGTCACTTGCCCATCCTCTTCCTCACTGCCCGGAGCAGCGAAGAGGACACCATCGAGGGATTCAAGGTGGGGGCCGATGACTACATGACAAAGCCCTTCAGCATGGAGGAGTTGGTCCTGCGCATCCAAGCGATTTTGCGCCGCGCCGCCGCCCTGCCAGAAGCAGGAGAGGAAGTAGTCCATTTCAAAGTGGGCACCTTCGACTATGACTACAACAACCAAACCCTCCACCACGCATCGGGTGAATCCCGGTTGACCACTAAGGAAAATGAGTTGTTGTTCCTGCTGTGCCGACACAAAAACGCCTTGCTCGAGCGGCAATTTGCCCTCAAGCAGATTTGGGGCGATGCCAACTACTTCAACGGCCGCTCCATGGACGTGTACATCGCCAAGTTGCGTCGACACCTGAAGGCTGATCCCAGCATCGAAATCCTCAATGTTCACGGCAAGGGCTTCAAACTCATCGCGGATTGACGGGTCCGGGGCCTTGTGCCTGCTCAAGTTGTGAATAAATCATTACATTTGCGCGCGCTTTTGGAGCGCCTTTTGCACCGCTCATGATGAAAATCCTTGCCGGCTCTGCTTCCCATGCTTTCGGTGCCCGCGTGGCGCAAGCCATGGGCATGGAACTGGTTCCGGTGAACACCACCCGGTTCAGCGACGGCGAGTTTTCGGTCAGCATCGAGGATACCATCCGGGGACAAGAAGTGGTGGTGCTGCAGAGCACCCAGCCTCCTACGGACAACTTGTTCGAACTGCTGCTGATGATCGATGCCGCAAAGCGGGCGAGTGCGAAGCGAATCATCGCCGTGATTCCATACTTCGGCTGGGCCCGCCAAGACCGAAAGGACCAGCCCCGGGTGGCCATCGGCGCCAAGTTGGTAGCCAATCTCCTCACGGCGGCCGGCATCGACCGGCTCATCACGATGGACTTGCACGCAGACCAAATCCAGGGTTTCTTCGAGGTGCCCGTCGACCACTTGTACGCCAGCACACTGTTCATTCCGTACCTCGAGCAGTTGGACCGGGAGCACCTGTGCATCGCGACACCCGACACCGGGGGGACCAAGCGGGCGAACTCCTACGCCAAGCGACTCGGGGTAGACATGGCCATCTGTTACAAACAACGGAAGGTGGCAAACCAAGTCGAGAACATGACGGTTATTGGCGATGTCACCGACAAGGATGTCGTGCTCGTTGACGACATGTGCGACACTGCTGGCACGCTCACCAAAGCGGCTGAACTGATGATGCAACATGGCGCTCGTTCCGTCCGCGCCATGTGCACCCACGGTGTACTGAGCGGCCCGGCCTACGACCGCATCCAACAAAGCTGTCTCACAGAACTCATCGTGACGGACAGCATCCCCCTGAAAGCGGACATGCCCCAGGAAAAAATCCGGGTCATCCCGGTCGAGGCAATGTTTGCCCAAGCGTTGACTTGTCTGATGGAAAACCGCTCCATCAGCTCCCAAATGTTGATCCATTAATTACACCTTTTTCATACCATGAAAACTGCATCATTGAGCGGCTCTCTCCGTGAGAGCGTAGGGAAAAAAGATGCTGCGACCCTCCGCAAAAACGACCGGATTCCCGGTGTTCTGTATGGCGGTGATTCGCAAACGCATTTCCACGTTGCCCGGTTGGATCTCGACCGGATTGTGTTCAACCCCGAAGTCTACCGCATCCAGTTCGACCTGGATGGAAAGACCACGGAGTGCATCATCCAAGACGTCCAGTTCCACCCGGTAACCGACAAGGTGGTGCACATCGACTTCCTGCAGGTATTCCCAGACAAGCCCATCCGCGTTGAATTGCCATTGCGCACGAAGGGCACTTCACCCGGGGTGATGAACGGGGGCCGGTTGGAACTGTCGTTCCGCCGCGTTCCAGTGCGTGGTTTGGCATCCAAACTTCCTGATTCCGTGCACGTTGACATCAGCAAGATGGAAATCGGCGACAATGCACGGGTCAAGGACATCGAAATTGAGGGCTTTGAGCTGTTGATGAACGACAGCGTACTCATCGCTTCCATCAAGCGGACCCGTGCTGCGATGTCGGCCGCTGCAGGACGCGACTGATTTTTCGCGCGATGAAGTTCCTCATCGTGGGCCTGGGAAATCCGGGCGCCGAGTATGAGGCCACCCGACACAACATCGGGTTCCAAGTGTTGGACGCTTTTGCCCAAAGCCATGGAGCTTCTTTCTCCACCGGCCGCTTGGGGGAAGCGTCCAACACGCGTTGGAAAGGTCGACAGGTGGTGCTGCTCAAGCCATCGACCTTCATGAACCTGAGTGGGAAAGCCGTTCGCTACTGGCTGGAAACAGAGCGCATCCCGATGGACCAGATGCTGGTGGTGACGGACGATTTGGCCTTGCCTTTCGGAACGTTGCGTCTGCGTGGAAAAGGATCAGATGGGGGACACAACGGCCTCAAGAACATCCAGGCGGTTTTGCAATCGCAAGCATACGCGCGGCTGCGCTTCGGCATCGGCGCAGACTTTGCGAAAGGGCATCAGGTGAACCATGTGCTGGGCCGTTGGTCGTTGGAAGAGCAGGCTCTGCTGCCCGAACGGCTGCAGCGCTGCACCGCCCTCATCGAATCGTTTGTTTGGGCAGGCTTGGGGCCCACCATGAACTCATTCAACAACACCTGAACCCGCGTCCGCAGGTTCGTAGAGGTGGTTGTTTTCAATGTAGTTCAGCACAGTGTCCGGCAACAAGTAGCGGATGTCCTGGTGTGCGCGGATGGCTTGGCGCAGGTAGGTGGAACTCACGCTGATCATCGGGGTGTCACAGAATACAATGTTTGGATGACCTGCCAACTCCGGGTGCAGCGTATCCACGCGTGCCAACCCACTTTCGTTCCAAGCGGCGGAGCGAAACTCCGATTCCCGGCGCGCCACCAAGATGCGATGTGCATGGAGCAACGCCTGGTAGTCCTTCCAACGGTGGAGGCCCCAGTAATTGTCCTCGCCGATGATGAGACTGAAGGTGCGACCTGGCTCCACTTCCCGCAGATGTTGCATCGTATCCACCGTGTAGTGGGGGGACGGTAACCGAAACTCCACATCTGAGACCCGAAGCAGGGGATTGTCCATCACCGCGAGCCGGGCCATCTGCAAACGGTGGGCAGGCGCGATGAGGTCCTCCGGCGCTTTGTGGGGCGACTGGGGCGTGACGACCAGCCAAACCTCCTCCAAATCCAAATGCGTGGCCATGTGGTTCGCTATCACCAAATGACCCATGTGGATGGGGTTGAATGAACCGAAATAAAGTCCTGTGTTCATGGTTGTTTCCCCAGCGGAGTCGTCCCTTGGCCGGAAAGAAAAGCACGGACCAGCGCGGCCGCATTTCGGCACGCGGTCGGCAAATCCTCGTTGACCAACTGCACATCGAACTGGGGGCCCAGCAAACTTTCTCGCTGGGCCTTTGCCAAACGCTCCTCAATGACGTCCGGGGCATCGGTTCCCCGGCCCTCCAGCCGCCGACGCAGTTCAGCGGCATCCGGAGGAACCACAAAGACTGCGCAGGCCTGATCGCCCAATGCGCGCTTGAGGTTCAGGCCACCGACCACATCCACATCAAACAGGACCGCCTGGCCAGCTTGCCACAACCGCTCCAACTCGGTTCGCAAGGTTCCGTAACACTTCCCGGGGTACACCTCTTCCCACTCCAGGAAATCACCCTGCTCCACCCGGTTGCGAAAGGTTCCGAGATCCAGAAAGTGGTAGTCCACCCCATCGCGCTCGGTGCCCCGGGGCGACCGCGTGGTGGCACTAACAGAAAAACCCAGGGGCAAATCCGTCTCCTCCAACAGATAGCGTACAATGGAAGTCTTCCCTGAACCTGAGGGGGCCGAGAAAATCACCGCTTTGCCGCGTCCATCGAGGGCCCATTCCATCACATCACGTTGAGCACTTGCTCTTTGATTTTCTCCAATTCGTCCTTCATGCCCACCACCCGGCGCTGAATCTCGGCGTCGTTTGCTTTGCTACCGAGCGTGTTGACCTCACGACCGATTTCCTGCGCGATGAATCCCAACTTCTTCCCTTGTTCGTCCCCTTGCTCCATGATTTCTTGGAAGTAGGCCAAATGTGCCCGCAACCGAACCCGCTCCTCGGTCACGTCCATCTTTTCCAGATAGAACAGGACTTCCTGTTCGAACCGATTTTCATCGAGGCGACCGCGCTCAAGGTTCTCGGTGACGTGCTGGAGAATGCGGGCCTTGACGCGCTCGATGCGGGCGGACAGGAGGGCGTCGAGGCCGGCCTCTGTGGCCCCAATCTCCCCGAGCCGGTGGCGGAAATCGGCCTCGAGGACGGCGCCCTCCTGGACCCGGTGGGCCTGGAACTGCGCCACGGCTTCGCCGACGAGGGCGCGGACTTGGGCCCACTCTTCGGGAGACACCTCCTCCTGGGCGGACCGAGCGACATCGGGCAGCCGGAGCGCCGCATCGAGGAGCATGTCCGACCGCAAGCCCCGCTGGTGCGCCAGGCTGCCCAACTGGTCCAAGTAATGCCCGATGAGCGGCAAGTTGAGTTCATGGCGCGCATCCGGTCCCTCCGTTTCGTACTGGATGATCAAATCCGCCTTGCCCCGAACGACCTCCTGGCCCAGCCACTTCCGAAGCTCCATCTCCTTGTCCCGGAACGCCCCGGGCATGCGAATGCCCAGGTCCAATTGCTTGCCATTGAGGGAACGCAGTTCCACGGTGTACCGGCGGCTGCCGATGACTGCGGACGCCTTGCCATATCCGGTCATGGAACGTATCATGGGGTAGGGTGGTTGTGCCCGCGAAGATAACCCAGTCCGCGGGACGAGCCCGCGGGGACGTACCTTTGCGGGGTTGATGAACCGGATCGATGCGATTGAGGCGCCTGTCGCCGAGGAAATGAAGGTGTTCCGGAAGCATTTCCGGGAGGCCATGCGAACCGATGTCGCCCTGTTGGACACCATCACGCGGTACATCATCCGGCGCAATGGCAAACAGATGCGGCCGCTGTTCGTCTTCCTCACCGCTCGGTTGCACGGTGCCGAGAACCGGGGACTCGGGTCAGCATTTGAGGTAGGAGGACACCGATCCTTGGTGGCCGCCTCCCTGATTGAGCTGCTTCACACCGCCACCCTGGTGCACGACGACGTGGTGGACGAAAGTCCCATGCGGCGTGGCTTTTTCTCCATCCAAGCCTTGTGGCGCAAGAAAATTGCCGTCCTGGTCGGAGACTATCTGCTCTCCCGCGGGCTCCTGATGGCCGTCGACCAGGACACCTTTGATTTGTTGAAGATCACCTCGCAAGCCGTGCGCGAAATCAGCGAAGGCGAACTCCTTCAACTCGAAAAAGCCCGGCGACTCGACATCACCGAGGAGGTTTATTTTGAAATCATCCGGCGCAAAACCGCCTCCCTGATTGCCGCATGCTGTGCCTGTGGCTGCGCTGCAGTAGGTGGGACAGAAGATGAAGTCCAGCGGATGTGGCGGTTTGGGGAGTGTGTCGGTTTGGCCTTCCAAATCAAAGACGATTTGCTCGACCTCGGGGACGGACACCGGACGGGCAAGCCGACGGGGGTGGACATCAAGGAACGCAAGATGACCTTGCCCTTGATCCACACGCTGCAACAGGTCCCCTCCAGTGAGCGCAGGCGCCTCATCAGGCTGGTCAAGCACCACTCGGACAATCCGGCTTGTGTGCAGGAAGTCATGGACACCATCCTCCGGGGACCCGGGATGGATTACGCCCGCAAACGCATGGCGGATTACCGGGATGAAGCTGAGCAATTGCTGGCTGATTTTCCAGACAACCCGGTGCGAAGCGCCCTCATCGACCTGGTAGATTTCACCATCGAACGAAAGCAATGAACAGACACAGGTTAGATTTTAGAGCCGTGCGTCTCCTGGGCAGGGGAGCCATGGGGTTCTGGGTGGTGGCTTCCTTGGGAGCAGGCTGCGGCGATGTCCCCACAGCAGAAAACAAATCGCAGCCAGGAGGTTTGGTGCTACCCGGCGAACCGGTGGTGGGTGCAGCGTGGCCCGATGGGAGCAAGAAAATCGAGTGGCACGTCGAGCAAGGGGACACGGTGGGGCTCCGCATGTACCACAGCAACGGGCAATTGGACCGAGAAGGCGCCCTAGACCATGGCGCCCGGGTGGGGGTTTGGAATGCGTACCACCCCAATGGAAATCCATGGGCACGGCATACCTATGTGGAGGGCGTCCAAACGGGCGCCTACCAAACCTGGCATCCCAACGGCACGCCCCACATCTCCGGCCAGTACGATGCCGATGGAAACAAGGTGGGCAACTGGCGGTTTCAGGATTCAACTGGGGCCGTGATCGGTGAAAAGAGCTTCGACTTGCCCGTTTCGCCGGACTCCGTGAGCAAACCTTGATGGTCCGAAAGGGTTCCCTGCGGGCTTGAGAGGGGGCCAAAGCGTGAAAAAAAACCGCAATTACCAACAGCAGTCTTTTTCGCAATCCCGCAACAGGCTTGCGAATCATGCGCTTTCAACAATGCCGCGTGGACAGCTGCGTTTCTGAGGTAGGCTTCGACCCCCTTCGTTCGCAACTAACTTGCGGACTCGACCTGAGCCATGCATTTCCGCACCACCATTCCCACCGGATTCACCTCCGCAACTTCTTTGCGGAAGAGCGTCTTCGCAGCTGGAATTTGTGCGTTGCTGGCTCTGTCCTCCCCGGTCTCTCTGGTCGCACAACCTGCTGCGCTCAGCGCACCCGTAGAACGCGCAACCCCCCAGCAGTACATCCAGCAATGGGGCGAAATTGCGGTGCGGGAAATGGTGCAACATGGCATCCCCGCCAGCATCACATTGGCGCAGGGGATTCTCGAGAGCGGGAATGGGAACAGCGAGCTCGCCCGGGCCTCCAACAACCACTTCGGCATCAAGTGCCATGGGACCTGGAATGGCCGGAAGACCTACCACGATGATGACGCGGCTGGAGAGTGCTTTCGGGTTTACGATGACCCCGCCGACAGCTATGCGGACCACAGTGCCTTTCTGAAGAAGCCGAGGTATTCCGGGCTGTTTGCATTGGAGGTTACCGATTACAAAGGATGGGCCCATGGACTCAAATCCGCGGGGTACGCCACGCACCCGTCGTATGCACAGATGCTCATCGACATCATCGAGCGCAACGATTTGGCCACCTTCGATGCCCGCGGATTGGAATTGATGGGGCGGCACGACGCAACGGCCTGGGCGGGGACGCAACGGACGGATGAACCGAACCTTGCCGGGAGCGACCGTTTCCGACCAGCAGGTACCATCGGCCGCGACCGCGAACTTCGGTTGAGTAGAAACCGGGTGCTCTTCATTGTGGCGAAAGCGGGCGATACGTTTGAGGATTTGGCCTATGAATTGGACATGATGCCCTGGCAGTTCTACCGCTACAACGATGTGGAGCGGAAAAAAGGACTGGCCCACCGGGTCGAGCCCGGAGAGGTTATCTATCTGCAGCCCAAGCGGGACCACGCCGCAACGGACTGGCACGTCGTGGCCCCTGGCGAGACCATCCGGGACATTGCCCAGCGCTACGGCGTAAAGTTGCAATCGTTGATTTCCCTCAACTTGCTGCAGCCTGGGGAAGCACCGAAACCCGGCGACCTGTTGTCCTTGCACTGGCAAATGGCCGAGGGGGGAAGGCTCCACTGGACCGCCCGGCTGCGCGGGGCACAGCTTCCGGACGAACCGGATGTGCCGGACCTGCGTTAGCGACTTCCGCCAACGACCTTTCCTACCAAGCACCCCGCCCGAGCCCCAGCGCCCGGGCTTTTTTGTGCTCAGCAGCGTGGGATTTGTAGGCAAACCCGCCCGATGTCACCCCAAGGTGCCGGGACTCGCGCTAAATTCGTGCTGGACAAATCTGCACAGCATGCCCTTCTACCACCGATTGGGTCAAATCCCGCCCAAGCGCCACACCCAGTTTCGCAAGCCGGACGGCCAGCTGTACTACGAACAGCTCTTCGGTACCATCGGGTTTGACGGCATGAGCTCACTCCTGTACCACCACCACCGGCCCACGATGGTGCTGGGCGTGGAGAAGAGCGAAGATGTGCGGCCGGTGGCGGCCGTGTCGCAAAACCTGTTGAGCCGAAAGCTCGAAGGTTTCCGCATCGCGCCCCACCCGGACTACCTCACCAGCCGCGTGCCCGTGTTGTTCAATGCCGACGTGACCCTGTCGCTCGCCGCACCCACCGAGTCCATGGCGGAGGATGCCTTCTTCAAAAATGCGGACTGCGATGAGGTAATTTTCGTCCACCAGGGGAGCGGGGTCTTGCACACCTTGCTGGGCCAGATCGATTTTCGTCCGGGCGACTACCTGGTGATTCCGCGGGGGATTATTTATCGTTTGGCCTTCACCACCGATGCCAATCGCCTGCTGGTCATCGCTTCCCACCGGCCGGTCTACACGCCCAAACGTTACCGAAATTACTTCGGGCAATTGTTGGAGCACAGCCCGTATTGCGAGCGCGACATGCGGCCGCCTCACCGGCTGGAAACGCATGATGCACGCGGGGATTTTCGAATCCGGATCCAAAAGGAGGGATTCTTGCACGACTATCATTACGCGGCGCACCCGTTTGATGTGGTGGGCTGGGACGGGTACCACTTCCCTTACGCGTTCTCGATTTATGATTTTGAACCGATCACAGGCCGGGTGCACCAACCGCCCCCGGTTCACCAGACGTTCGAGACGGACGCCTTTGTGATTTGCAGCTTCGTGCCCCGATTGTATGACTACCATCCGCTCGCCATTCCGGCACCATACAACCACTCGAACATCGATTCGGACGAAGTATTGTACTATGTGGATGGGGACTTCATGAGCCGCACGGGCATCGGCCCAGGATACATCTCGTTGCACCCGGCCGGCATCCCCCACGGACCGCATCCCGGCACCTACGAGGCGAGCATCGGAAAGAAGAGCACCGAAGAATATGCCGTCATGATCGATACGTTCCGACCGCTGCAACTCACGGCCCAGGCCCTTGAAATCGAACACCCAGACTACGCACAATCCTGGCTCGAACCCCAGGCTTAAAAACGACATTGCCATGTCAACGAACCCCCTCGAACTCGAAAAGGTGGTCCCCACCGCAGAGGACTTCCTCCCCTTGTTGGGAACGGATTATGTAGAATTGTACTGCGGCAACGCGAAGCAATCAGCTTACTACTACATGTCGGCTTGGGGCTACCAGCCGATCGCATACCGGGGGCTAGAAACAGGCGCTCGGGACCGGGTATCATACGTCCTGCGCCAAGGAAAAATCACCCTGGTTCTGACCTCTCCACTGGTCCCCGATGGCCCCATCAATGACCACATCAACCGACACGGAGACGGGGTCAAGGTCATCGCCCTGTGGGTCGATGACGCCACCCGGAGCTGGGAAGAAACGACGTCCCGTGGCGCCGTGAGCGTCTTCGCTCCCGAGACCTTGGAGGATGCGGACGGCAAGCTGGTCTGGAGTGCCATCGAAACCTACGGCGAAACCTGGCACGTCTTCATCGAGCGCAGCGGCTACCAAGGGGCGTTCATGCCGGGTTTCCGTGCTTGGAACCCGGGATTCCGGGCCCCGGAAGTGGGGCTTCGGTTCGTGGACCACATGGTGGGCAATGTCGGTTGGGGCGAAATGAACACCTGGGTGGATTTCTACGCCCGGGTCATGGGCTTTGCGCAATTGGTCAGCTTCGATGACAAGGACATCTCCACGGAGTACACGGCTCTGATGTCGAAAGTGATGAGCAATGGCAATGGCCGCATCAAGTTCCCCATCAACGAACCGGCCGAGGGACGCAAGAAGTCCCAAATCGAGGAGTACATCGAGTTCTACCAGGGTGCTGGGGTGCAACACATTGCCGTGGCCACAGACAACATCGTGGAAACCGTGACCGAGTTGCGCAACCGGGGCATCGAGTTCCTGCAAGTCCCGGGAACGTATTACGACACCGTGCTTGACCGCGTGGGCAAGATCGATGAGGACCTGGCACCATTGAAGGAACTGGGCATCCTCATCGACCGCGATGAGGAAGGCTACCTCCTGCAACTCTTCACGAAACCTGTGGTCGACCGGCCCACCTTGTTCTTCGAAATCATCCAACGCAAGGGGGCCAAATCGTTCGGCAAAGGGAACTTCAAGGCGTTGTTTGAAGCCATCGAACGGGAGCAAGAAAACCGCGGCACCCTCTGAGCACATGGAGCGGCTGGAAGTCCGCAACCTGACCATCGGCTTCGGAAATGCTCCCGTCGTTCGGGAGGTTTCATTCGATGTGCTGGCGGGTTCGACCACGGCCTTGGTCGGAGAAAGTGGCTCGGGAAAGAGCCTGACAGCCCTGGCCTTGATGGGTTTGCTCCCCGCCGGCGCCCAGATCCATGCGGGCCGAGCTACCATCCAGCCGGAAGGGCAAGTTTGGTTGGATGGGTCCGGCGGAATGCATGCGCCGGTGGGCCGTGGGATTTCGATGGTCTTCCAAGACCCCATGTCCTCCCTCAATCCCTCCATGCGGGTCGGAATGCAAGTCGCAGAACCGATGGTGGTGCACCAAGGCCTTTCCCGTGAGGAGGCACACAAACGGGCCCTGGCATTGTTGGCGGAGGTGGAACTCCCAGACCCCGAATCTGCTTTTCAGAAATACCCGCACGCCCTGAGCGGTGGACAACGGCAGAGGGTGATGATTGCCCTCGCATTGGCGGGGTCTCCCCAGGTGTTGATTGCCGATGAGCCCACCACGGCCCTCGATGTGACGGTGCAGCGCTCGGTCTTGGATCTCCTCCAAAGACTCCAGGTCCAGCGGGGCCTCGCCCTGCTCTTCATCACCCACGACATGGCGGTGGTTCGGGACATTGCGACCGAGGTGGTGGTGCTGCAAGGTGGCCAGGTCGTGGAATCCGGCCCCGTGGCTGAAGTACTCCTGCGGCCTCGCCATCCCTACACCCAGCTTCTGGTTGCCGCCAGCCAAGCGGGAGCCGGAAGTGGACGACAACCTTTACCACACGAAGGAGCACCTTGGATCGAAGTGCGGGGTTTGGTGAAACGTTTCCCGTTGTCGGGACAGAGGCGTTGGCCTTGGCAACCCCGGCGGGAGTTCACGGCTTTGCAAGGCATCGACTGGTCGGTTTGGCGTGGAGAACGCATCGGGCTGGTGGGCGAGAGCGGAAGCGGCAAGAGCACGCTGGGTCGGGCGCTCATCGGGTTGTTGCCGGTGGACGGAGGCACGGTGCACATCGGGGGGAAGCTGCTGGACGCCCGAGACGATGCGGGGATGCAGTCGGTTCGGGCGTTGGCGCAGTTGGTTTTTCAGGACCCTTTTTCGGCACTGAATCCCCGAATTCGGGTGGGAGAGGCCCTGGCGGAGGTGCTGCGCAACCGGGGGGTACCTGCCTCCGACGCGCGCGAGGAGGCCCGGAAGCGTCTGGTGGAAGTGGGGTTGCGCGCGGAGGATGCGGACCGGTTTCCCCGGAGTTTCAGCGGCGGCCAGCGGCAGCGCATCGTGATTGCCCGGGCCTTGGCGGTGGATCCTCAACTGTTGGTGCTGGACGAGTCGGTGGCCGCCTTGGACACCGCCACGCAGCAGGCCGTGCTCGCGCTGATCGACCGAATCGCCGCCGCCCGGGGGCTGACGCTGGTCCTGATCAGCCACGACCTGGGGCTGGTGTCTCGGTTCTGCGACCGGCTGGTGGTGCTGCAGGCAGGCCAAATCGCAGAAGACGGGCCCACTGCCCAAGTGGTGGGGTCGCCCCGATCGGAGTACACCCGGAAACTCTGGGCGAGCCGTCCCGGGGGACGGGCCCTGGTCTGAAGAATTTAGGGGCGACAGCTTCAGAGGCTGTTGAGCCAATCTCCCCACTGGGATCGGGGAACGGACGAGGCTCCCTGCAACAACATCGGCTGCGGCCAAACCACCCGCGTTGCTTCGAGCCATTCGGCCGAGAAGGCGAGAGGGACCGCCCAATCGAGGGCGATTTGGGCCATCCTCTGGGAGCCGGAGCCGTCCCCGGCCTCCGCGACAAATACGCCGTGGGAGAGGAGGGCCAAGGTGAGGTTTCGTTGCAGGAAGTGGTACGGACGGGTCGGAAGGCCGGGTGTAAACTGCGAAACCAGCAAGCCCCTGCGGCCGATGTCTGCCTGAAGCGAACGGTGCTGGGCCGGGGAACAACGGTCCAACGGGGTGCCCAGCACCGCCATCGTATCCCCCCCGGCCTCCAGGGCCGCCCGGTGGGCCGCCCCATCGACCCCCTCTGCCAACCCGCTCACCACCACACCCCCCCGGGCCACCACCGCCTCTGCGAACCCCCGTGCGCGGCCCAGCCCCGCCGGCGTCGCCGCCCGCGACCCCACCACCCCGACCCGCAACCCCGCCCCCAACAACCCCGTCCGCCCCTCCAAAAACACCGCCGGCGGCAACGCCGCTTGCGCCCGGTCCGACAGCCCCTGACAAAAAAGCACCCAATCCCTGCATTCCATCCCCCCAAAGATGGCAATAAGCAGGCGGCAATCGGCGGGGCGGTCGTAATTTGGCCTACAGAACACCCCGACCGCCCAGATGGAGAATACATTCATTCACAGCCACTTAGAAAATGGGCTGCTGACACTCACCCTGGCCCGACCAGAGGCCCTCAATGCCCTCAACGGCGCACTCATCGCTCAGCTTTCCGAAGCCATCGAGGCCGCCCAGTCCGACGACGAGGTCCGGGCCATCGTGCTGACCGGGGCCGGAGAACGCGCCTTCGTGGCAGGTGCCGACATCAAGGAATTCGCCGACTTCGGTGTGGAACAGGGCCGGGAGTTGGCCGCCCATGGCCAAGAAATCCTGTTCGATCGGGTGGAGCACAGCGCCAAGCCCGTCATCGCAGCCATCAACGGCTTCGCCTTGGGCGGTGGTCTGGAGCTGGCCCTGGCGGCCCACGTTCGCATCGCTTCCGAGAAGGCAAAGATGGGCCTCCCCGAAGTGTCCCTGGGCTTGATTCCTGGCTACGGTGGAACCCAACGGCTGCCCCAAATCGTAGGCAAGGGCAAGGCCCTGGAGATGATTTTGACCGCCCGGGCCATCGACGCACAAGAGGCCCTCGCGTGCGGCCTCGTCAACCAAGTCGTGCCCGCCGATCAACTCCTGACCGCCGCTGCTGCGATGGCCCAACAAATGATGAAGCACTCTCCGGTGGCTCTGGCCACGGCCATCGAGGCCGTCCTGGCCGGATACACCGAGGGCGTCGACGGTTTTGAAGCGGAGATTGCCTGCTTCGGCGCGAGCTTCGACACCGAAGATTTCCGCGAAGGGACCCAGGCCTTCATCGCCAAGCGCAAACCCGAGTTCACAGGGAGATGAGCACCGTGGTTCAAGTTCGGAACCGCAGCGGGCAGGCCCTGCCCGAGTATGCCACGCTCGGCAGTGCTGGACTGGACATCCGGGCCTGCCTGGAGGCACCCATGGTGCTCGAGCCAGGGGCAAGGAAACTGGTTCCCAGCGGTTTGTACGTGGCCTTGCCCGAAGGATTTGAACTTCAGGTCCGCCCCCGAAGCGGCCTGGCCCTGCGGTACGGCGTGACCGTACTGAATGCACCGGGTACCATCGACGCCGATTACCGGGGCGAGATAGGGGTCCTGTTGGTGAACCTCGGGCAAGAACCCTTTCGCATCGAACACGGTGACCGCATTGCACAATTGGTGCTGGCCCGGCATGAGCGTTTGGCCTGGAAAGAGGCCGAGTTCCTGCCCGAGACCCTCCGCGGCATCGGTGGCTTTGGCAGCACAGGCGCAGGATAATTTTTGACGCGGAACCGGCTACTACATTCATTTTCAAACAGGAAAAACCCATGAACATCATCGTCCCCATGGCCGGTCGAGGCAGCCGACTGCGTCCCCACACCCTCACCCTGCCCAAACCCCTCGTACCGATTGCAGGCAAGCCCATCGTGGAGTGGCTGGTCGAGGACATCGTGGCCATGTCGGGCAGCCAGGTGGTAGAAATCGGTTTTGTGGTCGGGGATTTTGGACGCGAAACGGAGGAACGGTTGCTGGGGGTGGCGCAGCGTCTCGGCGCCCGGGGACACATCTTTTACCAGGATCAGCCGCTCGGCACCGCGCATGCCATTCTCTGTGCCCAGCCCCTCTTGCAGGGGCCGGTGGTGGTCGCCTTTGCCGACACGCTGTTCCGAGCTGACTTCCAAATCGATGCCGAGGCGGACGGCGTCCTGTTTGTACAAGAGGTTGAAAACCCCCAAGCCTTCGGGGTGGTGGTGACCGATGCGGCAGGTGCCATCGTGGATTACGTGGAAAAACCTGCCCAGCCGGTCAGCAACCGGGCCATGATCGGCATCTATGCGTTTCGGGAAGGCGAGCGGTTGGGGCGTGCGTTGCAGCGGCTCATCGACGAAGACGTCCGCCACGGCGGGGAATACCAGCTTCCCGACGCGCTGCGGGACCTGACCCGGGCCGGGGCGCGCTTTGTGCCGGGAACGGTGTCCGAGTGGCTGGACTTCGGCAACAAAATCGCCACCGTGGACTCCCACAGGCGCGTGCTGGAGTGGCACGCTGCGCAGTGGACCGTCCATCCAGAGACCCGCTGCATCGATTCCGTCATCATTCCGCCTTGCTGCATCGCCCCCGGCGTGCAAATCGAGCGGTCCGTGGTGGGCCCGCACGTTTCCTTGGGCACCGGCACCCGGGTCACCGACAGCCGCATCACACATGCCTTGGTACAGGAGCACGCCCACATCGAACGTGCCGTGATTTCGGGCGCCATGATCGGCAACCACGCCCGGGTACGGGGAACCTGGAGCGACATGAGCCTGGGCGATTACAGCGAAATCGGATGAGAAAAAGCACGGCACTGAACCTGGTCTTGCTGGCCGGCGTGCTCCTGAGCATCGCCGGTCCGGGATGCCGCCCTGGGGGGGATTTGGCCTCCGAGCCCCCCTACGAGGAGGCCTTCCAGCGCGCCTGGTTCGATGCCCAGAACGCGTGGGCTAAGAACGATTGGGACCCTGCCTACACGGGTTTTTTGCAATGCGCGGAGATGCAACCGGAGGAGCCATCGGTTCCCTTTATGCTAGGCCAAATCGACGCCCAAAGAGGCCGCCACGCTGCGGCGGTGGATCACTTCGACCGCGCCCTGGCTCTGGAGGGGGACGTTTACTGGTACCACCACCGGCGAGGAGAATCCCTGCTGGCACTGGGCAAGCGGGAAGCGGCACGGGACGAAGCGCTGTACTGCATCGAGGCCCGACGCGGGGACCTGGAAACGGCCTTTGGTTGGATCGATGCCTTCGCCCAAAAGAACTGGTGGCCGGAAGCGATTGCCTGTTGCGATCGCTACGAACAGCGGGCCGGTCCGGACCTGGAAATCGCCCTCACCCGCCTGGAATTGCTGGCGTCCAGTAGCGACGCAAGGATCTACGAAAGGGCCCTGCAAGTCACATTGGGCAAGTTCCCCAACGAACCCGAATTGGAATGGATGTGGATGGATTGGCTGTTTCGGAACGGGGGCTCCCGGAGCGATGCATACCTCCTCCAAATGGAGCGACGCCACCCAACGGACCCACAATTGCATTACTACCGCAGCATGAAGGCGTTTGGGCGTGGGGAAATGAGCCAGGGCTTTGCCCAACTCCAGCTCCTGATGTCCGCTCCGGAGATCAACCCGGAGTTCAAATGCACCCTGCTCACCGGGTTGGAACAACTGATGCCAGACGTCACGCCCGCTCAGAAGGCAGATTTGTTCAACCGGCTCTTCGCGACCCATCCCGGTGAGCCACAAGTGGAGGCGCTGCGTTTGGAGGGCTTGTCCCGGCAGGGAGACTGGGAATCCGCTCGGACACTTTGGCTCGAACGGTTGCAAACCGAGGCACACAACCGGGCCGTTTGGTTGGGACTGCTAGAATCAGAGCGGCAACTCGGCCTCTGGGAAGATGCCCGCCAACACGGGCTCGCGGCGGTGGCCCGGTTCCCGCTGGACCCCGAAATCCACCACCAGCTGGCCACGGCCCAGGCCCAGCTCCGACAGCATTCTGAGGCCGCCTCCGCTTTGCGCCAAGCCATCGAACTCGCCTGGGACCAACCGGTTCAACAGGCCCGGTGGTCCGGAGAACTGGGCGCCATCCTCCACGAACTCGGTGACGGCCCTGGCTCCTTCGCGGCCCTCGAGGCCGCCATCGCCGGCGATCCCCTGACCAGCGCGTGGTACAACAACCAGGCCTACTTCCTCGCCCAGCGGGAGGAACAACTTGACCGGGCGCTGGCCTGCATCCAGCGCGCCCTGGAACTGTGGGCCGCACCCGACCCCCCCGCAAACTATTGGGACACCTACGCCTGGGTGTTGCACCGCCGCGGCGAGGGCGCGGAGGCCCTGGGCTGGATCGACCGGGCCTTGGCAGAATTCCCGAGCGACCCCCTGTTCCTCGAACACCGGGGCGACATCCTCTGGGGACTCGGTCGACCAGCCGAAGCGCGTGAGGCGTGGGAAGCCGCTCGGAAAGCAGGCGGGGATGCGGTTCGTTTGGCCTCCAAACCCGGAAAAACGCCATGAATCTCCGGCACCGCCTTCACCCAGACCGCCTGGGAACCCTGTGGCCCCTCGCGCTGCTGCTGCTGGTCGCCGCGACCGGCTGCTCCAACGAACGGCGGCTCGCGAAGGGCAAGCCCCTCCGGGCCATGGGCAGTGTCGCCGTGCTCGAGGCGTACGAGGACGCTGCACTTCGGTGGGACTGGGTCAGCATGAAGGTGGATGTCACGCTTTCAGGCCAAACCGGGCTCCAAATGCCCTCCGACTCCCTCCCCGACGCCCTGCGCCAGTCTTTCAAGGCGACGGTGCGGATTGCCCGCGACAGTGCGGTTTGGGCGAGCATCAGTCCGGCCCTCGGAATCGAGGTGGCGCGGCTGCTGATTCGGCCTGACTCGGTGTTCCTGGTGAGCAAAATTCCCGGCAATCCCTTCTACGCAGCCGAGCCCCTGGCCGGGCTGCAGCGCTGGACGGGGGTGGACCTGGGCTTCGGGGACCTGCAGGACCTCCTCACTGGACGGCCGCTGGGCATCGACGAGGACAAGGACCGATTCCTCTCCCGCATCGATGGCCGCCAATACCTCCTCGTCTCCCGGTACAAGCGGCCGGTGCGGCGGCTCGTCGGGGTCGACGACCGCGAGCTCGGACCTTCTGACACCGTCCGCATCCAGGTCCCCGACCGGCGGTACGAACGGGTTCGCAACCACAGCGACGGGGACGACCTGCTCATCCAACGGCACTGGTTCAACGGGCTCACCTTCGACCCCGAGCAGGACGTATTCGACGACCTGTACGAGCAGCGGTTCATCCACATCCGACGTCGGGCCTTCAGCGACCCGGGTGGCGGAAGGATGCCCATGGAAATGGAAATCGAGTTTCGTTCCCCTCAAACCACCCTGGGTCTGGAACTGGACATCCAGCGTGTCCGGGTCGACAATCCGGCCGAACTTCCCTTCGAAATCCCCGATGGCACGCCCCGCAAAACGATCTGAACCCATGGCAGTCCCCATGCTCCGCGTCATCCTGCTGGTTGCATGCCTGATTTGCGGGCCTGTCCGCGGGTGGGCGCAGGGGAAAGCCGAACTCCAGCGCCAGCGCGACGCCATCACAGCCCAGCTCGCCACCACCGAGAGGCTACTGAACACTGCGAAGAAGAACCGCAGCAATGCCGTATCCGAGTTGCAACTTGTGGACCAACGGATCGCCCTCCGCGAGCAGCTCATCCGGCACCACAAACAGGAAATTGCTGCACTCGAGCGTGAAATGGCCGGGACCGATAGCGAAATCCGAACCCTCGAGGGTCACATCGCTGCCCTAAAAGACGAGTACGCCCGGATGATCGTGCAGGCGTATCGGATGCATTTGGCCCAAAACCCCTTGCTCTATCTGTTCTCTGCCGAGGACTTCAGCCAAGCGGCGCTCCGGTTTCAACTGCTTCAGTCTTACGCGTCGCTGCGCAAGGAGCAGGTCGATGCCATCACGCGCAACCAGCAACAGCTCACGGTCGAACGCAACGCCCTGACCGAAGCGCGCGAACGCGCCGGGGTGGTGTTGCAGGAGATGAATGCCGAACGCGACCGCCTGGCAGCAGACCGTTCGGGTCGAGCGGCCCTGGTGGACAAACTCAAGCGGGAGGAAAGTCGGTTGCGGGAGGAGCAAAAGAAGGCGGAGAAGGAACGAAACCGGCTCAATACAGAAATCAGCCGGATGATCGAGAAGGAGCTGGCGGCCGAACGAGCCACGAGCACGGGTGAGCTCGCACTGACGCCTGCCGGAAAGGTGGTGTCCGAACAGTTTGGGAAGAACAAGGCCCAACTCCCTTGGCCAGTGACCCGCGGGGTGGTGACTGGGAAGTTTGGCCGTCAAAACCACCCGACGTTGCAAGGCATCGTCCTGGACAACAATGGCATCGACCTGACCACAGACGCCGGTGCAGCGGTGACGGCCGTGTTCAAGGGGACGGTCAGCAGCATCTTCAACCTGCCTGGGGCAGGTTCAACGGTCATCGTCTCGCACGGCGCGTACAGAACGGTGTACAGCAATCTGGAATCGGTTTCGGTGACCAAAGGAGCCACGGTGCAGGCGGGAACGCCCTTGGGAAAGGCCCGTTCGGTGGAGGGCAGCGGGCAGGTCCACTTTGAGGTTTGGCTCATCGATGGCGCAAACAAAACCCCACAGAATCCACAGCAATGGCTGATGAAGCGCTGAGGATCGCCCTGGTGGGCAACCCCAACTGCGGCAAAACAACGCTGTTCAACCGAATGACGGGATCCCGGGGCAAGGTGGGGAACCTGCCCGGGGTGACAGTCGGAGCGACAGCGGCACGCCTGCGGGGGATGCTAGGCTGGGAGCTGGTTGACTTACCGGGCACCTACAGCCTCTACGCCGAAGCGCCGGATGAGCAGGTGACGCAGCAGGCGCTGCTGGATCCAAATCACCGACACCGGCCGGATGTGGTGGCGCTGGTGCTGGACAGCAGCCAAGTGCGCAGCGGGTTGTTCTTGGTGCTGCAGGTGCTGGAGTGGGGCCTTCCATCGTTCGTTTGGATCAACGATACGGTGGAGGATACCGAAGCGCTGGGCATCGATGTGGCGCAACTTTCGGCACAGCTCGGGGTGCCGGTTTTGCGGGCCAATTTCGTCAAAACCCCCCTGTCCCAGTTGCTCCAAACGGCTGAGTCGGGTGGGCGCACCGCGTGCGTGCCCAACGCCCGGGCAACACCCCCAGACCTTGCCTCCCCCACCCCTCGCACATCTCCTATTTCCCCCTTGGCACAAGCCTGGAAAGCCCTGCGCGCCGTCTGCCCGCCCTGGAACGAAGCGCAGGGGACCTTCGTGCTGCGCCGTGGCACCGCCAAGCTGGGCGGCACCGCTCCGTGGGTCGAGCAGGTGAACGCGGCGCGGGTACAGTTGGCCGCCGACGCAGGACGCACCTTGGAAGCCTGGACCGCACAGGTCCAACTGGAAGAAGCCGGCGAGCGCATGGCACGCATCCGCGCCATCGCAGCCGCTGCGCTCCCGCCGGTCCCTGAGGGAGAACCCATCCGAGCCGACATCGGCAAGCGACGCGCCCTATGGACCACCCGATTGGACACCGTCCTGACCCACCCCATCGCAGGCCAAATCATCCTCGCAGCGGTCTTCTTCTGCATCTTCCAAGCCGTCTACGCTTGGGCTGCTTACCCCATGGACTGGGTGGATGCGACCTTCAGCGCGGGCATCGCCTCTGCGCAATCCCACCTTCCCGAAACCTGGTGGACCAGCCTTTTGCTCGACGGAGTACTCTCCGGCATCGCGGGCATCGTGGTGTTTGTACCCCAAATCATGATCCTCTTCGGGCTCACGGCTGCCCTGGATGCCACGGGCTACATGGCGCGGGTGGGCTTCCTCGGAGACCGGTTCTTGCAGCGCTTGGGGCTCAACGGGCGTTCCATTGTGCCGTTGGTAGGCGGCATGGCCTGCGCCATCCCGGCCGTCATGGCCGCCCGGTCCATCCCCGGGAAACGCGAACGGCTCCTCACCATCCTCGTCACGCCGTTGATGACCTGCAGTGCCCGATTGCCTGTTTATGCCTTCCTGATTGGTTTCCTTGTTCCTGACACCACGGTCGGCGGACTGTTCAACCTGCCCGGGCTCTTCCTTTTCGGGTTGTATGTCGCGAGCACCCTGGCTGCTCTCGGCATGGCCTGGTTGCTTCACCGGGGCCTCCCCCGCCGAACCGAAGGCGGCTACACCGTGGAATGGCCGGCTTACCGCTGGCCCCGCCCGAAAGACATCCTGGTGGAAATGGGCGTCCGGGGATGGTCCTTTGTATCGTCCGCAGGCCAAGTCATCCTCGTGGTTTCCATGGTGCTGTGGGCCTTGGCCCGCTTCGGGCCATCCGAAGACATGGATTCTGTGCGAAGCCGTCACGCCCAAGCCTCCACGGTCGAACAACAGGCCCAGCGAGACGCGGACCTGCTCCAAGCTTCGTACATCGGCCACATCAGCCGGGCCATCGAACCCTGGGTACGTCCTTTGGGATACGACGGGACTTTGGGCATTGCCCTGCTGACCTCGTTCGCCGCTAGGGAAGTCTTCGTCGGCACCCTGTCGACCCTCTACCCCACCGCCGGTTCCGAAACCGGCAACATCCAGGCCTTGCAAGAACGGATGACCACCGAACGCAACCCCCACACAGGCAAACCACTCCTCCAACCCGCCACCGCCTTGTCCCTGTTGGTGTTCTACATGTTCGCCATGCAGTGCATGAGCACGGTGGCCGTCGTGCAGCGGGAACTCAAAAGCTGGACCTGGGCGCTCGGACAAGCCCTCGCCTTTACCACCCTGGCCTACCTATTTGCCTGGGTCGTTTTCCAAGTCTTCAGCTGAAATCCGCATCACCCACACTTCCGCTGCGGCTTCTTTGCGCAAGGCCAATTTCCGACCCCCACCCCACAACGCGATGGGCCCGTTCCAAGGCGCCACATGGGCAATCTCGACGGTTTCGCCGATGCAGCACCCCATCTCAATCAGGGCCTGCACCATCTCGGGCCGATCGAGGTGGTGGATGACCCCACGCTCACCCGGTTGCAATTCACTGAGCCGCTGAAGTGACATTGGATTCTCCTTGTGAAGTCGCCCCATACACCATCACATAACGCACCGAGCGGCCATCTGTAGCATACCGCTCGTATACTGCCAAAGGCACTTCGCCCCTTGCAGCCATGGCCTCCGTGAGCATGGGATACAACCGAATGGGCCCCACGATGTAGCCCAAGTAGCCACGCAATTCCCAGTCCACCACCAAGGCCTTTCCTGCCGGAAGCTGCATCGCCCGCAACCCTTCGGGACCCGGTTGACCCGACTCCCATCCCGCTTCAGCCCCCGGTTGCAACACCCGTCCATAAAATCCACGGCAATCCTCCGGCGCTGTCTTCGTCGGGTCATCGAAGTACCAGGCCACCCCGTCCTCCGTCGCAACTTGCAAGCTGTCCATCAGCGAACCTGCCCGCAGATAAGGTTCCCGCATGGCCTCGTAAGGCCCCACCTCATCCAGACCCAAAACCCAATCTCCCGGCACCTCCGCTTCCACCACCGCCACCGAACGGAATCCGCCACCCCAACCCCATCCCCCGATCACCATCAACCCCAA
>CAYONT010000026.1:21533-30452 GCA_964405405.1 uncultured Comamonadaceae bacterium | reverse complement strand
GTGAGGAGCGTGCTGCCCCCATCGACTTCGAGCACCCGTTCTCCATTGATGGTGATTTTGATCTTGCCACTGGGAGAGAGTTTGGCCTTTGCGTAGAGCAACAGCCCCACGAGCAGCAACATGACCGCCAAGAAGAAAGCGATCGTCAATGCGATTGTCGTTGTCATCTCAATCAGATTTCAATGCCCATGAAACTCATGAACGCAATCCCCATCAATCCGGTGATGATGAAGGTGATGCCGAGGCCCTTCAGCGGAGCAGGCACCGCTGAATACCGGATTTTCTCCCGAATGGCTGCGATGGCCACAATGGCGAGCCACCAACCCACGCCGGAACCCAGTCCAAACATCGTCGCCTCTCCCAAGCTCGGGTACTGACGATCCTGCATGAACAATGCACCGCCCAAAATCGAGCAGTTCACCGCGATGAGCGGAAGGAAAATCCCCAAGGCCCCGTATAGCGCCGGAGCGAACTTCTCCACGACCATTTCCACCAACTGAACCATCGAGGCAATCACCGCAATGAACATAATGAAACTCAAGAAGCTGAGGTCTACGGAGGCAAATTCGGGGTCCAACCAAGCCAACGCTCCCTCCTTGAGAACAAAGTTCTCTAACAGGTAGTTCAGAGGAACCGTGATGCCCAAGACAAAGATGACCGCAAGCCCCAGGCCGTTCGCAGTCTTCACCGTTTTCGACACGGCGAGATACGAACACATTCCCAGGAAATAGGCAAAAATCATGTTCTCAATGAAGATGCCCTTGACGAAGATGTTGAGGTATTCCATTAGTTCTCTTCAATGAGCGCCTTGTTCCGGCTGCGTTGAATCCAAATGATCATGCCCACGATGACCAAAGCCATTGGAGGGAGGATCATCAAGTTGTTGTTTTCATACACACCGCCCTCGCTGATGAACCAGCTTGTGGGCAGAAGTTTCACTTGGCCCATGCCGGGAAGCGAAATAGCACCCGAACCCAGCAGTTCCCGGATCAAGGCCACGACCAGCAGAATCCAAGCATAGCCCATCCCATTGCCAATGGCATCCAAGAAGGAGGGACCGGGTTTGTTCCCCAGTGCGAAGGCCTCAAGGCGCCCCATGATGATGCAATTCGTAATGATCAAACCCACAAAAACCGACAACTTCTCACTGATGTCCGGCTGAAATGCTTTGAGCACCTGGTCGACAATGATGACCAGCGAGGCTACAATGACCAGTTGGACAATGATCCGAATGCGGTCCGGAATCATGTTGCGCATGAGCGAAACCACCACATTGCCTCCCATCAAAACAAACAACACCGACAGACTCATGATGACTGCTTGTTGCAACTGTACCGTGATCGCCAGAGCAGAACAAATGCCCAAAACCTGAATGGTGATGGGGTTAGAATCTCCCAACGGATCCGTCATCAGCTTCCTGTTCTTTTTGGAGAACAGGGGTTCACGCGTCTTTTCGACGACTTCAGCAGATTGCGTGCTCATCGTGATGCCTGGGTTGAAAGTTGCGATTGAAAGTAAGTAGCATAAATACCGAGGGTACGGTTCATCATCTCCCCTACCCCCTTCGATGTGATGGTGCCACCCGTGATGCCGTCCACACTATGCTCCGTGGTGGGCGCCCCTCCCTTGACCACTTCAAAAAGCGTGGGGCTCGACAGGTTGATTTTCTTGCCTACCTTGAATTTGTCCGAGAAAAATCGCTCCTTGATTTCTGCTCCCAAACCTGGCGTTTCGGTTTTGTGATCAAACTGAGCTCCATAAACGGTTTGAAAATCGCTTTCAAGCGCTACATATCCCCAGATGGGCCCCCACAGACCAGAGCCCACAACGGGTACGACCGCAATGCGTGACCCATCCTTTTCGCAGATGTACAACGGGAACCGCAAATCCTCGGAGGCAAGTGATTGCTTCAACCCGGCTACGTCACCTGCTTTCTCTTTGGCGACCGATTTGATGCTGGCCCGGTAGTCCTTCATCACGTCGATGTTGAAGGGGTCAGCGGCATTGCGCAGGTCCAATGCACCATTCTCTTCAGCAACTGCTTGACCTTGGATGTCCAGGGCAATCCGGCTTTTCACATATTGCCCGAACAGCTCCCCCGCATTGTCCCGGGTTGCGTCCACCCCGATGGCGGAGAGAATGTCCATCATCTTCTTGTCGGCCGCATTCGCATCCTGCCGGTCCTTCAATGCCAGGGCTGTGAACGCCAGTGCGGCGCCCACCACCACCACCATGACCACAGAAAAGGTCAGGGTATAGCTTGTACTGTTCTTGTCGAGTGCCATGGGTCGAACCAGATTAAGATGCTACTTGCTGCTGAGCTGCCAACCAACGCTTTTCCCGGCGCCGAATGTTCCCTTGAACGACATAGTGGTCGATCAAAGGCGCCACCACGTTCATGAACAAGATGGCCATCATCACGCCTTCGGGGTAAGCGGGGTTCACCACCCGAATCAGGATGGAGAGGGCTCCTCCTAGGAAACCATAAATCCACTTTCCGAGATCGGTTTGGGCTGCGGTCACCGGGTCGGTGGCCATGAATACCATCCCGAACATGAATCCGCCCAATACTACCTGATGCAACGGCGGCAGGGTCATGTACGCATTCGCAGCAGCAAGGTTGAAGATGAATGCCATCCCCAATCCACCCAGCAAGAAGGACAACATGATGCGCCAGCTGCCGATGCCCGTCCAAATCAAGAGCGCTGCACCGATGAGGATGGCCAGGGACGAGGTTTCACCAATCGAACCCGGAATGGTCCCGAAGAAGGCATTCGCCCAACTGAACATTCCGCCCGGCTCGAATTGGGCCAGTGTCGAGACGACCTCTGGATCTGAGGCCGATTTGCCCACGGTGCCCGCCAATTCTCCTAGCGCTGTCGCTCCCGTGTAACCATCCACCAGCATGCCGTCAACCTTCGATGCGCCCACGTTGTGAATCCAAATCTCTCCGGACATCTGCTTCGGGTAGGCAAAGAACAAAAAAGCCCGCGATGTCAGGGCGACATTCACGATGTTCATCCCCGTGCCACCAAATACCTCCTTCGCAATGACCACAGCAAATGCGGTTGCCAGTGCCACCATCCAGAGGGGAACATCCACGGGCATCACCAAGGGAATCAACATCCCGGAGACCAAGAAGCCCTCGTTGATGGCGTGTTTGCGAATCCCTGCAAACCAAAACTCAATGCCCAAGCCCACGCCGTAGCTGACCACCACCAAGGGCAATACCTTCCAAGCTCCGATGCCCAATTTCTCCCAGATGCGGTAAGTGAGAGGATCTGAAGTGGTGATTTCGCCGATGGACAAGAGGTACTGGTGGCCTTGGTTCCAGGTGCCAAACAAAAGGGCGGGAATCAAGGCGACAATGACCATGAACATCGTGCGCTTCAGGTCGATGCCATCGCGCACGTGGGTTCCCTTGTGGGTTACATGGCCCGGCGTGAATGCAAACGTTTCCAAGGCGTCGAAAACCACCCAGAAGCGCGAGAGTTTGCCCCCTTCTTGGAAGTTGGGGCGCACCCGATCCAACAATTGATGCAGTGCTTTCATCTCTGGTTATCCCAATTCGGTTTGCAACATGTCCAAGCCCTCCCGCACGATGTGCTGGAGTTCCATTTTTGAGGTACAAGCGTATTCACACAAGGCAAAATCCTCAGGGGCAACCTCGTAGATGCCGAGTCGCTCCATGCCGTCGATGTCGTTTGCCAAGATGCTCTTGACGAGGTGCACCGGCAGAATTTCAAACGGGAAGACCGGCTCGTATTGTCCCGTGACCACGAAGGCCCGGTGTTCGCCGTTGTTGTTCGTGTCCAGGGTGAATTCCTTCGACTTGGGGAGGAGCCAGGTCGGAAACGCACGAGAGAGGGAGAACTTGTTGAGACCCGGGCTGAGCCAGCCCTCGGTGAGGAGGAACTTGGGCTCCTTTCCCTCGGGGAGCATCGCCATCTGGTGGTGCTGCGCGCCGAGATAGCCGCCCGCGTGCACTTCCGTACCCGTGAGGACATCGCCCGACACCACGCGGACCTGATCGCTGTAGGATGCCCCGCCCATCAGAGCGTCCATCCGGGCGCCAAGGCGGACGCGATAGTGCCCCGGAGCCGGATGCTCCGAACCTCCTGCGGCCACCACGCGGTCCATGCGGTACTCGCCCTGGGTGAGCAGGTGGCCCATCGCCACCACATCCTCGGGGTGCACCGTCCAGACCACTTCTCCCTTGTTGATCGGTTGGGTCCAATGGATTTGGACTCCCACATTGCCCGCTGGGTGTGGCCCGTCGAACGCGGTCATTGTTGCCCCCTCGATTCCGCTGTAGGTGTCGTCACCGGGGCGCACGCCAAGCTGCACCCCGCCCGCGCCGGCCAGTTTTGCCAGTGCGGTCACCCCTGCTTGGAAGGCTCCCAGACGCCCCGCCAGGACCACCGACATGTCGGGTGCCAGCGGTGCCGAAGAGAACCCCGAGATGTAGATGGCACGGGGTCGGTCCGAAGGGTCTGCAGGCACGGCAAATGGGCGCTGCTCGATGAACGGGAACATCCCCCCCTCCAACAACGCTTCCAGAACTTGCTCGCGCGATGCCCGTGCCGGGTCCAAGACCGGGAACGAACGGAACCCATCCGCACCATCCGACTCGATTTCCACCGCCAGGATGCGGCGCTTTTCGCCCCGCACCACCTCTTTCAGCACCCCGCTCACCGGACTGAGGTACGCCACACGGGGCTTGTTCTTGTCACGGAACAAGACATCCCCGGCCTGCAACCGGTCCCCCGGTTTTGCCTCCATCTTGGGCGTTACGCCGTGAAAATCGGTGGGCTGAATGGCATATACTGCCGACTTGGGAGCATCCACCACAGCGGCCGTGGGACGGCCTTTGAGGCGGATATCGGCACCTTTTCGGATCCGAATGGTTCGGGACATCGCTTGCCAGGTTTACTTTTCGGGGCACAAAGGTAGCACCCACAAACAAACCATTGTACCCCAACCCCCATGAAGATTTTCAACCCGAAGTTGTGGAGGCATGGCCGGCGCCTCGGGGGGCATGGGCGGCAACGTTCCATCGCCGGGATCACCATCCTGCTGGGACTTGCAGGTACCGCGTGGGCCCAGGTGCCCGTGGCCTACACGGCGCCGGCCTTGCAAACCGTGGTGCTGCATCCCGTTGGGGTGCCGCTGGGTTTGGCCTTCATCCCGCTGCAAGGCGGGCAATTGGAACTCCGGTTTGACGACCTGGAAGCCAGCTACGAAACCTACCGCCTGCGGGTCCAGCACTGCACGTTCGACTGGTATCCCTCCCCTGACCTCGTGCCCTCTGACTACGTCCAAGGGTTCCGGGAGATGTCCATCGACGACGTGGAAGCCAGTTTCAACACCCGACAGGGCTACAGCCACCACAAGGCCGTGTTTCCCAACGACTTGTTCCGCATCACCCGCAGCGGCAACTACATCGTCGAGGTGTTCCGGGCCCGCAAACCGGACCATCCGGTGCTGGTTCGGCGGTTCGTGGTGTACGAAGATCTGGCGGACATCGACGTTCGGGTCGGCCCCGCCACCGCCGTGGCCTTGCGCCGCTCCCACATCGAGGTGGACCACACCGTCCGAATCCGGGACTACCCCATGCCCGAAGCCGGCTCCGGTGGCCTGCAGACCGCCATCCTGCAGAACGGCCGGTGGGACAACGCCCTCATCGGGCTCGACCCCGTCTTCGTCAAGGACACCGAAATCCTCTTCAACCACAGCGATATCAACCGGTTCCCGGGCGGCGTCCCCTACCGGTTTGTCGACCTGAAGAGCCTCCGGTTCGTGGCCCAGGGCGTCTCCCGGATCGAGGACGCTGGCCACCACTGGCGTTTCCAGCTCGAACCGCTCGAGTCCCGCGCTTACCAGCCGTTCCGCGCCCAGCCCGACCTGAACGGCCGGTTCATGGTCAGCAACGACCGGCAGGAAGACCACACCGGTGGGGACTACATCTTGACCCACTTCGAAATCCCCTGCGATCCCCCGCTCTACGGCCAGGATGTATACCTTTTCGGAGACATTTCCGCAGGCCAATTCCCCCCTACCCACCGCTTCCAATACAATGCGGTGACCCACCGGTACGAGTTGGAACTGCTCCTCAAACAGGGGTACTACAACTACCTCCTGCTCACCCGGCCGGAGGAAGTGCGGGGACAGAACGACGCCACCTCCCTCGCCCGGGCCCCAGGCTCCCCGGACGCTTTCGAAGGCACCCACGCCCTCAATGAAAACCTGTACACCGTCCTCGCCTACTACTGGGACCGGGCGGGCTACGACCGGGTGGTGGGTCTGAAGCAGATGAGCTATCCTTGACCCTCCAATTCGCTTGAAATCACAGGAACCCATGTCGCCTAAAAAATTCATTTTCAATTTATTCGCCGGTTTGCTTGGCTTTTGCCATGCGGGGCCGTTGGCAGGCCAAACCCCAGACATCAACGCCGCCATCTCAGACCTCCAATCCAATGGCGGGCTCATGGGAATCTCGGTGGTGACGTTCTGCGGGGATGCGATCACGGGCTCGTACCACCACGGGCTCCGCGACTTCGAACTGGGGCTTCCCGTCACGGCCTCAACGTCTTACCGGATGGCTTCGGTTTCCAAGGCGGCAACGGCCGTGGCTTGCATGCGGTTGGTCGAGGCCGGGTTGCTGGACTTGGATGCGGACTGCTCGGGCTACCTGGGCTTTCCGCTGGTCCACCCCAACTTTCCCGGGGTGGTCATCACGCCCCGGATGTTGCTCAGCCATACGTCGGGGCTTCGGGACGGCACGGGCTACGGCGGTTTTTTGGCGGAGACAACGGATGGCGATGTACTGATTCCGCCGCTGGATGCACTGGTGGTCCCCGGGGGGGCATACCACACCGCGAATGTTTGGGGCTCGACGGCGCCGGGCACGTATTTTCAGTACAGCAACTTGAACTTCGGGGTGTTGGCGACGGTGATGGAGGCAGCGGCTTTTCAGCGGTTTGACCTGCTGATGACGGAATGGGTCCTCGCCCCCCTGGGTTGCACAGGGGGCTTCAATGTGGCGACACTGGAGGGCATCGCCGACTTGGCGGTACTGTACCGGAACCAAGGAGGATGGACGGCTCAGGCGGACGACTTCGGGGGGGTGAATCCGCCGGCAGGCGACTGGGGCGGGTACGTGCCGGGGACGAATGGGTTGCTCTTCGGGCCGCAGGGGGGGCTGCGCATCTCCGCAGAGGAAATGGCCCGGATCGCAGGGGTTTGGGGGGATGGAAGCTGGAACGGGGTCACCTTGCTGCAACCTGCGTCCGTCGCGGCGATGCACGGGGCGGAGTGGACGTTCGATGGGGGGAACGGGAACAACTACTACGGGTTGTTCCAGGGATGGGGATTGGGGTTGCACCGGGCGGGATTGACGGCCACGGATGCGCTGTGGGGCGATGGGACGCAGTGGGTGGGGCATCCCGGGGAGGCTTACGGGCTCATCTCCGACGCGTACGTGGACGCCGCGCGGGGATGGGGATTCGTTTTCGCCACGAATGGATCGTGGAACGGCTTCTCGGTCGGCGAAACGGCCTGGTACACCTTGGAGGAGCAGGTTTTTGCGGCCATTGCACCGGATTGGGCGGTGTGCGGAACCTCGGTGGGGGTGGCCGCGCTGGGCGGTCACACTTCCGAGCAACCGGGGCATGTTTCAGGCTTGATCCCCTCTCCCAACCGGCTGGCACCCAATCCGGGTCGCGGTGGGGATGGGATCCGGTGGGTGGGCCCCAGCCCGCCGGTGCCGGGCGAGCGGGTGGAATGGCGGGGAATGGACGGACGGCTCTTGGCTTCGGGGACGGCAGGGGAAGGCGGGCTGCTTCCCGCTGCGCCCGCGGGTTCCGGCTTGTACCGGTTGTTTCTCCCCGCAACGGGGCGCTCCCTGCCTTGGGTCGGGGTGGAGTGAGATCAGGACGCGGCAGGGCGGGGCGGGGCGGGGCAAGGCGGGGCGAGGCGGGGCGAGGCGAGGCGGAGCGAGGCGGGGCGAGGCGGGGCGGGGCGGGGCGAGACCAGTCCGGCGCGGCCGGCCCACCGTGGGACGTACCTTTGCACCATGTCAACTTCACAACGCGTATTTCTGACGGGGGCCTCGAGTGGAATCGGTTGGGCCACGGCCCACGCCCTGGTGGCCCGAGGGCACCGGGTTTTCGGTGTGGCACGGCGGGGCGAGGCACTCACCGAGGCCGCAGAGGCCTGGGGGGACCTGCCCGGATCTTGGGCCTGGGCGGTGGCCGATGTCCGCGATCCCGCCTCGGTTCAATCTGCCGTGACCCAGGCGGTGGCCCTTTGGGGCGGCCTCGACGCCGTGGTCCCCAACGCAGGGCTCGGCTACTTCGACCCCCTTTCCTCGGCCCAGCTCGAAGACTGGCATGAGATGGTGGACATCAACGTGAAAGGCGTATTGACCACACTCCATGCCACCCTGCCCCATGTCGTGGCGGCAAAAGGCACCGTAGTCAACATCGGCTCGTTGGCTGCCCGCCAAGTCTTCCCCAACAGCGGCGTGTACTGCGCGACGAAGCATGCCGTTCTCGCCATCAGTGAGTCCTTGCGATTGGAATACCGGGGCGAAATTGGGGTAACCACCATCAACCCCGGTGCCGTCAATACCCCCTTCATCGACCAGACCCCCAACCTCGAACTCCGGGCCACCTACCGGCCCCAATTCGATGCAGGCATGTCCCCGACCTTCGTGGCAGATGCCATCGTGCTCGCCATCGAATCGAAGGGACGCGGGGTGTACAGCGAAATCACGTTGCGTCCGGACCTCCGATGAAACCGCTGGCGGGGCGGCGGTTGGTTTTTCTCTCCAGTTCCACCGGTTGGGGCGGGTTGGAGCAAAATCTGCTTCGCCACGCCCGTTGGATGGCCCAGTTGGGGGCAGACGTGCGTTTGTGT
>CAYONT010000026.1:0-21433 GCA_964405405.1 uncultured Comamonadaceae bacterium | reverse complement strand
TCTGCTTCGCCACGCCCGTTGGATGGCCCAGTTGGGGGCAGACGTGCGTTTGTGTTCCGTGCCGAATTCGCCGTTGGCGCTTGCCGCCGGGGAGGCCGTGGAAGCCGGGGGGACCGGGGAGGTGGAAGTGGTGCGGTTCGATCGGCAACCTCGCTACTTTCCGGGACCGGCGGCGCGGAAACTGGCCCGGCGGTTGCAGGGGACGGAACTGGTGTGGGCGCGCGATCCGAGGGATTTGGCCTTCGCAGGCCTGCTGGCCCAGCAACTGGGCGCCCCTTTTCTCTTCCAGCAAGGCATGCAGATTGCGCACCGAAAGCGGGCGCCGTGGCACCGCATCCGTTACGGCCGCGTGACGTGTTGGGTCAGTCCGTTGGAGCACCTGCGTCGGGAGGTGCTGGCGCGGACACCGCTGCGGGCGGATCGCACGCGGGTGATCCCTTTGTCGCTGGCGGACCGGTGGTTTGAGCCGCCCCTCCCCGCCCCTGCCGCGAGGTCCTTGCTAGGGCTGCCGGAATCCGGCCCCTGGGTGGGGCTCTTCGGCCGCATCGACCCGCTGAAGGGGCAGGATGTCCTCATCCGGGCGCTCGCGGAGGCGCCGGGCTGGCAGGGGTTGGTGGTCGGCGCGCCCACGGTCAATGCGGCCGACGGTTACGCCGCCTCGTTGCACGGGCTGGCCCAGGATTTGGGGGTCGCTGACCGGCTTCACTGGCTCCCGCCCCGCGAGGACCTGCGACCGGCCTACGCCGCCCTCGATGCCTTCGCCCTGTGCAGCGCTTCAGAAACCTTCGGCATGGTCACCCTGGAGGCCCTGGCTTCGGGATGCTGGGTGCTGGGCACCGAGAGCGGCGGAACCCCCGAACTCCTCGCATCCCACCCAGGAACCGCATGCTTCCCGCCAGGAGACGCCTCCGCCTTGGCCGCCCTGCTTCGAAACCTCGGTACCGGCTCATCCCTGGGCGGTTCGGACCCGCACTCTGTCCGTTGGTCCCGTCCCGGACTCGACACCTTTCGGGCCTCCCACGTCGAGTCCCTGTGGGTAAACCTCATCCGAGAACTCATTGCTCCGTCAATTTGAAGGCCGATGGCCTATCTTCGCCGCCATCATTTGCCACCCCATGCAACACAACGCACGCCTTGTCTTCTTTGCGCCCTTTCTCCTGTTGGGCGCCTGCAACAATGGTCTTCAAGTCGAGGATGTCAAAGTGGAGAATGTCGTGGACGAATGTTCCTGCATTGAGAACCTGGCGGTGACCATGGAGGACTACACCCAATACATCGAAGAAAACCGAGCGCTGTTCCAGGAAGCTTCTGGCCTCATCAATTCAGGCCAAACCCTGCCCGCAGAACTGGACGAAAAGTTCAATGCCTTCATGACTGCAAACCAAACCCGCGGCGAGTTGATTGCGGAGCTTGGTGCGGCCTGCCAGGCCCATGTGGATTTCGGCGGCCTGCTCTCAGGCAACGTGAAAAGCGAGTGTGAAGGCGCGGACCGGCTCACCGCCGCCATGACCACCTTGAACGAGATGCAGAACGAGCCCGTTGGCGGGCAGTAAAGCCATCGGGTTCCGGGGGCTCAGCGCAATGACTGGGCTTTTTTCCAATCGCGACGGATCACCACGTTGCGTTGGAGTTCCACCATCCCCTCTTTTTCCATCCGCTTCAACAAGCGGCTGATGACCTCTCGGCTGGAGTTGAGGTCTGTGGCTATTTCCTGGTGGGTGGCGTGCAGTTCGGGGCCCTGGGAATCGAATCTTTTCGCCAAATACAAAATCAACCGTTCGTCCAGCGAACGGAAGGCCACCTGGTCAATGACTTCGAGCAGTTCCTCCATCCGAACGCGGTAGGTTTCCACCACGAACTGGTACCACTCGGGATGGTCGCGCATGAGGGCCTCCATCGCGTCCACCGGAACCGCGAGGGCCTCCACCTCCCCGTCTGCGAGGCCCTTGATCATGGAGGTCCGGCGCTGGGTCGCGCAGATGAGGGACAGAGCGCAGGCTGACCCTGACTCCAGCGAGTAGAGGTAATGCTCGCCGCCATCCGCCCCTTCTCGATAGAGCTTGGCCTGGCCGGCAAGCAGCAACATCGTCGACCGGACATACTGACCCGATCGCATGAGTGGGTCGCCGTCGTGAAACCGCAACAAGGTGCCTCGGGTGACTAGGGCCTCTCGCAAACCGGGCGAGAACATCGGAAAGGCGTTGCCCAGCCGCTCGGACAAGACCAGCTGCGCGCCGTCGAGCATCATGCGAACGGCGTTTCGGGCTGGGATTGGAGGATTTGGTCTATGGCACCGGCCAATTCCCAATCCCGCTGGGTCACCCCGCCCCCTGCGTCGTGCGTGTGCAACTCCAGCCGCACGTATGCCCCGCTGTTGACAAACACAGGGTGGTGCCGGTGGCTCTCGGCGAGGAATGCCACGCGGGTCATGAAGGTGAAGGCTTCTTGAAAATGGGCGAACCGGAATTCCCGGATCAGCCGCTGGTCCCGTTCAATCCACATGTGTTGCGTGCTGGTTGGGTGTGAAATTAACCAAATCTACGGGGCCAATCTTACCTTGGTGCCATGAAAAGTACGCTGGGTCCCATTGGATTCGCGCCACCTCCAATTGACGAATCGACGGTCGAGGCGGTGGTGCGGGTGTTGCGATCGGGTTGGATCACATCGGGGCCGGAGTTGGCGGCGTTTGAGGCGGAGATGGCTGCATTTTGCGAGGTACCGGATGCGCTCGCCTTGGGAAGCTGGACCGCGGCCTGCGAACTGGTCCTGCGTTGGTGGGGCGTGGGACCCGGGGACGAGGTGTTGTTGCCGGCCATCACGTATGCCGCGACTGCGAACATCGTGCTGCACTGCGGTGCGACCCCGGTCATCCTGGACATCGACCCTGATTCCTACCAACTGACACCGGAGACGATTGCCCGGGCGGTGGGACCGCGGACGAAGGTGGTGATGCCGGTGGATTTGGCCGGTTGGCCGGTGGATTATGCAGGCATCCGGGAGGTGCTGGAGCGGCCGGAAGTGAGGTCTCAGTTCGTTGCGTCGAACGAACGGCAGCACCTGCTGGGGCGGCCTTTGTTTCTGGCGGATGCGGCGCATTCGTTTGGGGCGTGGGTGGACGGCAAGCGGCTGGGGGGACAGGCGGATGTGGTGGGGTTCAGTTTTCATGCGGTCAAGAACTTGACCACGGCTGAGGGCGGAGGCCTGTGTTGGAATCTGCCCGCCGGGCTAGATGGTGGGGCCTTCCGGTCCTGGATCAAGACCTGGTCCTTGCACGGCGCCACACGCGATGCGCACAGCAAAACCCTGGGCGGTTCTTGGCATTACGACATCATCGGGGCGGGCTACAAGTGCAACATGACCGACTTGCAGGCCGCCATGGGACGGGCGCAATTGGCCCAGTATCTGCCCCAACTCGAGCGGCGCAGGACCCTGGCCCTCCGTTATGATGCTGGATTGCGCAGTGCCCCTTGGTATGTCGCCCCCCCGCTCGAGGAGGGCAATCGCCGTTCCTCCTTCCACCTGTTCACCCCGCGCATCCGCGGATTTCGCGCGGAACGCCGGGACGCCCTCATCGAGCGTCTCCGTGTCGATGGCATTGCCACCAACGTCCATTTCATCCCGTTGCCCCTGTTGACCGTCCACCGGGAACGCGGCCTGAACATCGCCGACTTCCCCCACGCCGCACGCTATTTCGACGAAGTCATCTCCCTGCCCCTGCACCTGCAGCTCACCGAGGAACAGGTGGACTGGGTGGTGGAACGCGTCCGTCACCACGTGGAGGAATTGGGCATCCCTGCGCCCACAGCATGAGCCTCACGCGCCTCCTTGACCTGTGCGTGTCTGCCTTGGGCCTGTTGCTCACCGGACCTGCCCTGCTGGTCGCCTGCCTGTGGATCCGCTGGGACAGCCCCGGGTCTCCGATTTATGGCCAAACCCGGATCGGCAAAAACGGACTTCCGTTCACGTTGTACAAACTCCGTTCCATGCGCCGCTCCACCGGTGCAGACAGCCCCATCACCCACGGAACCCGGGATCCCCGCATCACCCGGCCTGGGGCGTGGCTGCGGCGGACCAAGTTGGACGAATTGCCCCAATTGTACAACGTACTCATCGGGGACATGGCCCTGGTGGGGCCCCGGCCGGAGGTGCCCGCCTTCGTGGCGGACTACACCCCGGAACAGCGGGAAGTGTTGGCCGTTCGGCCGGGCATCACCGACCCCGTGAGCCTCGCCCACTATGACGAAGCTGCGGAATTGGAAGGCAAGCCGGACCCCGAACGATATTACCGAGAGGTGCTGATGCCCCGCAAGTTGGAACTCCAGCGCCAGTACCTTGCGCAGCGAACCCTCGGCTCAGACCTCCGGGTGGTGGTTGCCACCGTTCGCCGGATGTTGGGCCTTTGATGCCCAAGGAGCGATGAGCTCGCGCACTTGACGTGCCAGGCTGGACTGTTCACGCTGTTCGAGCAGCCACGCCACGTGATAGAACATCCGCTCCATGGCCAGGGACGCTGGGCTGGGGGCGCAAAACGTCCCCGCTTCCCGCTCTGAATCGCTGATGAAATCGTCGATGTCCCGGGGGGAAATCATGCTTCCGCGGCCATAAGGGTTGACATAGAACAGCACCCCCTCCCCCTTGTCGGACGGCGCGGGGATGTGGTCCTCCTCACAACAGCACAGCAAGAAATGGTGGCGCAATTGGACCGGATACAAGGGCATTTCCAGCGACTGCGCTAGGGCGTGGTAAAGGACCCCCAACCCCACGGGATTGCCTCTCCGGCTCCGCAGAACCTCGCCGAGCAGGGCATCGCCCGGCTGCGGTGCACGGCGGGCCAAACGACCAAATCCATACCCCTCAAACAACACGTGGTTGAGCATACGCACCTGCTCCAAGGTCGTCAGCGAAGTGTCCATCTCCAACCAGGCATCCCGCCGAATCCGGTTGAACACCGTGCGCACAACATCAACGTCGCTTCCGGGTGCCACCGCTTCCTCTAGGATGAGCGCCCCTTCCAACACCGATTTTTCCGGGCCAAACCCCCATCCCACCGCACGCTCTCGCAGGGCTGCGAAGTGCAATCCATGCACCAGTTCATCCAAACGCTGCGCATGCAGCGCAGAGGCCGATGCCGCTTCTCGGTGGTGCCGCAGCAACGGAAGCACCTCCCCTCCCCGTCCCATCAGGGCCTCGCGTACGTGCTGGTAGACCCCATCATCTGGATCGTCCAGCAATCGGATCAGGGCTTGAATCTCACTCGGTTGCATCCTATCTCGGTCGGGGTGTTCGGGTCGTTTGTTAGGCTGGCGTACTCATTTGACGCAGGTCCCAAAACTAGATGCCATGGAAAACCTTGCAGGCCTCGTGCCTACCACTTTTCCAAATCGACCTGTTGATGGAACGGCCCTCGCCCCTCCCCGCCGGCCTCCGTATCTTCCGGCATGCGTTTGTCCCGCCATTATACCCCCCGGCACCGATATCCTTCCCCCGCAGCGGGGCTCTCCTCCCAGGTCACGGACCGCAACCGCATCTTCTATGCGCTCTGGGCCACGGGGGTGTTTCTGGTCATCCTCTGGGGGGCTTTCTTGGGAGAAACCCTGCTGGGCTGGGACCTGCGCGCGCACGGCGGCATCCGACCCAGGGAGTGGTCCTCGCTCACAGGCATCCTAACCTACCCGCTGCTGCACGGGGATTGGGAGCACCTCTGGAACAACACCGCATCGTTTTTCACCCTGAACACCCTGTTGTTTTACTTCTACCGTTCCATTGCTTTTCGGGTTTGGCTTGGGATGTATGTAACCAGTGGATTGCTGTTGTGGCTCTTCGGCAATCCAGGCAACCACATCGGGGCCAGCGGGATGGTCTATGCGCTGGCGGCTTTTTTGTTCCTCAGCGGGGTCATCCGGGACCGGGCCATGCTCAAACGCGTGAGCCTGGTGGTGGTCTTCTTGTACGGCGGGATGGTCTGGTGGATGCTGCCCGTGGAGGAACACATCTCCTGGGCGGGACACACGGCCGGGGCCTTGGTGGGCGTCCTGTGGGCCGTTGCCTTCCGAAAACGAGGTCCTGTGAACGACCCGGTTCTGCCCGAAGAGACAGGACCCCCACCGGCTTGGTGGCTGGCGGCCCATCCCGAATATGCGGAGGCTACAGAGGCCGTCGATGTGGCTGGGGCAGCGGGGGAAGGGGCAGACGCGCTGGAGGCCGTCTCTTCTGACACCCCGGAATCCACCGGACGCAACTTCCGTCCGGTGGGCGGAACCGAAGTCACTTGGCATCTGAAACGCCACGACTCCAGCGGAAACAGGACCTCCAACGGTACCCCGACTCCGCGGTAATCGATTGCGGCTTGCTCGGGCGGTTCTTGCAGGATAGGCCGCGCTTAAGCCACCATCACCGGCATCACCAACATCAGCACATCCTCCGTCTCATCGAGGCCATCCACCGGCCGGATGATGCCCGCCCGGTTGGGCGCCGACATCTCGAGCGAAACCTCCGTGGATTGCAGGTTGTTCAGCATGTCCAGCAGGAACCGGCTGTTGAAACCGATTTCCATGTCCTCCCCGATGTAGCTGCAGACCAGCAACTCATTCGCTTCGTTGGCGAAGTCCAAATCCTCCGCACTCACCGTCAGTTCGCTGCCCGCCAGACGAAGCCGCACCTGGTGGGTCGTCTTGTTCGCGAAGATGGACACCCGGCGAATCGCCTGTTGAAAAGCGGAGCGGTTGATGACCATGCGGTTGGGATTGTCCTTCGGGATGACCGCATCGTAGTTGGGGTACTTCCCTTCGATGAGCCGGCAGACCAGCGTCACCCCGTCGAACGTGAAACGCACATTGGAGTCCGTGTAGGTGAGCTCCACCTTCTCTGCGTGGGCCGCTGCGCTCTTGAGCAGGTTCAGCGGTTTCTTGGGCACCACAAACTGGGCGCTTTCATCCACTTGAATGTCCGTGCGGGCATAACGGACCAAACGGTGGGCATCCGTGGCCACAAAGCGCACGCTCTCTGGATACAACTCAAAGAAAATGCCTGACATCACCGGCCGCAAATCGTCGTTCCCCGCTGCAAAAAGCGTGCGGTTGATGGCGAGGATGAGCGCATCCCCAGCCACTTCAATCGACTTCGACTCCTCCAATTCGGGCAGCTGCGGAAACTCGTCCCCGTTCGCCCCCGACAGCTTGTACTTGCCGGCATCGCTCATCAACTCCACCGCAAACGTCGCCGGATCCACCTTGAACGTCAAGGGAATATCTGGGAAAGCCTTCAAGATGTCTAGCAACATCTTCGCCGGAATGGCAATCGACCCCGTCTCCTCCGCCCGGACCTCGATCTTGACCGCCATGGTCGTGTCCAAGTCACTGGCAGAAATGGTCGCCTCCCCCGGGGAAATCTCGAACAAGAAGTTGTCCAAGATGGGCAGCGTGTTGTTGCTGCCCAATACCCCACTCAACATCGACAGCTGGCGCAGCAGTTGGCTGCTGGAAACAATAAAGTGCATTGGGTCTTCAAAATGTCCCCCAAAGATGGGCCCAATTCCGGCACCCTTGGGCATCCGGCTTGGGGAGAGGCAGCTTTTTTTTTCCACAAGCAACCCCCGGGGCTTGGTTGCCGTCTTGATGGCGTAATTTGGCAAACGAAAAGTGACCACCATGATCCGTACGATTCCTTTTGCAATGGCTTTGGCTGCCTGTGTTTGGACTACCAACGCGCAAGCGCAAACCCCGGTACAAGCCGCGGGCAACCCGCTCTACCAAGGCACCATCACCCCCGAGTTGGTGGACGTCCGCATCGACGCGCACACCACGCGCGAGGCGCTGGCGATGATGCAAAAGGACCTCATGCCCATGGGCATCCACATGCGTTACGAGGGCATTCAGTGGGAAAATGGATTGCTCACTTCGATCCACGTGGGTGTGAAGATGGGAGACCAACCTGGCATCGTGGAGCACTTCACAGGCATCACGGAGGAGACGGTGATCCGCATTCATGCCGCTGGCGCCGGAGATGCCCGGAAGCTCTGCTTGGGCACGGACTGCCCCCAGCCCTGATTTTTCCCATCGGACGACGAGCGGTCAGGCCCGGATGTGTTCCAGGGCCTGGAGGACTTTTTTTGCCGTAACAGCTTGTCCGCAAGCGAAGTGACCCAGGGGGCACGTGCGGTGTCCGTGGACGCCGCAGGGTCGGCAGGCCAGGCCGGGGTCGGGTTCGAGTACCACGGAGCGGGGTGCGCGGGGACCGAATCCGAAGGCCGGAACCGTTGAAACATAGAGGGCGACCGTTGGGGTGCCCATCGCGCTCGCGAGGTGCATGGGGGCGCTGTCGTTGCTCACCACCGCCGCCGCGTTTTCCATGGCTGCCGCGATTTGCAGCAGGCCGGCCCCTTCCGCGATGCGCACGTGGGGATGGCCGGATTCGTAGGCCAAACCCCGCATCAACGCTGCGTCCCCCGGGCCGCCGATGAGTCCCACCGGCCAGTCGGGATGGACCTCGTGGAGCCGACGCAGCAGTTGGAGCCAAGCGTCCCGGGGCCATTGCTTGGTGAACCACTGGCTGGCCGGGGCGAGCAGGATGCCGCCGGGGGGGAGCCAGTCGCTGGCCCAGGACCGGTCCGCTGGCCGGGGGTACAAGCGCGGCTCGGCGGCTTCGGGGCCGACCCACTCCGCGATGAGGGCGTGGTTTCGCTCGACTTCATGTCCCCCGCCCACTTGGCGGTGCGGGACACGCCGTTGAAACCCCCATGCCAAGGGATTGGACGCGAAACCCACCCGCATCGCCGCGCCGCTGAGCAGGGTCCAGCCGCCGGAGGAGGCGAAGCGATGCACGTTCACCACCGTCCCGTAACGGGCGGACCGGATCTCGCGCAGCAGGCGCCACCAGTCGCGCCGCTTCTTGCCCGGGGACTTGTCCCAAACCAAGACCCGCCGAACAAAAGGATGGCCCGCGTATAGGCCCTCGTTCCCGCGTCGCACCAGCACATCCACCGGCGCCCCCGGGTACCGACGGTGCCAACCCTCGGCCAGCGCCGTAGCGAGCACGGCGTCACCCAGAAACGCAGGTTGGATGATGAGAACCGGGGCCATGCGGCAAAGATAACCGGACCGGGACGACGTACCTTGGTGCCATGGCGCGATGGATTGCTTTGGACTGGGGAGCGCGGCGAACGGGTTTGGCCGTGAGCGATGCCTTGGGCATGATTGCCACTCCGGTGGGGACGGTGGATACGGTGGAGTTGATGGGGGGATTGGCCCGGCTCGTTGCCGAGGAGCCATGCGCGGGCATCGTGTTGGGAGAACCTGCCCCCGGCTCGGACAGCAGCGCGGGGGTGGCTGCGGCCCGGGAGGCCATCCAGCGTGCGTTCCCAGCGTTGCCGATCCATTGCATCGACGAGGGTTCAACGAGTTGGGAGGCCCGCCAAGCGTTGGTGGCGGGTGGCATGCCCAAGCACAAACGGGAACAAAAGGGGGCCACAGACCGGGTGGCGGCGGCGCTTATTCTCCAGCGGTTTTTGGACGGGGAGCGCTCGGGGGGGCTGCCGCCGATGCGTCGCCGCCGGTGAGGGGGGCGGCGTCTGAGAGGTTGGCGGCGTCTGAGAGGTCGGCGGGACCGGTGAGGCCGTCGGGACCGGTGATCACCCAGAGGCTGGGGGACCAGGAGAAGGGCTGGGCCACGGCCTCGTCGATGAGGCCCTGAAGTCCGCCAGGGGCGGCGAGGGGGCGGGCGGCGAGCTCGCCCAAGGAGAGCCGGCGTTCCTGCGGGGTGCCGCCGGGGTGGGTCCAGCGGAGCACCGATTGGGCTTGGGCGAAGGCGGGGGCCAACCGCAGGCGCAGCGCCTTGCGCCACTTCTTCTGCAACCCCTCCAATTCCTGTTCCATCCGGGCGCAAGCGGCGCGGGCGGCCCCTTCGAGGGTGGCATCGACGCCCTGCGAGACCGCGGCCAGTCGGGCTGCGAACGCCTCCCAATCGTCGGGCAACCCGGCCGCGGCGCGCAGGGCGGCCTCGTGGGGCTCCAGCAACCGACGTTGCCAGTCCGCCTCCCGCCAGTCCTCCCCTTCCCAACCTTGGTCCCGGAGCCACTGTGCGGCGGCGGCGGGCAGGGCGACCCAACTGTCCCGCAGGACCACCAGCGGGAACCGAAGCCCCGACTGGTCGAAGGCCGGCTTGAGTTGCAGCCAGTAAGCCGTTTCGCCCGGGCCGCCCACCGTTGCCACGGGATCCAAGAGCCACTGCTGGTACAACGGACGCAACAAAACATTGGGGCTCCAGGCTTCCGGAACTTGACGCACCGCCTCGACCTGGGCATCCACCGAGCGCTGCCAAGCCCCATCGACCGGGCCGATGCCGCCATCCGGAAGCCGTTCCAGACGAACCCGGGCGTTGTCCCGCAGTTCGAAGGCGTTCACCGCCCGGACATGGGCTGCCGGTTCCCAGCCCCCCGCCACGAGGAGCCCATTCGCCCGTTCCACCGCGGACGCCAGTCCCCCTTGGCGGATTTCCCGTTCCCAGAGCGGCAGGGCGCAACCCTTGAGCTCGGGGTCATCCGCATCCAGCACGAGCACCCCGTGCCTGCCGAAGTCCGCGTGCACCATGCGCAACATCGCCGTCGCCCACGTCCCCGCGGGCTGGCCCGAACCGTCCGTGCCCGCCTCCCACCGCGTGCATGCATCCTCCGGCCGCCAGCCCGATTCCGTCAACCCGCTCCTGACCGCTGCCACCCACGAACCATCGATGGCCCTTCGCCCCACCGCTCCCCCCACGGGCACCGCATCCGGCGCCGGTTGCCACCGCCAAGCATCCTCCTCCCCCTCCCGGTAGCCGTGGTCCACCTCCGCCCAATCGTGGTCCTCCCCGGCCAACCAAAAAACCGGAACGACCGGGTGACCCACCCGCTGGGACAGGTCGCGGGCGAGGCGGATGGTTGTGGCGAGTTTGGCCTGCACAAAGGCGGGACCCCCCGCGATGCACAATTGATGGCCTGTGACCACCGTGGCCGCTCCTGCCGCAAAATCCGCCAAGCTGTCGGGACAGGCCAAACCGGCCACTGCGTAACTGCGCTCCATCCGGGCGACCACCGCCGCGCGCCGCGCCTGGGCTTCCTGCCCCTGGCCGGCCTGCATCGATGCTTGCCAAGCCGCTACAGCCGCCGCGTTCGAGGGAAATGCCGTGACGAGCGGAGCCAACCGCGCATCCTCCCGCAGATAAGCCCCGACCAGCTCCTCGGCTGCCAGCCGATTCCGCAAATCCCAGCGTTGCCAATGCATGCCGCAAAGGTAGCCCGCAGCCCCCCTCCCAAACCCAACGAAATCAGCGGATGAGCTGAACCGTTCCGGTGTGGTCCTCCAAGCGTCCATCGGGCCACTCCACCGTCATCCGCCAAACATACATCCCGATTTCTGCCGGCTGACCCTTGGGCCCCATGCCGTCCCAACCCAGTGACTTCTCGGCCTCGGCCGTGGTGTAAAGCGGCTGACCCCAGCGGGTGAATACTTCGAATTTGCGCAGACGCACGGAATTCACCACCGGAGAGAAACGGTCGTTCTCCCCATCGTTGTTGGGTGTGAACGCGTTCGGGACAAACCAAGCCGGAGGCGGAACGGATTCGCCCCCTTCCACCTCGACATCTCCCTTGCCATTTTGCGCCTCGGTCAGTGCGTTGGGAACCACTTCCAATCGAAAATGGTCCACGAAGTAATAGGCCATGGAAGGGGCGTTTCCGTCTCGGATCTCAAACGCAGCCCCGGCATCCGTTCCGAAGAGCCCCAAGGTGAAGTGGGTCACGGGTGATTCTGCGGTGAAAGCAAAAGAAATGGATTCCCAAGGCCGGGAATAAGAAACAACCGATCGGGTGAAAACCGTGGGCAAATTCAAGGGCGAATCCCCCACCTGACTCGGCGTTCCCACCGTGAGCGCCACACCGAAGTTGCTGACGCCCAATCCTGCCGGCGAAAAAGCCGTCGGGGTACCGTTCGACATGACCCAGCTCAAACGGTAGCGCACCCCTGGCGTGAGCGGTTCGCTGAACTCCCCGGTGATGTACTCCCGGCGGTTGGAACCTTGTACCCCCGCCACCATCCAGCCGAGGATGGCCTGACCCGAGTAGGGTTCCACCACTGCGAGCGGGGTTTCCGGCAAGTCTCCTCCCGCCCCTCCCTGCATGTGGAAGTAATCGGGATCGCCCGTCATGCTGCCCGCGGGACCCCAGTGGGGCGCAAAGTACCATTGACCGGGGGCGGAAGGCAGCGCCGTATAGGATTCAAAGCTCCCATTGACCACCGTCGGCTGGGCCCAAACTCCTGACGGAACCCACCACGCACCCCACATTCCCAGCGCCCAGAGCCACGCTCCAAGAACCCGATTCCCACCCTTTGCAATTCGCTGCTTCATCGCGCGGAAGGTACGACGTTCCTTGGAAACAACAAAGGGGACCCCATGCGGAGCCCCCCTTGCACCCAAACCACTTGAACCAAACTTGGACTTAACCTACCTCAAGACGTTGAGGGAATGGAATTTGTTGTCCAACGGATATGCCAAAATCTGCAAACGCAACTCCCCATCGCCCCTACGCCGCTCCTCATCGGCCCTTGCGCCGCGCCTCATCGGCCCTTGCGCCGCGCCGCCACCGGCCAACGGTAGCTGTAGGTGCAGCCCAACCACCAGGAACCATCCGTGGCCCAATGCAGGGAACCTGCCACGCCTCCTCCGGGCCGCAAGCTTCTCCGCCGGTTCCCTCCGGGCGATGCGTCCACCGGCCGCCACTGGGCGACCCAACCCACCGAGAGGGCCACGCCTGGAGGGGTGGTTTCTACAAACCAAGGGGTCCCGGTCTCCGCCGGTGCAGCGAACCACCAACGGGGCTGGGGACGGACCAGGCCGGTGCATCCCACCGCCATCCCCATGGTCCAACCCGCTCCCACGGGACGGCTGAGTACGCCCTCCACGCGCCACCGCCCTTCTCCCTTCCGCGCCAGCGCCAATCCCATCGTATCGGTCTCTACCCCAATCGGATAGCGGATGCGCGTGACCTGTTGCACCCCCGCTCCGGGCACCCGGACAAACCCCACCACCGAATCGGAGATGGCCGCCGCATCCACAGGCATCCCCCATTGCTGCCACTCCCCGCGAACGCCCAGGTGCCCTGACCACGGCCCGCGCCCGATCCGCCCGCCGTACTGCATCCCGCCCATCGCCGACAACGGCGGCCCGGCCATCCAATGCTCGATCGGCAACGCCTCCCCACGACCCCCGGCCCAGGTTCGCCCCCACCCCAGCTGCACCCCCCAATCCCGCTGTTGCCCCCCGACCCGGGGGGCCTTGCCCGCCCCCGGGACCGAGTCCCAGACCAACTCCGGCCTGACCTCCCAAACCCGTCCATCCACAATGAGGGTGTCTCGGGGGGGGGAATGGAAAACATGGGAGAGATAGGAGATGTGGGGGGAATGGGAGATATGGGAGAGATAGGAGATGCGGGGGAAATAGGAAATACTGGGGAAATAAGAGATGTGGGAGATGTGGGAGATGCCGGCCACTCCGGCCGCACCCGCCACTCCGGCCACTCCAGCCGAACCCGCCACTCCGGCCACACCCGCCACGGACACCACGGCCACTCCCGCCACTCCCCCAACCCTCGGCGCGCCCCACGCAACAGCCATCCCGCCCGCCCAGAGCGCGACCCCCGCCCCCAACCGAAGCCCCCGAAAAATCGTTGCGATCACGCGCCCAAGATACACCCTGACCCCGCCGCCTTACTGACGGACCGTGATCGTTGCCGGCATCGCCACCACCTCACGTTCTTCCCGTGGGTAGACCAAACCCTTCTCCCCCACTCTCCCCGTCCGCTGAAACGGACGCACTTCCAGCTTCCTCACCGGTTCGCAAGGAGCAGCTTGGGAGGAAAAATTCGAAACAGGAGATGAAACGGGAGTCGAAACAAGAGTTGGAGATGTCGATGTGGTCCGTGACCTCACCACCGTACCCCCCCTGGCCACCTCGACCCCTGCAGCGGTCTCCCCGGCGGGAACCTCGTCGCCCGCTTTGCCCGCTCCAGCGGCCACCCCAGCAGCCGCCCCAACAGCCGCCCCAGCAGCCACATCAGCCCCAACAGCCACCCCGGCCCCAGCCCCGGCGGCCCCAACCCCGGCCCCGGCCGTCCCGGCGGTCCCGGCGGTCCCGGCTGCGCCGGCGTGCTCCCCGGCCTGCCACGTCGTGCCCACCAGCCAGCCGGCCAGGACCAGGCCGGCCACCGAGGCCATCCACCATCCCAGCCGGCGCTTGCGCGCGGCGGGCTGCACCGCATCCAGGCGGGCAAAGATGGCCGACTCCAGCGCCGCTGGCGGGGTCAGGGATTCTTGGGCGTACAACGACTGGACGTACCGGTCAAATGCTTGATTTTCCATGCTCGGAAAGCGATTGCTGCGGGCTAGCGACGGCTGACATACGCGTTAGCACGTCTTGTAAATACTTGCGGGCCCGGGAAAGCTGGCTCTTCGACGTGTTGACATCGATGCCCAGCAGATCGGAAATTTCCTTGTGCTTCATGCCATCGATCACATACATGTTGAAGACCAAACCGTACCCAGTCGGAAGCTGCCCGATCGCCCGGTCCAGCTCCTCCCGCGTGAAATCACACTCCTTGAACGCCTCCAAGTCCGCTGGGGTTGCATGCACCTCGTCAATGTCGAGGTGGTGCACGTGCCGGAGGTTTTTGCGGTAGTGTGTGATGGCGGTGTTGACCACGATGCGCCGCAGCCAACCTTCAAAACTGTGGTTTCGGGAAAACGAGTCCAGGTGGCGAAACACCTTGACCCACGCTTCCTGCACCACGTCCTCCGCGTCCGCCCGGCTGTTCGTATAGCGCACCGAAACGGAGAACATCATCGCGCCGAAGCGCGCGTAGAGCGCATGTTGCGCCCTGCGTTCCTCCCTTTTGCAGGCTTCGATCAGTTGGGCCAAATCGGCATCCATCACCCCCAAGACGCTCCCCAGGACCCAGAGGTTGCTCCCCGCCTCATGGATTCAGCCACTCCGCCGGGTCCAACTGCAGCCACTCGATGGCCGCATGGGCGAAGAGGTCTGCCACCGTCTCGGTCGGCAGGTCCATTCGCTCGATGAAGGCGCCGATTTCGAGATCGCCCAGCGGGAAGGGGTAGTCGCTGCCGAGGCAGATGCGCCGGCTGCCCTGCAGGGCCAGAACGTACCGAAGCAGGTCCGGGTCGTGCGTCACGCTGTCGATCCAGAACTTCCCGAGGTAGGCCCGGGGGTTCACCGGGTTGTCCACCGCCACCAGGTCCGGGCGGCAATGGAACCCGTGCTCGATTCGGCCTAGGGTGGGCAGGAAGGAGCCGCCCGCGTGGCTCAGCATCAGACGCAGGTGGGGCAGCCGCTCCAGCACGCCGCCGAAGATGAGCGAGCACGCCGCCCGGGCCGTCTCCGCGGGCATCCCCACGAGCCAAGGGAGCCAGTACTTCTCCATCTGTTCCCGCCCCATCATCTCCCACGGATGCACCATCACCGCCATCCCCAGGTCGGCACAGGCCTGGAAGAAGGGGAAGAAACGCGGTTCGCCCAGGTTGGCGCCGTTGATGTTGGAGCCGATTTGGACTCCCAAATGACCCAGCTGTTGGGCCCGCTCCAGCTCCTGAATCGCCCGGTCCGTGTCCTGCATCGGCACCGTGGCCAGGGCGATGTAATGCCGGGGCTTGCGGTCCACCAACTCCGCCAGGTGGTCATTCAGGAACCGCGCGACCTCCAGCGCATCCTCGGGCCGGGCGTTGTAACTGAACATGACCGGAATCGTGCAGACCACTTGGACGCGGGTTCCGGTGGCCGCGTACTCCGCGATGCGCAGGTCCTCGTCCCAGCAGTTCGCGCCGATCTCGCGGAAGAAGCGCTCGCCTTGCATCATCCGGGCAAACCCCGGCCGGCCAGGCTCAAGGTGGATGAAGTTTCCGTAGCCAAACTTCTCCGTCCACCGGGGCATTTCCCGGGGCAGGATGTGGGTGTGGGCGTCGATCTTGAGCATGGAAGGCGCAATTTACGGCGCGGAGGCCGGGGAGGACGGGGTGGCCGGGGTGCCCTTGTAGACGCGGCGCAAATCCAGTCGGTTGACGGGACTGATGGACCAGCCCTGCACCCCGTGCCGGAGGAAATGGGTGACCTGATCGTGGAACAGGGGGATGACCGGGAGCCCAGCGGCGATGGTGCTGTCCATCGCGGCGTAGTAGCGGTAGCGCTGGGCATCGTCTGGGGAGGCCATGGCCGCGGCGTACCAGGCGTCGTAGGTGGGGTTGCTGTAGTGCGTGTAGTTGGGTCCGCCCGGGGAAAAGTTCGTCGTCAGGAAGAGGGACAGGAAGTTCTCCGCGTCGGCGTGGTCGGCCAGCCAGGATTTGCGGAACAGCAGGGCCTCCCCTTGGGCGACTTGCTCGCGGTGGGTGGCCGGCGAGACGACCTCCACCGCAACGCGGAGCCCCAGGGCCTGCCATTGGTGCTGGAGCGCCGCGCAGAGATCGACCGACTCCGAGGTGGCCAGGAGGGTCCAGGCGGGGAGCCCCGTCCCGTTGGGGTAGCCCGCCTCGGCCAGCAGGGCCCGGGCGCGGGGCAGGTCGGCGACCGGTTCGCTGCGCGGGGCGGCGCCCGGCAGGCCCGGCGGCGTGAAGTACTCCGTCGGCACCACCGCCCCCCGACGCAGGTGCTTGGCGATGCCCCGCCGGTCGATCGCCAGCGAAAGCGCCCGTCGGACCCGCACATCCTGCAGCGGCGAACCCTGGCTCACCGGGTAGTCGGGGTCGAGCTGGATGCCGATGTAATCCGTTTTGAGAAAAGGAGTTTGTTGGAGGGTGATTTGGCCTGCCAAACCCGGCTGCAAAGTACCCTCCTCCGTGAGGGCCTCCTCGATGTAAGCACTGTGCAGCCCGCTCACCCAGTCGTAGCGGCCTTGCAACAGCCCGTGGAACTCGGCCCCGAGGTCCTGGGCGAAGTCCACGTGCACCGCCTCGAGCCGCGGCAGGGGCCGGCCCGCCTCGTCGCGCTCCCAGTAGCCGGTGTGGCGGTGCAGGACACACGCGACGTCCTCCATCCACCAAGCGAGCTGGAACGGCCCCGTGCCCACCGGATGCGCCCGGAAATCAGGGCCATAATGCGCTACGACCTCCGGTGGCACCACCGACGCATAGGGCGTGGTGAGCAGTCCCAGGAAAGGCGGGAAGGCCCGCTGAAGACGGAACTGAACCCGGCGGTCGTCCAGCGCCACCATCCCACGCCCCGCCGCCGCCGTGTCCAGTGCCTCCAGGATCCACCCGCCCGCTGATGCCACCGCCGGGTCCCGCAGTCGGTTGAGGCTGAACACCACGTCGGCGGCGACCATTTCCCGCCCCGCTCCCCAGCCCGGCACCCCCTCATCCGGCTGGAACCGAACCCCCTCCCGCAGGTAGAACGTCCAAGTCCGCCCCGAATCCGCGACCTCCCAGTGCGTGGCGAGCAACGGCTGGATGCGCAGCTGGGCATCGAGTTCCACCAGGCCGTCGAAGATTTGGTCTACCAGCCACATGGGCTCCAACGACCGGGCGTGCGCCGGGTCCAGCGATGTGATGCCCGCACTTTCGTTGTAGCGGAACACCCGGTCGTCGTCCGGGATGGATGGGCTGCAACCCGATAGCCAGACCAGCGCCAGCGGCAGCGGCAGCGTTAGGCCGAGCGGCAGCGCGCATGCCGCCGGACGAATCGCCCGAAAAAGGGGCGTCCCACGCAACATCTGCCCGCTTCGCGTTGTTGTTTTCACTTGAGCGCAAAGTAAATGCCTGACCCGCGTAAAATCTACCTCCCAGGGATGGACCGGCTGCGGCCGTGGGTCCTGGCGGTCGGGCTTGTGATGGGCGGCCTGCTGGGCGCAGGCCAAACCCCCTTCCAAGGGACGGTCCGGGATGCGGAGTCGGGCGCGCCCCTGCCGGGGGTGGCCGTGGTCGCGGTGGGGGGGACGGGGGCCGCGGGTCGGTCGGGGTCCTACTCGGATGCCAGCGGGCGGTTTCGGTTGGAGGTGCCGGCGGGGACGGCGGAGGTCCGGTTTCAGATGCTGGGATACGGGGTCGCGGTGGCCCGCTGGCCGCAGGACGCCCCCCGGACCGAGTGGGCACTCACCCCGGACGTGGTCCGCATCGAGCAGGCCGCCGAAGTCCGGGCCGGGCGCGGCGAACACACGGGCGGCACCCAGTTGGGCGTGCAGTCCCTGCAGATGAGCGAAATCGAAACCCTGCCGGCCCTCTTCGGCGAAGTCGACGTCCTGAAGACCCTGCAGCTGCTGCCCGGCATCCAAGCGGCGGGCGAGGGCAACACCGGATTCTATGTCCGGGGCGGCGGGCCGGACCAGAACCTCCTCCTGCTCGACCGGGCCGTGGTGTACAACCCCGCCCACCTCCTCGGCTTCTTCAGCGTGTTCAACCCGGATGTCATCGGCGGCGTGGAAGTGGTCAAAGGGACCATGCCGGCCCACTACGGCGGGCGCATTTCGTCCGTGGTGGACTTGCAGACCCGGGAGGAGCCGGTGGAAAGGATGGGGATTCGGGGGGGCCTGGGGTTGATCAGTTCTCGTTTGGCCTGGGAAGGGCCCATTGCCCAGGAAGGGCGGACGGTGGGCAGCTGGTATGTGGCCGGTCGCCGAACGTACATCGATGCGCTGGTGCGGCCGTTCCTGCGGGACGGGGCTTTTTCGGGGAGCGGCTACCATTTCTACGACAGCAACGTGGGGCTGCAATGTGCCCTCGGGGACCGGGACCGGATTCGGGTCATGGGGTACCACGGGCGCGACGTTTTCCGATTTTCGAGCGCGGAGGTGGACTTCAGCACCGAGATTCCGTGGGGGAACACGGCCGCGTCGGTCCAGTGGCAACGGGTGGTGACGGACGAACTCCTGCAGACGGCGTTTGGGAGCTACACGGCGGCGGATTTTGCCTTCGAGGGCGGGCAGGACGCTTGGCGATTCGGGTTTCGGAGCGGGCTGCAGGAGGGCGGCGGGGGGTGGGACTGGGTGTGGACGCCGCGGCCGGGGACGACGTTGCGGTGGGGGGGCCAGTACACCCACCATTTCCTGGTTCCCAGCGAATTCAGCGCGCAGTCGGGACCAACTACGTTCGACACGGGGACGGCGCAGTCGATGCGGAGCCACGCCACGGCCGCCTTCGCCTCGGGGGCTTGGGATCCGTTGCCGTGGCTGCGGCTCGACCTCGGGCTGCGGCGGTCCGATTTCCTGCCGGTGGGCCCCTTTTCCCGGACCGTGCCATCGGCCACGGCGGGGGAACCGGACGCCGTGCTCCAGTGGGAGCGCGGGGAGCAGGTCGCCCACCACGGCGGCTGGGAACCCCGCATCGCCCTGCGCATCCAGCGCAGTCCCGGGACGAGCTGGAAAGCCGGGTGGAGCCGGAACCTGCAGTACCTGCACCTGACCTCGCTCTCGGCTGCCTCCCTGCCCACCGACATCTGGATTCCCGCCTCCGACCGCATCGGCCCGCAACGGGGCAGCCAATGGACCGCGGGCTACTTTCGCACCTGGGGCCCCGACGGACGCTGGGAAGCCGCCATCGAGGTGTACCACAAGACCCTGGACGGCTTGGTGGAGTACCGCGAAAACGCCCGGCCCGAGGACAACGTGGGCGTGAACATCGACCAGAACCTCGTCACCGGATCGGGCACCTCTTACGGCGTGGAGAACTTCCTGAAGCGCCGCTACGGACGCCTCACCGGCTGGGTGGGCTACACCTGGAGCAAGACCGACCGGCAGTTTGCGCAGCTCAACCGCGGGCTCGCTTTCCCGGCCAAATTCGACCGAAGACACGACCTCAGCCTCGTGCTGGACTTCCGGGTCTCGGACCGCTGGACGGTGGCCGCGACCTGGGTGTATGCCACTGGCAACACCCTCACCCTCCCCGTGCAGCGCTACTTGCTCGAGGGGCGCATCGCCGAGGTGTACGGCACCCGGAACGGATTCCGGATGCCCGCCTACCACCGGGCGGACCTCAGTGTGACCTACCTCCCACCCCGCCAAAACCCCCGGTGGGAACAGCGCTGGAACTTCAGCATCTACAACCTCTACAACCGCCTCAACCCCTACTTCATCTACTTCGCGAACACCGGGGACTGGGCCAGTGGCACCCTCGATTTGCAGGCATACCAAGTTTCGCTGTTTCCCATCCTACCTTCGGTGACCTGGAACTTCCGATTCTGATGCACGCCCTCTGGACCCTCAACCCCTTGATTTGGAAGTACAAGTGGCATTTGTTGGGCGGCATCCTGTTCATCATCCTGACCAACCTGTTCGCGGTCTATGCACCGGCGCTCATCGGCGAGGGCGTCAACGCGCTGGGCGATGCGGAACGGGTTTGGCTTGCCCCCTTGCGCAATGAAACCCCTGAGGAACAGGTCTTTGCGCCCGACCAACCCGTCCCTGCCCTGCCCGACCTGATGGCCCGCCTGATCCCGGAGGCTTCGGCCACGGACGTCCACTCCCGCGAGGATGTTTACCGCTGGATGGGCTGGGTGGCCGGTTTCCAGGCGCTGCTTTACGTGGTGGCGTTCCTCATCAAAGGGGTGTTTTTGTTTTTTACGCGCCAAACCATCATCATCCTCTCCCGGCATGTGGAGTTTGACCTGAAGGCGCGCATCTTCGACCATTACCAGCGGCTGGACGCGGCTTTCTACAAAGCGCATGACACGGGGGACTTGATGAACCGAATCTCCGAGGACGTCAGCAAGGTGCGGATGTACCTCGGTCCGGCCCTGATGTACGCGTTCAACTTGTTCATCCTCATCTTGTTGGTGGTCGGAGTGATGTTGTACATCGATGTGCAGCTCACCCTCTTTGCGCTGTTGCCGCTGCCCCTGATGTCCTGGGCCATCTACCGGGTTTCCCGCACAATCCACACCCAGAGCGAGCGGGTCCAGGAGGAGCAGAGCGGCCTTTCGAGTTTTGTGCAGCAGCACATCGCCGGCATCCGCATCCTCATGGCCTTCGGGCAGGAGGGCGCAGCGGACGACCGGTTCCACACCGCCTCCGAGCGCTACAAGTTCCGGGCACTGGACCTGGTTCGCACCGAGGCGCTCTTCGGTCCCATCATCGTGTTGCTGGTGGGCCTGAGTACGATTCTGACCATCTACGTCGGTGGGCGCCGGGTGATCGCCGGGGACCTGGAACTGGGGCACATCTTCCAGTTCGTCTTTTACGTCAATCTCCTCACTTGGCCTTTCGCTTCGGTGGGCTGGGTCACGTCCCTGGTGCAGAAGGCGGAGGCGTCGATGGTCCGCATCAACGACTTCCTGCTCGCCCAGCCCTCGGTCCAGAGCGGCTCGGTCCTCACCGCGCCGGCGGCCGCTCCGGGCGCCGCTGCTTCGGACGCCGCCCCACCCCTGCTCGCCTTCGAAAACGTCCGCTTCCGCTACCCCGACACCGGCATCGAGG
>CAYONT010000025.1:14506-32372 GCA_964405405.1 uncultured Comamonadaceae bacterium | reverse complement strand
AACTCAAACTCCCAACTCCCCTGGCTCTCCCCCTCCCTCACCCTCTGGATCATGGGCGCTCGCCCGCCCGCTCCCAGTGACCCTAGCCCTCCTTCAACCCCCTTCCCAGTAACCCTGGGCTGGCTGTTTTCGTTGAAGGTCTATGTGCCCTCACCTTGAAGGTCTTTTAACTTGTTATTAAGTCAGCGCAAAAAAGCCCTATTCTATCGATAATTTCTGTACTTTTATGAGCATGAACGCTTTGATGATTTACCTGGGAACCGAGATGCTGCTGGCCTTCGGGTTGGTGTTCTTGGGCATGCCCTCGCTCATCAAGGTGGCCCGGATGAAAAACCTGATGGATGAACCCGGCGATGCACGAAAAATCCATGCACGGAGCGTGCCCACCGTGGGGGGTCTCATGGTTTTTGCAGCCTTGGCATTCAGCATCCTGCTCGTTCTCCCCCACTTTTCGGAAGAGCATCCCGTCGACTTTCGTTGGTCCTATGTGCTGGCCGCGTTGGTAGCCTTGTTTTTTATCGGGCTGAAAGACGACATCGTGGGCCTGAGCCCGAGCAAGAAGTTGGCGATGCATTTGGCATTGGGTCTCATGCTCATCGGTGCAGGCGGTTTCCGAATCGACCACTTCGGCGGTCTCTTTGGCATCGAAGCCCTCCCACTGCTGGTTTCGGTCCCCTTCTCCCTTTTTGTTTATATTGTTATCGTCAACGCAATCAATCTCATCGATGGAATTGACGGTCTCGCAGGTGGTTACGGTGCCATCACCATGCTGGCCCTGGCGGGTTGGTTTGCCTTGACTGGGCAAGCAGCGTACATGCTGCTCGCCGCCGGATTGGCGGGTGCCCTCATCGGTTTCCTTGCGTACAACTTTCACCCCGCAAAGATCTTCTTGGGCGACTGCGGCTCCCTCCCCATCGGCATGATTGCCTACGTCATGGCCACAGGCGTGATCGCAACACCGGCGGACGCTTTGCCCAGCGCTTACGCGGGCGGTTCGACCGTGGTGCTGGCCATGTCCCTGCTGGCCTATCCGTTGGTGGACACCCTGCGCGTCTTCACCCTGCGGGCTTCCCGGGGACAATCCCCCTTCAACCCAGACCGCAACCACATCCACCACCGGCTCATGATGCTGGGCTGGAGCCACGCGAAAGTCAGTGCAACCCTCTACCTTTACACGGTTTTGTTCCTGGCCCTGCCCTTCGTTCTGCTCCAACTCTTCCCCCAATTGCCGGCGCAATGGGCCTTCTTCGTCCTGCTCCCCACAGCCTTCCTCATTTTCCAGCCCGCTCTGGGCCAAACCCGTCGCAAAGCGCTCCGCGAGCGCGCCCTGCGCGAGCGCAGCACCCCGTCCTCTGCTGCCGAAGTCTCCTCTCTTTCAGCGGCCACGCCCGAGGAACTGAATGCCGCGCTGTCCTCCCCGATTTCCAGAACCCGGCACCGCGATTCCGAGTTCGAACCGGTGGGATGACCCCGGTTCCCCTTACGCTTCTTCTGGCACTTTGCCTTCCTTTGCTGCTCCCTGCCCAAGAACGGCTGGGTCCCCGCTGGCCTGCGGTCCACACCCAAGCCCCGCTCGGCGGAATCTATCCCCTGCCCGCCTTCATCGGAGCCACAGCCCCACCCTCCAAGGACAGCACCCGCATCCCTGACCTCGCTGATTCCATGGACCTAGAGACGGACCCCCACCTGGCGGCGGACCCCCATCTCCCTTCTCAGCGCGGCACAGCCGCGCGGCATCTCAGCGCGGCGCAGCCGCGCGGCATCTCCCTCGAAATTCCCATCTCCCCCAGCTGGTCTCCCGGTTCCCTGCAGCCCGTGGGCCGCGGGTGGAATGGCATCGGCGGACTGGGAGGCGTCGTCTCGATGGAGGCCCGCTGGGTTTCGAAGCGCCAGCGTTGGGCTGCGGATGCGTCGCTGAGCCATTGGCGGGTCGCGGGGGCCAGCCCGGGTTGGTTGGAGTGGACCCGGCTTTGGGGATGGGCGGACGGCATCGGGCGGGGCGGGATGACGGGCCGCGGTCACTTGTCGGCGAACCGGTTGACCGGGTCGTTGACCTTTGCGGCCTCGCCCTCGGTGGAACTGGAGGTGGGACATGGGGCCCACCATTGGGGGACGGGTTGGCGGTCGCTCTGGTGGGACCGGCAGGCCGCGCCCCTGCCCTACCTGCGGCTGCACGCGGACGCTGGGCGGGCGCAGTACACACACACGGTGGCAAGGACCCGGCATTGGCGGGCCGAGGGGCCGCCCAATCTCCCGGGATGGGATCCCCAATCGTGGGAGCCTTGGCAGACCGCCCAAGTCGATGCGGGGTGGCTGGCGGCACATCAGGTTACGGTTGATTTGGCCTACGGCTTGCAAGGAACCTTGTTCGGGGCCGTGAAATGGCTGGGCGCGGACACGGCACATCGGATGCGGCTGGAGCCGGCGTACTGGATTCCGATGGTGGCTTTTCGCCCGACGGAGTACAGCCTGGGGTCGGCGGACAATGCGCTGGTGGGGATGGCGGGGTCTTGGCGACGGCCGCTCTCCGCGCGCTGGGGTGGGGGCGGTTGGTCGTTGGCAGGCCAAATCCTCCTCGACGAGTGGGTGACGTCCCAAATCCAGGCCCGGACGGGCTGGTGGGCGAACAAATGGGGGGGCCTGGGGACGGCGCGCTGGTGGGACGAGGGGGAACGGCACGGGGTGGTCGCGGAGGTGGTGCAGGTGCGCCCCTTCACGTACAGCCACGGGGCGCCCGGGCAGGCTTGGACGCACGATCGGACGCCGTTGGGTCATCCGGGGGGGGCGAATTTCGTGGAGGGGCGGCTCCAGGTGGTGGGGACGGGGTTGCCAGCGGGTCGGTGGGGGGGAACGTGGAGTTGGCGGGTGGGGGGGACTTGGATGCGGCAGGGGGTGGACGATGTGGCGGTGGGGGTCGCGGATGGGCGGGCCGGGGTCTGGCTGGCGGCGGATGCCGCGGCGGGGGCGTCCCAGGGGACGGTGGGCTCGGTGCCGTGGGTGAGCTACCTGGAGCGCCCGGCCGATTACGGGGTGGATGCGGTCTATGATGGGGATGGCCTGGTGGCGGAGGCGGGGACGGTGGAGACTTGGCGGGGCTGGGCCGAGGCGGCCTGGATGGCTCCCCGGCTCAGCGGTGGGGAGGTGTTTGTGCGGGTCGCCTATCGGCAGGCGGTGGGTTCCCCCGCGGAGGCGCATGCACCGGTGCCCGTGCCACCGAACTCCGACCTGCGGGACGAGTGGAAACGGCTCGAGCTGGGGATTCGGTGGGGCCGTACCCTTGAGGAACGGGATTGGTGACCCCGGAACGGCGAAGCCCGATGCACCGATGTAACTTTGCACCGATGCGCGATCTCGCCACCCTGTTCAAACTGAGGCTCGGGTTCTTCGTGGTCCTCTCTGCCGTGCTCGGCTGGTTCATGGCCGTGGACACGATTGATTTGAACACATTGCTTCGCATCGTCTTGGGTGGCTATTTGTTGACAGGAGCCTCCAATGGCCTGAACCAGCTCATCGAGCACCGCATCGACGGACTCATGGAGCGGACCCGGAACCGGCCGTTGCCCACAGGCCGAATGGCACGAAAAACGGCGCTGGCGTATAGCCTCGCCGCTGCGGGGGTCGGTTTGGCCTGCCTGTTCTCCCTCAACCCCCTCAGCGGCTGGCTCGGCGTCGCCGCCATTGTCTCCTACGCGTTCATCTACACGCCCCTCAAGGCCCGGACGTCGCTGAGCGTTTTCGTGGGGGCCTTCCCCGGGGCCCTGCCGCCGATGATCGGCTACGTGGCCGCCACGGGCGACTTCGGCATCGAGCCCGGGACGCTGTTCGCGGTGCAGTTTCTCTGGCAGTTCCCCCATTTCTGGGCGATTGCCTGGCTCGCCCACGACGACTACCAACGGGCGGGCTACCAGATGCTCCCCTTCCCCGCCGGCCGCACCCGGGAATCGGCCTTCCAAATCCTGGCCTACACCGCGTTCTGCATCCCGGCCTCGCTGCTCCCGTGGGCGCTGCCCACCGGCCAGCCGATGGTCGGCAACATCGCGCTCGTCGTGGCCTTGCTGGCTGGCCTGGGGTTCTTGGCGGCGGCCTACCGCCTCTACCGCACGCTGGCGCTGGCCGATGCCCGCCGCCTGATGTTCGCGTCGTTCCTGTATCTCCCCTTGGTCCAAATCGCCTACGTTCTCGACAAACTCTGACCCCATGAACGATACGCCCGCCACCGACCGCCGCGATGTCTTCGCCGGCCTAGACCCTGCGGTTCGCTCCCGCACCAAAAAGATGCTGATGTACTTCATCGTCTTCGCCGTGGTGATGCTCTTCGCCGGACTCACGAGTGCCTACATCGTGTCGCACACGGGTTCGTACTGGGTCCGGGTACAGCCGCCTGCTGCCCTGGGGCTGTCGAACGGGTTCATCGTCTTGTCCTCGCTGACCCTGTGGTGGTCGCTGCGTTCCATGCGGGCGGGACGGAAGGCGCAGTCCCAGTGGGCCTTGCTGGCCACCTTGTTGCTGGGCATCGCTTTCACCCTGAGCCAACGGCAGGGCTGGGCGGATCTCTCCCGGCTGGGAATGGGCTATACCGTGACCGAGACGGAGGGGGGATTGAAGGCTTACAAGTGGAACAACCTCGACGCCATGCGCCAAGGTCCCGGGGTTTACGGCCGGGACTATGAGGTCGAATGGAACGGACGGCCCCTGATTTTCGCGCCCGAGAAGCGGGACTTTTTCCTCCCGGACGACACGGGGATGTTGGAACCCGTGACGCTGGAGGTGTCGCGCACGAACAATTCGGGCGGTGGCTACTTGTGGGTCCTGGTGGTGGTCCATATTGTGCACTTGGTGTTGGGTTTGGCCTATCTGGTCGTGAACCTCATCCGAATCCGCGTGGGCACCATCCACCCGGGGGACGTGATTCGCTTGGAAACCCTCAGTATTTACTGGCACTTCCTCGGCATCTTGTGGCTCTACCTGTACGGATTCTTGTTCCTCGCTTGAGGTCGGTTGTCCCCATCTCGGGCGGCCGAAGGGGGTTGTTTAGAACGATTCTCGATTAAAGCGCGGGCCGGCCGCCATTGGGGGCGGATTTAGTAAGTTTGCACCCAAATTCCCATCATGGGCGGAGAAGCAACAAAAGCGATTTCGAAAGAAGTCCTCTGGGGCGGAGGTCGTTCCCCCTTCAGCGTGAGCTACGGCAAGATGATGATGTGGTACTTCCTCGTCTCGGACGCATTGACGTTTGGCGGGTTGTTGACTGCATACGGATTCGCGCGGGCAGGAAGCACCGAGGCATGGCCCATCGGTGAACAGGTTTTCCGGGCGTTGCCGGGCGTGGAGGGAGAATACCCTCTGATGTACGTGGCCTTGATGACGTTCATCCTCATCATCTCTTCGGTGACGATGGTGATGGCTGTAGAAGCGGGCCACCGGAACGACAAGCGTGGGGTGGTGGCGTGGTTGGCGGCTACTGTGGTGGGAGGACTCATCTTCTTGGGTTCACAGGCTTGGGAGTGGTCGCACTTCATCCACGGATCAGGGGGGTCATTCTTAACCCAGACCGAGGTAACGGTGGCCGCAGAGGACGGAACTTCGGTGACGGTTCCCGCAGGAACACCAGTATACATGGACCACCACTTCGGTGATTTGGCGGCCAAATGGCTCGAAGGAACCCCAGATGTGGAACTGTCTGAGCATGGCACGGAGGTTCATTTCACCGAGAACGGTGCCCACGGCAGCCACGAAGCGCATCTGCATGAAGTGCGATTGAACAAGTACGTGGAGAACGAGACAAAGGTGGTGGGTGCCGAAGCGGCGAAGCTCTGGAATGCCCGTTCTGCGAACTTCACCTTCGGAGCGAACCTGCAGGACAGCGAGTACGCGGTACAACAGACGTACAGCAACTTCTTCTTCTTCATCACTGGATTCCACGGATTCCACGTGTTCTCCGGAGTGGTTATCAACCTGATCGTTTTGATCATGGCCATCAACGGGGTGTTTGAGCGCCGGAAGCACTACGAAACGGTTGAAAAGGTTGGATTGTACTGGCACTTCGTAGACTTGGTTTGGGTGTTTGTGTTCACCTTCTTCTACCTCATTTGACCGACGAGCGATGGAAAGAGACGATTTGATTGTCAACGACAGCTACGCCCTCAACGCGCACCACAGCGACGCTGAAGGCGCGAAGATTCGTTCTAAGATTTGGAAGGTGACTGCCCTGCTCACCTTGCTGACCATCGTAGAGGTGGGCATGGGGGTGTATTTCAAGCGTTCGGAGGACTTCTCCTGGACGGCCATCAAGTGGACCTTCATCTTTCTCACGTTGGTCAAGGCAGGTTACATCGTCATGGTGTTCATGCACTTGGGCGATGAGCGCAAGAACTTGCGCCGGGTGATTCTGGCACCCTACATCCTGTTCATCTTGTATTTGATTTTCATTGCTATCCGCGAAGGCTTCGGCCACATGGATGCCTTCAATACGTTCCACTGATTTGTCAGGACGGGTTGCCGTGAAAGGGAACAACCGCATGAAAAAGTACGCCCTCCTCGGGGGCGTACTTTTGTTTTTGCCCCTGTTGGGGTTGTTGCTCTTCGGGGTGATGGGGGAACACAACTTCAATACCCTACCCTATTACACGCCAGATGGACCTGTGGAGGGCCGCACAGCCGAGGCAACCCGGGTGGGTGGGTTTGCGCTCACGAACCAGGACGGCTTGGTCTTCTCCTCGGATTCGCTGCGGGGCAAGGTCTGGTTGGCTGCGTTTTTCTCCACCAACGGGGCCTATGCGGCGAACATCACCCGCTCCCTGCTGTGGCCCAACTTCCGTTACCGGGACGAGTCCGACATTTCCATCGTATGTTTCACCTTGGATGCAGCACACGACACCCCAGCCGTGCTGAGCGATTATGTGGAGCGCAATACCCGCTACAACGGCTTCGAAGGCAAGTGGCAATTCCTTACCGGTGACCAGGGCGCCATCGATTCCCTCATCGGCCGGGATTTCATGATCCAGCGGGATGCCGCGGAGCCCGACAACATTGCCACGGTTTGGCTGGTCGATGCAGAAGGGTACTTGCGGGGGGTGTATCACGCCGCTTCAGAGAACGACATCCGGGACGCTGTGGAAGACATCGCCCTGTTGCAGAAGGAGATGGATGAGGCTGCGTACGCCCGGAAGAAGCGGATGGCGGCCATGGCCTCAGAGCCGGTGTTGCCGGTGTTGGGGGAGCCGGGACACACCGTTCCCGCATTTGCACTTACCGACCAATTTGGACAGGAGTTTTCCCACAGGAATGTGGGGAATCGACTGCGGGTCGCAGATTTCTTTTTTACATCGTGCCCCACAATTTGTCCGGTCATGAGCAGCCAGCTGGCACGGCTTCAACCTCTGTTGCGTGCCCGGGGTGTCACCGCGGACGAAGTCCTGTTCCTGAGCCACACCGTGGATCCCCAGCACGACACCCCCGAAGTGCTACGGGCCTATGCCGATCGGTTGGGGGCGGATCCGCAGGGATGGACCTTTCTCACCGGGCCGGATTCCCTCATTTATGACTTGGCACGTCATGGGTACTTGGCCACGGCTTTGCCCAGCGACACCGCTGCGGGGGGGTTCTTCCACAGCGACACCTTCACCCTGGTAGACCGGCAGGGACGCATCCGGGGGGTGTATGACGGAACATCGACCGAAGAGGTGGATCTGCTCGCGGACCACATTTTGCAACTGTTGGCCCAACCTGAACCATGAACGCACACCCTGCTCCTGCGGACCGCGAACGCCGCATCCGCGCCGTTGTTTGGACCTTGACCCTAGCGGTTCCCGCCATCGTTACCCTGCTGTATTTCATTCCAGCTCCTGAGTCGCTTGCTCCAGAGACGCGGGAACGGCTGTTCCTGCTTCCCCGGCTCAATGCCTTGCTCAATGGGACGGCTTTTCTTTGTTTGGCCATCGCCTACCGGGCCATTCGCAAAAAGAATGTCCAGTTGCACAGGCGGATGACCACCACAGCCATGGGCCTGAGCGTGTTGTTCCTGCTCAGCTATGTCGTCTTTCACCTGACCACGGAGAGCACACCCTACGGCGGTACCGGTGCTTGGCGCGGGGTCTACTTCTTCATCCTGCTGACGCACATCGTGTTGTCCGCCATCGTGTTGCCCCTGGTGCTGTTCACCTTCGTGCGGGGTTATCTGGGTGAGTTTGAAAAACACCGCCGCATCGCCCGAATCACCTGGCCCATCTGGATGTACGTGACCTTGACTGGGGTGCTGGTATACTGGATGATTTCGCCTTACTACCCGCACTGAGCCACGCGGCGGCGACCCGTGCTCAGGACTTCCGGCGCTTCCAGAAAAAGACGCCCCCCAAGATTCCAAGTAGGACGTAAGGAACGGCCATGAGGTACAGGATGGCGGTGTTCAAGCCCCTCCCCGACCCTCCTGCATCGGCGCTTTCTTCCGCGACCGCCTTGCACATGACGCACTGCGCCTGCAAATCGAGGGAAGCCATGACCAGCAACGTCATGGAAATCAAAAGAACCCACCCCTGCCGCGACGGATTTTTCATAGGCCAAATTTAACCCCCACAGGCCCAAAAAATCCCGCATTTTGCCTCAACCTTTCTGCCCGGGTTCGCGTAAGCCCACACCATGTGGCTCCCGCGATTCCGAACTTGGCTCCTGGCCTCCGCGCTCACTGCGGGGTTCAGGTTTCATGTCCACGCGCAGTTCGTGGTGGAGCGGAGCCCGTTCCTCACGGGCAACGAAGCGGTGGTGGAACCCTATGAGCAAACGTGGCACGTGGTCGATGCGGGCACGGGTGAGCCCGTGGTGGCGAAGGTGAAGGTGGAGGGGTTGCATCCCCGGAAGCCGGTGGTGCTGCCTGCGGCTGCCCACGCGCAGGTAACCGTGCAGCCTTTCCGCCGGTACACCCGGATTTGCGTTCGGGCGGGGTACATGCTCTACGTAGACCGCTGGTGGGCAGCGGAGGCGCCGGGCAACGATACCCTTTGGTTGCGCCCACTTGCCCTGGGGATGGAGCAGGAGTTGCCCTCGCTGGAGTTCCTCGGGGACGGGCAGGAGATCTACTACACTTCGTTGCCGACCTTGGCCTCGCTGGTCGAATTCATGGCGGTGAATCCGATGGTGCGTTTGGCCTTGATCGGCCATGTCAATGCGCCGGGACCCAATCCGGAGGAGGTGGTTTGCGAACGCATGGGGCGAGAACGGGCGCGGGCGGTGTGGGAATACCTGGTCACCCAAGGGGTCGATCCACAGCGGCTGGAGGTGGAGGGCGTGGGGCGGGCGGGCATGCTGTTCCCGGATCCGCAGACGCCGGAGGAGGTGGAGGCGAACCGTCGGGTCAGCTTGCGCATCATCGGTCTGTAGCCCAGCGGTCGCTACCTTTGGGGCATGAGACGTGCCCTGCTCTTGCTTTTCGCGTTTTTTGGCGTCTGTGATTTGGCAGGCCAAACCCTCCCCCCCTCTTGGCATTACCTGCGCTCCGGAAACACCGGCGTGGCGGGCGAAGAACACGCTTTTCTTCAGAGCGACCCGGTGGGCAACCTTTGGACTTGTGGCCGCAACGCTTTCATGGTCTCTGAAGGAGGTCTGGTGCGGGTGGACCCCGGGGACGAAATCTTTCGCTGTTGGAGCAATGTCGATGGGTACTTGCCGAGTTCGATGGTGTACGGGGCGGCGGTGGACGGTTCAGGCGAAGTCTGGGTGGCCAGTGCCGGAGGACTCACCCGGGGAACGAATGGCGCCTGGACGACTTACAACGCCGGCAACTCCCCCCTGCCGTCCTCCCACTTGCGGGGGGTGGCCCTGGGACCGGACGGCAAGGTGTGGATGGTGTTTCAAGAGGTCAACCTCAACGTGGGAGGCCTGGCTTCGTTTGATGGTGCCAACTGGGAAATCTACACGCCAGCGAATTCGGACCTTCCGGATCACACGTGCCGCAAATTGCTCGTGGGGGAGGATGGAACGGTCTGGGTGGCAACGGATTTGGCCGTCAGCCGTCTACAAAATGGGGTCTGGAGCACCTACGATTGGAACAACAGCACCATCGCAGGCTGGGGAATCACGGACATCGCGCTCGATGAGGTGGGACGGCTGCATGTGGTCACGGGCGGCTGGGCCTGGTCTGATGAGGTCGCTGTGTTCGATGGCAACAACTGGTCGACGGTGGGACCTGAAGAAGCCCCTTGGTTGACAGGGTGCACGGTGCTCGACCTGTATTTTCGAGCCGGTCGTGCCATTTACACCGTTTCCGGAAGCCAAGGTTTGGGTGCCGTGCTGGTGGAAACCGACGGTTCGTGGAGTTTCCATCCTTCGGGTGACATCCTCTTCGACGTGCACATCGACCACGAGGGTACTTTCTGGACGGCTGGCATCAGCAGTGTCAGCCATTTCGTGGACGGCTCTTGGCGGGATTACACGCGTTACAGCGCCGGCTTGTCCGAAGATTTCAACCAGAACATCCTCATCGACAGCCAACAACGTCTTTGGGTGGCGAATGGGAACGGCGGCGCCCACGTCTTCGATTGTCCCCGTTGGGAGAGCTATGGCCCATACAACCAGGGGCTCTTCCCCTCTCCGCAATCGCTTTCCACGGTGGGCTCAACGGTGTGTGAAGACAGTGCTGGCAACCTTTGGTTCGCCTACAACAGCACTTCTGGCACGGTGGTGCGCATTCCGGGTGGAAACTACTCCGACTATGGCAGCTGGGAGGTATTCGACGGAACCAACTCCCCGGTGAGTTGGGTCACCGAAAGTGTCGCAGACGGATGGGGCAACGTGTTCTTCTACAGCGATTACGGCACGCACATGTACGCGGGAAGCACGGGCACCTGGACCACCTGGGACCTCACGAACAGCCCGTTGCAGTATTACACCTACGGCTTCGGAACCGACCCAGCCGGACGGGCCCATTTCGGAGGCTTCCAGCAGATCGCCGTTTACGACGCAACCGCAGTCGGCAACGAATGGAGCGTTTGGAACCTCGCTGAAGCCGGCGCCGCAGGGATTTCCGTGGTCAACGACATCGCCTTCACCGAAGACGGGGCCATCCTCCTAGCCACCCCGGAGGGACTTTGGAGACACCTCGACGGCAACTGGACCCAATGGACCCCGGCGAATGCGAACCTCATGGCGCTGAACGTCTTCGGGGTGGAAGTCGGCAACGATGGAACCCTGTATGCCTGCGGCTATGATGTTGACGGCTTTCTGAACGGTGGCATCTCACGGTTGTTGCCCGGCGCAGCAACTTGGGAAACCTGGACCACCGAAAACTCGTCCTTGCCTGCGGAACAAATTGACGACATCGCGCCCGATGCTGCGGGCAACCTCTGGATCAATGCCTACCCCCGGGGCATCGCCATCTTCCGGCCGGGGGGACTGGTGGGCCTCGATTGCCTGCACACGACCCTCGACACTTGGGAGACGAACGCCGTGCCGAATCTTCCACCGGCTGCACTGGGTGCCATGTCCGCCTTCCCGAATCCCACCCTTGGACCACTGGCTTTGCAACTCCCCCAACCCCTCGCGGTGGCGGGCCAGCTGACCATCATGGGTTTGGCAGGCCAAACCCTTCACCAATCGACCTGGCCCGCAGGCCTGCGCACGTTCGAACTGCCCCAACACCTGCCGCCAGGATCCTGGCAATGTCTCTTGGAGGTGCCGGGGGCAACGGGTCTGCAAAGGTTTCACTGTCAGGTCGTAGCTACCCCCCACGGGCGTTAGATTTGTAGCATGCAGCAGCCGATGGAACGCCCGGTGGGACAGACCCACCATAGGATGGAACAGACCATGCGTTCTCGGGGTCTTCGCGGTGGCCCCGAAAGGATGGCAGGCTTTTTCTGGCTCGCCTGGGTCGGGGTGCTGCTACTGGGCGGGTGGGGCATGGCGCGCGCGCAGGCGCAGCCCGAACCGATGGGCAACGTTTGGACCCTCCAACGTTGCATCGACCATGCCTTCGCCAACAATCTCCAGTTGCGGGAAGCTGCGCTGGGCACCGCCGTTGCCGACATCCAAGCCCGCGGCGCGCTGGGAGCCTTCCTGCCTTCGGTCAATGCCTCGGCCTCACACGGCTACAACTTCGGCCAAACCATCGACCCCTTCACCAACCAGTTCGCCACAAGCCGCATCCGGTCAAACAGCATGGGACTCTCTTCGGGGCTGGTGCTGTTCAACGGCTTCACGAACCACCTCAACCTGGAGCGGGCCCGGCTCGCCCAGTCCCAATCGCAGGTTGCGATTGCGTTGGCTCAGAATTCGGTGGCTCTGACGGTAGCGGCCGCCTTCCTGAACGGCCTGTTCCAGGAGGAATTTGTGGGCATCGCCCGGGCGAACCGTGACGCATCGGTCCAGCAGTATGAGCGCATCCGTAAGCTCGTGGCTGCGGGTGCAGCGGCCGAGTCGGATGGGCTCAACTTCGCGGCCCAGTTGGCTGCGGATGAAGCGAATGTGGTCGCTGCGGAACAGGCGGCGGGTTTGGCGCGGCTGAATTTGGCCCAATTGCTGCGACTGGATGCCCAGACTGCTGATGCGATGCAGCTGGCCCGGCCCGCGGAAGGGGATTTGCTCGCAGGCGATTTGCCGCCTTCCCCGGCCGCGGCGGTGGCACATGCTCTGGGCTCGTTCCCGGAGGTGCGGCAGGCGCAGCTCGCTCAGGAAGATGCCTTGCTGGTCCGGCGACTGGCTGCCGCAGGTCGATCCCCCCGCGCCTTCGTCAGCTACAACATGGGGACGGGATTCTCGGGAGCCCGCAAACGTCCTGTCGGTGAACCGACGTACGAAACGATTGAACTCGGGGATGTGTTCATCAACGATACGCTTTCTTTCGCCCTGACCACGCAGCAACCGGTGTATTCAGGGTTCGAGACGGTGGCGTTTGGCGAACAGTTTCGCGACAACCGCAACCAGAGCATTTTCTTTTCCTTGAGCATTCCCATTTTCAACGGGTTCAGCGTTCGAAACAACATCGAACAAGCGGATGTGAATGTGCTGCGTACTTCGCTCCAGTGGGAATCGACCCGGCTCACCCTCACCCAAACGGTGGAACGGGCTTGGGCAGACGCGCAGGCCGCTGCCGCAACCCTCTCCTCCCGACAAGCTGCCTTGGACGCTGCGACCTGGGCCGAGGAAGCCGCCCGGAAGCAGTTTGAAGCCGGTGCAATGGGCGCTTGGCAGTACGCCGATGCCCGAAATCGTTTAGATGCTGCTCGGGGCAGTTGGCTCCAGGCCAGATACGACGCGGCTTTCAAGCACAAAATCCTCGACTTCTACTCTGGCAAACCCCTCACCTTCCGATGAAAAAGAACCGCAAGCGCATTGCATGGATTGTGGGCATCGCCGTGGTAGCGCTCCTCGCAGCACTGGCCCTCTGGGGCAGGGGCGAGAAATTGCCACAGGTCACCACTGAGCGCGTCTCGTCAAGGGACATCATCGAGCGTGTCTCGGCATCTGGGAAGATTCAACCTGAGGTGGAAGTCAAAATCACGGCCCAAGTAAGCGGCGAAATTGTCCAACTCCCGGTCAAGGAGGGTGATGTGGTGAAGGCGGGCGACCTGCTGGTTCAAATCAATCCCGACACGTACGTCTCCGTACTCAACCGGGCAGAAGCGGCTTTCAATACGGCCCAGTCAAACCTGGCCGCTGCAAAGGCGCAAGCAGCCCAAGCGGAGGCACAGTATTTCGCAGCGGAAAAGGCTTGGAAGCGTGCGCAGACTTTATTCCAAGACCGGGTACTGTCCCAAGCGGACTATGACCAAGCGGAGGTGCAATTTCGATCGGCAGAGGCCGCCCGGAAGGCAGGCGAGGAAGGCATCCGAAGCGCCAACTTCGCCATCCGCAGCGCCGAGGCTTCGGTCTCGGAGGCTCGGGTCAACCTCTCGCGCACCACGTTGCGGGCTCCGCAAGCGGGTACGGTGACGGCCTTGGTCAAGGAACTGGGAGAAAGTGTTCAGGGAACAGGGTTCACTGCGGGCGAGGTGATCATGAAAATCAGCGACTTGGGCGCCATGGAGGTGAATGTGGAGGTGAATGAAAGCGATATCGTTCGGGTGGGCTTGGGGGATTCTGCCGAGGTGTTGGTGGATGCTTATTCTGACCGGGTGTTCCTCGCCACGGTAACGGAAATCGGAAACACAGCCCTCAATGCAGGTGCGAATGGTTTCAACTTGGACCAGGTCACCAACTTCTCAGTGAAGGTGCGGTTGTTGGAGGAGAGTTACCGAGAGCTTTTGGCTGCAGGCTCTCCTTTTCGTCCGGGCATGAGTGCGTCGGTTGAGATTCTCACCGCCCGCAAGTCCCAGGTGCTGTCCATTCCCATCCAGGCGGTGACTTCGCGTGCAGCGGCAGGAAACAAGGAGCCAGGAGATAAGGAGATAGGTGATGGGGGGGGGACAGAAAATGAGATCGGGGTGTTTGTGTGGGAGGATGGAAAGGCGGTTTGGCGGGTGGTTTCGACGGGCATTCAGGACAGTCGCTACATCGAGGTGTTGTCGGGATTGTCGGTGGATGATGTGGTGATTTCGGGTCCATTTGAATGGGTTTCTCGGAAAGGCGAAGATGGCGATGTGGTCGAGGAGGCGGCTGCGGCCCCTGAGGGGGGGGACGGGAAGAAGGCGCCATGATGTCCAAGGGGGGGTGGGCGCTGGTGTTAGAGACTTCGGCCCATACCTGTTCGGTTGCGCTGTTCGAGGGTGGGGTGTGCCGGGGAGCGCGGTCGGAGCGGGGGGGAGAGGGAACGGGTTATGTCCATGCAGAAGTGTTGTTGCCTCTGGTGGACGCCGTGCACCGTGAGGTGGGGTTGGCGCCCGGGGCGATCGAGGTGGTGGCTGTGTCCGCGGGCCCGGGTTCATATACCGGTCTGCGCATCGGGATGTCTACGGCGAAGGGCATCGCCCATGCGCTCGGGCGGCCGTTGGTGGTACTGGACACGTTGGAGTTGCTTTGTCACGGCTTGGGACAGGGAGCGGGAGGGAGCGAAGGGGCGGGAGGGGTACTGGCCGTACTCGATGCCCGGAGAGACGAAGTGTATGCGGCGGCCTTTGCGCCTCGGGAGGACGGCGGTTGGGAGCGTACGATGGAGACCCAAGCACTGGTGTTGGGGGGGATGCCCTGGGGGATTTGGACCGATGCATTGCCGTCTGACCTCACCATTGTGGGCAATGCCGCGGAGAAAACCGCACGGGCCCTGGCTGCCCATGTTCCTGGGGGCCAGTTTCGGCACGTTGTGACCTGTGACCCCGAGGCCCGGTGGGCCGGCAGGTTGGTATTGGAGGCGGTGGAGCGTGGGGTGTTTGCGGATTTGGCCTACGCAGAACCTCGCTATTTGAAGGAATTCGTCGCGGGAAAGCCCCGAGACTTGCTAGGAAATCTCGGAGCCGCCAACGTGCCTCCCTCCCAAAATCCAAAGCCATGAGACGACAGGTAAGGCACGCGGGGCCGGTGTTTGTGCTGATGGCATTGATGGCGTGCAGTGCTTGCGACCGGATGCAGCAGGACATCCCATACGTTCCCGTGGATTTCGAAATCAATGTGAACCTCCCTGGTTACCAAGCCCTCACGGTTCCAACGGGACACATGTTCCTCAGCGGTGGTTCGCAAGGCATCGTGGTGTACCGCTACACCTTGGACCAATTCGTTGCCCTGGACCGACACGCCACCTACAACATCGACTCGGCCTGCCAGGTAGGGGTTTCTGCGGACGGTTTGTTCCTGACCGATCCTTGCAGCGACTCGGAATGGCTCATCCTCGATGGAAGCGTCGTCACCGGTCCAGCCACCGTGCCCTTGCACCGCTACCGAACCCAATGGACACCGCCCGTCTTGCGGGTGTACAACTGAAACCCATCCGGGCTGCCCTGCCTGACCTTGAGTCGGTAGACTGGCCCTTGGCTCAGTATCGATAAGCCTCCGACTTGAAGGGGCCTTCCACCGAAACGCCGATGTAGGATGCCTGCTCGGTCGTCAAAGTCTCGAGTTGGGCGTTCACCTTGGCCAAATGCAACCGCGCCACCTCCTCATCGAGGTGCTTGGGCAGCGTGTACACCTGGTTTTCGTACTGACCACCCCGGAGCCACAATTCCATCTGGGCGAGGGTTTGGTTCGTGAAGGAGTTGGACATCACAAAGCTGGGATGGCCCGTGGCGCAACCCAAGTTGACGAGGCGGCCTTCTGCCAACAGGATGATCTCTTTGCCGTCGATGTTGTAGAGGTCTACCTGGGGCTTGATGGTGTCCTTGGTTGCTCCGTAGTGGGTGTTCAGCCAAGCGACATCGATTTCATTGTCGAAGTGACCGATGTTGCACACAATGGCTTTGTCCTTCATTGCCCGGAAATGGGGGGCGGTGATGATGTTGCAATTGCCCGTCGCCGTCACCACGATGTCCGCTTCTACCACGGCGTCCGCCATGCGCTTCACTTCGTAGCCGTCCATCACGGCCTGCAAGGCGCAGATGGGATCGATTTCGGTAACCATCACACGGCAACCCGCATTGCGCAGCGATTCTGCGGTACCCTTGCCCACATCACCATAGCCCGCAACGACGGCCACCTTGCCTGCCATCATGATGTCCGTGGCCCGGCGAATCGCATCCACCGCAGACTCCCGGCATCCATACTTGTTGTCGAACTTCGACTTCGTGACGGAGTCGTTGACGTTGATGGCCGGCATGGTGAGGGTACCATTCTTCTGGCGCTCGTACAAACGCAATACCCCCGTGGTGGTTTCCTCCGAGATGCCCTTTACCCCCGCAGCGATTTCCGGGTAGCGGTCCAGCACCACATTGGTCAGGTCGCCTCCGTCATCCAGAATCATGTTCAACGGCAAGCGCTCCGGACCGAAGTACAGGGTCTGCTCGATGCACCACTCGTATTCTTCCTCGGTCATGCCCTTCCAAGCATAAACCGGAATACCGGCCGCCGCGATGGCTGCCGCGGCATGGTCCTGCGTGGAGAAAATGTTGCAGGAAGACCATTGTACGTCTGCGCCCAACTCAATCAGGGTTTCGATGAGTACAGCGGTCTGGATGGTCATGTGCAGACAGCCTGCGACCCGGGCCCCGCGCAAGGGCTTCGTTGCGCCATACTGCGCCCGCAGTGCCATGAGTCCGGGCATTTCAGCCTCTGCGAGCCGGATTTCCTTGCGGCCCCACTCCGCCAGCGACATGTCCTTCACTTTGTAAGGCAACACCGCAACCGACGTTCCCACTGCCGTTCCCAACGTATTTCCTTGAGCACCCATGGCTTCCTTTCGTTTTGTTTGTAGGCCAAATTTACGAAAACAACGCTGGCCTTCGGGCGGGCTCTTCCCCCTTTCGTCCCCTCCCGCGCCCCTGTATCTTTGGCCCATGCCCGATGTACCTGAGCCGATGTCGTTGCCGGATATCTCCGGGGTTCGTTGGGTGATTCGCCCATGGGACGGGGTAGCGCTGCCCGAAGGGTGCCCCCAGCTCCCGGAGCGCCGCCTGGCCGACCTCCCTGCGCACCGCCGGGAGGAACAGGCCGCAGTGGTTCAGGCCGTGGACGTCCTGCTGGATCCCGGTTGGCAACTGCTCCACGATGCGCAGGGGCGGCCCCGGCTCCAAGCCGGGGCGTGGGAGGACCCCGGCACCCCTCCCCTCCCCCGGCACCTCTCCCTCTCCCACGCCCGACACGGCACCCAGCTCTGGGCCGCGGCCGTCGTCGCCCCCTTCCCCATCGGCATCGACCTCGAGACCCCGCGCCCCCAGCTCCTTCGGGTCGCCCCCCGCATCTTCTCGACCTCGGAACGCTCCCAACTCCAAACTCCAAACTCCCAACTCCAAACTCCAAACTCCCAACTCCCAACTCCAAACTCCCAACTCCCCACCCTCACCATCCTTTGGTGCGTCAA
>CAYONT010000025.1:0-14406 GCA_964405405.1 uncultured Comamonadaceae bacterium | reverse complement strand
AACTCCCAACTCCAAACTCCCAACTCCCCACCCTCACCATCCTTTGGTGCGTCAAAGAAGCCCTTTGGAAGGCCCTAGGGCCCAACTTGCGTTTCTTGGACGAAATCGAAGTCGATCTGAAAGGCCAAACCCCGGCCCAACTCGCCCCCGGAAAAAAAATAACGGCCCGTGTTCGCACACGGACCGTCGAATGCTGGGTGGCCAGCCATGAAATCGGATGGTACGCCATCGGCCCCTTGCACCCCGTAGAACCCTAGCGCTCCGCCGAGACGGAATCTAGGACCCGGGGAATGGGTGCCCGCAGGGGTTCAAGCCCCCTGCCTCAAGCTCAATGCTCGATGCCCTTGTGGCGACGCTCGGAGCTGACCGTCAGTTTCTTGCGGCCCTTGCGGCGGCGTGCGCTGAGTACGTTGCGGCCGTTGGCCGTGGCCATGCGCTTGCGGAAACCGTGCTTGTTGCGGCGCTTCCGTACGGAGGGCTGAAAAGTCCTTTTCATCTTCGAGCGAAATTGATCCCTGGAAACGAGGTCTCCGAAAGGGACGGCAAAGATAGCAGATGCCTTTCGAACTCCCAACAAAACTTGTGACTTTTCCACAGTGCCTGTTGGGGAAAGCCCAACCCCCGCACCAAAGGGTGCATCGCAGTTCCCTTTGGGCCTGATGTTCAGCGTAACTTCGCAGCATGGCAAGGCAAGCAGGCAACGCAACCGAGGAGGAGGGCCGCAAGTTTGAATGGCGGAACTGGCGGCGTGCGCGGCGCATTGGCACGTACCTGAGGCCCCACTTTTGGGGATATGCCCTGGGGATTCTCATCCTCTCCCTGAGTGGGGTGTTGACGTTGCTGGTCACCCGGCTCTGGGGGCAGTTGGGGGGCGTCGGGGTGGCGGGCTTGGGTGGGGCATCTGCCTCCAACGCCGGGGCAACCGGACCCGAATCCTGGATCACGAGGTTCTTGGGCGGTGACCTAGGCAACTTAGAGCGCATCGGTTGGGCAATCCTGGTGGTGCTGGTGGTCCAAGCCGTGCTGAGTTTTGCCCGTGTTTACTTGTTTGCCATCATGACGGAGAACATGATGCTCGCCCTGCGTCGGGATGCGTTTCAGGCGGTGGTGAGCATGCCGATGTCCTTCTACGACACGCGGAGTGTGGGGGATTTGAACAGCCGCATCTCCGCGGACATCACCGCAGTGCAGGATGTTTTTACGACGGTCTTGGCCGAACTGCTCCGGCAGCTCATCATCATCATCGGCGGCATCGCCGCGCTGCTCTATTTCTCGGTGACCTTGACGCTGTTGATGCTGGCCACCTTGCCTGTCATGATCCTCGTGGCCATGGTGTTCGGAAAGGCCATCCGCAAACTCTCGAAGGCCACACAGGACCAAGTGGCCGCGTCCAATGGGATGGTCCAGGAGGCTTTGACCGGCATTGTGGGGGTGAAGAGCACGGCAAACGAAGCACTTGAAATCCTTCGCTACCTCGTCAGTGCACGGGAAATCAAGTCGTTGGCGATGCGCGGAGCCATCGGCCGGGGCGCCTTTTCGTCTTTCATCATCCTGTTCATCTTCGGGGCCATCACGCTGGTGATCTTCAAGGGCGCGGATTTGATGGCTTCGGGGGGCTTGGCCTCAGAGCATTTCTTCACCTTTTTGCTGATGACAGGCTTGGTGGCGGGATCCATCGGCGGCATTGCAGCGATGTTCGGGCAGTTGCAGCGGGGGCTCGGGGCCATCGACGCGCTGATGGATTTGTTGTCAGAACCGAGGGAAGCGGTAAGGACCGCTGGTGAATTGCCTGCGACGGGCGAGGAGGCCCTGCCGGAGGGGCTTGAGGAGGCCGCCCGCGATTGGATGGGCCAGCAAACCGTGTCGCTGCGGGGGGATTTCCGGTTCGAAGGGGTGCGGTTCCGTTATCCCAACCGGTCCGATGTCGAGGTCCTGCGCGGAGTAGACCTGGAGATTCGCCAGGGGGAACAGGTGGCCTTGGTGGGGCCTTCGGGGGCCGGAAAGTCCACGTTGGCGGCGCTCCTGCTTCGGTTCCATGCGCCGGATGCTGGGCGGATCACCCTGGGTGGGGAGCCTATCGAAGGGGTGGAATTGTCTGCGTATCGGCAGCGTTTGGCCTACGTGCCGCAAGAGGTCATCCTGTTTGGCGGCGACATCCGCTCGAACATCGCTTATGGTCGTCCGGGGGCAACGGTGCAGGAGGTGGAAGAGGCCGCCCGCCGTGCCTACGCTTGGGACTTCATTCAAGGTTTTCCCGAGGGGCTGGGCACCCGGGTGGGCGAACGCGGGGTCCAGTTGTCCGGTGGTCAGCGGCAACGCATCGCCATCGCTCGGGCCATCCTGCGAGACCCGGACTTGCTCATCCTGGATGAGGCGACGAGTGCCTTGGATACGGCTTCCGAAAAGGAGGTGCAAGCCGCCCTGGAGGCGCTGATGCAAGGCAGATCGAGCCTGGTCATCGCGCACCGGTTGAGCACCATCCGCAATGCCCACCGCATCGCTGTGCTCGATGCCGGCCGGGTGGTGGAAGTGGGGACCCACGAGGACCTGCTGGCCGCCGATGGGGTCTACGCCGGACTGATTCGGAACCAGAACTTCCGTGAGTGATGCTCTGAGGGCAAGGCGGAATGCGAGGTTGTTTGGCCGGACTGATTGCGGTAACTTGGAGCATTGCGGAAACGCTTTGAGAAAAAAGAAATGAAAAAGGCACTGATTACGGGCGTAACGGGGCAAGACGGGGCCTACTTGACAGAGCTTCTGTTGCAAAAAGGGTATGAGGTGCACGGGGTGAAGCGGCGTGCGAGTTTGTTCAACACAGACCGCATCGACCACCTGTACCAAGATCCCCATGATGAGTCCGTGCGGCTGCGTCTACACTACGGTGACTTGACGGACTCCACGAACCTCATCCGCATCATCCAAGAGGTGCAACCGGACGAGATCTACAACTTGGCGGCCATGAGCCATGTGAAGGTGAGCTTCGATACACCCGAATACACGGCGAACGCAGATGGAATCGGGACGCTGCGCATCCTGGAAGCCATGCGGATCCTCGGAATGGACCGCGGGGTGAAGTTCTATCAGGCGTCCACTTCAGAGCTGTATGGCTTGGTGCAGGAAGTGCCTCAGTCGGAAACCACGCCCTTTTATCCCCGCAGCCCCTATGGCGTGGCGAAGTTGTACGGATTCTGGATCGTGAAGAACTACCGCGAGGCGTATGGCATGCACGCGTCGAACGGCATCCTATTCAACCACGAGAGCCCCCTGCGCGGCGAGACCTTTGTGACCCGGAAAATCACCCGGGCCGTGGCGCGCATCCACCTGGGATTGGCCGAGAAGTTGCACCTGGGCAACCTGGACGCCCAACGGGATTGGGGCCATGCAAAGGATTACGTGGAGGGCATGTGGCGGATGTTGCAGCAACCTGAGCCCGATGATTATGTGTTGGCCACAGGCCGAACCGTCTCCATCAGGGACTTTGTCAACATGGCCTTCGGCGAGGTCGGGGTCGCCTTGGAGTGGCGGGGCACGGGCGTCAACGAGGTCGGAGTGGATGCACGCACGGGCGCCGTCCGGGTCGCAGTGGATCCGCGTTACTTCCGGCCCGCTGAGGTGGAGCTACTCGTGGGAGATGCTTCGAAGGCGCGCCGGGTGCTCGGGTGGGAGCCGACCTATACCCTCGAGGCTTTGTGCAGGGAGATGGTTGCGGCGGATTTGGCCTTGTTCCAGCGTGAAAAGTACCTTTTGGAGGGTGGCCATGTGGTCGCGCCCCAACACGAATGAGGTGTTTGCATGAGCCAAATCCTCAACACCACCACACGCTACCGGAAGGCGTTGTCGGATGTGGAGGCCGCCCGCCAGGCGTGGCCTGTGTTCCGGGACATGGTAAAGGCTGAGCTGCAGAGGCTTTCTGCTGAGTTGAACCTGGGTCTGGAGGTCGAGGTCGACGACATGGTGACCCACCGGGGTTCGGTGGTGGCGAGTCTCGGACGCCGCGATTCGCCGTTCCAATTCAATCCCGAATCGGTGTTCAACCGGGCGATGAAAAACGACCAGATTCTCAAAAAGGAGTTCGGGAAGCTCATCCTGGCCCAGCAATCGAATGGCCAGGTGGCGGCGTGGATGCAGTTCCCGTTTTGCGAGGGGGTGGGCGATGCGGAGGGACCGGAGGGACGGGAGTTGGGCAGCTGGCCGGTGGGGCAATGGGATGCGGATCAGGTGGTTCGGGTGTTGAACGACTTTCTGGAGGCGGTAACGGATTGGGAGCTGGGTGCGCAGGAACGGCCAGAGCCCGTGGGGTTCCGGTTTCCGGGGCACCGCGAGGGAGGCAGCGCTCAGGAGGAGGCATGAGGTCGGTGCGCAGCCGGTGGACCCTCCTGTTGGGGGGGTGGGTCTTGGGGATGGCGCAGGGTTGGGGGACCTGGGCTCAGGAGGTGGGTGGGGAGGGAGCCGCCGGCTGGCCGGGATTGCCTCAATCGTCTCAACGCTTGCAGACGGTCGAACACTGGGCTTATGCCCTGGGTTACGACGATCGTTTCGAACAAGCTGCGTGGACCCAGCACATGCTCTGCCGGGCCACCTGCGGCTACCGTGCGGCCGAAAGGAAGGACGACTTTCGGGTAGATCCCAAGGTGCGGTCAGGATCTGCGGGTCCACGGGATTACAGCGGATCGGGCTACGATCGAGGCCATCTGGCGCCCGCAGCCGACTTCGCCTGGAGTGTCCGAGCCATGTCGGAGAGTTTCTTCATGAGCAACATGAGTCCCCAGGCCCCCTCGTTCAACCGCGGCATTTGGAAACAACTGGAGGAGGCCGTGCGGGATTGGGCATGCGACCGGGACACGTTGTATGTGGTGTCGGGTCCCCTGCTCACCGAAGACCTCGATGAGCTGGCCTCTGGGGTGGCCATCCCCGATTGGTACTTCAAGGTGGTCTATGATCCCTTCCCCACACCGACCGCCATCGCTTTCTTGCTCCGAAATGCCGCGGGCACCGGACCGTTGTCCACGTACGCAGTGACCATCGATGAGGTAGAGCGCCGGACGGGATTGGATTTCTTCCCGGAATTGCCGGATTCGGTGGAAGAAGCCATCGAAGGGGCGCCGCCGCAGCCACGGCGCTGGTTCTAGTGAGTTGACGCCTGGCTCATGGCACGGGCTCAATTCCCACGCGCAGCGCACCGCGCAACCGCTCCAGCTCGTAGAAAGCGGACCAACCTGCTTGGAGGGCCACCACCTCTTGCACTTGGGCCCGTTGCAGCGCCAGTTGGGCATCCCGGAATGCCAGTGAGTTGAACATGCCCAAGTCCAACCTATCCCGCGCGATTTCGACCAACTGTTCTGCTTGCGCCGTGGCCTGCTGGGCCAACCGGTACATCCCTGCCTGGGTCTCCATCCGGAAACGGGCCGCCTCCCACTGGCGCAGGGCTTCCTGCCGCTCCTGCGATTCGCCCAAACCCGCCATCTCCTGTTGGATGCGCGCTTGCTCGATGGCCCGCCGGGTGGCCCCACCGTTGAACAAGTTGAAATTGAGGGTCAACTGGGCCGAGCTGTTCAAGGTTCGACCATCCCGCTCGAAGGCATCCGCTTCAAAATGGCTCCGCTGGTCCCCGAAGTTGGCTGTCAACCCCACCACGGGGTACAACCGGGACTGGGCTTGGTCCACCGCCGTCTTTGCCAACATACTCCCCAACACCGCGTTGCGGATGGCTGTGCCGTTCGAAAGCAGGGCATCCCGGCCGGCAGCCAGCGACTCGGCCGGCAGCGCCGGAGGTTCCTTCAATCCCTCTGCGGGCAGCCAAAGGACCTCCTCTGCATCCCCCATCAATCGGTTCACATTTCGGCGGGCGGTATCCCAAGCCTGCTGCTGTTGCAACCAGGCCATGCTGTCTGCTACCAGTCCCTGGAGGGCCTGTAGCCGGTCCCATTCTACAGCTTGGCCTGCTTCTCGGCGCTTCTCCACGAAGGCGAGTCGCTCCCGGGACAAGGCCATCGATGCCTCCAAGGTCTCCAACAGGGCCAGCTGCACCACCGTGGCATCGTAGGCCATCAAGACCGCCTGGACGGTTTGCTCGACGAGCAAATCCGTGGCTCCCGCCGACTGCTGGGCCAGCAACTCCAGCGCACGTTTGTTGGCGAACATGCCCATGCCATCGAACAGGGTCCAGTTTACCGTACCGCCCCATTGCACAGATTGGGCCAGGATGCGCTGTTGAAGGAATGCGGTGGGGTTGCGGGTTTGGTCCGTCACGGCGGCCGAAGAGGTGGCCGTCAGTGCTACACGGGGCAGGGCGCCCGCTGCCCCCCAGCTGTCGTTGATTTCGGCGGATGCCCCTTGCAAACGGGACATCTGGATGCCCAAGTTGCTGGACAGCGCCCGGGCCACCACCTCCTGCCGCCCCATCGTCGGGGCCTGTCCCAAAACCGGGGTCAATGACCCCCCAAGCGCCACGGCAACGCAAATTCCTGCCACCCACGCCCTACCCCAAGAGATGCTCTGTGACCCCATAGTTTATCCGTGTTGTTCGAGTTCCTCCATGGCTTGAACCTCCCGGTTGGTCGGCTCTGCCTCATCTTGAGATAGCCATTCACCGCGTTTCACCCACACCCAGATGCGGTGCAATGGGTTGATCCAGAGCAAGAAGATGGGCAGCAGCACCAAGGTAATGATGGTCACAAAGGCCAAACCATACGCCAAAGAAATGGCCATTGGGATCAGGAACTGGGCCTGAAAGCTCTTGTTGAGCATCAACGGCGCCAATCCTGCCACGGTGGTGAGGGAGGTCAACAAAATGGGCCGGAAGCGGCTCAGGCAGGCATCGTACAGCGCAGGCCGCATGGCCATTCCCTGACGCAAATTGTTGTTGTAGGCCGCCACCAACACCAGGGCGTCGTTCACCAGAATGCCCACCAAAGCAAGCATGCCCAACATGGAGAAAAGGCTGATCTGGGCGCCCATGATCCAGTGGCCAAGGGATACGCCCACCAAGCCGAAGGGAATGAGCAGGAACACCGCGAGCCCTTGGAGCGGGGAGCGGAAGGTGAGTACGATGATGAAGAACATCAGCCCGAAAATCAACGGGGCGATGCGCTGGATGCTGGTTTGGGACTTGATTTGCTCTCTGTTTTGGCCTTCATAACTCACCTGTATCTGCGGGTAGCGGGCCAGGATTTCCGGCATGAGGCGGGTCTTGATGTCCGCGTTGACTTCTGCTGCGCTCACCCACGGGCCGGCGATGTCCGCATTCACTTGGACTTCCCGCTGGCCGTACATGCGGTTGATGGAGGTGACGCCGCGGGCCACTTCGTAGTCGGCCACCTCGGTCAGGGGAACCCGGGACCCGTCCGGGGTGCGGATGCGGAAGTCCTCAAGGGCGCCGAGGGAGGTTCGGTCGCGCTCGTCCAAGCGGACCCAGACGCGGACTTCGTCCCGGCCCCGTTGCAACCGCTGGACTTCGGTTCCGAAATAGGCTTGCCGGATTTGGCCTAAAATGTCCTGCTCGGTGAGGCCCAAGACCCGGGCGCGAGGACGCAGCTTCAAGGACACTTCCTGCGGACCCGGCTGGCTGTTGTCGGTGATGTCTTTCACATCCTCGCGTTGCATCAGTCCTGCCTTGAGGTCCTCGGTCGCTCGGTCCAAGGCTGCCAAATCCCGGCCCAGCAGGGAGACCGAAACGGGCTTGCCGAAGGGAGAAAAGCCGGAGAAACTCAGGTTCTCAGCTCCATAGACGGTCCCCACACGCTCCCGGATCTGGGCGCTGATGTCGTTCGAAGGCAGGTTGCGTTCCTCCCCATTGAGGAGCTGGACGTTGATGGTGCCGTTCTGGGTGCCTGGTCCCACCCGCTTGTCCACGGCCAGCACCACCTCCTTTCCATCGGGCCGGTCGGCGCTCACAGCGGCGTTGACCTCCCAGATGGCCTGCTCGATGCGGTCCAGCTCCGCAAGGGTCAGGTGTTCCCGGGTCCCCGCCTGCATGGTCAGGTTGATGTTGATGTTGTCCCCCTCGATGAAGGGGAAGAAGGTGGTCTTCACCAACCCCCCCCCGATCAGGCCCGGCACCGAAACCATGAACACCGCAGCGATGATGGAGAAGGTCACCCACGGATGGTCCATGACCCGGCGCAGGAGCGGGGCGTACATCCGATCCCGCAGGAAATGCAAGCCCCGCTTCGAGATGCGTTCCAGCCAGTTGGGCTGGACACCGGGACGCAGGGCTTTGGAGTGCGCGATGTGCGCAGGCAAAATCAAAGCCCCCTCCACCAACGAGAACACCAAGGTGAGGATGATGACCTTCGCCATGTCCCCGAAGGTCTCCCCCAACCTACCCTCGATGAAAAAGAAGGAACTGAAGGCCACCACCGTTGTGAGGATGGCGGAAACCACCGATGGAAGCACCTCGAGGGTGCCGTTCACCGCGGCCTGCAACCGAGATGCCCCCCGCTCATAGTGCTGATAGATGTTCTCCGCGATGACGATTCCGTCGTCCACGAGAATCCCCACCACCACGATCATTCCGAAGAGCGAAATCACGTTGATGGTGATGCCCACGAGATCGGCGACCATGAACATGGCGGCAAACGAGACCGGTATGGACAAGGCCACCCAAAAGGCGATTCGGGCGTTGAGAAACAAGGCGAGGAACAAGATGACAAGGAAGAATCCCTGCACCCCGTTGCTCACGAGAATCTCAATCCGCTGATTCAGCACCACCGAGGCATCCCGGATGACTTCGATGCGGGTCTCTCCACCTTGGGCATTGTAGGCCTCGATGTACCGTCGCACGTAATCTGTGATGTCCAGGATGGACTCCGAATTGAGGTTGTTCACCGTGACGACGGCGGCGGGCATGCCATTGAACCAACTGCGGGAAGGATCGTTCTCTGCCCATTGGTCCGAAATGTCCGCGATGTCACCCAACCGCACCACCCGGCCGTCTCGGTCTCCGCGAATGACGATGTCCCGCAGCCCATCTGCCTCGTACACCCGGAAACGCCCTCTGACAATCAACTCCTCAGCAGCTGTCTTCAATCGCCCTCCTGTGGTTTCGATGTTCGCATTCCGGACGGCTGTAGCCACTTCGTTGAGGGTGAGCTGGAGTTCGTTGAGCTTCTCCTCCCGAATGCGGATCTCAATCTCCTCCGCCGGGAACCCGCTGAGCTCGATTTGGGAAATCTCCTCTGCCTCAAGCAATTCCTGTTCGATGCGCCGGGCTTCCGCCTTGAGGGCATGGAGGTCCTGGATGCCGGTCACCGCAAAAGAAAATGCCACCGCAATGGCATCCCGCTTGAACACAATCGGCGGTTCCATGCCGACAGGGAAACTGGAGATTCGGTCTACCGCGTTTTTGACATTCTGGAGGATCTCATCGGTTTGATTGGGGTCCTTGACCTCGATGGTGATGTTTGCCGCATTCTCAAGGCACTGGGACTTCACTTGGTCGAGTCCGGCAATGCCCTCCAAGTTCTCCTCAATTTTCGAGACGATTCCCTCCTCCATCTCTGCCGGGGAAGCGCCCGGATAAGCCACTTGGATCAGGATCGTTTTGGAGGATACCTCTGGGAAGAAACTCGATCGGAGGGTGGTCAGTCCCATCCAGCCGCCAATCAGGAGGAGGAGCATGACCAGGTCCCCGGCCAAGGGGTACCGAATGAAGGCCCGGATCAAGGATTCCATCACTGTGCGATTTCCATGCCCTCGTAGGCGCCCGGGATGGGCTGGGCGAGCAACGACATGCCGGGGGTGAGGCCGGCAACGAGTGCGGTCTGGGTGCCCCTGAACTGGACGACAATGGGGGCCTTCTGAAGCCGTCCCTCCACCACTGTGAAGACGGTATTGTCCGGCTGGATGGCATCCAGTCCGACCTCCACCACATCCGGAATCGCTCGGCTCCGAGCTTCGCCTGTCAGGTAACGACCGTCCCGCAAAGAAGCGCTATGTCCAGGCAGCGCTTGAATCCTGCAGTACACACTGGCGGACTGGGTGGCAGCATCTACTTGGGAGGCCATGCGGACGATGGACCCCCGGGCCACTTCGGTGCCGTTTTCCTCGTAGAACGAAACAGGATCCCCCAACGCGAGCGTGGGCAAGTACCGCGCGTGGATGGCCGACTTGACCTCAAAAGCTGATCCACCGACCAATGTACCCACCAAGGTTCCCGCCCGGACCAACGCCCCCGGATCCACCAAAGCCGTACCCACGACCCCCGTGAAGGGAGCCACCACCCGGTACTTCTCGCCGCGGGCCTCTGCCGACCGAATGGCGTGGTAGGAACTGACAATGCCCCGGTTTGCCAGGAACAACCGCTCCCGCTGGCTCGCTGGTTCCGGCAATTCGGGCAACGAACGACGAACATCGACCCCGGCGACGAAGGCCTCCCAAACCGCCCACCGATCCGGGAAATCCGTTCGAATGTCCGGCAAGGCACTGCCCAGCAACTGCAGGAATTTGCCCCGTTCCCCCTCCACCCCTGCCCGCCATTCGCTGTCGTCCAACCGAAGCATGACCTCGCCCGCTTGGAACCGAACCCCCTCACGGAACTCCTTTCCACCAGGCTTCAACACCCCGGTGACCTCCGCCAAGATGTCCATCCGTTCCCAAGCGTCCACACGGCCCTCGAGGGGGATCCGGGGCACCACCAGGCCGGGATTCGCAGGGACTACCTTCCCGGGACGTGCCGCCACCTTCCGAGGCTGCATCGGTGCATCCTCCTTCATGCCGATCAATTTCCGGGTGACCCCAAGCCCTGCCGCCAGGATGAGCAACCCTGCAGCAAAACGAACCGCCAACTTCAAATAAGGATGCATGCTTCGTATCGGGATGACAATTTCATGACAAAAGTACGCGCTTCAGAACGCGCCTCATTGCGGAACTGCTCCTCATTGCGGAACCAAGACCGAAGTTTGGGTGAGGGGTGCCACCGTGAAATGGCCCAGGGCGGGCAAGCTCCAGTGGTTGGGTGGATTGCCCGGTACACCTCCCGGTCCTCCGAATCCACTGAGGTCCCCCACTGCTTGCCAGTAGGCGAAGGACGCATCAGAAAGGGACCAAAGCCAAACCTCCACTTCCTCTCCCGGGCTGAACAAGCGCTGGTTCCAGCCCAATGGCACCTCGGTAGCGGCATCCAAGGTGGTTTTGAACACCTGGGTGACCTCGGTTTGGTAAACCCCGTCCACCCAGTACTCCAGCAGGATGTTGCGTACCGCCGGGAAGGCGGGAAGGTGAACGAAAATCTGCCAAGACGTATCCGGGTCAGGCTCGATGCCGAAGAAACCTTCGAAGCGGCGCAGTTCCAGCGAGTCGATGGCGGCGGCTTCGGGGACAAGGACCTGTGTTTCGTAGGTTTGGCCTTCCCACTCCAACGCCAGCGCGCACCGCTCACCGGGCACCCAAGCCCGGCCAGTCTCCGCGGAATACACCCCAGACCCGGCGACCAGCTCCGCGACCGGCCATTCCCCTCCAGCGGAATCGGTTAACCACCCCGTCACACCCACCTCCGCGGGCGGAATCCCGGGGGAGAAGAAATCCACCGAGGTGGAAACCGTTCCCACAACGGCCCCTGTGGCTGCGTCCATCCGAAAGGAGAAAACGGGCAGCCGCGGGTTTTCCCCCACGTCGAGGTCAATGACGCGCTCGCACCCCATGAGCCCGATCACACAGGCCAGCGCGCCGGCCCATGCCCACCGGTTGTCAGAACTTGAAATCATAGGAAATGGATGGAATGGCCTTGAACAGGGCAAATGAAACGGCTTGGTTTTGCAACGTGCCATCGTCGGTGAACTCGGACTCGAAGTTGATCAGGTAGGTGTTTTCGCGGCCGTAGGCGTTGTAAACGGAGAAGGTCCACTCTCCACCCCGGAAGGCCTGCCAAGCGGCCGAACCGCTCCGCGCCACGCCTTTTTTGCTCCGGAGCGTGAGCCCCACATCGAGCCGGTGGTAAGCCGGGAATCTCCCAGCATTCCGCTCGGTATACTGCGTGACGAGGCGGCCATCGATGGCGTACAGCCCGGTCGGGAAGGTCGCCGGATCGCCGGTGTGGTAGACCCAATTCGCCGAAAGGGACACCCGCGGCCCCACCTCCCACATCCCCACCACCGCAACGTCGTGGATCCGGTCGGAACTCGCAGGGAAGGGGTCCCCATCATCCACCGCAGAGAACGTGCGGAACGAGCGGCTCAACGTGTAGGACACCCATCCTGTCAACTTCCCTCGGTTGCGGCGCACCATCATCTCCAGCCCATAAGCCTCTCCAGAGCCGACAATCACCTCCGACTCCAAGGTCTCCGGCGCGAAGACATCCGCCCCCACCCGGAACTCCAGCAAATCCCGCATCGACTTGTAGTACCCCTCCAGCCCCCATGTCAGGCCACCCTCTACCCAAGGCCGCGTCCACCCCACACTCACCTGATCCGCCACCAGCGGGGCGATGTTGTTCGACACCGGCATCCACAAGTCCGTCGGGTTGCCCGCCGCGGAATTGGAGACCAGGTGCAGGTACTGCCGGTTGCGTTCCACCGAGGCCTTCAGTCCATTTCCTTCTCCCACAACACCTTGCAAGGCCAAACGCGGTTCCAAACCGCCTTGTCCCGGCACCGCCCCCCACGAGCCCGTCCGACGCTGCGCCACGGCTCCCGCCGCATCCAAATCAAAGACCGGCCCCGCCACCAAATCAAACCGCGACCACCGCATCCCCACCAACACCTTCCATGAATCGTTCAATGACCACTCATCCTCCCCGTACAACGCGGTTTCCCATCCCACCCGATTCGGCTGGGGATCGGGGTCAATGGAAACGGCGTCCGAGAAGGTGTGGCGAATCAACAACGCACCGAAGCGCACCGTGTGATTGCCTGCCGCGTACCAAGTGAAGTCCTGCTTCGCTTGCACATCTTGAATGCCCGCATCTCGAAAAAACCCGAAGTCACCTGCCCCGAAGCCGATGCGGTACCGGTAATCGCTCCAGATCACTGAGGTGTTGGAGAAAATTCGGTCTGAGATCAGGGCATTCCAGCGCAGGGTCGCCGTTTGGTTGCCCCAGCGAAGCAAGAACAAATCCGCGAAGTCAAAATCGTCCCGGCCGCTGTAGTAAGACAGAAACAGCCGATGCCGTCCGTTCCGGAAGCGGTAATTCGCCTTGGCATTGACGTCGTAGAAGTACAGCGCGGTTTGGCGTAAGGCTTCGTCTTTGCTCAGTTTCAGAAACAGGTCGGCATAGGTCCTTCTGCCAGAAACGAGCCAGGTGCCCTGTCCCCCGGCCCATGGTCCTTCCACGGTGAGCCGGCTGGAAATGAGCCCGACCCCGCCCTGTACGGTGACCTTCTTCGCGTTGCCATCCTTCATCCGGATGTCGAGGACACTCGAAGCCCTGCCACCATATCGGGCCGGGATTCCGGACTTAAAGAGTTCGGCTGAATTCAGCGCGTCCCCATTGAAGACACTGAAAAAACCGAGCAGGTGGCTCGGATTGTACACCGGAGCTTCGTCCAGCAGAATGAGGTTCTGGTCAGCCCCTCCCCCCCGAACAAAGAAACCACTGCCCCCGTCTGAAGTGGCCTGTACCCCGGGCATCAGTTGGATGGCCTTGATGACATCCCGCTCTCCGAACAGTTGTGGAATCGCCCGGGCCTCCTCTGGCCGAAGTTCCAGCGTGCCGATCCGGGCTGCCTGGTCCATGGCCGTACCCCGGTCTGCCTCTACCACAGCTTCGCCCGTCAGCACCGACAATGGCTCCAAAGCCAGGGTGACCTGCCTCCATTCCTGAGGCGACTCCGAGAGCTCCCAGCGCAATGGTTCGTAACCGATAAAGCGCGCTACGAGGGCTCCGCAGCCCTGGGCATCCGACAGGACGAAGTATCCATAAGCGTTCGTCATCGCCCCGCGCGAGGGGTCCTCGGCGCATTGAACCGTGGCGCCGATCAGGGTCTCCCCCGTCAACCGGTCCGTGACCGTTCCGGAAGCGGACACCCGGTCCTGCGCCCAACCCTTCGCCTCCCATCCGACAAGCAAAAACGTGAGACAAGCAAGGCGGATGCAAAATCGAAGCATGGTCAAGGGCATTGGAGGCAACAAAGGTCTGCCTACAGCTCGGGTTGCAAGGATGCCACCCGATGGGCCATGCAAAAATTAACGTTCCTTCGCAATTGGCAACCCGCGCGACGGGTTCGTCAGAAAGTGTCCAAGTCGGTGGGTCGCAGGATGCCAAACCACTTCAGCACCTTCTGTCCCACCCCTGGCACATCCACATGGATGATATACACGCCACCAGCAATGGGTACGTTGCGTTCGTTCTTCAGGTCCCAATCGAGGGAGGTCAGTGGATCCGCCTTCATGTAGGTCCGAATCAGCGTGCCGCTCAGGTTGTAAATCCGAACCGTGCAAACCTCCGGCAGGTTGGTGATCTTCACCCGGTTG
>CAYONT010000024.1:2536-33955 GCA_964405405.1 uncultured Comamonadaceae bacterium | reverse complement strand
AGCCCCTGGGGGTCGGCATCCTCTCCACCGCCCAGAAGCGCGGTGTGGTTCGACCGGAGGACCTCGCGCTGGCGGTGGCTTCGATGCAGCAGCTCAACGTGGCCGGGGAACCCCTCGCGGCCTTGACCGGGGTGCACGCCCTGACCGATGTGACGGGCTTCGGGCTGCTGGGGCACCTGCTGGAAATGTGCGACGGCGCCGGCCTCGAAGCCCACCTCGACCCCGCGGCCATCCCCATGCTCGCGGGGGACCGACTCCGTGCCTACCACGCCGACGGCTGTGTCCCCGGTGGTGCCAAGCGCAACTGGGACAGCTACGGACGCCGCTGCCAAGCCATCGAGGGCTTCACCCGCGACCTCCTCTGCGATCCCCAGACATCCGGAGGCCTGCTGGTCGCAGTCGCCCCGGACCACGCCCCTGCCGTCGAAGCCCTGCTCGCCGCCTATCCCGCAGCCGCCCGGCCCATCGGCCACCTCGCCGCCCCCTCAGGGCGCGGGGAACTCGACCGGGATGCGTTTGACCGCGTCACCGTCTTTCTCGCTCCAGGACAGCTCTAGGTACGCGAGTCCGGTGGGCGGAGCGGCCAGCGGCTGCCGAAGCGTCGCCAGCTCGAAGTTGCCCGGCACCGGCTTCACTGCGCTCTTCCAGTACCACACGACATCCTTCGAGGCATCCGAAGGCACGTACAACTTGCCTGCGCCGATGCCGTAGATCATCATGTCCACCGCGGGCCCTTCAATCACCAGCTCTCCCGCCTCGAAATACGCCCGGGGGGTGGCCCGGCGGTTTCCGCGCTCCTCCTGCGCCAGCCGTTCGTCCACTTGCGCATCCTTTTCGGCATAATCTGGTTCGACCAGTTCTGGCCCCGATTGTGATGCGCGGTAGGCCAAATACCCCATCCCCCCCGCAAACGCCAGCAAGGCGACTGCCAATCCATACCCCCAGTGAAACTTGCTGCGGGCGGTCCCGCTGCCCCCCGCGGGGTGCTGTTGTGGTTGCTCCATCGTGTCAATTGCCCGAAGAGGGTAGGGGTCCGGGGAACTGCGTTGTGGCTCGGGCAAACACCCGGTCCCCTTGCGAGCACACCAGCCGGACCTTGTTCTTCGCGGCCGCTAAGGTCGCACCTTGGGCGCGCAAAAAGAACACCCCCTCCGTCATTTCCTCTGGTGCGATCCAGAGGCCCCCACCCCGGTGGGGCGTCGCCGTTTCGACCCGTTCTCCAACCGGTTCCACCCGAAACCGATCGTCCTCGGGCCAAATCTCCACCAACAACGAGTCGTGCGTCTTATTGAGCAGGGTGAATCGGTACAGGTTGGAGACCTCGCCCGCGGCATCGACCTGGTACACCTGACCCGCGGTTCGGTAAACCTCCAGCTGGACCTCGTCCCGCAGAAAAATCAGGGCGCCCAACAACCCCAGCAGGGCGCCCAGCACCGCGGTGTACGCCCTCGCTCGACCGGTCCAACGAAACGGTTCGCCCCGGGCGATGCTGTTTTCCGACGCGTACCGAATCAGACCCCGGGGCCGCCCCAGCTTGTCCATGACCCCGTCGCAAGCGTCGATGCAGGCGGTGCAGTGCACGCACTCCAGCTGCAGTCCGTTGCGGATGTCGATGCCCGTGGGACAAACCTGCACGCACAAACTGCAATCGACGCAGTCGCCGCCCCCCCCTTCCCGAAGCGGTCGCCGGGGCTCCCCGCGCACGAAATCGTACGCCACATTCACTGTGTCGCGGTCCACGAGCACGCCCTGCAGCCGTCCGTAGGGACAAATCGTGGTGCAAACCTGCTCCCGCATCCGGGCGAAGACCCAAAAGAACACCGTGGTGAACAGCAGCAGGGCGCTCAGTCCGGCCAGGTGCTCCCCCGGCGGCTCCCGCTGAATCCGCAGCAACGCCTCCGAGCCGATGATGTACGCCAGAAACGTGTTCGCAATGGCAAAGCTGACCCCGAAGTACACCGACCACTTCAGTGCCTTGCGCCCGACCTTGTCCGCGTTCCAGGGACCCGCGTCGCGCCGCATCCGTGCCGACCGGTCTCCCTCGATCCAGCGCTCGATGGGCCGGAAGACAAACTCCAGAAACACCGTTTGCGGACAAATCCACCCGCAGAAAATGCGGCCGAAGACCACCGTGAACACGATGATCAGGACGAAGCCCGTGACCATGGCCAGGGCGAACAGAAAACCGTCTTGGGGCCAGAAGGTTTGGCCTAGCAAAACGAATCGACGCTCGACGATATTGAGCAGAAGCAGGGGCTGGCCGCCGACCCGAATCCAAGGGCCAGCGAACAGGAAGGCCAGCAGGACCAGGCTCAGCGCGGTCCGGCGGTTCATGAACCGGCCCTTCACCCGCTTCGGGTGGACCCAGATGCGGCTGCCCCGCTCGTCCACGGTCGCAATGCGGTCCCGAAACTCCCCTGCTGCTTGTGGCTTCATGACTTCAGGGCGGCTCGAGACTCAGCGGGACTGGGCGATGGCTTCCGTGGAATCGGCCGTTGCCACCCACTCGCCTTGGGGCTCCTTGGGCTTGGCCGGCGTGGTCCCTTGCAGGCTGAGGATGTAGGTGGAAACGTTCTGGATTTCGATGGGGGTCAAATCGGCACGCCAAGCCTTCATGCCTTTCGCCGGAACTCCATACTGAATGGTCCGAAACAGATCGCCGATGGTTCCTCCGTGCAGCCAGTAGGCGTCCGTCAAGTTGGGCCCCACGCCGCCGCCGCCGTCGGGTGCATGGCAGGCCACGCAATGCTTCGTGAACACCTGCAACCCGCTCTGCAAGCGGTCGGGTTCTGGCAAGTAGGCGACCGTGTTTTCGTCCACGTTCGCCGCCCGCTGGGCGATGAAAGCGGCGGTGGCCGCTTCGGCCTCTTCCATCTCGATTTCGTAAGCTTCGGCACTGAGCGGACCGTAACCCAGGATGTGGTAGTGAAACAGGTACGCCACCCCCACCACGATGGAGAGGTAGAAGCCATACAGCCACCAAGGAGGCAAGCGGTTGTCCAGTTCCTGGATGCCATCGTAGGCGTGGTTCAGCAGAAGGTCCTCTTCTTGGGCGAGGGGTTTGTGGCCATTGAGCCTGCGCGCGATGCGTTCCCACCACGGGGGGGCCACGAGGGCTTCTGACGACGCCAAAGCCCGAACCGGAGGGTCAGAACGCTGGGGCCTCAGGTCTCGGGTCATCGTGCGGATATAGTCCAGCAGCACCAACAAGAACCCCATCAACAAGACATTGCCGACCACCAACCCCCAGAACGTCGAATCGCTCAACACCGTCACCAGGAGCAGTGCCCCGCCCCCCACGCTGGGCAGCACCCCCCGGTTTCGCAGGGCCCGGTGTTCGATGAGGTTCCGCAAAATCCCCAGGGCGCCCACGATCAGGGCCGTGAGCAAGAATGCGGTGGAGAGCAGCAGCGTAAGCCAAACCCCGTCCGACAATCCGAAGTGGGTCCCCGCTGCCTCCGCCACTTGCGCTGCCTGCGCCGCGGGCTCCAGCGGAACCGGAGTCGTTTCGACTCCTTGGGCCCCAAGCGTCCCCACCGCCCCCCCGGTGAGCCATCCCACCAACACCCACAAAGCCTTGCCCATGTCCGGGGTTTCGTCCGGCTTCAAGGGCATCTGGGCCATTTCATCGACATGCGACTTCCGCATGCGGACCACCCACCATCCCAAGAGGATGAAAAAGGCGAAGAACAGGAGCAATGAAATCATAGGCCAAACCTCGACTCCCTCGAGCTGGGCCAGGTGGTGCTTGACGTATCGCATTATTTAGCGGGTACTTTGGGGGCCAATTGGATGTCGGTTCCGAGGCGTTGCAGGTAGGCAATCAAAGCGATGATCTCCTTTTCGGGCGCGCACTGGATTTCGCTCTCTTGCAGCCGTTGGGCGATGGCTTGGGACTGGGCCCGCACATCGGCCAGTACAGCCGCCTCGTCCCAATCGGCAGGATAGGGGACGCCCAGGGTCCGCATGGCCTCCACCTTGCCGGCCGTGTGGCGCAGGTTCAGGTCATCGTGAATCAGCCAGGGGTAAGCCGGCATGATGGACCCGGGAGACATGGAAGTGGGGTCGTACATGTGGTGGAAGTGCCAGGAATCGGGGTACCGACCGCCTTCGCGGTGCAGGTCCGGCCCGGTTCGTTTGGAGCCCCACAGGAACGGGTGGTCGTAGACAAACTCACCGGCCCGGGAATAGGGACCGTAGCGCTCGGTTTCGTCCCGGAACGGCCGCACCATTTGGCTGTGGCAGTTGTTGCACCCCTCCCGGATGTACAAATCGCGGCCCTCCAGCTCCAGCGGGGTGTAGGGACGGACCGCTTCGATCGTCGGGATGTTCCCCCGAATGAGCATCGTCGGGATGATCTCAGCGGCCCCTCCGATGAGGATGACCACCAAGCTCATGACGAGCAACGGCATGGGCCGGCGTTCGATGACCCGGTGCCAGGATTCGCCCGGCATCCGTGCCTGAACCCGGGCCAGCTCCGGCGCGGACGCCGCCTCGTTCGGTATGAACGTGCCGCTGGCCGCCGTCTTCACCAAGTTCCAAGCCATGACCAGCGCCCCGACGATGTACAAAGACCCGCCCACGACCCGCATCGCATACATCGGCACGATCTGCAAAACCGTGTCCAAGAAGTTGGGGTACAGCAACATGCCTTCCGGCCGGAACTGCTTCCACATCATGGCCTGCGTGAACCCCGCCCAGTACAGCGGCAGCGCGTAGAACAGGATGCCCAGCGTGGCGATCCAGAAGTGGAAGTTCGCTGCGCGCTTGCTGTACAACCCGACCCCCCACATACGGGGCACCAGCCAGTACAACATCCCAAAGGTGAGCATGCCATTCCACCCCAGTCCCCCCACGTGGACGTGGGCAATGGTCCAGTCTGTGAAGTGGCTGATGGCATTGACATTCTTCAGCGAGAGCAACGGCCCCTCGAGCGTGGCCATGCCATACGCCGACACCGCCACCACCATAAACTTCAGAATCGGGTCCTCCCGCACCTGGTCCCAGGCACCGCGCAGCGTGAACAGTCCGTTGAGCATGCCCCCCCACGAGGGCGCGATGAGCATCACCGAAAACACCGTGCCCAAGCTTTGCGCCCAATCCGGTAGCGACGTGTGGAGCAGGTGGTGCGGTCCCGCCCAGATGTAGATGAAAATCAGGGCCCAGAAATGTATGATCGAGAGGCGGTAAGAGTAAATGGGACGCCCAGAAGCCTTGGGGATGAAATAGTACATGAGCCCCAGGTACGGTGTGGTCAAGAAGAACGCCACCGCGTTGTGCCCGTACCACCATTGGACCAAGGCATCCTGCACCCCGGCGTACCAAGAGTAAGACTTCATGAAATGCACCGGAATCTCGAACGAGTTGACGATGTGCAGGACCGCCACCGTCACGAACGTGGCGATGTAGAACCAAACCGCGACGTACAAATGCCGCTCCCGCCGACGCAGGATGGTGCCCATCAGGTTGACCCCGAAAACCACCCAAAGCAGCGTGATGGCGATGTCGATGGGCCATTCCAGCTCCGCGTATTCCTTGCTCGTCGTGTACCCCATGGGCAGCGTGATGACCGCCGAGAGAATGATGAGCTGCCAGCCCCAGAAGTTGATGCGGCTCAGCGCGTCGGAAAACATCCGCGTCTTGAGCAACCGCTGCAGCGAGTAATACACCCCCGCGAAGATGCCGTTGCCGACGAAGGCGAAGATGACCGCATTCGTATGCAGGGGCCGGATGCGGCCGAAGGTCAGCCAGGGGAGGTCGGCGTTGAGTTCAGGCCAAACCAGTTGACAAGCCGCAGTCAATCCCACCAGCATGCCCACGATGCCCCAGACGACGGTAGCCACCATGAAGTACTTGACAACGGTGTTGTCGTAATGAAAATGCGTCTGGCTCATGACTTGGAGGCGGGGGTTTCAGCAGGGTGGGAAGGCGCCGGAGGGGTGTCCAGGATGCGCCAGGAAGGCGTCGTTGTGTCGTCGAATTGGCCTGCGCGCAAAGCCCACAGGAACCCGAAGAGGAAACCGCCGGCGACCAGCAGTCCCAGGATGATCAGCAAGGGAATCACAGACATTGTGTTGATTTCTCTGCGAATCTCCCCCGCCGAGCGTGCCCGGGAACTGACGGGCCTCACATGGCTTCCTGATCGAAATCAGTTGCGGCGGGCGGAGAAGGTGCGCGAAATCAGGTTCTCCCGGGGGCGGGCACGGAGGGGAGGCCCACCTTGCGCCAAGCGTACCGGGTCCGGATCAAGGCCACGGCGACGACGGTGAAGGAACTGACGGGCATGAGGATCGCGGCGACGATGGGCGTCAGGGTGCCCTGGACGGCGAAGCTCAGTCCTACGAGGTTGTAGCAGAAGGAGATGGCGAAGAGGAGGTAGACGGTCCTGCGGCTCTCCCGGGCGAAGTCGAGCATCCGGCCGAGGTAGGGGAGTGCGTGCGCGCTGAGGATGAGGTCGCTGGCTGGGGAGAAGGCGTACAGGTCGTCGACCACGGCGACGCCGAGGTCCGCTTGGCGCAGGGCGCCGGCGTCGTTGAGGCCGTCGCCGATCATGGCGACGAAGGTCCCGGGGTGTTCCGCCTGGCGCGCCGCGATGTAGGCCATCTTGTCCTCGGGTTGCTGGTTGAAATGGGTTTGGCCTGCCGGAAACCAGCGAGCAAAGGCGGCGCGCTCGCTGTCGGAATCGCCGCTGATGAGGTGGAGGTCGTACCGCGAAGCGAGTTGGCTCAGTTCTTCCGCGATGCCGGTCCGCAGGGGTTTGGTGAAATGGAAGCGGCCGAGGGGCTGGTCATCCAGGGCGACGTACACGAGGGAGGTTCGCAGCCCGTCTGGCCCGTCCGTCCCTTGGACAGCGTCGGTTTCCGGGAAGGCCCAGTCAGCTGGGGCCACGTCCGCCCCGACCCAGCGGGCGCTGCCGATGCGGACCCTGTGGCCACCCGCCCAAGCCGTGATGCCCGCGCCCGGCTGTTCGAGGAACCCATCGACCCCGGGCAAGGCAATCCCGGACTCCCCGGCATCGGTCCAGTGCCGCGCGATGGCCCGGCTCAGCGGGTGGGCACTCGAGGCTGCCACCGCCGCCACCGCTGCGCGCACCGCGGCGTTCACCGCCTCCACCGCCTCCATGGTCTCAGCCGTCTCCACGGTCTCAGCCGTCTCCACCGTCTCCGCCGATTCCACCCCCCGCGACACCGCCTCAAAACGCACCGAAAAAGCGGCCGCAGGGGTCAACGTCCCGGTTTTGTCGAAGACCAGCGATCGAACCCCAGCCATGCGCTCCACGACCAACGTATTCTTCAGGTAGGCTCCAGCCCGGCCGAGGTACCGCATCGCACTGCCATAAGTAAAGGGCAAGCTCAAGGCCAAAGCGCACGGACACGCCACAATCAACGTGGCCGTCAAGGCGTTCCATGCGGTGCCTGCATCTCGACCGATCCAGAACAGCCAAGCGCCCAAGGCGATGGTGAGGACGTAGGCGGTGAAGCGTTTGGCAATTCGGTGAACGGGGTCGGTGACCACATCGTGGCGCTCTTTCTGGAAGGCCTCGCTGTTCCAGAGCCGGGTCAGGGCACTTTGTTGAACGGGTTTCACGACCTCGATGAGGAGGGCCCCAGCGAGCTGGCGGCCACCGGCCTGCAGGGGCTCCCCCGGTCCCACCGCCACCGGCAGGGACTCCCCGGTGACGAAAGATCGGTCGATCCAGCCGGCTCCCTCGCGCAACACCCCGTCGGCGGGCACAATTTCGCCGTGGTGGATCCGGATGAAGTCACCGGGCTGCAATTGTGAGATGGGAACCGGTTCATGGCCGCCCGCCGCCGTGCGCCGAAGAACCGACATCGGAAACCAGCTCTGATAATCTCGTTCGTAGGACATCTGGGCATGGGTATGCCCTTGGTACCACTTCCCGATCAAGAGGAAAAACACCAGTCCGGCCAGGGAGTCAAAATACCCCATGCCCATGCCCGTCGTCCATTCCCAGAGGGACCGGCCTTCGATGGCAAGCATGCCCAGGGCGATGGGCACATCCATGTTCAAGGTCCGCGACCGGAGTGCACGCCAAGCGCTGATGAAATAGCCGCCTCCACTGTAGACCAGCACCGGAAGGGAGAGCAGGAAATTGAATGCCCCGAACATCCCTTCGAATCCACTTGCGTCAAAAACATCCCCCCCCAGGTGATCCGCGAAGGAGAGGAGCATGATGTTGCCGAAGCAGAACCCCGCTACGGCCAATCGGCCCAACTCCTTCCTCCGGAGGCGGACAGAAGGTGCGCTGGCCGCGGGCTGTTCCTCGGGCACGGGCTCAAAGCCCATGCGCGTAAGCCAGGCTGCCAATGGCACCAAATCCAAGGCATCGGGGTCGTACGCGATGGCCAAGGTCTTCCGCGGAAAATCGACTTCAGCGTGGCGAATGGCGGCCATTTTTGCAGGCAACTCCTCCAAGAAAGCCACGCAAGCCGCGCAGTGCATGCTCGGAATGGACCAACGCACCCGGGCACTGCCATCGGCCAAGCGCTGCACTTGGCGGGTTTGGTAATCCGCACTGCGCAGGTGGGCCCAGCGAACCGCATCGGCACCGGGGTCGCTGTTTGTCACCGGGTCTGGGCCTCCCAATTCGGAGTGCGGTTTCATGCCGAGTGCGCCGCAGAAGAGGGGAAGGTCACCACCGGTACGCCCCAGGACTGAATGAAATGCTCTGGAATCGCCTGTCCTCCGTCGTTGGCCTGCGGGGCGCCGGCGGTCAGCACCACCAAGTCGAACTGATTGCTTCGGATGCGTTGTTGCATTTCCGCCCAACCGCATACCACGCTTTCCTGCGCGCCCAGGGCGGCTTGCAGGCCGTGGATGGTGTCCCAGTGCACCTGCTCCACCCGGATGAGCAGACCGCGGGCTTGGGGCACGGACGGGTGGATGAAGCCCAACGCAGTGTGCACCGCATCGCCGCGCAGCCAATCCATGGCCTCGGCGCAAGCCTCACGGGATGCAGGAGTCAAATCGGTCAGAATCAAGACACGTTTCACGGGGCAAAGGTGCTGTATGCCCCCTGCTGGTGGACTGACGTGCGTCGCTTTCAGGCCAAATTTTCAACCCCGTGGCCCAACCGCGGTCAGCATCCGGAAAACACAGTGCGTCGGCAGCCCCATGACGGTGTAGTACGAACCGTGGATGCGCTCGATGGCGGCAGCGCCAAGGAGGTCCTGGATGCCGTAGGCGCCGGCTTTGTCGAGGGGGGCGCCGGAGGCCACGTACCGGGCGATGAGGGTGGGGTCCAGGGGGGCGAAGGTCACTTCGCAGACATCGACTTCGCTGTGGACCCCGCCCGCTTGGGTCGCCACGGCGACCGCGGTGGCCACCCGATGGGTGCGGCCGCTGAGCTGCTGGAGCATGGCCACCGCCTCGGCGGCGTCGGCCGGCTTGTTGAGGATGTGCCCATCCAGCGACACCACCGTGTCCCCTGCGATGAGCAGCTCGTCCTGGCCGAGCGCCGAGAGACCGGCCTGGGCCTTTCGCCGCGCCAGCAGGTCCACCACCGACTCCGGCGCCCAACCCTCGGGAAACGACTCGTCCACATCCATCGCCCGCACCACGGGCTCCAGGCCCAGCAACCGCAGCAGCTCCAGCCGCCGCGGAGACTGACTGGCTAACAAAATCCGCCACCCGGCGGCCAAGGGTGCCCCATTCTCCATCCGGTAAATGTAACTGCGTTCCTACCTTCGCGCCCATGTCGCAACGCATCCTCATCTTCGACTTCGGTTCCCAGTACACCCAGCTCATCGCCCGCCGGGTCCGCGAGCTCAACGTCTACTCGGAAATCCTGCCCTGGCAGCGCCTCGAAGCCACCGTTGCCGACTTGGCGGGCGATGTGTGCGGCGTCATCCTCAGCGGATCGCCCTTCAGCGTGCGGGCCGAGGATGCGCCCCATCCGAACCTGGGCGCCCTGTTGGGGAAAGTGCCCGTGCTGGGCGTGTGTTATGGGGCGCAGTATTTGGCCTACGCCCAGGGCGGCCGCGTGGAACCCTCCGCCACGCGCGAATACGGGCGCGCCCGGCTGGCCCATCTGAACAGCGGCGACCCCCTGCTGCGCGGCATGAACCCCGGTTCGCAGGTGTGGATGAGCCACGGCGACACCATCCAGGACGCGGGCCCTTACGAGATCATTTGCAGCACCGATGATGTCCCCGTGGCCGGTTTCCGGGACCCCGAGCGCGCCGTCTGGGGCATCCAGTTCCACCCGGAGGTCTGGCACAGCACCGAAGGCCCCGTCCTGCTCGCGAACTTCGTGCAGGACATCTGCGGCTGCACGGGCGACTGGACGCCAGACAGCTTCATCGAGACCACCGTGGCCCAGCTTCGGCAGCAGCTCGGCGAGGACCGCGTCATCCTGGGCCTGTCGGGCGGGGTGGACAGCACCGTGGCCGCTGAGTTGCTCCACCGGGCCATCGGCGACCGCTTGCACTGCATCTTCGTCGACAACGGCCTGCTCCGCAAGAACGAATTCGAGCAGGTGCTCGCGGATTATGAGCACATGGGCCTGAACGTCCGCGGGGTGCGCGCCGGCGATGCCTTCCTGGCCGGACTCGCGGGGTTGACCGATCCGGAGGCCAAACGCAAATCCATAGGCAAGACTTTCATCGACGTGTTCGACCAAGCATCCCAGGAGGTGGTCGGTGCCCGTTGGCTCGGCCAAGGAACCATCTACCCGGACGTGATCGAGAGCGTCAGCGCCACCGGGGGGCCCTCGGCCACGATCAAGAGCCACCACAATGTCGGCGGTCTGCCCGACTACATGAAGTTGCAGGTGGTGGAGCCCCTGCGGCTGCTGTTCAAGGACGAAGTGCGCCGGGTGGGCCGGGCGTTGGGCATTCGGCCCGACCTGCTGGGACGGCATCCCTTCCCGGGTCCGGGCTTGGGCATCCGGGTCCTCGGCGAGGTCACCCACGAGAAGGTGCGGGTGTTGCAAGAGGTGGACGCCATTTGGATCCACGGTTTGCGGGAGGCGGGATTGTATGAGGAGGTTTGGCAAGCGGGCGCGATGTTGCTGCCGGTGCAAAGCGTGGGGGTGATGGGGGATGAACGCACGTACGAACAAGCGGTGGCATTGCGGGCAGTCACTTCGACGGACGGGATGACGGCGGATTGGTGCCACCTCCCGTATGAATTTTTGGCACGGATTTCGAACGAAATCATCAACAAGGTCCGCGGGGTCAACCGTGTGGTCTATGACATCAGTTCGAAACCGCCAGCAACCATCGAATGGGAATGACACGGAGTGGACGTTGGGCCTTGGGGCTGGGGCTTGTTCTGGGGTTCTGGCTCTGGGCCGGGGTACTGGTGGCCCAGGGGATCGGCGGGTCGCGCCGCACGCACACGGTGGCCCGCAAGGAAACGCTGTATGGCATCTCGGCCCAGTACAACTTGTCGGTGAACCAGTTGTTGGAGGCGAACCCGGACGTGAAGGCGGACATGCCGCTGCGGCTCGGTCAAGTGCTGGTCATCCCCGCTGGGGTGACCCTGCCGTCCTTTCCGGATGCCGTCGAATCCGAGGGCGCAATGGTACCCGCCGGTTCGCGGACGCCTCTTGACCGGGTGGCCCATTCGGTGGTGGCGGGGGAGACGATGTTCGGTTTGGCCCGCAAATACGGCTGCAGCGTGGACGAGATTCTGGCGATCAATCCGGGGATGACGACGGATTTGCGGGTGGGGGCGACGGTTCAGATTCCGATTGGTGGACCCGGGGCAGCCGTTCCAACGGTGTCGACCGCCTCAGGGGCACCGGCGGTGCCTTCTGCCGCACCCGCACCCGCACCCGCAACCGCATCCACGTCCGCGGCTGCTGCTGCGTCCGCTTCGCCAGGGCAGGCGGTTTTGTCGGCCAACTCGGCCAGCTCGGGGAGCCCGGCCAGCCCGGCAAGCCCGGCCAGCCCGGCCAACTCGGGGGTACGGCCCAAGTTCGCTTGCGATGGGAATGACACCCTTCGCATTCTGGCCATCTTGCCGTTCTGTACCGGGGTGGATTCGCTGCCCGCGGGCGGGTATCCGCCGAAGGTGGAGCGCATGCGGGTCGTGGCGCAGGAGTTGTACGCGGGGGCAGAATGGGCCGCAGCAGAGTGGGCGGCATCGGGCCGGCCAGTGGTGCTGCACGCAGTGGACTCTGAGGCACCCGGTGGGAAGCCGTGGAGCCAAGAGGACATGCGTCGCGCAGACGTGGTGCTGGGGCCGTTGCAGCGCAGCGCCATGGATTCTGCGCTGCAGGTGTCGGAGGGACTGGGCAAGCCCCACTGGATGCTGACGCCCCAACCCCGGACAGCGGTGGCGGCTGCGCGCAACGCCTTGCTGGGAGAACCCAGCCGCGAGGACGCATTGGAGGCCATGGGCCGGGAGGTGGCCCGCCGGCATGCGGGGGACCGGATTTGGCTGTTGCGTGTCGGTGGGGACGAGGCCGCTGCGGAGGCAGCCTTCGTGCGGGGATTCCGGGCCGAAGGTTTGGCTGCGATGACGGCAGGTGCTCCGCGGGCGAAGTTGGACACCATTCAGGTGACGAACCGGTTTGCGACTGGGGTGACGGATCGTTTGGCCTCCGGTGTGTCGCATGTGCTGGTCATTCCGGCCGGCAGTGCCACCCGGGCGATGGTGGCGCATCTGCAGACGGCGCTGCGGCTGGTGCGCGATCGGGACGTTCGGATTTACATCTCCCCGGATGCCGAGGGGTATGAGTTTCTGGAGCGGGGCTTCCTCGAGCGCACCCGGCTGACCTTGCCCATGAAGGACTGGATGGATTGGGAAGATGCTGCCGTGTGGGAACGGGTGCGCTGGTACCGGGAGCATACCGGCACGGAGCCGACGGCATTCGCATTCGCGGCGCACGATGCGGTGTTGGAGACAGCGGGCTGGTGCCTATCAGAAGGCGAGACCGCTCCTGGCCCCATCAGCCGCCGGTTTGAGTGGGAGTCTACCGGTCCTGAAACGGGCTACGTCAACCGCGGATGGCACATGGTGACCTTCTGCGACCTGGGCTGGCGGCCGGAGGGCAGCTGTCCTCCGCCGGCGGAAAGCGACACGCCATGAAGTCGCGCCGCAAGACCTGGTCAGAGAAGTTGGAAACACCCGCCTCGCCCGAGGTAAAGACCCTCGACCACAGCTACGGAGGCATGGCTGCTGGAGGCCAAATGCTGATCCCCACGCCCCGTCTGATCCAGGCCTACCTCCACACCTTGCCGGCGGGGACTCAGGTGGATATGTTGACGTTGCGACGGGATTTGGCCCGGGCGCATGGAGCCGATGGGACGTGCCCCATGACTGCGGGCATCTTCCTGCGCATCGTGGCGGAGGTGGCCATCGAACAATTGAACGCGGGCAAGGACCCCTCGGAGGTCGCTCCCTTCTGGCGCGTCGTTTCCCCTCAAAGCGCTTGGAGTCAGAAGTTGTCCATCGGAACGGAAGGCCTCGAAGCCCTGCGCCGTTCCGCAGGTTGACCCTTCTCGCCGCGCCGCGCCGCCATCTCCTATCTCCTATCTCCTATCTCTTATTTCAGCGCGAAGCGCTATCTCAGCGCGCAGCGCTATTTCAGCGCGAAGCGCAGCGCCGCGCACGATTTCCTCAAAGCCGGTTGTCCACCATCTTCACCCCGGGGTATTTCCCCTTGTTGAACTTGAAACGCTCGTCGGCGAGCGCGACGTTGGGTGTGAATTTGGTGACATCGTACTGCACATCGGATCCTTCGCGGCCCTTCACCACCACCCGTACTACTTGGAGTTTGGCCTCATCCACAAAGAGCTGGATGGTGTGGAATGACCGCTTTTCGCTGCCCTTGGGGTAAAGGTTCACCTGCGTGCAGTTCACGCCGCCGATGTTCACCTTGCCCTTGAGTTCGCTGCGGAAATTGTCCTCCCAGATGGTGAAGAGCTTGGCGGGATCGATGCCGTCCTGCTCCATGTCCGCGGCATTCTCGATGTAGCACTCGTTCATCTCCTTTTCGTAAGTCCAAACCGTCACCCCATCGCTCACGACCACAAAGTCACCGAGGTCGATTTGGTAGCGCTTGCCCTTGAGGTACAAGGTACCCCGCTGCTCCACCCGGAGGTTGTTGCGGGTGTCCACGAGGGTGCTCTTGAAGGTCGCCTCGATGGTCGTGTAGGTCTTCGCCTTGTTGCTGAGTTTCGTCAGCAACGCCGTGGCGTCTTGGGCGGTAGCGTGTGTGGCAGCGGCCAGGAGCAGGGCGGAAGCAGTCCAGCACACGGCGAGGACGCGGGTCCAAGAGGGGAGGGTGGGGCGGAGCGGATTCATCTTGCGAAGATGGGGTCAGTTGTCCTGACTTCGCAAATACTGTTCCAAACTCGCTTCATCCGGAAACAAGACGCGGCGGGCTTTGGAGCCTTCGAACGGGCCGATGATGCCGGCGTGCTCGAGCTGGTCCATGATTCGGCCTGCCCGGTTGTAGCCCAGCTTGAGTTTGCGCTGCAGCAGGGAGGTGGAGCCTTGTTGGTGCAGGACCAGCGTCCGGGCGGCCTCCTCGAACATGGGGTCCCGTTCGCCGTCGTCGAAGGCAGCGCCCTCCGAGCCCCCCTCTTCTTCGTTGTACTCAGGCAACAGGAAGGCGTTGGGGTACCCTTGTTGGCTGCCGATGAATTCGCAGATGGACTGCACTTCGGGGGTGTCCACGAAGCCGCACTGGATTCGGATGAGGTCGTTGCCGGTGCTGAGCAGGAGGTCCCCCCGGCCGATGAGCTGGTCGGCGCCCCCCGCGTCGAGGATGGTGCGCGAGTCGATTTTCGACGTCACCCGGAACGCGATCCGTGCGGGGAAATTCGCTTTGATCGTCCCCGTGATGATGTTCACGGACGGGCGTTGGGTCGCGATGATGAGGTGGATGCCGATGGCCCGCGCCAGCTGGGCGAGGCGGGCGATGGGCGTCTCGACCTCCTTGCCGGCCGTCATGATGAGGTCCGCAAACTCGTCCACCACCAGCACGATGTAGGGCAGGTAGCGGTGCCCCTCCGTGGGCAGGAGGCGGCGCTGGACAAACTTCGCGTTGTACTCCTTGAGGTTGCGGCACTGGGCGTCCTTGAGCAGGTCGTAGCGCTGGTCCATCTCGATGCACAACGAGTTGAGCGTAGCGACCACCTTCGACGTGTCCGTGATGATGGCATCCTCGCTGTTGGGGAGTTTGGCCAAATAATGCCGCTCAATCAAGTTGAACAGCGTCAATTCCACCTTCTTCGGGTCCACCAGCACAAACTTCAACTGGGCCGGGTGCTTCCGGTAGAGCAGCGACACGAGGATGGCGTTGAGGCCCACCGACTTACCTTGACCGGTTGCGCCCGCCATGAGCAGGTGGGGCATCTTGGCCAAATCGAACACGTAGGTCTCATTCGAAATGGTCTTCCCGATGGCCACCGGCAAGGCTGCGTCCGCGTTCTGGAACTTGTCCGAGGCGATGAGGGCTTTCATGGAGACCACATCGGGGTTGGAGTTGGGAACTTCGATGCCGATGGTGCCGCGCCCCGGAATGGGGGCGATGATCCGGATGCCGAGGGCGGACAGGCTCAAGGCGATGTCGTCCTCCAGGTTCTTGATCTTCGAAATGCGGATGCCCGGGGCGGGGACGATTTCGTAAAGGGTGACGGTGGGGCCGACCTCCGCCTTGATGCTCGAAACTTCGATGCTGAAGTGCCGGAGGGTGTCGATGATGCGGTTCTTGTTTGCTTCGAGCTCGGTCTTGGTCACGCGCACTTTGCCGTCGCCGTGGTTTTGGAGGAGGTCGATGCGCGGAAACTCGTAGCGGGCGAGGTCCAGGGTCGGGTCGTACTCGCCGAGTTCCTGGATGCGCTGCTCGATTTGGTCTTCCGAAAGCAGGGTGTCGCTGGAGGCCAAACGAACTTCAAACCCCATGCCCTCCAACGGGATGCCCCGATTTCCATCGGTTTCCAGGGGCTCGTCTGGGGCTCCGTCTGCCTCGTCCTCCTCGAAATGGTCGTCGTTGAGGTCGTCCAGGAGTTGATCGAGGTCGTCGCGCTCGGGGCCAGGGGTGACCCGGGTGTTCCGGGGCTGCTCTGCGGGCGTCGGCGTTGCGGGGGGCGGTGCCGGGGTGGGCACTGGTGCCGGTGGGGTTTTCGGGGCTGCAGTGCCCGCTGTGCCCGCCGCTCCCGCTGTGCCCGCCGCTCCCGCTGTGCCCGCCGCTCCCGCAGGGTTCACCGGGGTGCCCCAGCCTGCGCGGCGTGCAATGTCGGCCGCATCGCCCTCCCAGGATTCCTCCTCGGCATCTTCCCATTCGTCTTCGTCTCCGGCTTCCGCCTCAGGTTGGGCCCGCCGGAACCAGTCCCGCAGCCGCCAAGTCGGGCCCGTTGCCTCGGCCATCATCGGCTGGGCGTAGTAAACGGCGATGCCGCCGCCCACCACAAAGAGCACCAGGGCTGTGCCCCAGCCGCCCAGGTGGTGCAGGCCGGTTTTGAGCATCCAGTGACCGGTGGCCCCCACCCAGGGATCCCAGTTGGGGTCGCCCAAGGTCCCCATCAAATGTCCCACAAAGGCGATGGCCCAGGGGAGCATCACCAGCCCCAGCGCGGCAAAGGCCCCGACCTTGGTTCCGCCGGCCAGCGGGCGCCCCCACAGCCATCGCCACCCCAGCAGCACCAGCCAAACCGGCACCGCCAAGGCCCCGATGCCCAAGCCTTGTCTCCCCAACCAGAAGGCGGCATGCGCCCCGGCCCCTCCCAACCAGTTCTGATAAGGTGCCGGCTCCCCTTGGGCATCGACCCGCACGCCTTCGGTGACCAGCTCGTAGTCACTGGCGGCGGTGAGCAACCCAGAAACCAAGGCCCCCGCCAAGAATGCCGCCAGCGCCCACGTCACCAACCCCCAGACGGCCCGCGTGCGGGGGTTCGCCCAGCCCCGGCGGAGCCTGCCCAGGAATCCCGGTGCTCCCCCGGCGCGCCGCGCCCCCCCCTTGCTGGCCGCCCCAGCCGACCGGGGCCGGGCGGCAGCCCGCGGCTTCGCCTGGGGCTTCCGCCCCCGCGCCGCGCCCCCCGCCGGCTCCCCCCCCCGAAAATCGGTCGCCCCATCGCCCTCCTCCAGGTCCACAAACGGAAACGAATCGTCCGGGTCAACTACTTTCCGGTTTCTCGGACGGGCCGCCGCTTCGGCGTGGGAGGAGGATCGTGAAGCCATGGTGCAACCGCTAAAATTATTCCCCGACCCGGCGGCGCTCGGCGCCCGGGCCGCAGGGTTTTCCACGGGGCCGTGTGAGCAACGCGCCAGGCACCCGAAAGATTGCGCCCGCCCATCATAAATTCCCGGCCCATCCCTTGCAGGTCCGTGCGCTTGCACTATATTTGCAGCCCAATTCACGTAAGATGGCGAAGAAAGGCAACCGCGTACAGGTGATTCTCGAATGCACGGAGCACAAGACCTCCGGCGTTGCGGGTACCTCCCGTTACATCACCACGAAGAACCGCAAGAACACGCCGGAGCGGATTGAGATGAAGAAGTACAACCCGGTGTTGCGCAAGTACACCGTTCACAAGGAGATCAAATAACCTGAGCCATGGCAAAGAAGACCGTAGCATCGCTGCAGACCGGAGGTGGAAAGCAGCACACGAAGGTGATCAAGATGGTTCGCAGCGCCAAGTCCGGAGCTTACACCTTCAAGGAGGAAATCGTGCACAACGACGACGTGAAGAGCTGGCTCGCCAAGAACTGACCCATTCGACGGCGGACTCCGTTCCGTCGCCGGTTCCATTGAGGGGCCTGTTCCGGACGGAATGGGCCTCTTTTTTTATTTTCAACCCATGAGTTTTTTCAAAAGGTTGTTTGGCAGCTCGGAAAAGAGCAGTTCGGAAAAACAGGCCTTGGACACGGGCCTCCAACCGACCAAGCAGAACGTACTGACCCAACTCGCACGGGTCTTCACCGGGCGCAGAAAGCTCGATGATGCCCTGCTCGAAGAACTCGAGGAAGCCCTCATCACGGCGGACGTGGGCGTGGAGACCACCCTGCGGATCATCGACCGACTGCGCAAGCGCGCCCGGTGGGAGGCCTACCTCGAAAACGAAGAGCTCTACAGCATGCTCCGGGAGGTGATGATGGATTTGTTCACCGACTTGGATGCCCAGGGGCAGGCCCACGCCGCGCCGGCCGGGCTGGAGGGACTCGAATTGGACAAGCAGCGGCCGTTCGTGGTGATGGTGGTGGGCGTCAATGGCGTAGGCAAAACCACCACCATCGGGAAGCTCGCCCACCGTTTCCAGAGCCAAGGCCACTCCGTCTTGCTGGCTGCCGCGGACACCTTCCGGGCAGCGGCCATTGACCAGTTGCGGATTTGGGCTGAGCGGGTACAGGTGCCCATCATCGCCCAAAACATGGGGTCCGATCCTGCTTCCGTGGCCTTCGATGCGCTCCAAGCTGCGGTGGCCCGGGGAAGCGATGTGGTCATCGTGGACACGGCGGGACGCTTGCACAACAAGCGCGGCTTGATGGAGGAGTTGTCGAAGATCAAGCGCGTCATGGACAAGGTCGTTCCCGGGGCGCCCCATGAAGTGCTCCTCGTCTTGGACGGCTCGACCGGACAGAATGCCATTGAGCAGGCCCGACAGTTTCTGGAAGCGACCGAGGTATCTGGCCTGGTGATCACCAAGTTGGATGGAACCGCCAAGGGAGGTGTGGTGCTGGCCATCCGCAACCAACTGCAGATTCCCGTCCGGTTCATCGGGGTGGGGGAGAAGCTCGCGGATCTGCAGGACTTCGATGCGAAAGCGTTCATCGACTCCCTCCTGCCCGAGAAAATGGAAACCCCTCGTCCGCAAGCCTAAAGAAAACAAGCCATGCGAACCCGCTCTTCCCAGCCCCGAAAGGTGAACGTGGTCACCCTCGGGTGCGCCAAGAACTTGTATGACAGCGAAGTCCTGATGGGCCAGCTCCGGGCGAACGCGTTTGACGTGGAGCACGAGGGCCGCACGGGCGACGCAGGCATCGTCATCGTGAACACCTGCGGCTTCATCGAGAAGGCGAAGCAGGAAAGCATCGACACGATTCTGGGCTTTGCGGAGGCCAAATCCGCCGGCTCCCTCGACCGCCTCTACGTGACGGGCTGTCTCAGCGAGCGTTACAAGGACGAATTGTCGGAGGGGATTCCGGAGGTGGATGCTTGGTTTGGCACACGCGACCTGCCGCGTCTGCTCAAAACGCTCAAGGCCGACTACAAGAAAGAGCTGGTCGGCGAGCGATTGCTCACGACTCCCGCGCATTACGCTTACCTGAAAATCGCCGAAGGATGCGACCGGCCCTGTGCGTTTTGTGCCATTCCCCTCATGCGCGGCGGGCACACGTCCACGCCCATGGAGGAACTGGTGGCACAGGCGAAGTCGCTCGCATCCCAGGGGGTGCGCGAACTCATTCTGATTGCGCAGGATTTGACCTACTACGGCTTGGATCTGTACAAAGAACGGCGGCTGGCAGAGCTCGTGCGCCGCTTGAGCGATGTGGAGGGAATCGACTGGATCCGACTGCATTATGCCTTCCCGAGTGGCTTCCCCATGGACGTGCTCGATGTGATGGTCGAGCGACCCAACGTGTGCAACTACCTCGACATGCCGCTGCAACATGCCTCGGACGACATCTTGCGTTCGATGCGGCGCGGCATCACGCAAGAAAAGATGGAGGCACTCATCGGCAACATCCGCGACCGGGTGCCGGGCATTGCCCTGCGCACCACGCTCATCTGCGGCTTTCCAGGCGAAACAGATGCCCACCACCAGGACGTGTTGCGGTGGGTGGAGCGCATGCGGTTTGACCGGCTCGGCTGTTTCACCTACAGCCACGAAGAAAACACCCACGCCTACGCCCTCGTAGACGACGTGCCGGAAGAGGTGAAGCAGGCCCGGGTGGATGCGATCATGGAACTGCAGTCGGGCATCAGCCACGAACTCAACACGCAGCGGGTGGGGTCGGAGGTGCGCGTCCTCATCGACCGGGTCGAAGGAGGCGAATGGGTGGGGCGCACGGAGTGGGATTCGCCAGATGTGGACAATGAAGTGCGCATCGCGGTGGACGGGGTGAACCACCTGCGCATCGGCGATTTCGTGCAAGCGAAGATTGTTTCTGCTTCGGAGTTTGACCTACAGGCGGAGCTGGTTGCATGAGCGAGGCATCGTCGAGCAGCGGTGCGCGGTTGCCCGTGATGGAGCGGTTCCTGACCGTCCAAGGGGAAGGCGCCCACACGGGGACGTCGGCCTGGTTCATTCGGCTCGCCGGGTGCGACGTCGGGTGTGCGTGGTGCGACGTGAAGGAGAGCTGGGACGCGGCGCGTTGGCCCTCGGTGCCCGTCGAGGAACTCGTCGCTGAAGCGGCCGCGTCGGGCGCTCCGATCTGCGTGGTGACCGGGGGCGAACCCGCCATGCACCCGCTGGGACCGCTCACGGAGGGACTGCAAGCGGCAGGAATCCGGACGCACATTGAAACGTCAGGTGCGCATCCGCTATCGGGTGCGTGGGACTGGGTAACGCTTTCGCCCAAACGGTTCAAAGCAGCCCTCCCCGCAACCTACCCCGCAGCCCACGAACTCAAGGTCGTCGTGGTCAACACCGCCGACCTGGGCTGGGCCGAGGAACACGCCGCGCAGGTGCATGAGGATGTGCAGTGCTTCCTCCAACCTGAGTGGGACCGCCGCGACCGGGTCCTCGACCGCGTGCTCGCCCACATCGCTCAAAACCCCCGCTGGCGGCTATCGCTGCAAACCCACAAGTACATCGGGGTTCGCTGAAGGCAGGTTCCCACGGAGCAAGCCCCAAAGGCCCCGTACCCCCGAGCGAGGTTCGCCACCGCTACGACGCTAGGCAGGACCCTTCCCTCAATCCTTGATACATCGGATGGAGTAACCGTAGGTCTTGGCTCCCAGAAAGGTGGCAACGCCATTCGACGCATCGGTTACGTAGAAGTACTTGGCAGTCGAACCCGTATCCGTCGTGCTCCAGAAACCGCCCAAATAACCCATGTAGAGCAGATTTCCATTGGGTTCCCGGTTGCCCCCGTCCAAGGCATTGAAGCCGCTGGAGTTCGTTCCATCCCAGGGTGGTGGAGACGCCTTCATTGCCCCCCCAGCCACGCTCGGCCCTCCCAAGAATGTGATCAATGTGACCCAATCTGCGGAGTCCGGAACACTCCAACCCGTGGGGCACAAACCCCGAGCGTCGGTGGCAGCATACCAGTTGTACAGCCTTCCGTAGGTGGCGAGGTTGGTAGCTTCACCAGCCCCTCCTTCGCCTTGCACTGAGGAGGCTCCTGCGGTTGTGCTGGACCAAGCGCTGGCATTCAAATTGTTCGGAATCGGCGTCCCATCCCGGTAAGCACTTGCCTGCAAGTTCGATTGGAACCAGCATTGGGTTCCAATTTGCACCGTGGGATACGTATAGGATTGGTAATCCCAAGAGGAAAGCCCGCATTGGAAAGTGTCGAAGCTGAGCGTGTCACTGGATGCGGTGCCTTTCGCATTGCGTGCGAAAGCTGCGACATAATAGGTCGTACCGGCGGTCAAGGTGGAAACCGAAGCGGAGAAGGCTGTGTTCGCAGTTGCTGGGATGGTGGCTACAAAGGCCGTGTCGGTCAGGTTGCCGGCCGTGGTTCCGTATGCGAACCAGAGAGCCGTGATGGTGGTATCCCCATCGCTGGTCCACTTCCCCCAAAAGGTGGCAGCAGTTCCCGTTACTCCCACAATGCTGTCCCGAAACACGACCGGAGGTGAGGTACGGGAAAACTTCAGCTCTTCTCGGAGGACGTCAATCGTATCCAAGAGCGCCGCACAACGATACAATTTGTAAGACTTGGTCAAATTGCCCGGGTCGGTGACGGGCAATCCATAGTCACCACGCAACGTGTCGGGGGCAGATTGCTCGAAGGCCAAGGTGTCTTCGTAGGATCGAATTTGCTCAATCAACTCCCAATAAGCACAATCTTCATAACTCTTGGCAGGGGTAGGTTGTCCAAAAGCTGCCGTTGCAAGGAAGAGAACGGCCCAAGTGAGAAGGATACGCTTCATTGTGGTGAAGGTTCGGTTAAGCGTCTCAAATATAAGTCAAAAAATCAAAAAAACAAGACGAATGGGGTTTTCAAATACGTTCCATTTGAACGCACTTCGGGGCGAAGTTGGCGACGGCCTTGCAAGAATGTTTGGGACCCGCCGTCTGGTCGCTTCCCTTTGGAGCGAGCAATGGGAGCGTCTCTGACGGGGCTTCTGGATTGGAAAAAGGCAGCAGGGACTGGTGGGGAAGGGGGCGAGGGTGAACCCTGCAGCGTCCGGGACCCGGTTAGCGGAGTCGCAGGACTTCGACTTCGGCAGAGACGGGATGGGCGCGGCAGAGTCGGATGGGAGGGCCTTCCGGGCCGCGAGGCTGGGACCACAGTCCTTCCTGACAGGATCCTCGGAGCAGGCGGGCTTCACATTGTCCGCAGACGCTGCCCCGGCAGGGTGGGGGGGCGTCGAAACCGGATTCGATGGCTTCGTGCCAAATTCCTCGCCCCGCGCCGGGGCTGAGGAACGACCAGGCGGGGGCGTCCGGTTGGTGCACCGTGATGGCCGCGATGGGGCGGGGGGAACCTGGCGGGGCGGCGCAGTGGTCTTCGAACCGGGGGGTCGGGAGATCCAACAGGATCCAGGCGTCCCGAACGACCGCGCAGAGCCCCGGCGATCCCGCCACGCAAGCCACGTCGTCCTTGCGGTCGATGCCCTGCCCCCAGTGGGACCGGACCTCTTCCGCAAGCCGCTCTGGCGTCCAACGTCCGCCCCCCGCTTCTTCCACCTCATCCGACAAAACGTGCCGGAGGGTGACCCGGTCATGGGCCGCCAGAGCTTCGAGGCCATCCAGGAGGACCACATCCCGCAGCGAGCGGTGGGCAGCCAGGAAAAGAACTCGGTGCGGCTGCCTCCCTGGCGCCAGCAACCCCCGAGCAAGTCCCAGCAAGGTCGCCGTGCCCATCGCCCCCCCAACCAGCCACCAAGTGCGAGGTACCGCATCCCAATCCGGGGTCACCAACAGCGATTCCGGGTTCGGTGCCCTCAGGATGCTCCCTACCCCGACCTCCCGGAGCAGGTATTGGCTACCTCGTCCGCCCGGAAGCCCCTGCACCACAAACATCAGCGCAGCTTCCCCCGGGGCCGATACCAAACCATAACACCGCACCAGGCCATCCGCGACCGGTAAGTGCAACGAAAAGTAACTCCCCGGCAAGTGAACAGGACAAGGCGAACCATCCGCCGGTTCGACTGCGATCTCGACCACATCCGGTCGCAACCGGTTGTGCGCGACCACGCGCCATTCGCGCAGCTCCCTGCGCGGTTCCTCGCGCGGCTCCCTGTGCCCACCTCGGAACGCCTCTTCCATGCATGCAGAACAACGTCAGCTCGGACGATGTTCGCGGGCGGGGTGGGGCGGGCGAGGGGCGAAGGGCCAAGCGAGGCGGGCGGGCGAGGGGCGAAGGGCGAGCAAGGGGTCAGAAGTCGAGCAGCTTCCGCAACGCGGCGCCTGTTCGCTCCGCAGAGTTGAGCACGAAACGCTCCAGACCCTCGTTGAGCGGAATCGCTGGCGTCTCGAGCGAACCCACGACGGCGGGAGGGGCATCGAGGTAGGAGAAAAGATTTTGTGCGATTTGGCCTGCCAAAGCTTGGGCAAAACCACCCTGCACCGGCTCCTCGGTCACGACCAGCACCCGGTGCGTCCGCTTGACCGACGCAGCCACCGCCTCAAAATCCAACGGCGAGATGCTCCGCAGGTCCAACACCTCCACCTCCCGCCCCGTGCGCTGGGCCTCCTCTGCGGCCGCTTCGAGCGCCCAATAGACCCCGCGGCCGTATGCAATGACCGTGGCAGCATCGCCCGCGCGAACCTGCCGGGCCCGCCCGATGGGCACGACATACGCCGCATCAGGCTCCACGCATTTCGCCGCCTCCGTGCCCGGAATCTTGGACCAGTACAGCCCCTTGTGCTCCAGTACCACCACGGGATTGGGGTCGAGGAAGGCCGCCTTCAGCAACCCCTTCAAGTCCGCCCCATTCGATGGGTACACCACCTTGATGCCGCGGATGTTCGCCAGCACCGACTCCACGCTGGAGCTGTGGTAAGGCCCGCCGCTGCCGTACGCCCCAATGGGTACGCGGATGACGCTGTGCACCGGCCACTGGCCATTCGACAGAAAGTAGCTGCGGCTCAGTTCTGTGAACAACTGGTTGAGGCCAGGCCAAATGTAGTCCGCAAACTGAACTTCGACGATGGGGCGCAACCCCGTCGCGGACATCCCCGCCGTGCTCCCGATGATGAAGGCCTCCTGGATGGGCGTATTGAACACCCGGTCGTCGCCGAACTTCGCTGCGAGTGTGGCCGCCTCTCGGAACACCCCCCCGAGCCGGCCGCCCACATCCTGTCCGTAGAGCAGGGCCTCGGGATGGGCAGCCAGGATCTCCTGCATGGCATGCAGCGCGCAGTCCACCATCAGGGTTTCCTCCCCACCTGCCGGGTGCCGTTCGCCCAGCTCTTCGGTGACCGAGGTGGGGGCCAGGGCATGGGCGAGCAGGTCCTCCCCCCGTGGCTCCTCCCCGGCCTGGGCCTGGGCCATCGCCTCCGCCACGGCTCGCTGGGCCTCCGCGTGGTGCCCTGCCAACTCCTCCGCTGCCACCCCGAGATCCAGCAGGAGCGCCTCCAGCCGCGGGAGCGGATCCCGCTGCGCGTGCTCCTCCAGGTCGTGGCGGTACCATTCGCGCCGCACCCCGCTCGTGTGGTGCCCCAACAACGGCACCTGCGCATGCACCAGCACCGGCCGGCGCTCGGTTCGGACGACTTCAAACGCCCGCTCCATCGTTTCACACGCCGCCAACACATCCGCCCCGTCCACCCGCATCAACTCGATGGGCGGGAACGCCGCCGCCAACGTCCCGGCATCTCCGAACCGAATCTCCTCGGCGTGCGCGCTGATGTCCCATTCGTTGTCCTGCACAAGCCAAACCATCGGCAACCCCCGCAACGCCGTCATGTGCAATGCCTCGCTGACCTCTCCCTCCGTCATGGCTGCATCCCCGATCGACAACAACACCACGGGCGGCGCACCGTCTCCGGGCTCCTCGTGACCGAGCCCCTGTTGTTCCCGGTATTGGATGCCCATCGCCGCGCCCGCCGCCGGGATGGCCTGCATGCCCGTGGCCGAACTCTGGTGCGGAATCCGCGGGAATCCGGGGCGCTTGAGCGAGGGGTGGCTGTAGTAAGTTCGGCCCCCACTGAAGGGGTCGTCCCGCTTGGCAAACAACTGGTACATCAGCTCCACGGGTTGCATCCCCAGGGCCAGCAGCAAACTGTCGTCCCGGTAGTAAGCACTCAGAAAATCCTGCGGCTTGAGGAGCCGGCCGGCCGCGAACTGGATGGCCTCGTGGCCTCGGCTGGTGGCGTGGACATACTTCGCCGTGAGCCGGGCCTGGGCCTCGTATGCGTCGGACATGGCCCGTGCCTGCGCCAGGGCGCGGTGTGCCTCGCGTAGCAAGGGCAATCGGTCGGCTGGTTTCTTCTTCATTCCAGGCCAAATTTACGCCGCCCCCGGGGCTACCTTGCAGGCATGGAATTCTCATTTTGGAAATGGGAGGGGGCCGGCAACGATTTCATCCTGTTGGACGGGCGCAACCTGCCCGGGGAGCCCTCGGAGGCACAGATTGCCCACTGGTGCGACCGGCACCACGGCATTGGGGCGGACGGGGTCATTGTGTTGCGGCCGGTGGAGGACGGGGTTTGGGAGATGGACTACCGGAACGCGGATGGGACGCGGTCGTTTTGCGGGAACGGGAGCCGGGCGGCCTATGGCTGGCTCCGGGAGCAGGGGGCGTTGGGGGACCGGGGGGTACTGCGGGCGGTGGACGGCCCCCACGCGGTGGCCTGGGACGGGACGCGGGGGCTTCCTGGGGTGGAACTGAGGCCCGTCGTGTGCCCCGCGGGGGGGCTGGCCGCGCCGCCGGAGGCAGGCCCCATGGCGGCGGTGGTGGCCTCGCATGCGTTTGTGGACACCGGGTCGCCGCATCATTTGGCCTACCTGGCGGCGGGGGCGGAGCTGGCCGAGGTCCCGGTGGCCGCCTGGGGGGCCGTGCTGCGGAGGGCGGCGGTGCACGGCCCGGCCGGGGCGAACGTCAATTTCATCGTGCGCGATACCGATCCGGCTGCGCCCCTGGCCGTGCGGACGTTCGAACGCGGGGTCGAAGCGGAGACCCGGGCCTGCGGGACGGGCGCCACGGCGGTGGCCCTCCATGACTACCTCGAGCGGGGAGGGGAGCCGCGCCGCCGCATCGCCATGCCCGGCGGCACGCTCGAGGTCACCTTCGACCCGCCTGCGGCGCCTGCGGCGCCGTTCCGGTCCATCTGGCTCTTCGGTCCCGCCCGGGAGGCCTTCCGGGGCACCGCCGCCTGGTCGTTCCTCTGGTGCCTCCTGCTCCTCGTGGCCGCCGCCGGCCCCGCCGCCGGCCCCGCCGCCGCCGCCGGGCTCCCGCCCGGAGTCGCCGGCCCCGCCCCGGGCGAGATGGGACAGGGGCCGGAAGTTTGGCCCGACGCCCGGCACCTCACAGACGAAGCGGTGGTCAGCATCCTCACGGGCGATCCGGGCGCCGAACTCTGGGCGGCATGGGGCCACACGGCCATCCGGGTCTACGATCCGGGGCAGCAGCCCGCCCTAGACCGAACCTACAACTTCGGGACGTTCGCCTTCGGGCCGGGCTTCTACACCCGCTTCGTCCAAGGCCGACTGGAGTACCACCTGTCCGCCCAGGGGTTCGGCGCATTCCAAACCGAGTACCTCCTGAGCGGGCGCGGGCTGTGGGAGCAGCCCCTGGACCTGGCGCCCGCGGATGTACGGCGGTTGGTGGGATACCTGGAGGCGAATCTGGCGCCGAGTGAGCGCATTTACCGTTATTATTTCTTCGAAGACAATTGCTCCAACCGGGTGCTGTATGTCTTGCAGCGGGTTTTCGGGGAGCGCTGGGAGCCGGGCTGCGATGCACTGCCGCTGGGCATGACGTACCGTGAGGCAGTCCGGCCTTACGTGGCGGGTTCTCCTTGGGCGGCCTTGGGCATCGACCTCATCTTGGGGCCGCGCACGGACCGGCCCATGCCGCCGTGTGGAGCGGCGTTTTTGCCGGAGGGTTTGGCCCGCCAACTGCCGTTTTCTACCCTCGATGGCCGACCGTTGGCGCAGCCAGCCACGGAGTTGCTGCCGTCGGAATCGGAGGCGGTGCAGGCGGGGGGGATCGACGGGCCGCAGGTGCTGGCGTTCGTGCTCGTGGTGCTCTCGCTCGCGGGGATGCGGGCCACGCGGCGGGGGGGAGAACCGGTGGCCCTGCGGGTTCTGGCCCGGTTCATGCTGCTGCCGGCGGGCCTGCTGGGGTCGTTGTTTCTGGGCATGTGGGTGGCCACGGAGCACCACGACACGTGGGCGAACCTGCACCTGCTTTGGGCGCATCCGCTGTTGCTGCTGTTGCTGTGGCCGGGGAGCTACACGCGCCGCTGGGGACGTTGGTTGCGTGGGTTGTCCCTGGTGGCGGTGGGGGTCTTCGGGTTGGGGGCCTTGCTCGGGTGGCAGGCCGTGCCTGCGGTGTCGCTGATGCTGGCCGTGGCGGTAGCGGCGGCGTTACAACCTGTGGGGCTGTTTCGTCGTAGTTTGGCCTGAGCAAACCCAATAGAAATTGAAACGACGGTTGCAAACTTCCGCGTTGGGCCGGGTGCTGGGCGCACGGTCGCTGGCGATGCCGCTGCAGGCACTGCCGCTGCTGACGCTGGCTGTACTGACGCTGTCGGGCTGTCGGCGGGAACCGACGCGTTGGGAGGTGGACTGGTCGTTGCCCTTGGTGGACGATTGGGTGGGCTGGGAGCGGATGTTGGCGGTGGAAGGGCTAGAAGGGTTGGAGCTGGAACCGGGCGGAGGCGGGGTGCCGGGGGTGATTCGGTTCACGGGAGCGGTGGGAAGCTGGGACTGGACGGAGCTGTCGGTGCTGCCGGACACCTTGGTTTCCAACGACCTGACCCCGGCTTTTGCGGGAGGTCCTTTTGCGGTGCCTCCAGGGACGACTTTGTTGGAAACCACGGAGAACATTGAATTCCAGGGGATTGAACAGCAGTTCAAGTGGATTGTGCTGGAGGCGGGTTGCATTGAATATGTGGTGGAAAGCACCACGGATGGGTATGTGGCGCTGCAGTACCGGTTTCCGGGGGTGACGCGGGGGGGCCAAGAGGTGGCACTGGACGTGCAGTTGCCTCCTGCGGCACCGGGTGAGACGCAGTCGAAGGTGGGGGCGCTGGACCTGGGGGGTGCCCTGATTGATTTGCGGGGGTCTGCGGGGACGGATTTCAACCGGATCGCCTCGGTGTTGACGATCGGAACCCCGGGCGATGTCGATTACACGGCGCAGGTTTACGGGACGGACAGCATCCGGGTGCGGCTGCACTTCCAGGACTTGCGGGTTCGGGAGGTGCGGGGTTACTTCGGTCAGGAGGAGATTGCGTTGGATGTGCGGGACCGGTTGGTGCAGCCGGACCGGGGGGCGACGGGTTTCCTCGATTGGGAGGCGACGCGCGCCCGGCTTTTGCTGTCGAACCGAATGGGCGCGGACCTGCGCTTCCAGTTCGATGGGTTGCGGCTCGATGGGACGGCGCTGGACCACCCGCAGTGGGGGGTTCCGCAGTTTTGTGCCCGGGCGCAGGACAGCGGCATTCCGGGGGAGGGCGCAGGGGGGTGGGCGGAGGTGCCGGTGTGGAGCCTGGACCTGTTGGAGGCCCAGCCGTCGCTGTTTTCGGTGCTGGGCGGATTGCCGGATTCGCTGGTGCTCACGGGGTCCGCGATGTTGAACCCCTTGGGCGATGTGACGGGGGCAAACGATTTTTTCCGGACGGATGCACCGCCGGAGGTGGCGTTGGAGTTGGAGGTGCCGTTGCGGGTCGGGGTGCAGGATTTGGTGCTCAGGGACAGCCGGGAGTTGGCGGCGGTGGAGGTGCCGGATTTCGATGGGGTGCTGGACCTGCGTTTCACCAACGGATTCCCGGTGAATCTGCGGGTGGAGGGGGTCTGGGTGCCCCATGCGCCCGGAGCGGAGACGGTGCCGTTTTCATTGCGGTTGACGGGCCGGGGGATGCCGGATTCGGAGGCGGGACCGGTCGGGTCGCTGCAACTTCCGGTCACGGGGGAGGCCTTGCGGGGGGGCGGCCGGCTGGAATGGGAGGCCCGGGTGGACACCCCGGGTCGTGTGGTTTTCTCGGGGCGTGAACGGATTCGGCTGCAGGTGCGGGCCGCGGGTTCCACCACGGCATCGTTTGGGGAGGAATGAGGAGCAGGGTCAAGATCGTAGGCAGGAGCGCAGAGGGCAGGGCTGGCCGGACAGGAACCTGGTTCGGGTGGTTGGGGGCGGCGTTGTTGCTGGGCGCTTTTGTGCGGGGGAGCGGGCAGGACGTGGTGCCGCCCGAGCAAAGCGGGCATGTGACGCTGCTCCTCCACGGCGCCCACCGCTCCAACGCTTTGCACAACGGACTGGCCGCCACCTTCATCCGGGGCGGATGGGTGGAGGATGGGGAGATCCAGCGCGCCCTCGACCGCGGGCGCAACCGGGGTCGGTTGGGGGTGGAGGCGGGCACCGAACTCGTCTGGACCGCCAGCGGGAACGGGCCGCGGTGGTGCGGTCGTGCCGGTTTCAAGAACATCGCCGACGCGCGGTGGAGCCCGGATGCGCTGGAATTGGCCTTCTTCGGAAACCAGCAAGGTTTGGGGACCTACGAAGTCCTCAACGGGACTTCTCTGCGGGTGGGCCAGTGGGTGTACGCGGGGGTCGGGCGAGCGGAGGGCTGGCGCGGGTTTCAGTGGGAGGCGCTGGTGTACCAGTCGGCCCCGATGTTGGCGGGCCGCATCGACCGGGGCTACTTGTTCGTTTCGGAGGGGGCGGACTCCCTGTACGCGGAGCTGGAGGGTTCGGGGTTCCGGACCACGGCCGCGGGCTGGGGTGCCGGTTTGGGCGCCAGCTGGTCCTGGATGCGGCCCGATGGGTCGCTCTACGTGTGGGCGCAATTGTCGCACCTCGGAGCGGTGCGGTACCAACCGGGCACCGTGCGGACCTTGGCCGTGGATACCTTGGTGGAGACAACGGGGTTGGCGTTGAGCGGGCCCGGATTGACCTGGGAGGGCGTGCAGTCGGCCGAATTTCGCGAGGGATGGGCCCAGGTCGACTCGCTTGCGGGCCGTTGGGTTCCCCTGCCGACCAGCCTCGAAGTCGGAGCCTTCGGGAACTGGGGCCGCTCGACCCGGTGGCGCGCGAGCGCCGCAGTCGGAGACTGGATGCCCTGGCCCTTGGTGACCCTGTCGGTGCTCCGGCAGGTGGGGAACCGAGGGGGTGGAGTGGGTGCCGGCGTCCGGGCGGGGGGGTGGGGGTGGGTTTGGCCTTACGCCCATGCGACCATCGTGGGCAAAGGACCTTGGTTCTGGGCCGTCTCCTGGGAAGACCCCTTGGCGGTGGGACCGGGCAATGGACTGGGCCGCGGGCTCACCCTGGTCTGCTCGCTTCGGATCTGACCGGGTTCTCACCCGGACCCAGCCACGCGGTGCAAGAGACCCCATTCTTGCCGAACTTCGCCCCATGAACGCCTTTTCCCAAGCCATCTGGCCCGCCGGGGACCAGCTCCAAATCATCGCCGGCCCCTGTGCCATCGAAAGCCGTGAAGGCGCGATGGAAATTGCGGAAGCCTTGGTGGACGTCTGTGGCCGGCTGGACCTGCCCCTCATTTTCAAAGGGTCGTACCGCAAGGCAAACCGCTCGCGCGGGGACAGCTTCCGGGGCATCGGGGACGAGCAGGCGCTGGAGATCTTGGCCGAGGTGCGCTCCCGGTTCGGGGTGCCCGTCATCACCGACATCCATGCGGCCCCGGAGGCGGCACTGGCAGCGGCTTACGTGGACGTCCTGCAGATTCCCGCCTTCTTGTGCCGCCAGACCGACCTGTTGCACGCGGCTGCGGACACGGGCAAGGTGGTGAACATCAAGAAAGGCCAATTCGTCTCCCCAGAATCCATGCGCTTCGCCGTGGACAAGGTGCGGGAACGGGGCAATGAAAGGGTGTGGTTGACGGAGCGGGGATCGATGTTCGGCTACCAGGACTTGGTGGTGGACATGCGCAGTTTTCCGACCATGGGAGCGTTTGCGCCGACCATTGCGGACATCACGCACAGCTTGCAGCAGCCCAACCAAGCTTCCGGGGTGACCGGGGGGCGGCCCGAGCTCATTGCCACGCTGGGCCTTGCGGCGGTGGCGGCGGGGGCGCACGGGGTGTTCATCGAGACCCACCCTCGGCCCGAGCAGGCGCTGTCGGACGGGGCCAATATGTTGCACCTCAGCCGCATGGAAGGGCTGTTGCGCCGTCTCAAGGCGGTGCACGCGGCGGTGCACGC
>CAYONT010000024.1:0-2436 GCA_964405405.1 uncultured Comamonadaceae bacterium | reverse complement strand
GGCGGTGCACGCGGCGGTGCACGCAGCAGAAGGGGAGGCATGAGGGGCAGGGCGCTGTGGCTCCCGGCTGCGCTGTGGCTCCCGGCTGCGCTGGCCTTGGGGTCGGTCGCAGCCGTGGGCGCCCAGAACGACACCATCCCCTTGGTGGTCCTCGGCGGGGCGATGCAGGATGAAGGCGTGGCAGTGGCCCCCTTGCCCTCGGGCGGTGCGTGGGTGTTGGTGCGCAGCAACAGCATGACCACCGCTTCCAACCAAGGATACCTCGTGCGGCTGGATGATTCGCTGCAGGTGCAGGAAGTCCGGACGGGCGTTCAGTGGCCGTTCTGGTACCCCGTCGGGCTCGTGGCGCATGCGGACGGCGGGGTGTCCGCGCTGGGGCATGCGTACGGCGGCGCGGCGACGGGCTACCAACTGGGCTGGTACCACTGGCCGGCGGACGGTGGGGAAGGGGGCTTTGTGTCCGCTGGGGGCGTGGCCTGGGACCTTCCCGTGGGCATCGAGCGGGTGGGCGACGCGGTGTTCACCGGATGGGAGGACTACAGCAGTGGCTGGGCTTCGCCCGCTGTCCTAGTCCAAACCTGGTCCAACAACGCCCTCTCATCACCGGACACGTTGCGCTTGGCACCGTCCCCCTTCCCGCGCCACCTCGTGGCCCTCCGCACGGATGGGGAACGGGTGTATGGAGGCGGGACTTGGCCCCAGGGCCTCGATGGGAACGGGGCTTCGACGGGGGTGGTTTGGGCGTGGAACCTCGATGGTTCGGTGGCATGGACGCATGTGCCCGACCTGCCCAACAGTTCGGTGGTGGCCATGGACTGGGGTCCGCAGGGGGGCATCGTGGTGTTCGCAGAGGTCCTGCCCAACGGGGAGCGGGAGATGCACTTTCTGCGGCTGGGGACCGATGGCGTGCCGGGGTTGTGGATGAACCTGCCGACTGCGGTACCGTTGGAAGCCCGGGCGGTGGCCTGGGTCGGTGGGGATTTTGCGGTGCTGTACGAGACGGATGCCTACGGGCTAGGGGGGCAAGAGTGGTTGTACTCCCGGTACGATGGGGCGGGGGTTTGGCAGGGGGGGCCTACCTTCGGCTCGCCGGAGGAGGACGTGCCCGTGGCGATGCGATCGGGCAGCGACGGGTCGGTCTGGATGGTGGGGCACTCCGATGGATTCGGGCAGGGGTCGCGCGATGGCATCGTGGTCCGATTGCCGGTTCCGGCGGTGGGCGACCACGTGCTGGAGGTTTTCGATGCGACCCAGTCGCTGCCGCTCGGGGTCGCGGAGGCGGCTGGCTCGCCGGGCGCCCACGACGGCACAGGCGGGTGGCGGGCGGTGCCCAATCCGAGCCGAGGCCGGTTCCAGCTCCGCGCCACGCCCCCGCCGGCTTTCCCAGAGAACGAGCGTTGCACTTGGCAGCTGGCGAATGTGCAAGGCGCCACCCTCCTCCAAGGCGAGGGGTTGACGATCGATGTCTCCCACCTGCCAGCCGGTTTGTATTTCCTGCACGTCACCCAGGCCCAGCGGCAGGGGGTGGTGCGCATCCTGCTCGAGAACGAATGAAAATGGGAAACAAGAGAACCCAGTGGGCCGTCCTCGCCGGCTGTGCAGGGCTGGTCTGGTGGGGATGTGCCCAACCGCAAACGGTTGCGTCCGGAACGGGCGCCTGCCCGACCTGGACGGGGCGCGTGGACCGGGCCACGGTGCAGTCGGTTGTGCCGGGTTTGGCCTCCAACCTGCGGCGTGTGGATACGTACCGGATCATGGCGGTGGGGGTGCTCGATGGGCCGCTGGCGGGGGAGGGGGTGCAATGGGCCCTCGAGATGGACTCGGTGCTGCTGCCGGCGACGCGGCTTCGGGTGGCCCCAGGCCAAACCACAGACGCAAATGGGCCCTGGGGCTGGGTAGCGACGCGCTACAGCTACAGCGACGGGCCCGATGCGCACCACCCGGTGGAGCCGGTGGTCTACCCCCTGCACGGCGGGCCGCCCGTCCCAAGCTGCACCCTCGTGGCGCAGTGGGACGGCGGATGCATGCGCATCCCCCTGCCCGCCTGGACGGTGCTCGAGCGCGTCGTGGGCGAATGATGCCCCCCGGGCACAAATGTGCAGACTTGGGCCCGATGCACTTGACAGAGCCCGCAGATTGGGTATATTTGCAACCCTGTTCGACGGAACGGGACTTGATGGGGGATTAGCTCAGCTGGCTAGAGCGCTTGCATGGCATGCAAGAGGTCATCGGTTCGACTCCGATATTCTCCACCAATCGGGCGGTTTGCGCCGCCCTTTTTTGGCTCCATAGTTCAAGGGATAGAACGAGGGTTTCCGGTACCCTAAATCTAGGTTCGAGTCCTAGTGGGGCTACTTAATTTGACCCCCAACCCGTTGTTAATCAATAGGTTGGGGGTTTTATGATAAAGGCAATGATAAAGGTAGGGGGTGTTTT
>CAYONT010000023.1:17302-35177 GCA_964405405.1 uncultured Comamonadaceae bacterium | reverse complement strand
CTTCTGTAGCGTCGCTGTCGAAGTTGCAAGCAGAAGCGTCCGTACAGCCCAGAACTTCCGATACTCCACCAGCAGCGTTATATGTACCGACTCCGTTGAAGGAGAAAGTCAACTGCTGTTGGTTTTGACCATTCCCCAGCGGGAACACCTGGGCATTGACCGTACCCGATGGGTTGCCTGCACAAGTGAGCTGCATGAACAGGGTGCGCATCGAGCCTGCCGCAGGAAGACCATTGGGGGTGCCGTTCAATACGTACCATGCGCCGCCCGTGGCATCGCTGATGGTCACGTTCGTGCCAGCCAGGGCTGAAGATGCGTTGAACTTTCCCAACCAGGGTTGAGCACTGCTCTCCACAGTACTCACGGCAACTTGGTTGCCCGATGGTGCGTTCGAGATGCCGATGGTTACCCAGCTGTCAAAGGCCATTTGAGGCACCAGCGCCAAAAACATCGGATTGATGCCATCCGCCGTAGAACCAGTGGCGAAAGCATTGTTGTAGAACCCGGAAGGCGTCGTGATCGACAACGGAGTCTGATTGTTGCCAAAGATGGAACTCAGAAAGTCCGTCGAATTCTGCATGTTGATGTAGAATCGATACGTCGTCTGACCCGCAATTCCGTTGACAGCGTGGGACTCCACGGTCATCGTATACTGGCCCAGTGAGAACAGCGTGGTGCAAAGACACGCTAGCAGCAGCAGAAAACGGCTCATGTTCGTGCTAATTTATGGCATCGTAAATATAGCCAAAATTCTCTTACGATTCGACCGCAAGAACGTTTCATCCGATAAAAAGGTTTTTTTTCTCCACAAAAGCCACCTTGTCCCAAACTCTATCAACGGCCCATGACAAGGGTTGGGCACCTCTTCTTCCCCTTCAAGGCAATGAAATCAAGGCTTTTGCATGCGAAAAATCAACGCACCACCGCTTCACAGCCTTGCGCAACTTTCGGAGACAGAAGCGAAAAAGTAGATCGGATTTAACATCGCCCAATCCACAACACGGGGTGAACAACCCGTTCGAGGTAGCTTATTCGTCGTCCAAATCGTCAAACCACTCAGTCGGACGTGGATTGTCTCGCTTGAGTTTGGGTTGACGGGGACCGTCTTGGTAAATATCACGCTCCCGCTTCTTGGCAGGGAGCGCCTTCTTGGCCGGCAGTCTGGCTGGACCACGATCTCCAGCAGGTGTAGCCCCCTCCCCTTCTCCGGGTCGGCGGCTGAACTCGCGACCATCCGTTGAACGGGGAGAAACTGAGGGCCGCCCTTCGCCACCAGCACGGAAGGGCCTGCCCTCCCCTCCTGTCTTGGGACGCTCCTCCGCCTCTTTCACCACCATGACAAAACGCATGAACTCCTTTCCATTGAGTTCTGTCATGGCCTTCCGTGCGTCTGCCTCGTTCTTCATCTGAACGAAACCAAAGCATTTGGATACGCCCGTATCACGATCCGTGATCACGCGAGCGTGAACCACCTCACCATACTGCGAGAACAACTCCAAAAGATGTTCGTCCTGAACATCACGGTTGAGCTTGGCAACAAAAAGTTTCATCCGGAAATGAGCGAAGCGATTGGGGAGTAAATCGAGACTGTAAGCATCAGCGTGGAAGTACCCCTTGGGATTCCTGTTTCAGAGTTTGCACGAAATTAGCGGAAAGTCAACGATTTCCAACTTTTTTAAATCAGATCAACGGTCACCGTCGAGCATGCGACCGAGCCCACCGAGGATAGAGCCCTCTCCTTTCGAAGACCCGCCAGCGGAAGGTGCATGCGCCAAAATGCGATCCGCCAGGCGGCTGAAAGGCAGCGACTGCAACCAAACCGTACCCGTTCCACTCAGCGTAGCAAGGAACAGTCCCTCCCCACCGAAGAACATGGACTTGAGTCCTCCTGCCCGTTGGATGTCATACTCGATGGCACCGGCAAAGGCCACAATGCAACCCGTATCAATCCGAAGGGTTTCACCGCGCAGTTCCTTTCGTACCACCGTGCCGCCTGCATGCAAGAATGCCTTGCCATCCCCCCGCAACTTTTGCAGAATGAAACCCTCTCCACCAAAGAAACCAGCACCCAACCGCTTGTTGAAAGCAATTGTCACCTCGGTCCCCAAAGCAGCGCAGAGGAAAGCATCCTTTTGGCAAGTGATCGAGCCACCGATTTGGGCCAAATCCACCGGCATGATCTTGCCCGGATAAGGGGCAGCGAAAGCCACCCGGCGCTTCATCCCCCCCTGGTTCGTAAAGTGCGTCATGAAGATGGACTCACCCGTCAGAACACGCTTCCCAACATCCAACAAGGAGCCGAAGATGCCCCGGTTGACTTGGGTCCCGTCCCCCATGCGCGCTTCAAAGTGGATGTCTGGCTCCATCCAGTTCATCGCACCCGCCTCTGCGATAACCGTCTCCTGTGGATCCAATTCCACTTCAACGACCTGCATGTCGTCTCCGAAAATCTGGTAATCAATCTCGTGGCTTCGCATCACATTAATATGTATTCCAGGTGGCATTCTTTTTCCAGGCCAAATGTACAAGCGATTCCCAAGCTTCGCGATGGGAAATGTGGGAATGGCTTGGGATGTGTAATTTGGCCTTCGCAAAAGCCACCTCCCTCCGCATGAAAAACGCGATTCTGACCGGTACTGCTCTCGGAATGACCCTCCTGCTCGGCTGCAATGACGCCCCCGATGCCCCCTCCGACGCCGAATTCCATCCTGCTTACCGCATGCCCCTCTCCTATCCTGAAACCCCGGTCGAATCTGTTTTTGACACCCTGCATGGCGAGGTGATCCACGACCCCTACCGCTCCCTGGAGGACGACCGAAGCCCGTCCACCACGGCTTGGGTCGATGCCCAGAATGCGGTCACCCGCAGTTACTTGAATGCCATCCCGGTCCGTCAGGAATTGCGCGACCGATTCGAAGCCCTTTACAACTATGAGAAAGTGGGCATTCCGAGGAAGGTGGGCAACTACTACTTCATCTCGCGCAACGATGGGTTGCAAAACCAACCCGTCACCTACCGAAGGGAGGGCTTACAGGGAGCAGAAACGGTCTTTTTGGACCCCAACGCGCTCAGTTCTGATGGAACCATCACTGCCTCGCTGGCCGACGCCTCTGAGGACGGCCGATATGTCGGTGTCATTCGTAGTGTGGGGGGATCCGATTGGCAGGAAATCCGGGTCATGGAAACGGCCACGGGCAAGGAGATGGGTGACGTATTGAAGTGGGTGAAGTTCTCCGGTGTCGCATGGAAGGGCGATGGCTTTTACTACAGCCGTTACCCAGAGCCTGAAGGCAGCGCCCTGAGCCAGGAGAACACCTTCCACAGCGTGTACTACCACCGATTGGGAACCCCTCAGTCCGCCGATGAATTGGTTTTCCGAAATGACAAAGAACCCAACCGATACCACTTTGTGTCGGTCACTGAGGATCAGAAGTACTTGATTTTGAACACTTCAACGGGGACTGACGGAAACAGTTTGCACTTCAAAGACGCCAACCAGCCCCGGTCGCCTTGGAGGCCCATCGTGGAGGGATTTGACACCCACAGCAGCGTGGTCGCACATCTCGATGGAAATTTCTTGCTCTTAACCGACATCGAAGCTCCGCGTTACCGGCTGGTGCAAGCGCCGGCCAGCAGTGCGTCGGATCGATCCACTTGGAAGGAGGTGATTCCGCAGAGTGAGCACTTGCTCGAATCGGTGTCGGCTGCTGCTGGAGCCCTTTATGCCCAGTACCTGCGCAACGCTTGTGCCGCAGTCATTCGGACCAACGCAACAGGAGGTGATGCCAAGGAAATCGTGCTGCCGGGAGCGCAGGGAAGCGTCTCCGGTCTGGGTGGCAAATGGACCGATACCGAACTCTTTTACGCCTACACCTCCTTCACGGTACCGACCAGCATTTACAGATTTGACCCCCAAAGTGCCACGAGTGAGCTGTTTGCTGCGCCCAAGGTGGCCTTCAATCCGGAGGATTACACTTCCAGCCAGGTTTGGTATACCTCGAAAGACGGGACGAAGGTACCCATGTTCCTTGTCCACAAAAAGGGCTTGGAACGGGACGGAAAAGCCCCCACATACTTATACGCATATGGCGGATTCAACATCTCCCTCACGCCCAGCTTCAGCCCCTCCATCCTGTTGTTGCTCGAGCGGGGTGGCATCTACGCGATGCCCAATTTGCGCGGTGGCGGTGAATTTGGTGAAGATTGGCACCGTGCGGGCATGTTGGAGCGCAAACAGAACGTCTTTGACGACTTCATCGCCGCTGGTCAATACCTGATTGACCAGGGATACACCCGTTCCGAGCGGCTCGCCATCGCAGGGGGTTCCAACGGTGGCTTGTTGGTGGGTGCGGTCATGACCCAGCGACCGGATTTGGCCCGCGTGGCCTTCCCCGCTGTCGGCGTGTTGGACATGGTTCGTTACCACCGCTTTACCATCGGGTGGGGCTGGATTCCGGAGTATGGATGTGCTGACAGCTCTGCAACTGACCTCGCCTACTTGCGGGCCTATTCCCCCTACCACAATCTGAAGGAAGGAACACGCTATCCGGCCACGATGGTGACGACTGCAGACCACGATGACCGCGTTGTACCTGCGCATTCTTTCAAGTTCGCAGCACGTCTGCAGGCCTGCCACGTGGGGCCCGAACCCGTGCTGATTCGGATTGACAAAGACGCTGGCCACGGCGCAGGCAAACCCACCGGGAAAATCCTCGATGAGCAAGCGGATCGTTGGGCTTTCATGTTCCACGAGATGGGCTTGGGGGGCCAGATGGGGGCTCCCCAGCCGTAACACGTGGCGTCCCCACCGCTGGGCTTGGTCTGCGTGAGCGAACCCTGGCCTGAGGACCGTGCGGGTTGTCGTTTGCAGGATGCATTGCCCGGGGTATTTCCCGAAGTGCTACCCTCAAGGAAAGCTTGTAGAAAAGCCATTGATTCTGGGTGGATTCGCGTACTCCAGCCGGGAGATTCGGTCGGTTTTGTAGGCCAAACCGCCACCCGCATCCAGTCGGAATGGCGATTGGTCCTGCACAAACCTCAGGCCGCATGGCCCCAACCTGAAACCCGACCGTCCCTGTTCCATGCTGCCGGCGTGGAGGTCGCTTGGGAGGATGCCCATTGCGCCGTCGTATGGAAGCCGGCAGGGTTGCCCACCCATGGCCCTGCCGTTCGGCATCTCTCCGCGCTGCTGCCGAGCTTGCTGCGCCCCTCCTACCTACCCGATGCGCTTCCCCAGCCCAGCCCCGTCCACCGACTCGATGCGGGCACTTCGGGCTGGGTCGCTGTGGCGAAAACCCACCGAACCGCCTTGCATTTCCAACGGATCTGGTCCCAAGGGGGGGTGCACAAGGTCTACATCGCCCTGGCGGAAGGTCATGTCCAGGCCTCCCTGGACATCCACTTGCCCATCGGGGATCGAGGCGCCTACACCCGGGCCACTCCAGCCGGACTTTGGACGGGCCCCAGCGGAGAACCACGAGGCACTTGGCTCCGGCTGGAGCCCGTGACGGGAAGAACCCACCAATTGCGGGTCCATTTGGCCGCCGCAGGTCATCCTTTGGTGGGCGATTCTCGATACGGAAGCAACCTTCGCCGTGGGAGTGGGTGGTACCTCAGTTGCGTGGAGTTGGGCTTTTTTTCCCCTGAACATCCGGAGTTTCTTACCTTTCGTCGCGAGCCACCCCGGAAGTTCACCCGCGGACGCTCGCCCTTTCCGAGATGATCCTCCGCTTCCTTCGCGCTTCATACCGCATCCCCGCGTTCTTTTTCCTCACCCTGGTCTACACCGGCCGGCTGCGGAAGGCGCACAAGCAAAGCCACCACGACCCCTGGGCGGCCCATGCGGTCTTTCTCGAATTCATCCAAGCCGTGCGAAAGTTGATGGGCATCCGGGTGCGGGCAGAAGGCCAATTGCCAGAGGGGCCTTCCCTCATCATGGGGAACCACCGCAGTTATGTGGATGTGGTTTTGATCCCCAGCAAGCACCCCGTTGCCTTCGTGGCCCGAAGTGAAAGCAAGCATTGGCCCATCATTGGGCCCGGTGCTTCCGCCCTGCACACCATTTGGGTGAACCGCAAGGACCGGGAAAGCCGGCGGGAGACCCGAGAGGCCGTTCGCAGGCGTTTGCAGGATGGTATGGGCATCGTCCTCTTCCCTGAGGGCACCACGTACATCGGTCCCGAACTAGGCCCCTATCGTCCTTCCATGTTTGTCATTGCGGCGGAGGCGGGCATTCCCATCACACCGGTTGCCATTGAGTACCAAGATCCCACCATTGCGTGGGTAGGCGACGATTGGTTCATTCCGCACGCATGGAAACACTTCGGCAAGCGGTACATCGATGTCACCGTTCGGTACGGGGAAACTTTCCGGGGAACCGATCCCGACGCGATGCGGCAAAACCTGCGGGATTGGACCCAGCAACAGGTTTTGGACATCCGCAACGGTTACGACCGGGAGCATTCCCATTCGCACCACTGAGCCCCCCCGGGCAAATCAGCGCACCACGCTGACCTGGACCTCGAACGCAGGCAACCCCTGTGCTGGATCCAAGCGGAGCCAGTACCAGCCCGGCCCCAAATCTCCGCAATCCACGGACCACTCCGAAGCCGAAGCCGCTCCTTCCCGCACTTGCCGGCCCGTGGCATCTTGAAGCGTCCATCGCCAGGTGGAAGCGATGCCAGCAGGGACCACGACCTGCAACCGATCCCGCACTGGGTTGGGATACAGCTGAATCCCACCTTGATCAGCCCATTCCACGCCATTGGTCAGGTAATTGACCGTTTGGGCAACGGTTCCCTCACACCCCTGCAGATCGGACTCCGTGACGGAGATGGTTCCCGTCCCTCCCGTCCATTCTCCCCAAACCACGGTGGCTTGGGTCAGACCTACGCCGGTGGCTGCGGAAGTCAGCACTCCCCCGGAAACCGACCAAGAGAAGGTGTGTGATGCATCGACACCCTCCAACTGGTAGGTCGCCTCTTGGCCAGCCACGGGGGTCAGCGGACCAGACAAAGTACCCGCCCCCGTGAAGACACAGGACCCATCATTTGCATTCGCTACAGGCTCATAATTGCATGCCGACTCCTCCGTGCAACCGAGCACCGCCGGCACGCAAAATGCATGGGAAATCGAACTCCCGAAATTCGCTTGATCCATCTCAAACAAAACCGCACCGGAAGTAGAGACGAAGTAATCTCCATCCGAATCACAGAAAGGCCATTGAGAGCCATTTACCCCATCGCCGTATTCGTCCGTGACCGTGAACGTGTAGCAACCATTCGGGATGCAACCAGACCACGTCTCAGTGGCTTGGTCCACCGCGTAGCTTCCGGTTGTCACGGAAGCTGCGACCGTACCGTCCTCTGCAGTGAGCGACCACCCTGTTTCCTCGGGCCAGCAATCCGTCAACACCGAGACCGTCACCTCCGTACACGCATATTCGCAACTTCCATCGTTGATGTCTGCAGTCGGGTCGTAGTTCAATGCGTTCTCATCGTTGCATCCGGGCACCAGGAGATCACAGGCGGGGGTGGAGAAGGTTTGGACTGCAGAAACCTCCTCGCCCGAAGTGTGGTACGCCTCGTACTGCGTTCCGGGCAACAATCCAGCCATCACCAAGGGTGTGGCCACGGTCCAAGGGGAACCCCAATCGGCCGGGGTCGTGCAGTCCCAGGCATCGCTTCCCACTGGACGAATGCACAACGATGAAGCGGTACAGAGGAAGGACGGCAACCCCGAAACAAAGGAGGCCGTGGTCACCACCGATCCCAGCGTCACATCATAGACACATTCCGCCCCGATTTCCATGGCACCCAGCTCGCACACCACAGGACCGCAGTTCCCCATGGCCAATTCCATGGACTGCGCCACGTTGAGACGCCCACCGGTCACGGTCTCACTGGTCAAATTGGGCACCAAGTCGACCCCATTGAGGACATAGGAACGCACGAGCTCAGCCGCACCTTGTGGGTTGCCCATGGCCAATGCCGCCAAGTCTGGACAAGGTGCACTGTACAGCAAGGCGATCGCCCCGGCCACGCAGGGGCTCGCGAACGAAGTTCCCGACGTCGAACTGTAGCCCGATGAGCCCGAAGGCAGGTAGACGTTGTCTCCCGGAGCGGCCAGATCAATGGTGGTGGCACCGTAGCCAGAAAATGTCCGAACATCGTTGTTGTTGGTCGCCGTCACCGAGATCATGTAATCGCTGCTGCAAGCGGTGGGCATGTCCCCTACCACATCCACGTTGAAATTGGAGTTTGTGGTCGCACCGCAATTCAAGATGCCCGACGCCCCCAATGCGTCGTAAAACGCGCACCACACAGGGTAGTTGTTGGGGTTCGCTTGGTCGATGCCCCACGAAGCGTTCGTTGCCACCACAAAAGCCCCCAATTCCCCACCGGTGCTCGTGTAAAGTTCCCGCATCACCTTGGGATACTCATACGCCGCGATGACATTTGCCTCGTTCAGGTTGTTGGCAAAGTCGATTTGCATCAAACCCACCGACCAGTTCACCCCTGATCCTCCGATGCCGTTGTTTCCTGTGGCACCGATCATTCCGCTGACGGAAGTACCGTGTCCTCCCGCAGCAATGTTGTCATTCCCTGCTGTGGTATTCCATCCATTCACATCGTCGACGTAACCATTTCCATCGTCGTCGATGCCATTGTTGTCGATCTCATGGATGTTGATCCAATGGTTGCCCACGATGTCGGTATGGTTGATGTTCGAGCCCCCCGTCTCGAGAATGGCCACCACGATGCGGTCCCCGTTCGCGGTAAAACCACCCGTACTGATGTCCCAGGCTGCATCCGAATCGATGTCGTGGTCACCCGATTGCACGTGGTGCCATTGTTGACCGAAGTTGGGGTCGTTGGGGACCGTGGAACGGGGGGAAACCTGGTGGTTCCATTGGGCTGCCACGACCCGGCGATCTGCGCGAACCCGGTTCAACCACAAGGTCTGCGAAACTTCCGAAACCCCTTCCGAATCGAAGCGAAAGAGATGCACCGATGCACTGGGACTCGGCGTCTGCGCCAGGTGCCAGTTCGCTGGGGCTTCCGCCCAACGCGCTGATTCCCAACCCCACTTGTCCACATCGACCCCTGCAGACAACATCACCAGCATCTCGCCCGGTTCAAAGGGCGTTTCGTCCGATTGGGCATGTACGGTACCGAGTGCCATGGCCATCAGCCAAACCAGAACAGCCCCAGCCGTTCCGCTTCCGAAATGTTTCATCACTTGCAGTTGTTGCGTCCAAATTAGGCAAAGCACCCCGGCCCACCAAAGGCAGTCAGTGCTCAAAAATGTGGTCCGAGGACGGGAAACGAAAGCGCGGCCCATAAACCCCGCCCTGGGCCCGCTTTCCAGCCGAAATCGCCATGGTGATGCCCGCAGCAGCCGGCAGTCCCAACATAGCCTTCACCCGTGCCGAATCCAACCCCTCCATGGGGCAGGAGTCAAAGCCCTCCGCTCGCATCGCCAACATGAAATGTGCGCAAGCCAACGCAGTGCTCTTGTGCGCCCAGATGGCCATTTGGCCTGCATGCAGCGGCTCCCGGGGAGTGGGCTTGAACAGGCCTCGAATGCGGGTATACAGCCACTTGAAGGGCCGCAATACGCTGCCCGGGCCTTGGTTGTAAACCAGCGGTGTGATGCGCTGGAAGTACTGCAGGGCCTTCTCTGGGGTGGAAGGATTGCTGGCCAAATGGGCCACCATCCGCTCGTTGTTGCGCCGCCAGAGGTCTGGCCGGGCCACGAAAACGAAGAGTTCCTGTGCGGTCGATGCCGCCGGTTGGGACAGGCAAGCTTCCACGAGGGCAGCCTTCAAGTCAGCACTGCGCACCCAGTGGACTTCCCAGACTTGCAAGTTGGAACTGTTGGGGGCCAACAAGGCGGCGTCCAGGCACCGGCGAACCACGGGTTCCGGCACGGGCTCGTCGGTATATACTCGGACACTGCGGCGGGATTCCACGACGGCGTGGAATGCGGCCGCGTCCACGGCAGGGGCCGCCTCCGGCACGCGTGGGCGGGAGGTGGCTTCGGTGTTGTCGAAGACCTTGACTTTGACCATGATGATGCGAAGTTACGGTGCCGGAGGCGGGCCTTCGGCGGGTCCCCATCGGTAGGCAGCACGAAGTTCTGCTTCGGCCTGCCTTGCGGTGGCCTCGTCTCGGGCATGGACCCAGGCGAAAGGGCCCGCCGCAGGTTCACCATGGGTAGCCAGTTGACTCAGACCCACCGCCGGGTCGATGGGCTCGCTGGGGCGCAACCGTCCGCCGCCCAAGGCCACCACGACGTTGCCCACCCGGCGCGTATCCACCCCGACCACCCGCCACCCCGAAGCCACGGCCTCCTCGGGCGGCAGCACCGGAATCTGCACCGGGGCGGGCGGCCCCAGGCGAATCGACCCCTCCAGCCCGTCCCACGTGCCGCCCATCCCCCGAACCATACGTCCCCAACATTCTGCAGCCCGTCCCGAAGTCCATGCAGCATCCAACATGCCCCGAGCCTCTCGGACATCGGCCGCCAAACCCGCCTGCACCAATCCCGTCTCCCCGAGCCTCCAAATGACCTCCTTCAAGCGGACCGACCCGACTTCTCCGCGAAGCAAAGCAACTGCCTCCTCCACCTCCAGCGCATTCCCCGCCGTCCGGGCCAACGGAAAATCCATCGGCGTCAACACCACTTCGGTCGGCAACCCTGCTCCCCTGCCCACCTCCGCCAGAGAATCCCCCAGTTGGCGCGCCGCCGCGGGTGTTTCCATGAAAGCCCCGTTGCCGAATTTGACATCCATCACCAGGAAGTCCAGACCCGCTGCCAACTTCTTCGACAAAATGCTCGCCGTGATCAGCCCCAGTTGCTCCACGGTGGCCGTGACATCCCGAACTGCGTAGATGCGGCCATCGGCGGGAGCCAGTTGGGCGGTTTGGCCTGCAATGGCCACCCCAACAGAGGCTGCTACCTTCTGAAAATGAATGACATCTGCATCAACCCTGTAACCCGGAATGGACGCCAACTTGTCCACCGTCCCTCCGGTGTGGGCCAATCCCCTGCCTGCGATCATGGGCACCACCGCACCGCATGCTGCCCAAAGGGGCCCCAACACCAAGGAAACCAAGTCCCCCACCCCACCCGTGGAATGCTTGTCCAAGCGGGGGCCATGCAGGGAATAGCCGCGCCAATCGAGTACCTGTCCGCTGTCCCGCATGGCACATGTCAACGCCACGCGCTCTTCTCGGTTCACGTCCTGGAAGAAGGCCGCCATGGCAAAAGCTGCGATTTGGGCGTCCGAAACGCTTCCGTCGGTGACACCTGCGATGAACGCCCGGATGGCTTCTGCAGGCCAAACCCCTCCGTCCCGTTTGGTGCGGATGAAGCCCGCAGCCGAAAAAAAGGCATCCGATCGCTCCATCACGTTGCAGGAAAATGTGCGGGCAAACCCGACGTGCCAATTCGAAAAAAACGGGGGTCGGGGCGCTCCCCTCGCCGTCCGCTGGCTGCCACATACATTTCGAAGAAATGGGCAACCTGCTCCCAAGTCCGGATGCCGCCACTGGCTTTGACACCACAAAGGCCCCGAGACGCCTGTAGAAGCCGGCTCCATCCCGCATCCGTGGCTCCGGTGTCCAACTTGCCCGTGGATGTTTTCAGGAAGTCAAATCCAGCTTCCACCGCCCAATCCGCCACTTGGGACTGGGCCTCGGCCGACCAATCTCCACCGGTTTCCAAAATCAACTTACAAACCAAACCGCCCGCTCCGGCCCGGACCTCGGCCAGCCAGTGGAGGGCTGTGGAGGAATCCACACCCGCCGCGTGGGACTGCCAAGGAAACACCACATCCACTTCCTTCGCCCCTGCCCCACGAACCCAATCCAATTCATCCAGCACCTCCTCAAGCGAAGCCGACCCCGTCGGAAAATTCGCCACGGTCGCCAATGCCACAGACTGCAACCCTTCCGCTTGCGCCAAACGCTCGTGCACCCAAGACACCCAAATCGGGGGAATGCAAACCGCGGCAGGCTGCACCCGGCTCCGGGCAAAACGGTCCCAAAATGCCAGCATGTCCTCCTCAGTTTCCCGAAAAGTCAAGGTGGTCAGATCCACACAAGCCGCCAAATCTTCCCAATGGGGTTCCAATATCATAAGGACAAAAACAGACCCGCCATGGTGGCTGACATCAAGTTCGACAAGGTACCTGCCAAGACCGCCCTCAATCCGAAACGTGCGATGTCCCCCCGGCGGCTGGGGGCCATAGACCCCAATCCACCAAGCAAAATGGCGATGCTGCTGAGGTTCGCGAAACCACACAACCCGAAGGAAATGATGGCCTCCGTTTTGTCGCTCAACACCATCGGGGCGGCGTCAGACAGGTAGGGTGCAAAGTTCAGATAGGCCACAAATTCATTGACGATGAGCTTCTGACCGATGAAAGATCCCGCGACCGCAGCCTCGTTCCAAGGAACACCTATCAAGAATGCCACTGGCGAAAACAACCATCCCAGAAAATACTCCATCGACCACTCAGGATGCGAAAGCTCTGCCCCGATGGAACCAATCAACCCATTCACCAGAGCGATAAGACCGACAAAGGCCAGCAGCATGGCCCCGACATTCAGCGCCAGTGTCAATCCGGAAGCTGCTCCCGATGCTGCCGCGTCGATCACGTTCACGGGGGCCGCTTCCTGAACATCCCTACCTGCTGAGCCCACATGGGTCGACTCCTCTGGCGTTTCGGTTTCGGGGTACATCAATTTCGCAAACAGCAAACCGCCCGGCGCAGCCATGAAAGAGGCTGCGATGAGGTATTCCAAGGGGACCCCCATCGAAGCGTATCCCGCCAGGACCGAACCCGCCACGGAAGCCAACCCCCCAACCATCACCGCGAACAATTCTGATTGGGTCATGCGGGCAATGAAGGGCCTGACGACCAGGGGGGCCTCGGTTTGGCCCACGAAAATGTTGGCCGTGGCCGACAACGATTCCGCGCGAGATGTGCCTAAGACCTTGCGCAACCCCCCGCCCAGCAACTGCACCACCCACCGCATCACCCCGATGTAGTACAGCACCGAAATCAAGGCTGAAAAGAAGACAATGACCGGCAAAACCCGCAGCGCAAAAACGAATCCTCCCCCACCGAAGGTTTCAAACATTTGGTCTGAAACCAATCCACCGAACAAAAAGGAAATGCCATCGTTCCCGTAGCCGATGACCGCCCCGACCCCGTCTGCAAGCCTGGTCAACAAAACCTGACCGAAGGGCACATAAAGCACAAATGCACCGAAAAACAGCTGTATGAGAAACGCCCCCAACACCGTTCGGGCTCGTATCGCCTTCCGGTTGCTTGACAAGAGCACGGCGATGCCGACCAAAACAACCATGCCCAAAACGCTCATGAATGTACCCATGGGCACGAAACTACGGCATCGGGCCGCCCTTCCCCAATCCAGAGGCACGAAAGGCAAAGGGCAGGTAGTTCTCGACCCCCTCCACCACGCAAACATCACCAGTTCCTACTTGCAACAACATCCGAATAGGACGCCCTTGTCGTTGCTCAGCCTCCCACAACACCTGACGACAACCGCCACAGGGGGAAAACCCGCGAAGGTCGGCTTTCTCTGATGGCGTTACCACTGCCAATGACCGAATGGCTGAGCCCGGATGTGCGCTGCCAGCGGCAAAAATCGCCGCCCGTTCCGCACACAACCCAGACGGAAATGCAGCGTTTTCCTGATTGCAACCAGGGATGCAGTCCCCACTATCCAACGACGCAGCGGCCCCCACCTGAAATCCGCTGTACGGCGCATAGGCCCCCGCCGCTGCGCTGTGGGCCCGGGCCAGCAATGCTCGGTCTGATGGGCTCAATTCTGCCGGAGCGAACACCGCAATGGCTACTTGCATTTCCCACTTCTCCATGGCTTGCTTCCCGCTGGGTTGAGAGGATGATTACTCGATTCGAACAGGGAATCCCGTGTCACAGGTGCGCCCAGTCCCGTCGGTGGCTCGACAACGCATTTCCACATCACCCGTCAATCCGACGGGCAACTCCACCATCACTCCACCAAGTTGAAAAACCGTCACACCCGATGCATCTTCTGCCCAGCTCCAGACCATCAGTCCGGCGGCATCGTGCAAAGTGAGGGACACCAAGCCCAGTCCATCCAAATCTTCCACCGTGCCCTCGAGGGCGATGGCTGCTCCCGCAGGCCAAACCGGAACCGAAGTCCAATCCTGTGGATCCTCCTGGTGAATAGACGTGAACCGGAAGTTGGGAATCGAATCGTTGCCTATGTCCACCTGGAAAAGGACCTGCTCCGACACGTTGCCGGATGCATCCTCCGCTTCTACCCTGACCCACCAACGCCCCCTAAGATCCACCGGGATGGTTCGGGACTGGCTCCAAACCCGCTGCTTCCCATCTGCCCCACCCGAGGCAGACCATTCCCAATCACCGGATGAGAGTACCCAGCCATTGGGACCTGTGAACTCGAAGGGATTTCCCTCAGCGGGGACCACCTCCAACCGAATTTCGTTCAATTCCCGGTCGTCGCGGGCATCCACCGTTACCTGGAGGCCTTCGCCCGCCTGGACCTCCACCCGTTCCCATGGGAGACGACCATTGACCACCACGGCCAGCTCAGGGGGCTGGGTATCATCCGGACGACAGCCTGTCCCACAGACTGCCCATCCGACCAACCCCAACCAACCCAATCCCCTGCTCCAAGTAGCCAATGGGCACCTCATGGCCTCAAAGTTACTTCAAACTCATTCGACCTCAGCATGAAAGCCCGTCTCACAAACATACCCGAAGACATCCGCTGCCGTCACGTGCAACATCACCTCCCCCTGGTAACCGAAGGGCAGCGGAATCGAGACGTCCTGGAGCACGTGAACCGTCGCTCCCTGAACCGCTACATTCCAGTCCCAGAGGAGGTTTCCCGCAGCGTCGTGGAGGGTGAGCCCCACGGAGGCCAAACCACTTGGGTCGGTGATTTGGCCTTCCAAATCCACCCAACCGCCCACCGGCCACACCGGCTCCCCAATCCACGTGGCAGGATCCACCCCCGCCACCGAGGAGAAATGGACCTCCGGAATGATGTCATTTTCCACATCGAGCGCAATGACCACCGGCGGCGCTTCGTTCCCCGCCTCGTCGACCACCGTCACCACCAAGTCCCAGTGGCCACGCACGTCGAAGGGGATGGCAAAGGTGCGGCTGGCCTGGCCTTCGGTTCCCACCAAATCAACGATCTCCAAAACCTCCCAGGATCCGGAGTAGGCCACCCATCCGGTCGGAATGCCTGTGCCATCCCCGTGGTCGTGGCCTTCGGCCGAGTGGATGTCGATTCGTACTTGGCTCAAACCGGTGTCATCCATAGCGTCGACCACCAGATTCCAACTGGTTCCGGCTGCCAAGGTGTGTTCTTCGCCTTGGGTGCCATTGACGGTGACTTCGAGGAAAGGAGGTTGGCGGTCGGAGGGGACACACGCGTTGATGAGGAGAATGAAGCCTGCGCTCAAGAAACTCCAGGGACTGAGGCGGTGAATTCTAAAACTCATGGTTTGAAATTAAGGGGTTGGTGTTTGATTCGGCACGAGCCTTTGTTTTTTTAACGGAGTGGCCGCAGGGGTCCAGCGGCATTCGATCTCTAGGAGGCGACCCTGGGCCGGGAGCTGGAGGGCCCGATAGATGCTGGCATGATCGAGGTAGGGGGTGCCGGTCGCGTGGGTGAGGCGCAGGGCCCATTGCCAGGGTGTGCCCGAGCCCAGGGCCAGGTAGGCGCCCCCTTGCCAGGAACCGGGAGTCGCGGGTTCATTTCGCGCTCGGATCCAAGCCGGAGAACGATGGTGAAAGGTCAATCCGGCTTCCCAGACCGCGGTTCCGGGACTCCGAACCGACCGAACGCCCCAACAAGCTTCGCCCTGCAAAGGCGGCACCAACGGCAATCCTGTGCCGTCCGTCAACACCCAAGCCCCCAAGGCCATTCCCTGCCACCGAAGGAACATCGAGGCTCCGCGGGCGAAATGCAATCCTCCCTGGGCAGACCATTCCATGCCCAGCCGAGCAACCGGAGCTTGTTGGAAGGAATGGATTTGGCCTGCATGCGCCAAGGGGGCAAAGCGGGCGGTGGGTGCCAAGTAGATGTAATTCCAGAAAGTCCCGGTGTGGGCGTCCAAGGACCCGCTGAAAAACCAGCGCTGTTGCGGCAACCGGTCGGGCAACTGTTCCCCACGAGACCACTGCCATCGCCCGCTGTTTACCCATCCATACTCCGTGCGGAGGTCTGGATTTCCTTGCTCAAAACGAAAGGTACCGTGGTGAATTCCGTGGGCGGCCCATTCAAAGGGATCGGGGATCCGGTGAACCCAAGCGGTCTCCCATCGCCAGCCACATCCCGCGGAGCCCATGCCCGATCGCCCCCAGCGCAGGGTGACGCCAGAACGAAAACGCCGGGCTGACCTGGATCGAATATCCGTTCCCAGCACCGCTCCCCCCGGGCCAAACAGGGGCTCCGAATGCCCATCTTGCTCCATGCCCACGGCCTCCAAACGCACCCCCCAATGCTGGTTCCCCTTGTGACCTGTTGCGATGGCCGCAAGGCGCACCATTCGGTGGTCCGGCATCAAGAATTCCCAACCTTCGGAATCCCCGCTCAGGGCATGCAACTGCACCCCCCATCGGCTATGGGGTTGGTTCCATTGGACCGAAGCCATGCCCACTGTTTCGAGCAACCCCAGGGCCAGGCCTGAATCGGGCAGGGGACCGAACCCATGGGCGTGAGGCGGAGCCCATTCCCTCCGTTGCTGACGCTGTACCCCCAGCAGCCACTCCCGCCGGTGTTCCGCTGTTCGAAAGCGTGCACTGGCTTGCCAACGAAGGGTGGTAGCCTGGGGCCATTCCAACCTCCTGGAGTCGTCGTCACCCGCCAAATCACCCACCGTAGGCACCCCGACCACGCCCGGGAACAGACCTTGTTTCCCTCCCCCTGCTTCCAACCGATAAAACTGGGTACCTCCCCGGGCTCCATCCCGGTGCAACGAGGCTTGCAATTGCCCCGAATGGCCCGAAGTATTCACCAACCTCTCCCCTGCTACCGGCAACCAGCGCCCCAAGTAAAGAAACTGTGTGGCCGGGACGTTCCGGTCCGCCGCACCCACAGCGAATCCTCCCCAGGTCCATTGGTTGCGGGTGCCGCGTGTGCGCTGCCGCATCGCCCATCGCGCAGTCCCATCCCCTGCGCGATAGGAGGCAACCGCACGCCATTCCGACATCCCTTGAGGAAGCAACCCATCGTCCCGTGTCCTCAACACCCCTGCCGCATTCCCCGGTCCTTCCCAAAGTGCTTCGCTGCCCTGCACCCACTGGACCTCATCCCAAAGCAGCGGATCGAACATCAAACCGTGGTCTGCTCCCCAACGGCTCCCCTCCAAAGGCATTCCCCCGGCATTCCATGTCACCCTCGAACCGACCCAGCCGCGCAGCACCGGTTGTAAAATTCCGGCACCAGCGTCATACAAGGTCCATCCCGGCGTGCTTGTCAAAATGCCTCTCGCCCCCGCAGTGGCTGCTGTTTCTTTCAACAGGACGGAACCCGATGCAGTGCCAGGTCCATGGACCACGGCTTCTACACCTGCCGCCGGCAGCATGAACCGGAGGGGGGCCAGTTTCCACTCTTGACAATCCCCATCCTCGGAGGAAAACGCGAAACGCTCGGTTCTGTAGCCCAGCGCTTGCACGGTCCAATCTCCTGCGGTTGTGCAGCCCGCCCCACCGCCTTGCCAATGACCTGAGGCGTCCGTCATGGGGCCCCGCGGGGGCGGACGGGGCCCCGGCGGCCCCCCCCCGGCCGCGGGGGGGGGGGCGCCCGGGGGGGCC
>CAYONT010000023.1:0-17292 GCA_964405405.1 uncultured Comamonadaceae bacterium | reverse complement strand
GTCATACCCCCCAACTTGCCCAAACTCCCCCCCGGCCCCTCCAACCAGGCACCTGCGATGGGAGCCCCCGTCGCTGCATCCAATACACGGATGCAACAGGATTGCGCCACCGCCACCACGCTCCCCAATCCCAAAAACCATGCGGTGGCGATGCCCGAAAGAGCCCACCACCCCCGTCCCATATTTGCCCAACGGCACATGAGCGAACGAAATGAAAAGAGCACGCCCCTTGGAAATCAGGCACGCGGGGCGCAATGGCGTGAACAAGCTTCAGCCTACAGGCGGACCCCGGTCCCGGTCGCCCCAGCCCGTCGCCTCCCGCTGAACCTGCTCATGACAGACAATCCATGCCGATTCCCCTGCTCCCGCCCATTTCAACATGCTGGCCACCACGACCACTTCCGACGTCATCCAACCGTCGACCGCGCAAACTTCGCAATCTGCTGCTTCCCAGCCCACGCCATCTGCAGGAACCGCATCTTTCTCCGCTGAGGCAGCATGGTGGCAGTGGCCATGACCCGGAATCTGGAGCACATGCAGCCAGCCATGGCCGCTGGAGGACAGCAAGCCGAGCAGGTACAACAACAATCCACCCCACTGGCGCAACAAAATGCCGCGAATCGCCTTCATGGTCCAAAGGTAGGAAGCACAAAGCCCCTCTGGGCCCTAAATTTGGCCTGAAATATGAAAGACAAGCAATCCATTGTAAGCAATTGGCTCCCACGCTACACCGGCGTGGAACTGGACCAGTTTGGGAAGCACATCCTGCTTACGAATTTCACTTCCTACCTCGAGCGGTTTGCGCTGTGGCATGGGGTGGAAATGACCGGCTTGGACAAGGCCATGCCCAGTGCCACGGCAGGGGATCTCACCATGATCAACTTCGGGATGGGCAGTGCCAACGCAGCCACGGTCATGGACCTCTTGTCTGCCATTGCGCCGCGTGCCGTGCTGTTCCTTGGCAAGTGTGGCGCCTTGAAGGACAAGAACAAATTGGGCGACCTCATCCTACCCCTCGCGGGCATTCGGGGCGAAGGAACGTCCGATGACTACTTTCCACCTGAAGTGCCAGCCATGCCGAGTTTTGCCCTGCAGAGGGCAGTGTCTTCGACCATTCGGGACTACGATTGCGATTACTACACCGGCAGTGTGTACACCACCAACCGGCGCGTTTGGGAGCACGACGAGAAATTCAAGGAATACCTGCGCGCAACGCGGGCCCAGGCCATCGACATGGAAACGGCCACATTGTTCTCCGTCGGATTTGCCAACCGGATTCAGGTGGGCGCGCTGCTCTTGGTGAGCGACCAACCCATGACGCCTGCCGGAGTGAAAACGGCGGAAAGCGATCGGCTCGTGAGCCAGCAGTTCGTCGACAACCACGTGCGCATTGGCATCGATTCCATGAAGGAAATCATGTCCGATGGGCGATCCATCAAGCATCTCAAGTGGCGCTGAAGTGATCCTCATCACCAAATCCAACGGAGAAACTGCGCCTTATGAACAGGCCAAACTCCGCCGTTCCCTCCAACGTTCAGGAGCCAAAGCCCAACTCATCGAGGACATCGTGGCCCAAATTGAGTCGGAGATTCAGCCGGGATGGAGTACGCGACAGATTTACCAACGTGCATTCGGGCGCTTGCGCCAAAAGTCCCGGCCCGTAGCCGGAAAATACAAGCTCAAACGGGCCATTCTCGAACTGGGTCCCACCGGTTACCCCTTCGAGCATTTCATCGCAGCTTTGCTCGACCACCAGGGTTTCGACACCCGGGTGGGAACCGTGGTGCCGGGTCGTTGTGTCTCCCACGAGGTGGATGTTTGGGCACAGCGAGATCGCGAGGTACGCATAGCGGAGTGCAAATTCCACCGGGACGTTGCACGGAAGAACAATGTCCAAGTCCCGCTCTATTTCCACGCCCGGTTCAACGACCTACGCGATCGTTGGCTATCGGAGCACGCGGGGGAGAGCCATGCAAAAAAGGACATCACAGGCTGGATCGTCACCAACACCCGTTTTTCGAGCGATGCGATTCAATACGGCACCTGTTCGGGGCTCCACCTCGTGGGTTGGGACCAACCCGCAGGAGGCAGCATCAAGGATTGGATTGACGAAAGCGGATTTCACCCCATCACTTGCCTGACTTCACTCAACAAAGCCGAGAAACGCGGGATCTTGCAACATGGCGTGGTGCTCTGCCAGGACCTGAACACCCAGGTGCTGGAGCACGGTGGAATTGCCCGGAACAAATGGACCCGCGTTCTGGAAGAAGCCAAGGGCATCTGCTCCACCACGGGGTCGGATGACGGAAACTGAGTTCACCCAGCTGACATGCCTCTTCCAACGGACTTCGATGCTTGGGTCGATCAACTGCTCACCGATCAATACATCGACTTACAAGGTTGGATGGATGATGCCATCCTCGAACCCTTGCACGACCAGCTGATCCAAGAACAGTCTGCGGGTGTGCTGCGGTCCGCGCACATCGGCCGGGGCTTGGAAGAACAAATCCGGGCTGAGATTCGGTCTGACAAAATCGCTTGGTGGCCCAATACACCGCAACACCCAGCCCAGCTGGCCTATCTGTCAAAATTGGAGGCTTGGTGGCAACACCTCAACAGAACCTGTTTCACTTCGATCCGCGGGGGGGAATTCCACAGCGCCTGTTATCCTCCCGGTGCTTTTTATGCCCGCCACTTGGATCAGTTTCGTGGGGGTCGTTCCCGGGTCATTTCTGTGATCACCTACCTCAACCCCGATTGGACGGATGAAGATGGCGGACATCTCGCGCTCTACACGGACAAAGGGCCCGTTCATATCTTACCCCGTTGGGGCAGGACAGTGATGTTTCGCAGCGAAGAATTGGAACACGAAGTACTTCCGGGCAAGAAAGAGCGCCGCAGCATCACGGGCTGGCTCCGCTGAAACGCCACCCTCAGATGGGAGCGTATGGGTCATGGGGATCCCAGTCAAATTCCCCCGTAAACTCGGTTTCTGCCCCGTCGTCTCCCAGCCAATCCTGGGATTCGCCGAACCGGTCGAGGCGCGATAGCACCACCATCTCCACGGGACTCGGCCAGGGACCGAGCAAACGCTCTTCTGCCCGCTCCGGTTCTCCCGCCATGGCCACCACCAGACCCAACTGTACCAACTGTTGCCAAGTGGAGCGTGCGGCGGCCACAGCCTCCCGCGGAGGTCCTACTTGGTCCTCCCAGGCGTCCAACAACCGATCGAAATGTGCCACTGGCAGGTGGCCCAGCAGTCCCGTCAAGGCACCGCGAACACGGTAAAACACCCCAGTTTCGGGATGAAGTACAATCCATTCGGCGAGCAATCGCTCAGCTCGGGAAGCGGGATGCCAGGTATACAGCATGGCGAAAAAATTGCTGGCCCCCCTTACGACATTCTGAAAAAAAGGTTGCAATCCCCCACAAAAGGGCCTCTGTAAACCAAAACGCGGAGCCCTCCGTTGGAGAGCCCCGCGTTTTCCAACCGGAACAAAGCGCCTGTGCGCAGTGGTTACAAGTCGTCGTTCACGTTGAGTTTCGCCTCGATGGCATCCGCAGCTTGCGCAGCAAATCCCACCAGCGAGCGCAAATCCGCAGAGCTGATGTCATGGGGTGGTTTGATGACATATTGGACCACGATGCCACCGTCGGGTTTGTCCACAATCTCCCAAGCCCCCATCTTGTTCTCGAAGTTGTCGACCAGCAACATCCGCAGCACCTCAGGGGTCAACGGATCAGAATTGGGCGCCACCAAAGCAGGAGCCATGATGGTACGAACCACCACATCGTCATAGGAAATGGTCGAAGAGTAAACGTAGACCAACTGGGTCCGATCTCCAATGCGAATGATTAGTTTGAAATCTCCGTCCCCATCGATTTCGTACTTCAAATCCGCCTTGTCCAAGGCCTTTTTGACCGACTTGTCATGGGCATTCAGTGCCTGAGCGTTCGCTTCGGAGGCCCAACCCAACATTCCACAGCAGAGGACCGTGGCCCAAGACAACTGACGCGCTGTCCGGAAAAGCGTTGCAATTTTCATGGGCCAAATAACGCGCATTTCCTGCAAATTTGTACCCATGGTTCACCGAGATTTGGCCTTTTGGATGCGCACCACCTGGATCTCGCTGTTCGTGTGGGTGGCAGCCGCTTGGGGAGAACTGGGGACCTTGAGCGCGCAATGGCTGGGCCTGACCTACGCAGTGGATACGGCTTTTTACGCCCCCCTCCCCTTGCCCGAATCGATTCCAGGCAGTCCTGGCGCTGCATTCGACGGCAGCGGATTGCTCCAAGGCAACACTTCTTACTGGATCTACGCCCACTTCTCTTCGCCCGCGGATCGCCTGCAGGCTGTGTATGCACTCAACAGTGGCAATTCCATCTCCCCTCCTTGGACCGTTGAAGCGCCATGTGGGTGCTTCGAGCACCCTTATGGTAGCTCCGTTTGGAACAACACGGAATGGCCGTTTTCTTCCCTTTTTCCGGAATTGGCCTACGACAGTTATTTCACGATCGATCACCACCCGGGAACATCGATTGCTGGCACCCTGCCGCTCATCAATGGTCCCTCCAATCTGCCCGCAATCTGCAACGTCAACATGGAAGACGTAGCCATGTACGTACTGGGTGGCGTGGCAGCCGGGAGCGATCTTCGCATCCCCATTGCGCACGTCACCACCTGCGGTGCCATCGATTTCCAGGCTTGTTTTCAGGTCAGCCAGGCCCTGTTGGGAGGGCAGGTTCAAAACGTCTGCTCCTCAGTGGCCTCGGGAGCGCCTTTGCACATCGACCCTCCATGCACAGACTACGCCCAGATGACCACCTCGGTGGAGGTGAACGCCCTCCTTCCCGGCACCCCGGTGACTTTTGACGACAACGGTGCCGGTGCCGACCCCTTGGAAGTAACCCTTTTCGATGCCGAGGCTGGTGCCTGGTTGTCCGGGACTTGGACTGGGCCTCAAGTGGTCGGTTTGCCGCCCGGAACGTATTGGGCAGCCATCAAGGATGCAGAGACTTGCCGAGACACCACGGATGTATTCTGCATCCCTCCCCCCTTCTCCCAGTGTGGCGGTGGCTGTATCAACGATGGCGATGGGGACGGCATCTGCGATGAACTGGAGGTGCCGGGTTGCGGGGATCCCGATGCCTGCAACTACGAACCCGCCTACACGGATTTTGTTCCTTGCTGGTACCCTGAACCGGGCTATGATTGCGCGGGAGAGTGCCTTTCCGATGGGGATGGCGACGGCGTTTGCGACCCTTTCGAAATCGCTGGTTGCATGGATTCCGATGCCTGCAACTTCCAGCCCGAGGCGACCGATGACGACGGTTCTTGCACCTTCCTGGCCACATCCTTCATTGCAGGCCCCAGCTTCACACAGGTGGGACTGACGGAGACCTATTCCTACATCGCTCCCCCGGGACACTGGCTCGCTTGGGAAGTAACCGCAGGTGGAGTCATTGAGGGTGCTTCGAACGGTCCCAGCGTTGCCGTTCTCTGGACGACCAGCGGTTGGGGGGAATTGACAGTCGTGGAATCCAACGACACCTGCACTGCCGCTCCCGTTGCGCTGCCCGTGGAGGTGGAGGCAACCAATGGGGCCGCTGAGGAGAATCCGCAATGGGTATGGCGTTGGACGCCCGGCCCGGGAACGCATGAAATCACCTTGCTTCCTCCCTCCGATTCGGGCAGCTGGACCTGGGGGCTGTGGGACCTAACGGGCCGTTGTTGGGCAACCGGGAGGGCATCGGAAGGCGCGCAGTACGTCGTTTCCTTGCCCGATTCCGGCCCCCAGTGGACCCTGTTGGGAGTTGAATCCCAGCGGGGAGAAAGATTCCGCTTGCGCATTCCACCCATGATTCGATGACACCATGCTGCGGATCCGCTTGATTTTGATCGGTTGTGTCATCGGATGCACCGTCGGGCTGAAGGCCCAGGTCCTACCGTCCACGACCACCTGGGGTGGGCCCCGGACCTACACCACCGAGATCGCCCCACCTACCCACATTCGGTTTGCGCCGGACGGACCCCAAGAAGAAGACGGCTGGCTACGGTTGGATGGTGGCAGGCTTCTCCTGCGGCCAATCGAATGGCCGGAAGCAGAACCCGGAAGCAACACCTTCATTCGGATGCAATTGCAATCCGCTGGCGACCCGTGGGACAAGAGTGGAACCGTTTTCGCGCTTCCGGCAGAAGACGGTCCCGCCTTTCTGGCTGCTGCTCGAGAAGAATCTGGGGCAGGTCCCGCGCCCATCCCGATCGAGTTGCTCCGCTTCATCACCCCCTTCGGCGTCGGACATTTCAACGATCGGCCCAAGGTGGACAGCATCCGCCCCGTCTACGTGCCCCAATGGGCGGAGGAGGTGGTTTGGCAAGCAGACATCACCCATTTGCAGCACTGGCTGGGCAGTTCCGGATGGTTGGGCGTGTATTTGGATACCTGGAGTGCTGCAGGCCAAACCTTCCACCTCACGCACCACGCGACCTCCCCTGCTTATCCCCTCTCCGATCCTTACACCGTTCCTGCCATCGGGGTGATCCCTTTGGCACTGACCACCAAGCTCTTACCAGGCACTTCGGATGCTACTTTTTTCCCTGATCGGCCTCTGGAAGTCAGCTTCGATGTACCCGAAGGCGTGGCAGAATCAGCCCTGTTCGCAACGGTAACCGGGCACGGTGGGCACGCGGGGGGAGACGAGTTTACCCCCCAAGAACACGTGGTCAGCCTGGATGGAGCCATCCGAGATCGCTGGACACCCTGGCGGGATGATTGCGCCGCTTTCCGGCGATTCAACCCGGCGAGCGGGGTTTGGTCCGTTCCCTACCCCTCGAATCCACCGGGCGCTGAGGAGCGTATCGCTTCCTCCGACCTCTCCCGTTCCAATTGGTGCCCTGGAAGCCATGTGGCCCCCCGCATCCTGGAACTCGGCGCCTTGACCCCGGGCCGTCACACCCTGACCTGGGCCATTCCCACTGCCCAACGTGCCACGGAGGACGCGTTCAACTTCTGGAACATCGGTCTGTACTGGGTCTACCGGTGCGCCCCCCCCTGTTCCCAGTGATCTCCATTCTTTCGGGCTAGCTGATGGCCCTCATTCCTCCTTTCTTCCCTCTTTTTGGCGAAGCAACTGGCGGAGAAACTGGATTTCATCTTTCAAATCCGCAATCCTCGCCGCATAGGCATCGCGCACTTGTTGAAGGGCTTGACCATCTGCATGCACACTGAAACTGTGGTCGTGGGCATGGCCGTAGTTCGTAAAGAAGAAGTTCTCATCAAACCCCACAAGGTCCCGTGCTTGAACGCCCAACGCTTGGGCGATTTGTTCCAACCGTTCCAGTGACATCTTGACCTCCCCCCGCTCAATTCGGCTGTATCCACTCGTGGTCATGCCCAAGGAGCCCGCCACAGATTCCTGCGTCAAGTTGCGCAACTCGCGCACCTTGCGGATTTTCAGTCCTATTCCGGATCCATATTGGGTCTGGGATTCCATGGCATTTCCACTGTTGGTTGTAAAGATATACGTTCTCGCCAAATTCGTGCGAGAAGGTAGGCCTCAACCTCACTGGGAGATTCTCCGGTATGCCGATTGGTGTACTCCCGCCACAGCCCGACCGGAAGGATCATTGACGTTTTGCAAAGAAGCGCTCCACTCCAGGGCTTTTTCGGTGCTGCAGGCCACCGACTTGCCCCCAGGCACTGTGGCTGCACATGCCGCAGCGGGGAACAACCGTTCGAAGATGCTCCGATAATGATAGCCCTCCTTGGTTGCGGGAGGATTGATGGGGAACCGAACGGCCGCCCGAGCCATTTCCTCATCGCTGACCTCCGCCTCCGCGCGGTCTTTCAACGCATCGATCCAACCATAGCCCACTCCATCCGAGAATTGTTCCTTTTGTCTCCAAATCACCTCCGCAGGGAGCAAATCCTGGAAAGCCTCTCGCAACAAGGCCTTTTCGATCTTGCCTCTCCCCCCCATTTTTTCTTCCGGGTTCATCCGCATGGCAAAATCAACGAACGGAGTGTCCAAAAACGGAACCCGGGCTTCAATCCCCCAAGCCATCATCGATTTGTTCGCACGTGAACAATCGTACTTGCTCAATGCCAGCACCTTGCGGACGGTTTCTTCATGAAACTCACGGGCATCGGGAGCCAAATGGAAATACAAGTAGCCTCCGAAAATCTCGTCGGCCCCCTCCCCACTCAAGACCATTTTGATGCCCATGGCTTTGATTTGGCGAGCCATCAAATACATCGGCGTGGAAGCACGGATGGTGGTGACATCGTAGGTCTCCACGTGCCGAATGACATCCTCCAGCGCATCGATGCCCTCCTGAATGGTGAATCCCAAGCTGTGGTGTACCGTACCGAGGTGCGCCGCTACCTTCTCGGCCGCTGCAACGTCCGGACTACCCGGCAATCCGATGCTGAAGCTGTGGACCCGCGGCCACCAAGCTTCGGTGGCTCCATCGTCCTCTACCCGGTTTCGGGCAAACTGCATGGCAATGGCTGCTACCACGGAAGAATCCAATCCCCCGCTGATGAGCAATCCGTAGGGAACATCCCCCATGAGGTGACTGCGCACAGCCGAAGTCAACGCTTCCCGAACATCGGCGGGTGTGACTGGATTTCGGGGCAACGTGTCCCAATGCATCCAGTCGCGCTCAAAGTACCGTTCTGGAGACGGTGCACCCGAGGACCAAGTGTGACCCGCTGGGAACTCCTGCACATCCACGCACACCTCAGCGAGTGCCTTCATCTCGGACGCGACCCACAACCGACCCCGTGCGTCATGCCCCAAATACAGTGGAATGATGCCGATCGGATCCCGGCCGATGAGCCAAGAGCCATTCTCCGGATTGTACAATACGAACGCGAACATTCCGTGGAGGTGCTGGACACATGCCGCTCCATGCTTGCGGTACAGCGCGAGAATCACCTCACAGTCGCTTCCCGTTTGGTAAGGGAATTCCGCCCCCTCTCCAGACCGGAGTGCCTTGTGGTTGTAGATTTCCCCATTCACGGCGAGCACCGCCCCCGTGTCCGGATCCCGAAGCGGCTGGGCCCCACTTGTCACATCGACAATGGCCAAACGCTCATGGGCAATGACCGCATGGCTGTCCTGGAAGATGCCACTCCAGTCTGGCCCCCGGTGGCGTTGGAGCTTGGAAACCGCCAAAACTTGAGCACGGTCAGCAGCATCAGTGGCTTGGGCATTCAGCAGGGCAGCAATGGAGCACATGGAATCTATTTTGCCTCCCGATACGCGGAGCCAAGGCCCCAGGTTGCAATGGCCGTGTTACTCCACCACCAACCGGCTGATCACGCTGGCAACCCGTCCTTCCCAAAGCACCATGTAAACCCCTGGGGCCCAACCCGACAGGTCCCACTGAGAACCGAGCGAAGCCCGGGTGCCTGCGCAAACGACGGCACCGGTGCCTGAGACCACCCGCGCCCCTTCAGCCCCCGGTGGCCAATCCACCAGAACCTGCCCCCGGGCCGGGTTGGGAGCAAAAGTCCCTGCAGGGACCTGAGACGTAGGCATCGACACAGACGATACCCCATCCAACACCCGGAACTGGCCCATCATGCCGCCGTCCTCGTGGGTGAGCATGTGACAGTGGTACATGTAGGGAATATCGGGGTGAGCGAAGTCGTTGAATTGCATCATCAAACGCACCGACCCCATGGCAGGCACGAACACCACATCTTTGAGTCCCGCCTCTTGCGCCTCCGGTGCCACCCCATTGCGGTCCAAGATGTAGAACGGCGTGTTGTGCACGTGGAACGGGTGCCCGATGGGCGACTGGTTCGTGATTTCCCAACGTTCCGTATCTCCCAATTGGACATCGAAGTTCATCACCTCCATATCGAACGGGGTTCCGTTGATGAGGAAACCGCCATTGAGTGCACCGGGGCCCATCTGGGTTGGCGAAAACGTGAACGTGCGGACCACGTCAGCAGCCGCAGCCGTCCAAGGCAGGACATGACTGGGATCCAACACCGTAGGAACCGTGTACACCGCTTCCGCAAAAGCCGGAACGACCTGGAACGTCAGGAATGGGAAGTCCGCGCCGTTGAGGGGATTGGGGTTGTAATTGGTCAGGGTTTGGCCTGGGCCCATGCCCGGCTGACTCGCTCCGTACACCGCATTGGGCAATTCGGAAGCGAAGGACATCAAGTCGAACGTCACCCCCGTTTCGTCTGTGCAATTCACCAGAATCTCCGCGCGTTCACCGGGTGCCAACCGCAGCCTGTTCAAGGCCAAACCCGCCGGCAACAGCCCCCCATCCGTGGCGATGAGATGGAAGATTCGGTTGTCAGAGAATCCCAGTTGGAACACCCGCTGAGACGCCCCATTGAGCAGGTGCAACCGCACCACCGAAGCGGGCACCTCCAGGGTCGCCCCGACGGTCGCATTCACCATCGCCACGTCGTCGCTGTTCGTATGGGACTCCACCATGCCCATGGCATCGAATCCCTTCGTCTGGAGGATGAGGGGGAACTCGTCGACTCCATAGGTCCGAGGGAGCGGCAGCGCCTGCTCGGTGGCATCTCTGACCCAGATTTGGCCTGCAATGCCCATGGACACGTGGTGGTCGGTCATGTGGTGCAGGTGGGGATGGTACCAGTATGTCCCAGCGGCATCGAGGACTTCAAAGGTGGGATTCCACAGGCCATTGGGGGGAATCGGGGTGTGGGGTCCACCATCGTTTTCCGGGGCGACGTGCATGCCATGCCAGTGCAGGGTCGTGGAGTCTGAAAGGGCGTTGACCACGGTCCAGCTCACTTCATCTCCTTGGTTCACAATGAGCGTAGGTCCCAGCACGGGTCCGTTTGCGCCCATGGACATCGTGGGCGAACCCGGCAAGAAGGGGTACATTCCCTCCTGCAAGACCAACACCGTTGCTTGTGCATCGATTGCGGGAGGCAACATCAAAGGCTGCTGCGCCCAAGCGGGCGTGGCGAGCCCCAAAAACGCCCAACCTACAAGGGAGAACTTTCGAATCAACATATTGCGAAGGTACCGATTGGGTCTGGCAGCGGAGTGACTTGGGTCACAGGGCATTCTGATTAAATTGCTGCCGAACCGTGGACCATGGAGGATTTTCCTGAGAACTTGTACGAAGCCTACAACCTCGACCCGTTGGAGGCGGATCGCCGCATCTGGGGCCGGGAGTCAGATCCGGGCACGCGCCGCGGTTTTTTGCGCAACGCCGGGCTGGCCGCCATGTCTTGGGTCTTGGGCGGGCGCATCGTCCATGCGGACGAGATGCCTGCTGGACTGATTCCGGCGCCGCTGGCCGATCCCGCCCTCGTTGGGGCCTTTCCAGGCAAACACCCGGACCTGAAGGTTCTCAACGACAAGCCGCTCAACCTGGAAACTCCCGCCCACCTGCTCGACGACGCGGTCACCCCGGTGGACCGGTTTTTCGTCCGGAACAACGGATTGATGCCGCCTGAGGGCCAGTTGAGCGCCGCCACTTGGAAACTCACCATCGATGGGGAGGCGGTGCCTCGGCCCATCACCCTCACCTTGCCCGAGCTCAAGTCCCGTTTTCAGCACCACACATACGACATCCTCATCGAATGTGGGGGCAATGGCCGAGCCGACTTCAGCCCACCGACCAAGGGCAACCAGTGGAGCAACGGTGGTGTGGGTTGTGCCCGTTGGACCGGAGTCCGGCTCAGCGATGTCCTGAAATACGCAGGGGTGACCTCCAAAGCGGTTTACATCGGGTACTACGGCAAGGATGTGCACCTCAACCAGAATCCGGACAAGGTGGTTATCTCCCGGGGGGTGCCCATCGCCAAGGCGATGGAGGACACCACCCTGCTGGCCTGGGCCATGAACGGTCAGGACATTCCGGTGTACCATGGTCGACCGCTGCGGCTGGTGGTCGGGGGCTGGCCTGCCTCGGTTTCTGGGAAATGGGTGCACCGCATCGCCGTCCGAGATCGGGTGCACGACGGAGCGAAGATGGAATCGCCCTCGTACCGGGTGCCCAAGTACCCCGTGGCGCCCGGCCAGGTGGTGCCCGATGAGGACATGGTCATCATCGGATCCATGCCGGTGAAGTCGCTCATCACCTTCCCGAAGTCGGGCGCCATGCTCGCGCTCGGTCGGCCACTGGCCCTCCGGGGCCATGCTTGGGCAGGTGATGACGGGGTCCGTGCGGTGCACGTTTCTTCTGACTTTGGGGCCACGTGGACGGCCTGTGCCCTGGAGCCACCCCGCAACCGATTCGCTTGGCAGCGATGGACCGTGACCCTGCGGTTGCCCGAGCGCGGTTACTACGAAGTTTGGGTTCGGGCCACCGACGACAAAGGGCGCATGCAGCCCATGGTATCGCCCGCTTGGAACCCCCAAGGGTATCTGAACAACGCCACGCACCGGATTGCCGTCAAGGTCACATGAAGGAGCCCCCTGCGTCCCGATCGGAGTTGTTAGGCCAAATCACGCGCAGCGTGAACCGAATTGCGGTCGCGTCCGGGGCCATCGTCGTGGTCGCCTTGTTCCACATCCTGGCCCCGGACACGGCCCGCCGTTGGTCCCATTCCGTGGAGGTACCGGTGGCAGACACCGCTTCTGCCCTCCCCTTGGCCGAGGCCGATGAGCGGGTGGTGGATGGCATCCATGTGGCTACCGGTCTCGTCGTCGATACGGGATTCGTGCAGGTTCGGGGGAGCTGTTTGGCCTGCCACTCAGCCCGGTTGATCACCCAAAACCGGGCCGATCGCGCGGGTTGGGAGAAAATGATCCGGTGGATGCAGGCGACCCAAAATCTCTGGGACTTGGGCGCGAATGAGGGCATCATCCTGGATTACCTCGCCAAGCATTACGCACCGCAAAACACGGGCCGACGCGCCCCACTCACCGACATTGCATGGTACGAACTGGAACCCTGACCCTGGCCTGCGCTGGCGCGCTCGCTTGCTTCACTGGCTGTGGTGTCCGCGACGAAACCGGCGAGACCGAAGATCCCGCAGCGGTCGCCCATCCCGAATCCCTGATAACCCTGGTCCAGTGGGAGTCGTCTCAGGGCGACAAGCTCTTGGTGGACGTAAGACCGGACTCCCTGTTCGCGCTGGGGCATTGGGCAGGGGCGCGCCAGGTTTGGCGCGACGATTTGAGCCTGCCCTTGAGCGCTTCTGGGGGACTCGAGGGCATGGCCCTGGACCGCGAGGGGTTCCGGGCCCTGCTCGACTCGCTGGGCGCCACGGCGCAGACGCAGATCGCGGTTTGCGACGGGGTGGGCGGGTGCGATGCCGCGCGATTCTGGTGGTTGTGCCGCCTCTACGGGCACGACGCCGTGGCCCTGCTCGATGGTCCGGGACCTTCCGCGACTGCGGTGCCCCCAGTGCCCGCCCCTGCTCCCCAGCGGCGCAGGTACCAGTATCCCGGCCCGGGTGACCCCAGCCTCCTCGCCAGCCTGAGCGACGTCGCCGCCGGCCGTTCCATCCTACTCGATGGCCGGACCCAAGACGAGTTCTCGGGCTTGACCCGCAAATCCGGGGCGGCCCATGCCGGCCGCATCCCCGGCAGCCTCCATTGGGACTGGGGACGGGCCGTGGACCTCGCCGGGGACGGCCGCATCCGCCCCATCACCCAACTCCGAAATGAACTGACCCAGCTCGGCATCACAGACACCACTCCCGTCATCACCTACTGCCACAGCGGGGTTCGTTCAGCCCACACCACCTTCGTGCTCCGCGAAATCTTGGGCCACCGAAACGTCGCCAATTACGACGGCTCTTGGGTCGAGTGGAGCCATGCGCATCCGACAGATGCTGCACTTCCTGCCCGAGCCGACGCAACGGCCCATTGATTTCTTTTGTACCTTGCCAAATAGCGCACCAGAAGGACCATGCCTCACCCCGTTTCACTCCTCCTACCCCGATCCATGAAAAACCATTTCCGCCTCCCCTTTTCGTTGGTTTTGTTGCTCAATTGGGCCTTGTGGACGACTTCAGGCAGCGAATTGTGGGCACAAGGAACGCAAGCAGTGCCTCTCTGGCAGGCTGCAGGACGCAAAACCCAATCGGATGCGACCGGCCCCATCCGCCCTGCGGTTTGGCAAGACGTGGTCTGGGATGCGGACGCTTTGATGCAGTTCCTCGCTCAAGTTCCGCACGAATCCTCCCTTCCGGCTGCCTCTTCCCCTTTCATCCTCGCCATCCCCATGCCACATGGGGAACTGGAGCATTTCCGCTTGGTCGAAACGCCTGTGATGCACAAGGACTTGCAAGCGCAGTTCCCTGAGATCCGGTGCTACACCGGTGCCGGCATTGAAAGACCCCACGCGGTCTTGCGTTTCGACCAAACCCCTTTCGGCTTTCATGCCATGGTGCTGTCCGAGGGCCCAACGTACTACATGGATCCGGTGACACCCGGCGTTCGAGACCACCACATGGCCTATTGGCGCAGCGATTTCTACGCCACCACATCAAAACAAATGCAGTCCTGTGAGGCGTTGCCCGGGCACAGCGGGTTGGACGAGGTTCCCCGGTCTGGCAAGCGGGTCCTTCCCATGGGCCGCTTGCGGGCTTCAGGCGTTCCTGACGTCGAACCTTTCCATTCCTTTCAACCCGTGACCGGAAACCAACTGCGGACCTACCAACTGGCGCTGGCATGCACCGGGGAGTACGCCGCCTACCACGGGGGTACGGTCGCGGGTGCCCTTGCCGCCATGAATACCACCATGAACCGCATCAACGGCATCTATGAACGGGATTTTGCCATCCGCATGACCTTGGTTCCCAACAACACCGCCGTCATCTTCCTGAACGCAGGAACTGACCCCTATTCCAACAACGATGGGGTGACGATGTTGGGCCAAAACCAAACGACCTGCGACAACCTCATCGGTGTTGCGAATTATGATATCGGACACGTATTCTCAACCGGTGGCGGAGGAGTCGCCTATCTTCAAGCGCCCTGCACCAGCTACAAAGCCGGTGGGGTCACCGGCAGCGGTGCCCCTGTCGGAGACCCTTTCGACGTCGATTACGTCGCACACGAAATGGGACACCAATTCGGCGCCAACCACACCCAAAACAACAACTGCAACCGGTCAACCAATGCTGCCTATGAGCCCGGTTCGGCCAGCACGATCATGGGATACGCGGGCATCTGCGCACCGAATTTGCAAAACAACTCCGACGACCATTTCCACAACCACAGCTACAATGAGATCCTTGCCTACTCCATCAATGGGGCGGGCAGCAGTTGCGCCACGATCACGTCCACAGGAAACATCGTACCCACCGTGGAAGCGGGAACCAACGGCCTGTATATCCCGAAAAGCACACCTTTTGAACTCACGGCCGTGGCCAGCGATGGAAATGGCGACGCATTGACTTACAACTGGGAAGAGTACGACCTGGGTCCCGCCACGGCCAACGGAGACAACAACCTCACAAACCCCTCGGGCACCCAACCCATTTTCCGATCCTGGCCTTCAAGCCCCTCCCCCACCCGGACCTTTCCCCGCCCGTTGAATTTGGTCTCCAACACCACCGTCCTCGGCGAACACATGCCCAGTTATACCCGGGAACTCAAGTTCAAATGTACCGTCCGTGACAACCGCGCAGGGGGTGGAGGAGTCGCCCAGGACTTGGTGACACTCCAAGTAACCGGAAATGCGGGACCATTCGTGGTGACGTCCCCCAACACGGCCGTCAACATCCAAGCGGGCGCCCCGACCACCGTCACCTGGAATGTCGCCTCGACGAATCTAGCGCCCGTGAACTGCAGCACCGTGAACATCTTTCTCTCCACGGATGGAGGGTATACGTGGCCCCACCAAGTCGCCACGGGTGTACCCAATTCAGGATCTGCTTCGGTCACCCTGCCCAACGTCCCCACCAACCAAGGGCGCATCAAAGTGAAAGCCGCTGGCAACTACTTCTTTGACATCTCCAACACGAATTTTACCGTGCTAGCGGGTGCCCCGGGCTGCACGGACCCTACCGCTTGCAATTACAGCAGCAGTGCGACATCCGACAACGGGTCGTGCGTGTATGCAACAGGCTGTGATTTCTGCCAAGGAGGGTTGGTCGTGGATGGGGACACGGACAATGACGGGGTTTGCAACAACGCTGAGGTGGTGGGCTGCCTCAATCCGGTGGCCTGCAACTTCAACCCCAATGCCACCGACCCTGGAACCTGTTTGATTGCGACCGGTTGCGACACCTGTTCCGGTGGAATCGTATTGGACGGCGACAGCGACAACGATGGGGTTTGCAACCAAAACGAAATCGTAGGCTGCCAGGATGCGGCAGCTTGCAACTTCAACCCAGCCGCCACCGATTCCGGTAACTGCACCTTCACCACGGGCTGTGCCACTTGCGTGGAAGGAACCCTCTACAACATGGACCTCAACGGCAACGGTTGGGTGGAGGTAGGCGATGTGCTGGCCATGTTGGGCGCCTTCGGCTGCACAACCGGAGGATGTGTAGGTGATTTGAATGGAGACGGCGCGACGAATGTCACCGACCTGCTGTTGCTGCTCGGTGCCTTCGGTCAGTCCTGCGATTGAGAAGCGTCAGCGTGGGCGCCTGCCCGGATGGTTTCAACCAGCTCTGGGTCGAGCAATGTCGAGGTGTCTCCCCAGCCATCCGTTGCTCCCTCGGCGATTTTGCGCAATATGCGTCGCATGATTTTGCCCGAGCGGGTCTTGGGCAATCCAGGAACCACTTGGATGCGATCCGGGCGTGCCAGTGCACCAATGCCTGCGACCACCGCCTGTTGGACTGCGATTTTCGTAGCCTGTTGGTCGGGGTTTTCCTGACAAACGACGAAGGCATGGATGGCTTGGCCTTTGATCGGGTGGGGAAAACCGACCACTGCTGATTCCACCACCCCTGGAGCTGCATTGATTGCACTTTCAATCTCTGCCGTGCCCAATCGATGGCCGGATACATTGATGACATCGTCCACCCGGCCCAAAATGCGGTACATGCCAGAATCATCTCGCTTCGCCCCATCGCCGGTGAAATACAGCCCGGGATGGGTAGCAAAGTAAGTGGACCGACAACGCGCATGATCACCATAAGTCGTCCGCAAGATAGAGGGCCAAGGTGCGGCCAAACACAAATGTCCTTCTGCCTCTGGTTCGGTCAAAATCTGACCCTGTGCATCGACCAACACGGGCTCAATGCCCGGCAAGGGCCAACCCGCATGCCCCGGCTTCTCCGGTGAAACGCCGGCCAAACCACTGATCAAAATGCCGCCCGTCTCGGTTTGCCACCAAGTGTCCACCACCGGACAGCGTCCTTTGCCCACCCG
>CAYONT010000022.1:0-35659 GCA_964405405.1 uncultured Comamonadaceae bacterium | reverse complement strand
CGGGACGATGGATTTGGCCGCAGTAAAAGTTCCGTATCTGGTGCTGGGAGCGGCGCTTTTGGCGGCTGCAGTCTTCTTTCTGTTCTCCAAGTTGCCGGATCGTCTGGAAACGTCGGGCTCAGGGGATGGTACGTTGCGCGTCTGGGATACATTGAAAGAACCCCAGGTGTTGCTCGGGATGCTGGCCATTTTCTTGTACGTCGGGGTGGAGGTTTCAACCGTCAGCAACCTCCCGGAGTACATGAAGCAGGTACTGGGAACCGACGAATCGGCGGTTGCCCCTTATGTTTCATTGTTTTGGGCGAGCATGATGATTGGACGTTGGACCAGTGCCGCTGGGGCCTTTGACTTGAAGCCAGCGGTGAACCGTATGTTCGGGGTCTATTTGCCGTTTGTTGCCTTCGGCATTTTTTTGTTGGTGAATGGCATTGCGGGCCATGACCTCACGCCCTTCTATCCCTATGGCTTCTTGGTGGCTGCGGTGGTGGGGGCCGATGCTTGGACCCAGGGCAACCCGGTGAAGCAAGTGGTGCTTTATGCCTTGTTGGGCATGTTGGCCACCGGCATCGGCATCTTCGTGGGCGGCATGGTGAGCGTGTTTGCCTTCATTGCAGTGGGTTTGTTTTGCAGCACCCTGTGGCCATGCATTTTCACGCTGGGCATTGCGGGGTTGGGCGACCGAACCAGCACGGCATCGAGCTTGCTCATCATGATGATCATGGGGGGAGGTTTGGTGTCGCTCGCGCAAGGGGCCTTGGCGGATGCCGTGGGCATCCAATCTTCTTACTGGGTGGGCATCCTGTGCTTTGCCTACCTGGCCTTCTTCGCCTGGAAGGTCGGTGGTCTCCTGCGTGCGAAGAACATCGATTTTACCCCATCCCAGTCGGGGCATTGAGGTCGGGGTGCATCAGAAAGGGGGGAATACAAAATATTCCTTAACAAACCGCCAATTCTTTTGCACATGGTAAACCAATTCGCCCAGATTGTTGTTCTTTCGTAAAGCGAACGCAACCTCAGGCCCTCGGGCCGTATGATATACCAACCACCATGGCACGCAAGAAACAAGAAAAGGAGTTGCAACCGAACATCAAAGTTCGATTGGACCGGAGAACCATCATTACCGTTCGGGATCGTGCCAAACTCGACTTCTGGAAAGAGAAGTATCCCGCACTTGAGGTGATTGAAGAGTGAAAAAAAGAAGGGCCCCGAGGGGCCCTTCTTTTTTTTTTACCTCGAGAGGGCGGCCTCAGGCCCATTCCATTTGGTCTGCGGATGTCGTCGCGTGCACCGCGTCAGTTGTCCCGACCTGTAGGGCAGCCTTGCCTTTTTTCGTGAGGGCGTAGCCGTTTTTGTTGTGCACAAAACCATTCAGGTAGAGAAAGGTGATACGTTCTCCAATCTTCGCTTGCCCCACGCCCAGGGGTTGCTCGTGGGTTTCGATTTGCTTCCAGAAGTTGCGCTCCAGCACAGCCAGCCGGATGTTGCTTTGGTTCTCCCTTCGATGCGTCCGAACGATGTCGAGAATCATCAAGTCGTAAGTGTCCAGTGCTTTCATGGTTTGCAGGTGTGATTCGTTGACGCACGCAAATTAGCGGGGCAGCCGAAACGCCTCAGCGGGGTTTTCCACCAATTGCGAACGTTTTGTGAACGGAATCGGCCTGCTTGTGGACATCTTGTGAACAAGCCTGCAGAAGGACTAAGGTCGGGGCATGTACCGGAAGGCACGTCGGATGTAGAAGGCAGCGCGGTCAGGGTGGAGGGTGCAGAGGAAGGGCGTGTGGAGGTCGATGGTTTTGCGCCGAAAGTCGACGAGGAGCAGGGTGACCCAGCTTCCTTTGCTGCGGGCTTGGTCGAGGGCCGTGTCGAGGGGCGCGAGGTGGGGGTCGGAGCCGTTGAGGGGTTGCCAGCACCAGCCGGGGGCTGGGCGGGTCGCGGCCTGGCGGGTGAGGGCGTAACGGAGGAGCTGGTGGATTTGCCGGGAGGACCGGTGGGGTAGGGGGCAGACGAACAGGGTCAGGTGTTGGAAATGCGGAGGGAGGTTGCCCCGGAGTTCCCAGCCCATCGCCCGAAGCAACCGGAGGGCACAGCGTCGCCGAAGGCCTCGCCAGCCGCGGGTTTGCGAGGGGGAGGGGTGGTGCTGGGTCATGGGGTAGGGGGGGCTGGCCACGGCCCGAGCAGGGTGGGGTGTTGGAGGGCTTCGTCCAGCAAGTCGAGGTACGCAGCACGGGAGATGCCCTCAGCGCCGAGGGAGAGGAGGTGGTTGTTGACGATTTGGCCATCCACCGGGGCAAAATCGTGGGCAAGGGTCCAACGCATCAGGGCATCCCACGCCACTTTGGAGGCGTCGGTGGCTACGCTGAACATGCTCTCGCCCATGAACATGCACCCCAGCGAAAGTCCGTAGAGGCCTCCAACCAATCGGTCGCCGGACCAGGTCTCAAAGCTGTGGGCCCAGCCCTGGCGGTGCAGGGTGAGGTAGGCTTCGCGTATCTCAGGGCCGATCCAGGTGCCAGGCTCGTCCGACCGGGGTGCCGCGCATCCGTCGAGGACGGCCTCGAACGCAGTGTCCACGCGCACCGTGAAGCCGGATTTCCGGAGGGTGGCGCGCAGGGATTTGCTGGGCTGCCACTGCTCGGGACGCATGATGCAACGGGTGGCTGGGCTGTGCCATTGCAACGGTGTTCCGGGCGTGAACCAAGGGAAGATTCCCGCAGCGTAGGCGTTCAGGAGGCATTCGGGGCTCAAGTCCCCGCCCGATGCCCAAAAGTCGCCCCGGTACTTCCTCAAATCGGGGAAGTGAAACGGGCTGGGAGGCAGTTGGGGATGCGGGTTCATGGGGTGTTGACCGGAGCGGGCGGTGGGCAGGCCAAATTACACGTCCCCCGGTGTGATGCGGGCGATTTTGCGGGAAATTTGGGGACAATGTTTGAACTGGGCAACGCGGAGACCGCCACCTGGCGGGACTGGTTTCACGGAATGCTTCGGGTTCCCGTCGGGGAGGGGCGGTACCGGGCCATGCCCGTGGTTCGGGAGTCCCGGGAGGAAGCCGAGGCACGGGGTGTGCAAGTGCGGCGCGCTTCGGTGCTGCTGACCTTGTTCCCAGGTCTGGAGCCCGACGGATCGTGGGATTGGCGGGCGGTGCTGATGGAGCGAACGCCGCACGGCGGCGTCCACGGGGGCCAGGTCTCGATTCCGGGGGGCGAAGCCGAGCCCGTGGACGCCGGGGAGCCCCTGGCGACCGCGCTTCGGGAGTTCGCCGAGGAGATGGGCGTCCCCGTGGCGCCCAGCGCCGTCGTGGGCCAGCTCGCCCCCCTGTACATTGCTCCGAGCGCCTTCCACGTGGAGGCCTTCGTGGCCGTCCTCCCCCACGAGCCCACTTGGCAAGTGGATCCCACTGAAGTCGCCGCCCTCCTCCGGCCACGGGTCCACGACTGGGCCCACCCCGATGCCCTGCAACCTCGTCCGGTTCAGGTCCGCCCCGGGCTCCGGGCCCAACTCCCCGCCTACGACATCGACGGCCGAACCATCTGGGGCGCCACAGCCATCTGGTTGACCGAGTTTGCTGACGCATGGCACGGGGCCCAGGGTCGCCAGCGAATGCCTTGAACCTGCAGCCCCGGGGCTGGGATGGGTTACATTTGGCCTGCAAAAAAACAAGGTTCATGGAATGGGAAGCATTGGGCTCCAACGATGAGCAACGGGCCCTAGAGGCCGTAGAGCGCGCGGAAGAAGTCGGGGACCTCCGCTGGGTCCGCCCGCTGTTGGAAGCTTTCCGGGACACCCCATTTCCTGCTGTGCGTCAACGCATTGGAGGTCTGCTCGGCAGCATCAAGGTCTCGGCGGCCGCGGACATCTTTGTGGATGCCCTCGATGACCCAGGCTTTCAACCCGTGCAGGCAGACATCATCAGTTTCCTCTGGAATGCAGGCTTTGTGGAGGAATCTGCGCTGCGCAAGGTGGTGCAAGCAGCGGTATCCGGTGACTTTCGGGTTGCCCTGGAGGCCATGACTTGGATAGACCAAACCGAGCGCATCGAAGACGAGCATGCGTTGCTGGAGTCCATTTTGATGGTGCGGGGTGGGTTGGAAGATCCCTCCCGCAGTGAGATTCATCCCTTGCTGGCCCCCATGCTGGTCACCCTCGAATCGCACGAGCGGACCCAGTGACCTCAGGGTGTCCTCAGGTCTGGATGACCCCCGGGTTGAAGGGCGGCGGGGGTCCCGCGTGGTTCGAAGCTTCGATGCCCATGGACACCCACCGGCGGGTCTCCGCTGGATCGATGATGGCATCTACCCACAGCCGGGCCGCAGCGTAAACAGGCGACGTTTGTGCATCATAGCGTGCCGAAATCTGCTGGAACAGGGCCTCTGAAGCCGCCTCGTCCACCGGTTCGCCCGATTTCTCACGCCGGCTGACTTCGATTTGCTGCAAGACCCGTGCGGCCTGGGCACCGCCCATGACTGCGATGCGCGCCGTAGGCCAAGCCACCATCCACCGCGGGTCGTACGCACGGCCGCACATCGCGTAATTCCCCGCCCCGAAACTGTTCCCCACCACGACCGTGAACTTCGGCACCACCGAGTTGGCGACTGCGTTGACCAGTTTCGCCCCGTCCTTGATGATGCCCCCATGCTCCGAACGGGACCCCACCATGAAGCCGGTGACGTCCTGCAGAAAGAGCAACGGCACCCCTTTCTGGTTGCAGTTCATGACGAAGCGTGCCGCCTTGTCTGCGCTGTCCGAGTAGATGACCCCCCCGAATTGTACGCCCTCCTTGCGGGACTTGACGATGGCCCGTTGGTTGGCGACGATGCCCACACTCCAACCGTCGATGCGTGCATAGCCTGTCAGCAAGGTGGGGCCGTACTCCTTTTTGTACTCGGTGAAACTGCCGGCATCGACCAAGGCGTCGATGAGTTCCCGGGTGTCGTAAGCAGTTCCGCGGTCCGCAGGCAGAATGCCGCGGATCCGTTCTCCCGTCGCAGGCGGCAGGGCATCGATGCGGTCCCAGCCGGCCCAGGCCGTGGGGGCCTTTTGCTGCCCCACCAACTTCCGGAGCGTGGCGATGGCTTCGGCGTCATCGGCACATTTGTAGTCGGTCACCCCGCTGATGGCGCAGTGCGTATCGGCCCCACCCAGGGTTTCGTTGTCCACCACCTCGCCGATGGCTGCGCGGACCAAATAGCTCCCGGCCAGGAAAATCGAGCCTGTGCCTTCAACAATCAACGCCTCGTCGCTCATGATGGGCAAGTAGGCCCCCCCGGCCACACAGGACCCCATGATCGCCGCGATTTGGGGGATGCCCAGGCTGCTCATTCGGGCGTTGTTCCGAAACATCCGCCCGAAGTGTTCCTTGTCGGGGAAGATTTCGTCTTGCATGGGGAGGTAGACCCCAGCGCTGTCAACCAGATACAGGATGGGAAGCCGGTTTTCCAGGGCAAACTCCTGGGCCCGCAGGTTCTTCTTTCCGGTGATGGGGAACCAAGCACCCGCCTTGACGGTGGCGTCGTTGGCGACCACCACGCACAACCGGCCTGCGATCCGGCCGACCTGGACGACGACTCCACCGCCGGGACATCCGCCGTGTTCCTCGTACATCCCTTCCCCCGCCAGGGCTCCGAATTCGAAGGGGGCTTCGCCCGCATCAAACAGAGCGGCCAGTCGTTCGCGCGCGGTCCATTTCCCCTTCGCATGTTCCCGTTCCGTGGCGCGGGGGCCTCCGCCGGCGGCTGCCTTGCGGTGGAGGGTTTCGATGGCATGCCAAACCCCCTCCAAAGCGTCGCGGTTCTGTTCAAAGGTTGCTTCCTTGCTTGCCATGGTGCCCAAAGATAGCGGTCGGGCTAACTTTGCAGCGATGGGGAATCGGTTCAAATGCACGGGCTGGGCGATGGGGGTGCTGGTGATGCTGGTGATGGCATTCGGGGGAACCGGATGCCAGCCGGCGGAATCCGGAACGCAGGAGGGGGCAGAAGCGGAAGCCGTGGCGAAAGCGGAGGTGGAAGTGGTGGCGCCCGATTGGGCGCACGGGTTTCGGTGGTTGCAACACCCGGGAGGGCCGGACCGGGAAGTGCTGGAGTGCGTGGCCCCCGACGGGACCACGGGGCGGGTCTTTCGAGACTCCACGGCCTGGAAGCAGTGGGAAGGGGGGGATGGGGACGTGGTGTTGGGACCGATGGCGCGGGGCATTGCGACGTTGAGCACGACCCACGTGGCCTTGCTGGAACCTTGGGGCGGACTGGCACACTGGGCCGGCGGGGGTTCGACCCGGTACCTGCGGATGCCGGGTGCGCTGGCGGGTTTGGCCTCGGGCAAGGCCGTGGATTACAGCCAGGAACAGGGCCTCGACAAGGAGAAGCTGCTCGCGCACCCGCCCGCCTGCTTGACGGCGTTCCCGTTCGGTGATCCGCTCGCGGGCACGGGCATCGAAGGGGTGGTGCCCGTGGTGGAGCTCACGGAGTACCTCGAGCCGCACCCGCTCGGACGCGCCGAATGGATGCGGGCGCTGGCCTGGCTCGCGGGTCCGGCTGCCCTCGCTCAAGCGGACAGCGCCTTTGCGGCCTGCGCGCGCCGGTATGGGGACCTGGCGGCCTCCGTGGCGCAAAGGCGGAAGGGGGCGGTTCGCCCTGAGGTCTTCACGGGCAGCGTGCAGGAGGGGGTTTGGCATGCGCCCGGGGGAGGCAGCCTCATCGCCCGATTCCTGGAGGACGCCGGGGCGAAGTATGCCTTTGCCGACCAGCCGGGCGCGGAGAATGTCCGCATCTCCCTCGAGCAGATGCGCGTGGTGCAGGCCCGTGCAGATGCTTGGGGCTGGGTGGTTCACGCGCCCGAGGGGGCCACCTGGGAGAATCTGTTCGGCAAAGGCAGCACCCTGCGGGACTTCGTCCCCCCCTCGGGCCGGGTCTTCGTGGCGAACAGCGCCGAATGCGACTACTTCGGCGCGGTCATCGCCCAACCCGATGCCCTGCTCGCGAACCTGGTCCGGCTGTTGCACCCGGATCTGGCGCTGCCCGCTGGCACCCCCGATGCCGCCTGTTTCGAATGGATCCGCCCTGTGCCATGATGCGCTCGCTCCTGCTGGCCCTCGGGGTGTTGACCTTGGCCGGAGCCCACCTGCTCACGGGTTCGCTGCCGCTGGAACCCGGTGAGGTCCTGCACGCGATTGCGGCCGGCCCCGGCGAGGGGCTCACCGCGTCCGTCGTTTGGGAGGTTCGGTTGCCCCGGGTGTTGACTGCGTTGGGCGCAGGCGCCGGGCTGGCGATGTCGGGTTGGTTGATGCAGGCCTGGTTCTTCAATCCCCTCGCTGGACCGTCTGTGCTGGGCGTTTCCTCCGGCGCCTCCCTTGGGGTTGCGCTGATGGTGCTGGCCGGATGGGGCGGCGGAGCTGCGGCCTGGGGCGGTTGGCCTGTGGCCATGGTCGCTGCGGGTGCCGGGGCCTTGTCCGTGCTTGCGTTGTTGCTGGTGGTGTCGCGCCGTTTGTCGGGTACTGTGGCTTTGTTGGTGTTCGGACTCATGTTGGGGTACACCGTTGGGGCTGTGCTTTCGGTGTTGCAGGCCCGCGCCGATGCCAATGCGCTGCAACGGTTTGTGTTGTGGGGCATGGGCACGTTCGGTGCGGCCCCGCGGACGGTGGCTTGGGGCCTGCTGGGGGGAGCCGGATTGCTGTCGATTTGGATCCGTGCGAACCGGAGGCAGCTGGATGCATGGAGCCTGGGTCCACTCGTGGCGTCTTCCATGGGCGTCAACACGGCCCGCCTGGGTTGGCAATTGCTGGCAGTGACCGGGGTGGTGACGGGGGGGGTGACCGCCGCTTGTGGGCCCGTGGCTTTCTTGGGGTTGGCCACGCCGCACGTGGTCCGGATGTTTTGGAAGGACCGAGCGCACGGTGCGGGGGTCTGGCCGGTGGCCGGCACGGGTATGCTGCTGGCGTTGTTGGCGGATGGCGGGGTGCGGTGGACGGGTGGAGACCAAGAGGCACTGCCGCTCAATGCGGTGCTGGCCTTGGGGGGAGCGCCGATGGTGGTGTGGGTGCTTTGGAAACGCACTTGGGAAGGATGATGCCAGCAGCACAGGAAGGCTTCAACGCCCACGCGGCGGTGGCGGGGGAGGAGGGAGGTGCGGTTTGGCATGCCATCGGATTGCAATGCGGTTATGGCAGACGCCACCTGGTGGGGCCTCCGGTCGATGCGCAATGGAGCGGACCCGGGCTGCACGTCCTGACGGGGGTGAACGGAAGCGGCAAGAGCACCTTGTTGCGCACCTTGACGGGGGGGCAACCGGCGGTGTCAGGCCAAGCAACGATCGCGGGGCTGCGCATCGATGCCCTGCCGCCCGCGGTCCGGGCGGGTTGGATGGCCTGGGTGGGCAGCACACCTCCTCGGTCATCGGGTTTGACGGTGGGGCAGGTGCTGGGCCTCATGCCCGGCGACGAAAAGGAGCACCGCGCCATGTTGGATCAGGTGGGCATGGCGCATTGGTGGAGCCAGCGTTTGGGCCAATTGAGCGACGGCCAGGCCCAACGGGTCATGTTGGGGCGTGCGCTCCTGCAACGCACGCCTTGGTTGGTGCTGGACGAGCCCACGGCGTTTCTGGACGCCCGGTCCCGTAGCGGTTTTTTGCAATTGTTGGCCCAGTGTGCTGCGCCTCCTCGAAACCTGCAGGTGATGCTGGCCACACATGATTTGCACGCATTGGAGGGCCATGCGGCTTTGCGGTCGTTGTCGGTGGTGCGGCCGGATGGCCTGTGGTTCTTGGATGTCCGGGCCTCGGTGGGGGCTTGGGAGGCAGCACAGGACGATGCACATCCCGTCCGGGTGGACGACCCAACCGCTTCCGACAACACCCGTCAGGGCCCTTGGGATTCCCCAAAAGCAATGAACAACCTCGACCCTCAGTTGTAACTCGGACATGACTCCCTCCTTCCTTAGATTGCTGGTCTTTTTCCTCTTCGTTGCCGCCTTCGTTGCGTGGGTGGAATGGTGGGCTTGGCGTTCGGTCAGCCGTACCTGGGGGGGCGCCTCATGGTGGGGGACTTTTCGCTGGGGCTGGTGGGGGATTTCGTTGGCCATTTGGGTCTTGTTCACCCTGAACAGCTTCCTTTGGCCGCAGTGGCGGCAGACCCATCCGGAGTGGATGTCTGCGTTGGCCGCAGTTTTCATCGTGGTTTCGGTGCCCAAGATGGTGCTCGCAGTGTTCGAGGGACTGGAACTGCTCCGTCAAGCGGGATTGTGGGGGGCGCGACAGGTGACAGGAGACGAAGCCCCCATCGGGCGAAGCGCCTTCTTGTCCTACTTGGGCCAAGGGGCTGCCGCCTTGACCTTCGTCGGCTTCCTGCACGGCGTCACCTGGGGCAAATATGCCTACCGCATCGAACGCCACCACCTGCGCTTGCCGGGTTTTCCGGTCGCTGACCGACCCGTGCGCATGGTCCAAATCTCCGACGCCCACCTCGGTTCCTTCCACGGGGAGCCCCAGCCCGTGCTCGACGCCCTGCAACGGATCCAGGACCTAGAACCGGACATCATTGTCTTCACGGGGGATTTGGTCAACCTGCTCGCTGAGGAAGCGGCCCCCTGGGTCCCTCACTTTGCAGCTTTGCATGCCCCACTGGGGAAGTTCAGCATCCTCGGCAACCACGATTATGGGGACTATGCGGAGATGACCGAGGCTGACCGTACGGCGAACTTGGATCGGTTGTTCCGCATTCACGAAGCCATGGGCTTCCGGTTGTTGCGCAATGAACACGTGCTGTTGGGCGAGCCCGGGGCGGAGTGGGTGCTCGCTGGGGTGGAAAACTGGGGCGTAGGCTTTCGCCAGTCGGGGGATTTGGCTCAAGCTTTGGCGGGCAGCGGCGCAGACCACCGTTGCACGGTATTGTTGAGCCATGACCCCACCCACTGGGAGCAACAGGTCATGGGCGGCCGGGCGCCGGTGGAACTGACCTTGAGCGGGCACACCCACGGCATGCAGCTCGGCGTGGAGATCCCTTGGTTGGGCATCAAGTTCTCTCCCAGCAAGTTGCGTTATCGCCGTTGGGGAGGTTTGTACCGGGAGGAAGGCCAAACCCTGCACGTCAACCGGGGATTTGGGGTGCTGGGCTTTCACGGCCGGGTGGGCATGCCGCCGGAGATCACCCTGCTGGAGTTGGAGCCCGTCGCTTGACGTAACTTCGCGCTGCATTTCCCCTTATCAGAACCACGATGGCAGACGACAAAAAAGTCATTTTCAGCATGCACCGGGTGAACAAGGTCACCCCGATGGGCAAGCACATTTTGAAGGACATCACCCTCGGTTTTTTCTACGGGGCGAAGATTGGCATCCTGGGCGCGAACGGCGCGGGAAAGTCCACGGTGATGCGCATCATCGGCGGATTGGACGACGCATACTCGGGCGATTTGACCTGGGCGCCGGGTTACAAGGTGGGCTACCTCAGCCAGGAGCCCCAGCTCGATGAGAGCAAGACGGTCCGGGAAATCGTCGAGGAGGGAACCCAGGAAATCATCGATGTGCTGCGGGAGTACGAGGAAATCAATGCCAAATTCGGGGAGGAAGAAATCCTCAACGACCCCGACAAGATGGACGCGTTGATGGCTCGGCAGGCAGCGGTGCAGGACCGCATCGATGCGCTGGATGCATGGGAATTGGACACGAAGCTCAACGTGGCGATGGACGCCCTGCGCTGCCCGCCGGACGATGCAAAAATCGCTACGCTCTCAGGAGGGGAACGCCGCCGGGTGGCCCTGTGCCGTTTGCTGCTGCAGCAGCCGGATGTCCTGTTGCTGGACGAACCGACGAACCACCTCGATGCGGAGTCCATCGACTGGCTGGAGCACCACCTCGAGAACTACGCGGGCACGGTCTTGTGTGTGACCCACGATCGGTACTTCCTGGACAACGTCGCAGGCTGGATTTTGGAACTGGATCGCGGGCAAGGCATTCCTTACGAGGGCAATTATGCTTCTTGGTTGGAGCAGAAGTCGAAGCGTTTGGCCTTGGAAGAAAAACAGGAATCGAAGCGGCGGAAAGAACTCGAGCGCGAGCTGGAATGGGTACGGCAATCGCCGAAAGGTCGTCGGGCAAAGAACAAGGCCCGGGTGAACAACTACGAGCAAATGCTGGCAGAGGGGACGTCAGAGAAGGACGCCAAGCTCTCCATCCCCATCCCCAATGGTCCGCGGTTGGGCAATGTGGTCATCGAAGCGACGCATCTTCAGAAGGCGTTCGGCGAACGTTTGCTCATCGAGGATTTGAACTTCTCCCTGCCGCCCGCGGGCATCGTCGGGGTCATCGGTCCCAACGGCGCTGGAAAGACCACACTGTTTCGGATGATCATGGGAGAAGAGACCCCCGATGGCGGGAGCATCCGAATCGGGGATACGGTGAAAATCGGTTACGTTGACCAGCGCCACAAGGACATCGACCCGGAGAAATCGGTTTGGGAGGTCATCAGCGGCGGGCATGAACAGATTGACATCGGGGGCAAGTTGTTCAACAGCCGGGCCTATGTCTCCAAGTTCAACTTCAACGGGGCAGACCAGCAGAAGAAATGCGGGGTGCTTTCCGGCGGGGAGCGCAACCGTTTGCATTTGGCCATGACGTTGAAGACAGAGGCGAATGTGCTGTTGCTGGACGAGCCGACGAACGACATCGATGTGGATACGTTGCGTGCACTTGAGGAGGGCATCCAGTCATTTGCGGGTTGTGCGGTGGTGATTTCACACGACCGTTACTTCTTGGACCGGATTTGCACGCACATCCTCGCCTTTGAAGGGGACTCGCAGGTGTACTGGTTTGAAGGGACGTACAGCGAGTACGAGGAGAACCGGAAGAAGCGGTTGGGAGATTCCAGCCCCCAGCGGCTCAAGTACCGGAAACTGGTTCGTGGCTAATTGGTGACGGGCCCCGGGTACGTGGGGCGTTTTGCCCCTTCCCCCACAGGACGCTTGCACATCGGTTCGATGGTGGCGGCCGTGGCCTCATGGGTCGATGCACGTGTGCACGGCGGGGCGTGGCACGTGCGCATCGATGACTTGGACCCCCCGCGGGAGGTGCCGGGAGCTGCGGATGACATCCTGAGGACGTTGGAGGGGTTCGGGTTGCACTGGGAGGGGCCGGTGGTCTACCAAAGCCAGCGGCATAGCGCTTACCAGGAGGCTTTGTCGCAGTTGCGTGCTCAGGGCCTGTTGTACGGTTGCCACTGCAGCCGCTCGGATCGGGCAGGAGAGACGGTGTATTCGGGGACCTGCCGGGAACGGGGGCTTCCCAACGACCGGGCCATCCGGCTGCGGATGGGGCAGGGGGTGGTGCAGTGGGAGGACCGGGAGGCCGGGACTTGTCGTTATGGGTTGCAGGAAGACCTGGGCGACCTCGTGCTCCGGCGTGCAGACGGCCCTTGGGCCTATGCGCTGGCGTGTGTGGTGGACGATGCAGCGCTGGGGGTGACCGACGTGGTGCGGGGCGCCGATTTGTTGGATGCTACCGCAGGCCAAATCCGTCTCCAACAGCTCCTGCGTCTGCCCACGCCGCGCTACCGGCACGTGCCCGTTTTGCGGAACCCGTTGGGCCAAAAGTGGTCGAAGCAGACGCTGGCGCCGCCGGTCGAGGTGGAGCAAGCCCCGCAGGTCCTGCGGGAGGTGCTGGCGTGGCTGGGCTTGCCGGTGGTGGCGCCGGCGGTGCCCGCTGCGATGTTGGAGGAGGTGGTCGCCACCTTACCTTTGCGGCCATGATGCACCGCTTTCGAATCGGGTTCCTGCTCGCCCTCGGCATCGCCCTGTCCGGGACGCTCTCAGCCCAAACCGGCACCATCCAAGGATGGGTGCGTGACGTCGACCTCAAATCCGGGCTCCCCGGGGCAACGGTTCGCATCCCCGACCTCGCGGGACAGGCCGTGGCCACAGACGTTTCCGGGCAGTTCCGATTGGAGGGGGTTCCGGTGGGGCGACATGCGGTCGAGGTCCGGTTTGTGGGCTACGAGACGCGCTGGCTGGAAGGCGTGGTGGTGACCTCCGGCCGACCGGTGGTTCTGGAACTGGAACTCCGGCCCGCCCCGGCGATGCTGGCCGCCGCAGAGGTGGAAGCCGGCCGGCCCGGGGACGTCCTCAACGAGATGGCGGTCGTCAGTGCCCGGGCCTTCTCCGTGGAGGAAACCGACCGCTACGCCGGCTCCCGGGGCGACCCCGCCCGGATGGCCAGCAACTTCGCCGGCGTCCAAGGCGCCGACGACAGCCGCAACGACATCGTCGTTCGGGGCAACAGCCCCTTCGGCGTCCTCTGGCGGGTCGAAGGAGTGGACTTGCCCAACCCCAACCACTTCAGCATCCCCGGCACCGTGGGGGGACCCGTGGCCATCTTGAACAACAAAGTCCTGGCGAACAGCGATTTCTTCACCAGTGCCTTCCCCGCCGAGTTCGGGAATTCCACCGCGGCCGTCTTCGACCTGCGGTTGCGCAACGGGAACCCCGACCGGCCCGTGCGCAGCTTCCAACTGGGGTTCCTGGGCACCGAGGCCCTCTGGGAAGGCCCGCTGGGAAAACGCCGTCGCGCCACCCTGCTGGCGAACTATCGGTACAGCACCGCAGGCATCTTCTCGCTTTTGGGCATCGACATCGGCACCTCTGCAGTGCCGCGCTATCAGGATGGCAGTTTCCGACTGCACTTCCCCCAAGTCGGCAAGAGCGGCGCTTCACTGGCCGTATGGGGCATTGGGGGCAAAAGCGGTGTAGACATCCTCATCAGCGACCAAGTGGCGCCGGAACGCAACATCTACGGCGAGAACGACCGGGACCAGTATTTCAAAACCGGCATGGGCATCCTGGGGGTGACTTGCCACCTTCCCTGGGGCGATCGGCGCCATGCCCGCTTGACCTTGGCGGGGAGCCGGGATGTGCAGCGGAGCCGACATGATTTGGTCTACAGGCAACTGCTGGACCCCGAGCAAGTGTACCAGGTGGACAGCATTGTGGACTACATGCGGTACAGCTATGTGTCGGACCGCGTGGCGTTGGCGCTGCAAGTGAACGAGCGCCTCAGCGACCGATCGGTCCTGCGGTACGGGCTCCATGTGGATGCCATTCAAGGTGCGTTTCGGGACAGCATCCGGATGGAAATGCCCGGCACGGAGGCGGTGGGCGCTTGGGAGCGTCGGTGGGATGCCGTTCAATCCACTTGGCTCGTACAGCCCTTTTTTCAATGGAAGTTCCGACCGAACGCGCGTTGGGACTTGACCGCAGGGTGGCACCTGCAGTACCACAGCCAGTCCGGTGACCTCTCTGCCCTGGAACCGCGGCTGGGAGCGGCCTTTCGGGGGCGGCGGGTGACCTGGACCGGTGGCCTCGGGGTGCACAGCCAAACCCAGCCCGGCTACCTCTACGCCGGTTCGAATGGCCCCGATGGTGCGGGCAGGCTGCGAACCCCCAACGCAGCGATGGGGATGACCCGGAGCCTGCATGCCGTTGTGGGCGGTGCCGGGTCCTTGGGAGACCGGGTGCGGGTGCAAGTGGAGCTGTACCAGCAATGGCTCTGGAACATCCCGGTGGACGTGGTGCCGACAGGATTCTCCCTCATCAACGGCGGTTCGGGCTTCAGCCGGCTCTTCGCGGACTCCCTTGTGAACGAGGGTTTGGGGCGCAACCGGGGGGTAGAGGTGACCGTGTCCCGCGGGTTCCACAACGGCTGGTTCGGCTTGATCACCGGTTCGGTTTTTGACGCCCAGTATGCGGGAAGCGACGGGGTGTGGCGCAACACCGAGTTCAACGGACGCTATGCCTTCAATGCGCTGGCGAGCCGAGAGTGGCGGCTCAACAGCCAGTGGGGTTGGGTGACGGGCATCAAGGCCACCACGGCCGGGGGGCGTTGGTATGGACCGGTGGATGACGCGGCGAGCGCGGAAGCCCGGGAGATCATTTACTTGGATGCCGAACGCAACACCCAGCAATTTGATGCCTATTTCCGGTTGGATGTGAAGACGAACGTGGTTTGGAACCGGCCTGAGACGACCCACGAGTTGGGCATCGACTTCGTGAACGTGACGAATCGAAAAAACGTGCTCAAGTTGACCTACGCGCCCGATGAGAACAACGGTGGGGCATCGCCCATCCGGGAGGAGTACCAGCTGGGCTTTCTGCCCATCTTTTTTTACCGCGTCGACTTCTGACGCTCTGGTTTCGTCGTGTCGGTTCGGACGCGTTTGACCGGGGCGGCCTCGTGGGAGCGGGGGTGGAACTGGACGATTTGGTCTTTCAAAAAGCGACGGTCCAGATGGGTGTAGATCTCGGTGGTCGTGATCTGCGCGTGGCCCAACATCTCCTGCACGGCACGCAGGTCGGCGCCGGATTCGAGCAGGTGGGTGGCGAAGCTGTGTCGGAAGGTATGGGGGCTCACATGCTTGCGGATTCCGGCCTGGATGACGGTGCGCCGCAGCATGGTGAAGGCCATTTGGCGGCTCATTTGTCGCCCTTGGCGGCCCAGGAAGAGGATGTCTTCGTGGCCGGGTGCAGGCAGGATGTCCGCACGGTAGTGGGCGAGGTAGTCATCCAACGCGTGTAGGGCGGTGGTACCGATGGGCACAATGCGCTCCTTGTTGCCCTTTCCAACCACCGTGAGGATGCCGTCGATGAAGTCCACCCGGGACAATTGCAGTTCGGTGAGTTCCGTGACACGCAGGCCACAGCTGTAGAGCACTTCGAGCATGGCCCGGTTGCGAACGCCTTCTCTGCGGGCCAAATCCACCGCATCCATGATGCGACCGATTTCTTCCACGCTGAGCACGTCCGGAAGTTTGCGCTGGGGGCGGGGCGATTCGACGAGTTCGACGGGGTTGTTGGTCATGACTCCTTCGAGCCGAAGGTACTTGCAGAAGCTCCGGACCCCCGAGAGCATCCGAGCCTGGCTGTTGCGTGCCAAACCCCGATCAAACAGCGACCCCATGAAATGCTCGACGTGCTGCATTTCGATTTGTGCGGGCGTCGACACGCTTTCTTCCAACTGGGCGAAGCGGGCAAACTGCTCGATGTCTCGGATGTAGGCTTGCACGGAGTTGGGGCTCAAGCCTTTCTCCAGCTCGAGGTAGGTCCGGTAGCCTTCGATGGCGGAGGACCAGTCAGAGCGGGGGGGGGCGGTTACGGGATCCATCGCTGGGCAGATCGGGTGAGGGCTTCTTGAACGGTGATGCGCTCGCCATCGAGGTAAGCGGTCACAAAGGGGCCTGGGAAGGGGTGTTGGGTTCGGAGGGTCTCCCGGGCATCCCGCGCGCTGGCGTAGGCTGTATGGCTGCCCGTGGTGTATTTGATCCAACCTTCATGCGTTTCGGATTCCACGCGGTCGCGGTAGCCGAAGTACTGTGCGAAGTAGGCAGGGCCCACTTGCCGGTGTCCGGCGAGCACTTGGACACGGTAGGCAACGCCCTGTTCATCGCGGGGGGGCTGGGCCGCCTTCGGCGCGGGTGCCGCCTTCGGAGCGGGTGCCGCTTTCGGAGCGGGTGCCGCTGAAGCCTTCGGCGCTGGAGGTGCCGGTGCAGCACTGGCGAACGCAGGAGCGGAGGAGGGGGCGGAGGAGGCGGGGGCGGTTGCGTTGGTTTGGCCTATCTGGGCCACGTTGTTCAACAGATAAGTGAATGTTCCCTGGAGTGCATTTTCCCAGCGGGGACGGGGCCCCAAGATGCGGTAAGTGACTTCGAAGGTGTCGTTCCGGGGCGAGTCAAACCAAACAAATTTCAGCACGCCGTCCACCCAACTGGCGGTGGCGCCTGACAGCCGGTCCGTCTCGACGAGGCAGTCGGCGGGGATGGTCTCGTCGAGTTTGAGGAAGGCCCCCTGGGGATGGCCGGTGACGGTGAGGCGGACGGTGGCCACGTCCGGGCCTTCTGCCTGGATGGTGCGCCGCACCCGGATGGGAGCGGGAACCCGGGCGGAGATGCGCGCCTCGCCAGCCGGCGCAGGCGCTGTGCCCGACAACCGGTCTGGCGCCCCCTCGATGACCACCGGATCCAGCGCGAGGTCTACCCGCTCGCCGGCGTCGATGAAAGACCAAACCGACTCAATCACGCCGCCCGCAAACTGGGCCTGTGCCCGTACCCGGAGCCGGACCGTGAAGGACGCCGACGCCGGGGTGTCCCGCCATTGAAGCTTTGCCACCCCGTCCCGGAAGGTGAACTCGGCCCCAGCGGTTTCCAGTGCAGTGACATCCAATGCATCGGGGAATCGAAGTTGCAAGCGGGAAAATCCGCGGATGTCGTCCTTGTAAATGGTCCAGGAGACGGTGGCGTCTTGCCCTGCGTCGAGTCTTTTGGGGGCCGCGTGCTCTGCGATGACGCCGTGGCCGATGCCCGCCCAGGCCAGGCATTTCACCCAAAACGACAGGAAAAGGAGGTTCAAAGTCATGATGCTTTCTTAGCGAATGCAACTTACCCCGCGCCCCGACCGGCGTGGGGCGCCCCCTCTTTCAATTGCAAACATTGCATTGTGGGTTGAGAGCGCGCTGTTCCCGGGCATGCGGCCCGAGGGGTAGAGGTAAAAAAAAAGGGTCCCGCTCCAGCGTTCTGGAGCAGGACCGACTTAACCAAATTATCACTTGATGCTTAGCTTGCGCTAAACTCACTTAAAACCGAGCGCAAACTACGCGGCTTGCGGTCGGTTATGTAGCGAAGGTAACGGGGTGTTATCGACAGACGGATGTGGAATAACCCCAAGAAATGCAAACGGGTGGAAATAGAACGGAATCGGGGAAGAGTTGGTGGATTGTGAAATTTGGCCTACATTTGCCGCCCAATTGTATGACTGCACCATGAAACAAGGCATCCACCCCCAGAACTACCGCGTGGTCGTGTTCAAGGATATGTCCAATGAATATGCATTTTTGAGCCGGTCCGCGGCCAACACGAAGGAGACGATTCTTTGGGAGGACGGTCAGGAATACCCGCTCATCAAGATCGATGTGAGCCACAAGTCGCACCCTTTCTACACGGGCAAGGCGCAGTTCGTGGACACTGCTGGACGGATCGACAAGTTCCGTCAGAAGTACGATCGCTTCAAGAAGTAATTGCCTCGCAGTTTGGGCTCGGGCTCCGGTGGGAGCCGGGACCGAGGAGCGAAGGAACGACATCAAAAAAGCCACCTGAGGGTGGCTTTTTTCGTTCCTGAACGGGAGCAGGCGCGCAGGGTCGAGAGGTACGGGGTCCGAGCTCAGCCGATGTCGAGCGGCACGGTGTCTACAATCTCCAATCCGTAGCCGATGATGCCCCGCCGACGGGGGGAGTTGGTCAGCAGTTGCATCCGGGTGACGCCGAGGTCGCGGAGGATCTGGGCGCCGATGCCATAATCCTTGGAGTCCATGCGGACGGGAACGGTGCGTGCGGATGGGGATTGGCGGTCCGCTTGCAGGGCGGCGTAGGCCTGGAGTTCCTCCACGATGCTGCCGTGGGCACGCACCTTGTTGATGTAGACAATGGCGCCCCGACCTGCATCAGCCATGTGCTGCATGGCGGCCCGGAGTTCTCGGTTTTTTCCGAAATCAGCGACATGGAATACATCGCCCACCATGCTGGTGCTGTGGACCCGAACGGGCACGGGGTCGTCTGCCGTCCACGTTCCTTTCACCAAGGCCAAATGTTCCGAATCATCGGTCAACTGCCGGTACGCTATCGCACGAAAGGTGCCGAATGCGGTGTCCAACGGGACCTCTGCCACCCGTTCGATGAGGGTTTCGTGGGTGAGCCGGAAGGCGATCAGGTCGGCGATGCTGACGACTTTGAGCCCGAACCGGTCCGCCAGGGCGCGGCAGGCGGGCAGACGGGCCATGGTGCCGTCCTCGTTGAGAATTTCCACGATGACCCCCGCGGGTTCGAAGCCGGCGAGGCGTGCGAAGTCGATGGCCGCCTCGGTGTGGCCGGCCCGCCGGAGAACGCCGCCGCGCCGTGCCCGCAGAGGGAAGATGTGCCCCGGTCTTCCGAGGTCGTCGGGATGGGTCGCCGGATCGATCAACGCCGCCACGGTCTTCGCCCGGTCGGACGCAGAAATCCCCGTCGTGCAACCGTGCCCCAGGAGGTCCACCGACACCGTGAACGGTGTCTCGTAGGCGGCGTTGTTTCGGGACACCATCAGTTCCAGTCCTAGTTCATCGCAGCGGTCCTCGATGAGCGGGGCGCAAATGAGCCCCCGTCCGTGGGTGGCCATGAAGTTGATGGTTTCGGGTGTAACGTTGCGCGCCGCCGTCAAAAAGTCGCCTTCATTTTCGCGGTCTTCGTCGTCCACGACGATGATGATTTCTCCATTCCGAATGGCCTCAATGGCTTCGGGGATGGTGTCGAGCATGCCCATGGCGCAAAAGTACGACAGGGGTGGGGCGTTGGGCATTTTGCGGGTTGGGGGTTTGGGCTAAATTTGCGCATGATTCTTCCTGTGGTAGCGTTTGGGGATCCCGTCTTGAAGGCGGAGGCCGTGGAAATCGAGCAGGGGCATCCGGGTTTGGCCCAAATCATCGCGGACATGTGGGAGACCATGTACGCGGCGGAAGGGGTGGGGCTCGCGGCGCCGCAAGTGGGGCTGGGCATTCGGTTGTTCGTGGCCGACGCCACGCCGTTTGCGGAGGGAGAGTCGGGCGATCCCAGCTGTGCGACGTTCAAGCGGGTGATGATCAACCCGGTCATTTTCGAGGAGAGTGAGGCGTGCTGGGAAATGGAGGAGGGTTGCTTGTCCATTCCTGGGGTGCGGGAGAAGGTGAGCCGCCCCAACGAAATCCGCATCGAGTACTACAATGAGCAGTGGGAACTTGTGGAGGAGCACTTGCAGGGCATCCCGGCCCGCGTGGTCCAGCACGAGTACGATCACATCGAGGGGGTGCTCATCACGGACCACCTCAACCCGATGCGCCGCCGGCTGCTGCACGGCAAGTTGCGGGACATCGGGCAGGGCAAGGTGCAGGTCGATTACCGGATGCGGTTTCCAGCCCATGGCCGGCGGTAAGGGCCTGGTGCTGGGCGCCCTGGCAGGGGGCGTGATGTTGGGGGCGGTGTTGGGCTGCGGTCCCAGCGAAGGGGGCGAAGCGGTCTGCGAGGACCGGGCCCGCGCCATCGGGGAGCTGGAGCCGAAGTTGTTCGCAGGGGGCTCGACCGAAGTCGCTCCGGCGGTGCGGGATTCCCTGCTGTTCCTCTATGCCGACTTCGCGAACGCCTGCCACGACGATCCGCGCACCCCGGAGATGCTGTTCCGCCGGGCCGACCTGCTTCGCTCGCGCGGCGCCGTGCGCGAGGCGCTGAACCTGTTGCGCGATATCCACGACCACTACCCCACCTACCCGAAGCGCGCCCGGGCGGCGTTCCTCGTGGGCTTCCTGTCCGAGGTGGAACTCAACGACCGGGAGCAGGCGCGGACGACGTACCAGCAGGTGATGGAGGTGCATCCCGGCACGGAAGAGGCTCGGTGGGCGCAGGAGGCTTTGGCGAATTTGGACTTGACTCCAGGCCAAATCCTCTCCAAATTAGGCGCCGATGAGCCCGCTGACTCGGCCCTTTCCCCTCGTTGACCGCCCGTTCCGCTGGAGCTTGCGCCCCCTGCGGTACCTGGCGTCGTGGACCATCCCGTTGGCGGGAGGGGTTTCGCTGCTTTCGGAGGGGGGCATGGCCTGGTTCGCCCTGATCTACGCCTTCGGCTTCTTGCCCCTTTTGGAGCTGGTGCTCCCAGGCGCACGGCGGAACCTGTCGGACCCCGAACGGGAGGAGGTGGCGGCCGATCCCGGCTACGAGCTGGTGTTGTGGACTGCGTTGCCCCTTCAGTGGGGGATGCTGGTCTTCTTTCTGTGGACCATGGCCACAGAACCGGCCTCGGGCGCCACTTGGTGGGGCCATGTGACTGCGATGGGGCTTCTCTGCGGGGTGCTGGGCATCAATGTGGCGCACGAGCTGGGTCACCGGCCGGACAAGGTTTCGCAGCGCATGGCGAAGGGGTTGCTGGCGTCGTCGTTTTACACGCATTTCTTTGTGGAGCACAACCGGGGCCACCACCGGAACGTGGCCACGCCTGACGACCCGGCCACAGCACGCCAGGGGGAGTGGGTCCAGGTGTTCTGGTTCCGTTCCATGTTGGGCGGGTTGCGCTCTGCTTGGGATTTGGAACGCAAGCGGCTCGCCCGCTTGGGCCGTGGGGCTTGGCGCTGGGAGAACGAGGTGTTGCGTTGGCAGCTCCTTCAGTGGGGTTTGTGGCTCTCGGTAGGGGCCACGTTGGGCTGGGCGGTGGCGGGTGCATGGCTTCTGGCAGGGGTGCTGGGGGGGTGTTTGCTGGAGACGGTGAATTACATTGAACATTATGGTTTGGCCCGCAAGAAGGCGAATGGTGAACGGTACGAACGGGTACAACCTCACCACAGCTGGAACTCGGATCATGCGCTGGGGCGGCTGGTGCTGTTCGAATTGTCCAGGCACTCGGACCACCACCACCTTCCCGGAAAACCCTATGCCCAGCTGGACCACATCGACCGTGCACCCCAGCTTCCAACGGGGTATCCGGGCATGATGCTCTTGAGCTTGTTTCCTCCGCTTTTCTTTGCGGTGATGCGCGGCCCATTGCATCGATTGGAGCGCGAAATCAGTGGGCGGTAACGGTGGATTGGGTACCTTCGGGGCTCACTTTTATCATTTCATCTGATGGCGACTAAGTTTCGGGCTGGCGTGCTGTGGGGAGAGGAGGTACGTGCGGTTTTTCAAGATGCGCAGGAGCGTGATTATGCTTTGCCTGCAGTGAATGTAATCGGCAGCAACTCGGTGAATGCGGTGTTGGAAACGGCCCGCAAGGTGGGGTCGCCGGTGATTATTCAGTATTCTCACGGGGGAGCTTCGTTCCAAGCCGGCAAGGGGCTCAAATTGCCCAACGAGGGGGCGGCCGTGCTCGGGGCCATCAGCGGGGCGCTGCATGTGCACCAGCTCGCGGCAGCGTATGGCGTTCCGGTGATTTTGCACACGGACCACTGTGCCCGCAACATCTTGCCCTGGGTGGATGGTTTGCTCGATGCAGGCGAACGGCACTTTGAGCAAACGGGTGCGCCGTTGTTCAGTTCCCACATGTTGGATCTGAGCGAAGAACCGTTGGAGGAGAATGTCGCAACCTGCGCTCGGTACCTAGAGCGCATGGACGCCATGGGCATGTACCTGGAGATGGAATTGGGGGTCACCGGTGGCGAGGAGGATGGGGTGGACAACAGCGACGTGGACAGCAGCCGTCTCTACACCCAGCCCGAGGAGGTGGCCTACGCCTACGAGACGTTGCGCCGGGTGAGCGATCGGTTCACCGTGGCGGCTGCTTTCGGCAACGTGCACGGGGTGTACAAGCCGGGCAACGTGGAACTGAAACCGATCATTCTGGCAAACAGCCAGCGGTACATCGCAGAACGTTTCCAGACGGACCCCAACCCGGTGAACTTTGTGTTCCACGGGGGCAGCGGGTCTACCCCAGAGGAAATCCGAGAGGCCATTGGATACGGTGCCATCAAGATGAACATCGATACGGACATGCAGTGGGCATTCCTTTGCGGAGTCCGTGACTACATGTCGCAGGAGTCAGCCTACTTGCAGGCCCAGATTGGAAATCCGGAGGGTGCAGACAAGCCCAACAAGAAGAAGTACGATCCACGGGTTTGGTTGCGCAAGGGAGAGGAGACGTTTGTGCAACGGCTGGAACAGGCGTTTGCGGACCTGAACTGCTTGGGCCGGAACCAAGCGTGATGTGGCGTCCTCTGGCGTTGCGGTCTTTGCCAGCCTATGCTCGGTTGGAGGCTGCTTGGAGAGCGGGCGCTTCGGTGCCGCTGATGGATCGGTTTGCGCAGGATGCCCAACGGTTCGATAAGTTCCACATTCAGGTTCCGGGATGGTTGTACGACTTTTCGAAACAACCGGTGGACGATGCGGTGTGGGAGGGGTTGGTGGATTTGGCCAAGGAAAGTGGACTGGAAGGGGCGATTGGCGAGTTGATGGCCGGGGTGCGTTTGAATGCGACCGAAGACCGGGCGGTGCTGCACATGGCGCTGCGGGCCCAAGCAGGTGATGCGTATTCGGTGGATGGGCAGAATGTGTTGGAGGAAGTTCTGGCCGTTCGGAGGCGGATGCTGGCTTTTGCGGAGGAGGTTCGGGCCGATGGGCGATGGCGGCATGTGGTGCACTTGGGCATCGGGGGTTCGGATTTGGGGCCGCTGATGGTGCACAGGGCGATGCGGCGTTTTGCAACCGGACCGGAGGTTCATTTTGTGAGCAACGTGGATGCCGCGCATCTGGACGCGGTGTTGGCTGGTTTGGACCCGCGGGAGACGTTGGTGGTTGTGGTGAGCAAGACGTTCACCACGCAGGAGACGATGGCAAACGCGCAGGCAGCGCGGGCTTGGTTGGTAGCGGCACTGGGCGAGTCAGAGGTGGCTGCACATTTTGCGGCGGTTTCGTCTCGGGTCGATCGTGCGGTGGCCTTCGGCATTCGGGCAGAGCGGGTGTTCGGATTCGAAGACTGGGTCGGAGGACGGTATTCCCTCTGGGGGCCGGTCGGGTTGACGGTGGCCATGGCCATCGGGGCGGCCCACTTTGAGGCCCTGTTGGGTGGGGCCCGCGCTATGGACCTGCATTTCCGGACAGCCCCCCTGCACGAGAACCTGCCGGTGGTGATGGCGCTGGTGGGCTGGTGCAACGTGGAGCTGGGTGGGATGGGATCCCTGGCGTTCCTGCCTTACGCCCAGGACCTGGATCGGTTCCCGGCCTATCTGCAACAGACGGACATGGAGTCCAACGGCAAGTCCATGGGGCGGGATGGCCACCGGGTGGGGCACGCCACCGGGCCGGTGGTCTGGGGAGAGCCGGGGACCAACGGTCAGCACGCCTTTTACCAGCTCCTGCACCAGGGAACCGAGCGCATTCCCACGGAGTTCATCGCATTCCGAGAGCCGCTGGGAACCGATGCCGGTCGACATGACCTCCTGCTCGCGAATGCCATCGCTCAGGCGCAGGCTTTGATGGCAGGCCAAACCCCCTCCCAAGCGCTCCAGGTCGGTCTCGCCGAAGGACTGCCCCCAGCAACCGCAGCGGAGCGGGCTCCCCACCGGATTTTTGAGGGCAACCGACCCAGCGGTTTTTCGCTGCTGGATCGGCTCGATCCCCACCACCTGGGGATGCTTCTAGCGGCCCACGAGCACCGCATCTTCGTACAGGGCTATCTGTGGAACATCCATTCCTTTGATCAGTGGGGGGTAGAGTTGGGGAAGCAATTGGCCCTCCGCATCCTCGCCGATCAAAAATCCGGCGCCATCAGTCCGGACCACGATGGAAGCACAACTGCCCTGCTGCGTGCCAGCGGGCTGGTCCCGAATTGAGGGACATTCTCTTCCGCATTCGGTCTGAATCCGGCATTGGATGTTTGCTTTTTCGATGGGGATGCCTACCTTGGGAACGCGAGTGTCTCCGCAACAGACTCCATTTTTTCCAGACCTAACGATTGACAAACATCCTTCACCCATGAAAACACGTTACATCTTGACTCTCTGGGCCTTGTTGGCTTCTTGGGCGGCTTCGGCTACTTCCACGGGCATTGAGGTCGTTGAAGTAGGCACATCCGCCAATGGGACCACCTACCGGGTGTATGCCACCTTTGACTCGCCCACGGACCAATTGGTGGCCGTTTATGGTACGGTCAGTGGCAGCCAGAATGCGCCTTTGATCATTCAAACCACGACGACCTTTTACCAAAATCCCTTCGGCAGCAACTTCGCGCAGGTCATCAACCCCTTGTTCTATGCGTTGGCACCGGGTTTGACGGAGGATTCCTGGTTGACCATTGGCTCCGAAAGTTCTGCCGGAACGGGGGGCGTGAGCCAGGTAGGGATGGAACCTTATTGGGCAGGATTCAACTCGGGCAATGGGTTCAACATCAACACCTTCCTGGGAGCTTCCTGGTTCATTGTTCCAGGCAGTTCCTCGGATGCCATCGCGGGCGCGGATCTGAAAGTATTGATTGCCCAGCTCACCACCACCGGTGTGGTGAACGTCACCATCAACTACCAGTACGATGATGTCGGAGGAAACACCTTCAATGCGGAAGGGCTGACGGCCACGTTTCCCGTGATTGAGGAGGGCTGTACCAACGCCACGGCCTGCAATTACGATGCCACTGCAGACGTGGATGATGGCAGTTGCGCTTTTCCGGGTTCTGCATGCAACGACAACGATGCCATGACCACGGGAGATGTATACGGAACAGACTGTGGATGCGTGGGTGTCCCAGTGGTGGTGGGATGCATGGATGCCAATGCGTGCAATTACAACCCGCTTGCGAACACAACGGGCGCTTGCGAATTGCCTGGGACGTCTTGCGATGATGGCAACGCGAACACCATCAATGACACCTGGGGAACGGATTGTGCCTGTAGCGGAGTTCTTTTCATTCCGGGTTGTACGGATGCATCGGCCTGCAATTACAATGATCAGGCCACATCAGACAACGGGACCTGCGTTTTCCCTCAACCAGGCGAGGATTGTTCCGGGGCTTGCCTGAACGACCTCAATCAAAACGGCTTGTGCGATGAGTTGGAGGTGTTTGGATGCACGGCGGCCACGGCAGACAATTACAATCCCGATGCCACCACGGACAATGGAACCTGCGTATGGGCAGGCGGCGTAGTGACGGGTTTGGCTTACGAGGTGATCACTGAAAATGGGGTGGCTGGCACCACCACCTACCGAATTTATGCTGAGTTTGCGAGCACGGACGTGGATGTGATCGCTCTGTATGGTACGAACACCGCGCCGTGGCAGTTGACGACGACCACGAGCTTTTACCAAGATTCTTTCGGCGGAAACTTTGCATCGAACATCAACCCTTCGTTCTTTGCGCTGGTTCCCTCCTTGGCGTTTGATTCCTGGCTCACCTTGGGAACGCTCCCGGGTCAGCCTGACGCAGCGGCTTCGGTGGGAATGGAAGTGTTCCTGCCTTCCTTCGCCGCTGGAGGCAACTTGAATGTGAATACGTTCTTGGGAGGCTCGGTATACACGGTACCGGGAGCGTCCACGCAGGGTATCCCAGTGAATGGTCGGGTGCTGTTGGCCCAAGTGACAACCTCGGGCACCGTCACCGCGAAGTACAATTTGCAGTACCGAAACGCGGCAGGGGTTTCCACCTTGGTGGAGGGCATGACCTTGACCTTCCCGCAGGTGGAGGTACCCTTGGGATGTACCGATCCCGAAGCTCAGAACTACGATCCTTCAGCCACATTGGATGACGGTACTTGCGTTTATCCTCAACCGAGCTACTCAGGACTCAGCTGGGAGTTGGTGGCGGAAAACCAGCCTACCGCAGGCATGCGCACCTTCCGGGTTTACGCGAACTTTGACAATCCGAACGACCAACTGACGGCGGTGTTTGCCCAAGATGGGAACCCCATGAGCATTGCTTCTTCCAGCAGTTTCTACCAGAACCCTGCTGGGGGCGCATTTGCGAACCAAATCAACCCGTTGTTGATTGGATTGGATCCCACACTGGCCTTCGACAGCTGGTTGACCATTGGTGGCGTGGATCAGGATGTGGACTTGCTCACCGTTGGAACCACGGCTCCGGCCAATTCATTTGAGTCTGGAGGTGCATTTGCTGTGGACAATGCATTGGGGGCCAGTTGGTTTGTATTGCCCGATCAAGAGCCGCTCGCTTTCCCTGATGCCCAAGGTCGGGTATTGATTGCGCAACTGACAACGGCAGGCGTTGTGGATCTGAATGTCAACTTGCAATACCGGGCTCAGAATGGGACGAATCCACAGGTTTTTGCCCAAACGCTGACTTTTCCCAATTTGGTCTTCGGTTGTACTGACCCGGCGGCATGCAATTACGATGAGGATGCAGAAGCCAATGATGGTTCCTGCACGTATGCACAGACCTATTATGACTGTGCGGGTGTCTGTTTGAACGACACCGATGGAGATGGTGTGTGCAATGAATTGGAAATTCCGGGTTGCACCTTGGAAGGTGCCGCCAACTATGACCCTGCAGCCACCGACAACGATGGCAGCTGTCAGTTCCCAGGTTGCACCGATTCCACGGCTTGCAACTTTGACTCCAACGCAAACTTGAACGACGGAACTTGCGTGTTTGCTGTGGCTTTTTATGACTGCTTGGGCAACTGCCTCAACGATTCGGATGGGGATGGGGTATGCAATGAGTTGGAGATTCCCGGTTGTACGGATTCAAGTGCTTCCAATTTCAACCCCAATGCCACCGATGAGGATGGCAGTTGCGCGTACCCCGGATGCACGAACCCAGATGCCGACAACTTCAATCCGGGTGCGAACGTCGATGACGGCAGCTGTATCCTCGGGGCCTGTACCTATGCGAATGCGGACAATTACAATGCTGCAGCAACGTATGACGATGGCTCTTGTGTGTTCGGTGGTTGTACCAACCCCGCCGCCATCAACTACCAGCCGTTGGCTACGGTGAATGACGGTTCCTGTGTGTTGGCGGTGCTGGGATGTACCTATCCGGATGCGGACAATTACAACCCCGCTGCGACTGCAGACAACGGTACCTGTACCTTCACGGTGGCGGCCGAATGCCCATTCGATGTCGATGGCAACGGCACGATCGGTTCAGCAGATCTGCTCGAATTTTTGGCCGTCTACGGCACGGCTTGCAACTGATTGATGCCAGGTTTTTGGATGCGAAGGGCTGCCCAAGGGCGGCCCTTCGTGTTGTTTGGACACATTCCCTGTATATTGGACCCCATCATGCAATCAACACCTACACGCCGTTTGTCTTTCTGGCAGATTTGGAACATGAGCTTCGGGTTCCTGGGCATTCAATTCGGATTTGCCTTGCAAGGGGGGAATGTGACCCGGATTTTTCAGAGCCTGGGGGCGGAGAAGGATGATCTGCCGCTGCTGTGGATTGCAGCCCCGCTCACTGGGTTGATTGTGCAGCCCATCATTGGTTATCTCAGTGACCGGACTTGGAGCGTGCGCTGGGGTCGGCGAAGGCCGTACTTTCTTCTTGGCGCGGTTTTGAGCACCTTGGCCCTGTTCTGGATGCCGCACAGCCCGGCCTTGTGGGTGGCTGTCGGTTTGCTCTGGGTACTCGACGCTTCCATCAACATCAGCATGGAGCCTTTTCGTGCGCTGGTGGCAGACAAATTGCCTGAGGAACAAAGGTCGTTTGGCTTTGTAGTCCAAACCCTCATCATCGGCATCGGCACCTGGGTCGCCTCCCAATTGCCTTGGCTTGTGAATCAACTGGGGGTCTCCAACCAGGCCGGCGAAGGAGAGATTCCTCAGAGTTTGGTGGTCTCCTTCGGCATCGGAGCGGGGGTTTTCTTATTGTCCATCTTGTACACGGTGTTCACAACGGACGAGACACCGCCAGTGGATTGGGAGCGTTTTCAATCGGAGCGCGGGAAGGGGTTTGTCCATGGACTGCAGGAGATTATTTCGTTGACTGTGCAGATGCCTCGGACGATGGCGCGCCTCGGGGTGGTTCAGTTCTTCAGCTGGTTCGCGTTCTTCACCATGTGGTCCTTTGCCACGCCAGCCCTTACGGAGCATGTTTTCCAAGCGCCGATGCCTGTTGCAGGTGCTGCAGATTTTGAGGTGGCGCAAGCAGCCTACAGCAATGCGGCCGACCAGGTTTCAGGCGCGATGGGGATGTACGGTTTGACCTCCATGGCCTTCGCCTTGTTGTTGGCGTTCGTCACGGTTCGGCGTGAGATCAACCGACGCTGGGTGCATTTCATCTCTTTGGTACTCGGTGCGCTGGGCTTCTGTGGCATGGCCCTCCTTTCTCCAGAGACCACTTGGGGGCTGTGGGTTTGCTTCGGGTTGATTGGTTTTGCCTGGGGCAGCATTCTTTCCATGCCTTACGCCATGCTTTCTAGCTCCATTCCGGCGGACAACATGGGGGTGTACATGGGGTTGTTCAACATGTTTATCGTGTTGCCTCAAATTGTAGCGGCGCTGGGAGCAGTGAATTTCTTGTACAAAGTCCTTTGGGGGGATGCCACCATTGGAACCATGGTATTGGCGGGGGTTTTTCTCGCGATTGCAGGTCTTTCCACATTCTTGGTTCCACAAAATCAATCGGTTCAGTCGTAAAAATGTAGACTAAGTGTTTGAAGGACACACCCGGCCTCTTATATTTACCCCGCATGGTGGCGGCTTGGTGAGTGGAATAGCTCATTTCGTCGCAAACCGCAACACCAAAACCGAATCGATGAAGCAGATCTTGAACCTCTGTGCCTTCCTGTTGGCAACCACGGCAGCCATTGCCCAAAACAACGTCCAGGTCACCTGGCAGGTAGACATGTCGGAGCAATCGGTGAACCCCATCGGGGTGAGCATTGCAGGCAATTTCCAGAATCCAGCTTGGTCTCCAGGCTCCTTCTTCATGTCCGATTCGGATGGAGATGGTATCTATACGTACACCCAATCCGTGCCGGCTGGGACTTTCCTCCAATGGAAATATTTGAATGGTCCGATTTGGGCGAATGCGGAGACAGTCCCTCCCGCATGCGGCAACCCGGCAGACAACAACAACCGTTTCTACACGGTAGGAGATCAAGATGTGGTGCTTCCGGTGGTTTGCTTCGGGGAATGCATCGCCTGTGGACAGGAAGCACCAACATCTCCAGTGACATTCCGAGTGGACATGTCAAACCAACAAGTAAGCCCCAATGGCGTGCATGTTGCAGGTTCCATGCAAGGATGGAACCCAGGGGGGACGGCGCTGTCCGATGCAGATGGGGACGGAATTTGGGAGGTGACCCTGGTGCTCGAACATGCCACCTACCAATACAAGTTTGTCAACGGCAACGCTTGGGGCTTTGACGAGGGCGTCCCTTCGGGCTGCGCAGTCAATGGCAACCGGGAGGTTGTCGTGGGAGCGGATCCGGTTGTAGTTCAGTACTGCTTTGGAGGATGTGAAACCCAATGCACCCCTCCGGTTCCTGCCGCGGACATCACCTTCTCGGTGGATGCATCCCAATTGGAGTCCGTGGCGGCATCCGGGTTGTATTTGATCGGTTCTTTTACCATCCCCGCTTGGCAGCAAGGTGCTGTGGCCATGTCGGATGCAGATGGTGATGGGGTTTGGACTGCCACGGTATCGGTTTCTGGACCGGCAGAAATTCTGTACAAGTTCAACAATGGAAACCCTTGGGTAGGGGGAGTTCAGGACAATTCGGGTGAAGAGACGGGCAACTTTGCTCTGCTTGGATGCGGTGCTTCCAATCCTTTCGGGGGGGCCAATCGGGTGCACCAACGTTCCGGGGTGGCTGAAGTGCTCTCCACGGTTTGCTTCAATTCCTGTGCTGCTTGTGGGGCTGAAATCTTGGGATGCACGGATGATGCAGCCATCAATTACAATGAACAAGCGACGCAGGACGATGGTTCTTGCTACTTCAACCCCGGTTGTACCGATGAGAGTGCGGTGAACTTCGATTCGACCGCGGATGCGGATGACAACTCCTGTCAATTCACTGTGACGTTGCGGGTAAACATGTCCCAACAAACCTTGGGTCCCAATGGGGTTCATGTCGCCGGAAGCTTCCAGGGATGGGATCCCAGCACCACGCCTCTGACCTCCATTGGTTATGGTGTGTACCAAATTACCTTGGTCCTCACGCCAGGAACCTATGAGTACAAGTTCATCAACGGCAACGCTTGGGGCGGCGACGAATCGGTCGGGGCCTGTGGCAACGGAGGAAACCGGGTGTTGGTGGTCACCGGCAACGAGACCTTGGATGCTGTTTGTTTTGCATCTTGTGAAGCCTGTGCAGGTTGCACGGATCCGTTCAGCGTGGAGTTTGATCCGTACGCAGGTGTGGACGATGGTTCCTGTGAGACAGCGCTGATTTGGGGCTGTACCTATGCCGATGCAACGAACTTCATGCCCACTGCAACCAAGGACGATGGTTCTTGCCTGTTCGATGCGGTGAACCCTTGTCCTGCCGATATCGATGCGAACGGTGTGGTGGCCACGCCAGACTTGCTGGCTTTCTTGGCCGCTTTCGGAACAGATTGCGATTGAGGTGAGCGGTTTTCGGATGGGTTGGGTTGTGCGCGAATTCAAAAAGAAGGCCTTCGGGCCTTCTTTTTTGTTGGCGCTGGTGGGACCCTGGGGGGTCTGGGCGCAGGATGCCCTGCAGGTTGCTTCTCCGGACTGGAGTCGGGAAGTCATCTATTTTGCCATGATCGACCGCTTTGCCAATGGTGATGCGAGCCGGGATGATCTGGGTCGAGGGGAGTGGGATCCGACGCGGGAGTCGCATTACCATGGCGGGGATTTGAAGGGATTGGTGGGCGGTTTGGACTACATCCAAGCGCTCGGGGCAACGGCGGTCTGGATCACCCCACCGGTAGCGAACCAGTGGTGGAATCCCCAGCGGAGCTACACGGGTTACCATGGATATTGGGCCGAGCATTTCTCAGAAGTGGATGCCCACTATGGTACCCTTGCGGATCTGCAGGATTTTTCGCGGGCGGTGCATCGGCGTGGGATGCATTGGATTCAGGATGTGGTGGTGAACCACACGGGGGATTATTTGGTGCCGAGGCAGGCGGGGGATTCGGTGGTTTGGCAAGTCACAGGCGCGCCGCGTCAAGCCCCTTTCGATCAAAATGACCCGGGAAATCCCGAGCACCGCGTGGCAGGTGTATACCACTGGACGCCCGATTTGGTGGATTACACTGATCCAGAACAGTTGCAGAAGCGGGCACTGGCGGGTCTGGATGACTTGTGCACGGAAAGGCAGTTGGTGCGAGACAGCTTGCGGGCGATTTATGGACGCTGGATTCGGGAGGCGGGCGCGGATGGTTTTCGGTTCGACACGCAGATGTATGTGGAGCCCGGTTTTTGGGATGATTTTCTCGACTCGGAGGACTTGGGGGTGCCAGGGGTGGAGCGGGTTGCCGCGTCGTTGGGGAAGTCGGATTTTTTGACCTTCGGTGAGATTTGGGTGGGCAGTGCTCCCCGGGGTCGGGAGGGAGAAGACCGCATTGCGGAGTACCTGGTGAGGCCGGGTGACCGAGGGGTGGATGGCGCCTTGAACTTTCCTTTGCAGGGCACGTTGCGGCGCGTTTTTTTGGAGGGGGCGCCGGTGGGGGAGTTGACGCACCGGCTGCGGGCGCAGGCCCAGGGTCCAGCGGGTAGCATAGGCCGGGAGCGGTTTTGGTTGAATTTTTTGGACAACCACGACATGCCGCGGTTCCGGCGGGATGCCTCGGAAGCGGCTTACCGGGCTGCGATGCGGACGTTGTTGGTGCTTCCCGGCATTCCGGTGATTTACCAGGGGACGGAACAGGGGGATGTGGAGACCCGGGCGAACTTGTTTGGGCGGCTCGATGGGGGGTCGTCCGCGTACCGCTGGCTGCAGGAGGCCCTGCGTTGGCGGGCCGGTTGTGGACCTTGTGGTCGTGGGGAATGGGAGGTGTGGGAGCCAGTGGAGGCGGCGGTGGATGGTTTGTGGGTGGGCAGGACGGTGTGGGAGGGGGACACATTGTGGGTGGCGGTGAACCCGTGGGGGGGGGGGGGGGGGGGGGGGGGGGGGGGGGCCCGGGGCGGGGGGGGGGGGGGCGGGGCGGGGGCCGATGTCGGGGGGGGGGGAGCCGCCCGGCTGGTTTGGGATGGGGCGACGCTGGTGCATGGGGACTTGCCGCCGTGGGGTTGGGTGGCCTGGCGTCGCTGGGATCGCGTGGGGGGAACCGGGGCCGGGGCACCCCTGGAGGGGACATGGGAGGTGGTGACGAACCGGGGGGAACCGATGGCGGTGGGGGGGACCCTGCGCTGTGAGCCGGGGGATGCCCTCGTGTTTCGGACCGATGCACCCCCCTCGGAGGCGTTGGTGCTGGACGGGGGGCGTGTGATTCAGGAGGGATCTTGGCGGCTCGCGTGCGGGGCGCTGGCGGCCGGTCCCCACCGGCTGGTGGCCATGGAGTCCGGTTCTGCGGGCCGGGAGCGGGCTGCCAACCCCGTCGCTGTGGACCTCATTTGGGACCGGAAGCACCTTGCTTCGGTGGAGGATCCCTGCGGCGATGACCGCGGATTGGATGGCCGGTTGCTGCCTCCCACCGATGCCACTTTTGCAGGCCAAACCGACATCAAAAGTCTCCACATTTTCCAGGAGGGCAACGATTGCATCGTGGAACTGACCGTTTGCCGTCCGGTGACAGCCTTGTGGAACCCCCGTTGGGGATTCGATCACGTGGCTTGGTTTCTGTGGTTGGGACAGCGGACCGAAGTTGCTGGGACTGGCGCGGCCCCTGCAGAGGTCGGCGGCCAGAAACCGGAGGACGGCGGCCAGTTGCCCGAGGTCGGCGGCCTCATGCCCGAGGGGTTTCGCTGGGACCTCCGCGTCCGTCACAGCGGCTGGACCTTGTCCACGGTGGGGGCGGATGGTGTGCCCCGGGAAGCACCCGGCTTCGAGTTGGACCGTGATGCCGGCCGCTATCGATGGCGCATCCCCATGACCGGCGGTACCGAGGGCTCTCGCTGTCTCTACGTCACGAGCTGGGACGCCGAAGGGGAAGGCGCTTTGCGCCCCTTGCGCCCCGAACCCGGTCCTTACCACTTCGGCGGCTCCCCCGGAACCCCCTCCATTGCCGACGCCTGCTTTGTCATTTTTTGATAAGTTCTCCCCGCTAGAGACCCGTACCTTTGCCCCATGAAGCGGCTGGTGGAATCTCGTTTGCCCACCCAATGGGGGGCCTTCCAAGTCTTCGCATACGGGGCAGAAGGAGAATTTTGGCCGCATTTGGCCTTGGTCCAGGCAGCCCCTCAAACCAGCGATGACGTGGTGGACGTGCGGGTGCACAGCGAATGCATGACCGGGGATGTTTTCGGCTCCGTGCGGTGTGAGTGTGGTGAGCAACTCCATGCGGCGTTGCAGCAATTCGGCAGCCACGGGGGGATTTGCGTTTACCTGCGGCAGGAGGGGCGCGGCATCGGGTTGGTAGAGAAGCTACGGGCTTATGGACTGCAAGATGAGGGGCTGGATACCTTTGCGGCGAACCGGGCCTTGGGCCATGCGGATGACGAGCGCGATTATTCGGACGCTGTCGCCATTTTGAAGGACTTGGGTGTGCGGCGGCTCCGTTTGTGGACGAACAATCCAGACAAGGCCCAAGCCTTGCGGGCGGCAGGACTGGATGTGGTGGCCTGTGTGCCGCTGGAGATGCCTGCTCGGGATGAAAACCGGGCGTATTTGCTGGCCAAGAGGCTGCAAAAAGGTCACTTTTTGAACATCCTTTCTGACATTCCCCCGACCATTTGAACCGAATCGCGTGGTGAAATCAGTTCTCCTTCGGGGTTTTGCGGTAACTTAGAAGGATGCGTACATGGTTGCTGTTGGCCGGACTGGGCACCTGGGTTTCTGGGGCTGCAATGGAGGTTCCGGAGTTGCCGGTGGCCATCCCGCAGGACCGGGTTCGGTGGGTTGAATGGACGGATGGGGGTCAGACCCATTCGGTGATTTGGCGTGCGGGAGAATTGCCAGGCGAGCGGGTGTGCACCACCGAAGGGTTGGGATTCCGTTTGGGCTGGGGTTGGGAAGGACCGTTGCGTCCGGTGGTATCTCGGGCCCATCCTGCCGATTGGTGGGGGGCTGGGTTCAGCGGGGGAGCCTATTGGACCCTTGGCTTGCGACAACCGGATGTCTTGGTGTTGTCCCGGTTTTCTCAGGGAATGGGGCAAGGTCATGCAGAAGAGTGGTCGATCCGGGCGCGTTCGGGTTGGGAGATGGTGTTTGCATGGATGAACGGGGATCGGGTGCATTGGATGGAGCGTGCCTTCTCTTCACAGGGGGGCGTGGGACACAGTTCCATTCGCTCCGCTCGTTGGGACCATCTGGAGGAGGTGATGGAAAATGGAATTTGGGACGGGCCGCTTCCCGCGCAGTCCAGTGGCTTTTGGGAGTTAGAAGATTACATCGTTTGGGCGGATGCAGGAGAGGGGTTGGTTTGGCTTTCCAAGGACGGGACCCAGGTGGCAGAGGTGGCCACCGCCGGGTTGCGGGAAGAGTTGGTTCACATGCACCAGGCGGAGGGCTGGATTTGGAACGAAGGAAATGCCTTGTACAGAGGAAATGACAGCAGCGTGGTACACTTGGATTTGGGAGCCATGGCGGCTGAGTTGACCTTTCAGGAGATTTCGCCGCGTGGATTTTTGCTACAGTGGGCGGTATCACCGGGCATCTTGGCAGCGGGTTGGTTCTTGTTTGCGCTCAGTTGCTTGGCGTGGACCTGGCATTTGTGGCGTTTGCGACGGTCTCAACCTTCCCGGATGTCCCAACAAGCGGAGCGGACGAAAGCGGTGCCCGTGGGGGAAGGGGTAAGGGACGGATCAGCGCCCATACAGGGTGAGGAAGGGGCGGAGGAGGCAGCCGTCTTGGAAAGGCTGGCGGCTGTGGCGGAAGGGGTGGAATGGGCGTCCATCGCACACTGGAGCCCAGCCCTGCGGCTGATCTTGCTGCAAGAGCAACGTGTATTCAGCACTTCCGAATGGGATGCGATGTTGGGCATAGAGGACATTGCCTCCCCTGAAACCCTGCGCGCCCGACGTTCTCGAATTATCCAGATGGTGAACGCCGAGTTCAATCTGCTCTATGGGATGGATTTGATTCTTCGGGATCGGGACCTAGAGGATCGCAGGAAGTCGGTGTATCGTTTGGCCCACCTTCC
>CAYONT010000021.1:4214-35734 GCA_964405405.1 uncultured Comamonadaceae bacterium | reverse complement strand
AGGCCTGAGGGGCCCGAGCGAAGCGAGGGCCGCGGTTTTTTTCGCATCTCGCGGGGCGCAGTCGCCCTATCTCCCGCGGCGCAGCGGCCATGTCTTCCATCTCCTATTTCCTGTTTCCGGCGGCGTAGCCGCGCATGTCTCCGCCGCGTAGCGGCGATATCTCCCATCTCCTATTTCCCATCTCCTATTTCCTGTTTCGGGCGGCGCAGCCGCGCATGTCCCCACGGCGCAGCCGCCGTATCTCAAAAACACGGCGCCCCCCACAGCGCCAGCAGGGCCAGGAGGTCGTTGGTGGCCACGAGTCCGTCGCCAGTGAGGTCGGCGGAGCTGCCGACCGACGGGTAGAGCGCAGGGTAGGGAGGCGGGGGCGAGGCACCGAAGGCGGCGAGGAGCCAGAGTAGGTCGGGCAGGCTGCGGACCCCATCGGCGTTCAGGTCGCCGGGGCAGGCGCCGGCCTGGGCCCAATCGCCCCCACAAAACCCAGGTGCCGCCAACGGGTCCATGTACGTCTCGGCGCAATGGAAGGCGTCGATGCCCACGGAGCGCCCGATCCAGCGGGCCGGGAAATCGTCTTGGGGCGGGTGGATGCCGCCGAAGATGCGGGAGAGGGCGCTTTGCTCGGCCGCGTCGCGGTAGGTGGCCCATTGGAGCCGGACGTCCACGCTGGGGCCGTCCTCGAAGTGGAGGTACGCATTCGCGGGGGCGACGAACTCGGCGAGCCCGCCGGGGAAGTAGGGGCTGCCCGTCATCAAGGTGAGAACCTCGGCGGCCGCCCGGGAGAACGTGGAGTGGCCGGAGATGTACCCCGCGAACGGGGGCGTGACGAACGTCGGTCGCTGGTAGGGCCACCAATCTTCGAGCCGGATCCAGCCCACCCCGGCCGTTTGGAATTCGGGGAAGGCGATCGTCGAGGGGCCGCGCCAGGCCCAGACCTTGATCTTGTGGAGGTGCTCGTTGTTGGCACCGCGGAGGGAGGGCGGGTCGGCGGCCGTGATCTGCTCGATGCGACCGGGGAGCAGGGGGATGCCTGCGCCGTGGTAGTTGGGGGCTTCAGGGTCGGAGCTTTGGCCTCGGTCGGCCATCCAGCGCAGCGCGGAGACCGGGCGGACATAGTCGTACCATCCCTTGATGCTCCAGGCCGCGATGGCGGCGTCATGCAGGGCGCCTCCGAGCGCAAAATACCCGCGAACGTCCCACTCGAGCGTGTCGAGCAGGGGACCTTCGCCGCGCCATTGGCGGGCGAGGAGGGGATGGTCACATACCTCGTTGAACAGCTTGAACCAATGGCCCGGCGGGGTTTCGGATTGGGGACCATCCGCCCAGTACTCCGCCAGCACCCGCGTGAAGTCCCCCCGGGGCACCCAATGGGGAGCATAGGGCGCCCCCGTGACCGGGTTCACCGGATGGCCCACCGCCTCGGCCCCACCCTCGAGCCAGTCGTAGTGGTTGCGGGCCTCTGCGAACGTGGTCGGGGTGAGCGCCTCGGCCGCCCCCATCGAAGCGGGGCTGATGTCCCACAGGACCCCATCCTCGGGGGACAACAGCCCGGACCACAGCCCCACCATCCCGTGCCCCCACTTGTAGTCGTCCTCCCAACCCGTTTCGGCATTCTGATCGAGCAGGGGAGGTGGACCCGGGTCCAGGTGCACCCGGTACAACCCGCCGAAGCGTTCGTAGACCGAGGCCGCTTGGGGATCGAGGGCAAAAGGCGTCACATTGCCCCACTCAGGGCTGAGGAACTCTGGCGTGGGCGTCGGGGTCGGGTTGCCCCCTTGATCGATGAACGACGTGAGCTGCAGCGGCTGCCAACGGTTCGGGAAAAACATATCCGGATTCCCGGGCTGGGCCATCACCAAGTTCCAGTTCACCGGGTTGTAATACGTGTTCTGGTACCCGATGGCCTCCTGGCTTCCGTCCTGCAGTCCCCAGGCGATGATTTGCGAGGCCAAATAATTCCCCAAAGCGCCCGCCGCTTCCAAGAGATTCCCCGTCGTGTAGTCCACGGAAGTGAAGTCCGGATCGAGCCCCAGCTGGGCCATGCGGGCCTCCAGTTCGGCCACGATGACGGCGTGCTGGGGCGCCTGGGCAAACCGGTGGTGCAGGAGCCGGTACATCCCGTAACTGAGCGTCCGACGCCGGGCCTCAGCCCGCTCCGCCTCCGAATTGGGCACGGGGACGCCCGCGAACGGCACCACAAACCCGTCCACCTCGCGCCCCAACAAATACGTGCGGGGCCCATCCACCGCGGGCGGTTCCCAGGCGGCCCAGCCATCGTACATCAGCACCGACCCATGCCACAGGTTGCGCGCATGCACCGTGGGACGCGCCCAGTCGTGCCGGATGCAGTGCAGCAGGACCTCGTTCCAAACCCGGGCGATGCTGTGCGTGCCCGGCCCGAACCCACCCGGAAGCGGGTTGCCATCGCAGTCCGTGCCCAGCAGGGCAAAGACGCAGCTGCCGTCATTCACCGTGGCCGCCGGGAGGTAGTTGCACGCTTCCGGGTGGGTGCAGCCCGCCTCGAACCACGGCTGCGCGCCCGGTTCCAGCAAGTGTTGTCGGGTGCCGGCGGGAAAAGGACCGTGCGTGCTGTACCCCCCGTTGGGCCACCGGACGACCACGCTGTCCACCCCCGTCGCTGGGCCCAGCCCGAAGTGCACCTCGAGGGTGCTCGCTCCGCTGTAACCCTGGCCGGCAGAAATTTCGTCGTGCCGGGTTTGGCCTGCAAAATGACACGAGACGCGCGCACCCACCGCATCCCGATTCGACAGGGTGCCCTCCAGCTTGAAAACGATTTGGTTGCCCGTCGCGGCGTCGTTGCGCAACAGCGTCACCCCCGGCTGGCTCCCCGAACCGCTCGTGGCGATGACCAAATCCCGGTCCCCATCCCGGTCGAAATCCAACTGCGCCAGCCCGTAATCCGAGTACGGATGCTCCAGTGCCGGATTGCCGCTGCTGGTCACCTCGAAGGTTCCATCCCCCCGTCCGCGGTATAACAGGTTCAGGAAGGGGCTGAACAAGTAGTCGTTGACGATGTACAAATCCCACTCGCTGTCCTGGTCGTAATCGAACCACGCGCAGCCCCAGGTCATGCCCACATCGTCCACCCCTGCCGCAGGTCCCACCGCCGTGAAGGTCCCGTCGCCATCGGACAGAAACAGTTCCGACGGATAGAGGTCCGTGATGTATACGTCCAGCCAGCCATCGTGGTTGATGTCCGCCACATCCACGCCCATGCAGTTGCCCGCGTAGGCAAGCCCCGCCTGTACCGCCTGGTGGGTGAAGGTGCCGTTGCCATTGTTGCGGTACAACTTGTTGGGCTGGTTCGCGTCGTGCGTCAGGTAGAGGTCGGCGTCTCCGTCGTTGTCGTAGTCGAAAAAGATGGTGCCCATGCCGATCTGCACATCCAGCGCGCCGCTGCTCTGGGTGACATTTTGGAATCCGTTTCCCTGCAGGTTGCGCCACAAGATGTTCTGGCTTCCCAGGTTCGTGACGTAGAGGTCGATCCACCCGTCGCGGTCGTAGTCGGCGGCGTTCAGGCTCCTGCAGCTCGCGACGCTCCCCAGGCCCCAGGCCGCGGTCAGGTCGGTGAACGTGCCGTTGCCGTTGTTCCGGTAGAACCGGTTGGGCGAGTTGCTGTTGCCGGTGGCCAAATCCGGATCCCCATCGTTGTCGAAATCCGCCCAAACGGCCGCCATCGTGTTGCCCCCGTCCGCGACCCCCGCTTCGGCTGCCAGTTCCACAAAACCGGTCCCTTGCTGGTTCCAATAGAGCTGGTTGGGACCGCCGGTGGTCCCCACATAGATGTCCTCCCAGCCGTCGCCATCGAAGTCGGCCACCGCGACTGCGTGGTGGGAACCTGCGGGAAACAGTCCCATGGCGTCGCTGACGTCCACGAAGGCGGCCGGGCTTTGTCCCCAAACCTGCCCCGCGAGCAGCGTCCCCAGTGCCACCCCAATCCAGACGTAGCGATTCAATTGCATGCCAAGGTGCCGGTTTCCCCCGGGTTTCCCCCCAAAAGTACGGCAGAGGGGTTTCCCGGCATTGCGTCGCTTGGGGGTGCAGAATCCCACTACGTAAACATTATACGGCTATTCGTCGAAATTGTAAATTTTTATACCGATCTGTGGTGTATCATCGCAGCCGTATTTCAAAACGGGGCGTTCGTGCGCACCGGAGTGGATACAAGTAGATTGTTAGGATGGAAGGGCGCAGGGGTGCGCCCTTCTTTTTTTTCGTGTGGCAAAACGATGGAGTTTTCTGGGGGGTGGTGGAAAGTTGGGGGGTGGATTTGGCCAGAAAGAAAAATCGATTATCTTTGCCGTCCCTTTACAGAGGAGACAGGAAACATGGCCCACCACAAATCCGCCCTGAAGCGCATCCGCTCGAACGAAAAGAAGCGCCTTCACAACCGTTATTACCACAAGACGGCCCGCAATGCTGTTCGCGATTTGCGCGCCCTCACGGACAAGGCTGCGGCCTCTGCCCTTTTGCCGAAGGTGAGTTCCATGCTCGACAAATTGGCGAAGCGGAACATCATCCACAAGAACAAAGCCTCCAACCTCAAATCCAGCCTCGCCATTTATGTAGGCAAGTTGGCCTGAGTGTCGGTTTCGACGGAATATAGCCCCCTCTAACCAGGGGGCTTTTTTTTGTCCATGCATCCACATGCGGTCTTTTTGCGGACATGGAGAAAGGGCGGTCACCACAACGAACGAGGCATGGAACAGGAGGAACGAGGGGCCGATGCGGTGATGCCGCGGGAGCGGTTGATGGCGAATGGGGCGCACGCGTTGAGCGAGGTCGAATTGCTGTCGATTCTCATCGGGTCGGGGACGAAGGGTAGGCCGGCGGGTCGGCTCGGAGCGGATTTGCTGGCGCTGACGGATGGCCGGTTGGACGACTTGGGCAGGATGCCGCCCGAGGCGTATGAAATGGTCCCGGGCATCGGACCGGCCCGGGCGGTGACCATCGCGGCTGCGCTGGAGTTGGGGCGGCGCCAGGCCCTGAACCGGGTGCAAGGGGGCGCCCGACCGGCGGTCATCGGGTCGTCCCGGGACATCCATGCGCGCTTTGTCCACCGGCTGGGGGACCTGCAACACGAGGAGTTCTGGGTGGTTTTGCTCCGCCGGTCGAACCGGGTGCTGGCCGAGTTGCGCATCAGCGCCGGGGGGCTGTCCGGGACCGTGGCGGATCCCAAGGTCATCTTCGGCAAGGCGTTGGCCATGCGGGCTGCAGCCTTGGTTTTGGTGCACAACCACCCGTCGGGCAATCCTCGGCCAAGCCAGTCCGACCGGGACCTGACCGAGAACATGCGGCAGGCGGGACGTTTCCTCGACCTGCCGGTGCTGGACCATGTGATCATTGCACAGGACCGGTACCATAGTTTTGCAGACGAAGGACTACTTTAACAGCGCATGATCGACCTATTGACCGTGGTGGGGGCTCGGCCGCAGTTTGTCAAGGCATCTGCGCTTTCGCGGGAGTTCGCTTCGGGCGAATGGGGAATCGCAGAGCGGATCTTGCACACGGGGCAGCATGCGGATGAGGCGATGTCGGCGGTATTTTTCCAAGAGCTGGGCATGCCGGAGCCGGTCCACCGGTTCGTGCTGACCGTGTCGGGGGTCGCTGCGCGCTTAGGCCAAATGATGGAAAGCATCGCCTCGGTCACCGCGGAACGCCGTCCGGATGTCATGCTGGTCTATGGCGACACGGATTCCACTTGGGCCGGGGCATGGGTCGCGGCCCGCGCGGGCATCCCCTTGGTGCACGTGGAAGCCGGCCTGCGCTCCGGAGACCGCGCCATGCCCGAGGAGCTCAACCGGGTGCTGACGGACCATGTGGCGGACTTGCTCTTTTGTCCCACGGATGGGGCCGTTCGGCACCTGGCCGCGGAGGGCATCGTCCACGATCCCGCGGGTCAGGCCGGCCGACCGGTTCGGGTGGTCCGCACCGGGGACATCCTGTGCGACGTGGCCCGCTGGGCGGCGGACCGGGTGCCGCCGGGTCCCAAAACCCATGTCGGACTGGTGACCATGCACCGCCCTGCCAACGTCGATGACCCGGCCCGCCTTCGCCGCTGGATGGAGGCGCTGTGCGGCTCCACATCGGGCCGCATCGTGTTTCCGGTGCATCCGCGCACAGCGCTCGTCCTCCACCAAATCTGGGGCGCAGCCTGGCCCCAGGTGCTGGCGGCCGGGGGCGTGGACGCGGTGGAGCCCATGGGGTACCTCGAATTGGCGGCTGCGCTCCAAGGGGTCGATTGGGTGCTGACCGACTCGGGTGGGGTGCAGAAGGAGGCTTTTTTTCATGCCAAACCCTGTTGGGTCGCGCGCCCGGTCACGGAGTGGGCGGAATTGGTCACCGGGGGATGGGCGAGGTTGGTCCCAGAGCCGGAGGGTTGGCGCGGTGCGCTTGAACGGCACGCCGCCGGTTTCCCGCCGCCGGGGGATGACCGTTGGTCGGTGCCGTTGTACGGGGATGGCCGGTCTGCACGGGGCATGGCACAGGAAATTCAGTTGCTGGCCACCTCCCGCCAGCCACGCGCAAGGGGGCTCGGATGAGGGGCGGGGTGCAGTCGGTGGTGGTGGGGGTGGCCCCGGGTACCCTGGGGGCCCGGCTCGCGTATGCCTTGAAGCTGGTGCTGGGGGAGGTACTGGGGGTGTCGTACCGGGTCGTGGAGGGGGAGGAGGCATGGGCAGCGGCGGAGGGTTCGGTCGGGATTGGGTACGGGGCGGGCGAGGGGTGGCGGCGCTGGGGGAATGGCCGGGGGGTGCAGGTGGTGCCGTCGGGGCTGCTGGTGGACGGGTTGGGGTTGCCGGACCGGGGACTGGAGGCATGGGGCTGGACGGCGGAGGGTCTGCAGTTCGCAGCGGGTCCGGAGCGGGGGTGCGATTTTTTTGCTTGGGCTTTTTGGACGGCGGCCCGGTGTGAGGAGTTGTTGCCGTCGGCGCAGGGGGCCGAGGCCCGGGATGGTCACGGTCGATTCCGGGCGGAGGCTTCGGAACAGATGCGGTACGGATGGGTGGATGCGCCCGTGTTCGAGCAGCGGGTCCGGGCCTGGGCGCGCGGGTGGGGCTGGGAGGTCTCCGTGGGCCGCGGGTTTCGGGTGGTGCCGACGGTGGATGTGGACAGCGCCCTGATGTACCGGGGGAAGGGCTGGTTCCGGGGTTGGGGAGGGGGCATCCGGCAGGGGTTGCGGGGCGATTTCGCGGGGTTGCGCGAGCGGGTGGCGGTGGTACGGGGGAGGCAGGAGGATCCGTTCGATACGTATGGGGACTTGTTGGCGCTGCACCGGGAGGTCGGGTGGCCGGGCCGGTGGTTTGTGCTCGTGGCGGACCGGGGTCCCCACGATCGGGGGATGGATTGGCGGTCGGCCGGGCTGCGGGAGGTGGTGGCGCGGCTGGCGGGGGAGGTGGGACCGGGAGGGGAGGCGGCTTTGGGGTTGCACCCCGGGTACGCATCGCACGCCCGGCCGGAGCGCATCCGGCAGGAAAAACTGCGGCTGGAGTCGATGTCCGGGCTGGAGATCCGGAGGGCGCGCCAGCATTACTTGCTGCAGCGGCTGCCGGATGCCTGGGAGGCCCTCGAAGCCGCGGGCATCCGGGAGGACCACAGTTTGGGGTTCGCAGACCGGGTGGGGCTTCGAACGGGTTTGGCCCGGCCCTTTCCAGCCTACAGCGTTCGGCTGGAACGTGAACTCAACCTGCGGGTGCACCCCGTGCACGTGATGGAGGCCACCCTCGCCCGCTACATGGGCCTGGCGCCCGATGCATCGACCTTGCGGCGCGTGCTCGCGCTGGCCGCCACCCTGCGGGAAGTGGAGGGCGAGTTCGTGACCCTGTGGCACAACGAAACCGCCCAGGACCGGGAACCCTGGGCGGGATGGTGGACTTTTTACCAAGAAATGTTGCGGGCCCTCGCCCGCGGGGAAAGCGGGCGTATCTTGGAACCATGATCCACCATTTGAGTGAAATGCCCGGCATGGCGGGCGTGATTGTGAGTGCCCTCCGAGACCGAGAACAGCAGGCGGACCGGATGCGGTTTCGGCACAATTTGGAGCGGTTGGGGGAATGTGCGGCGTGGGAGATTGCGAAGGGTTTGGCCTACCATGCCACCGAAGTGACCACCCCACTGGGCACGGCGACAGGCAAGGCCTTGCAGGTTCAGCCGGTGTTGGCAACCATCCTCCGGGCGGGTCTTCCGATGCATGCGGGTTGTTTGCGTGTTTTTGACGGGGCGGACAATGCCTTTGTGAGTGCCTACCGGCGCTACCATCCCGGGGGAGATTTTGAAATCGCCGTGGAGTACGTGAGTGCGCCGGAATTGACGGGACGGACCCTGATCCTCGTCGATCCGATGTTGGCCACCGGGGCTTCCATTGTCAAGGTTCACGAGGCCTTGGTGCAACGCGGTCGGCCGGAGCAGGTGCATGTGGTCTGCGCCATCGCCAGCCGCGAAGGCATCGACACCGTGCGCAAGGCCCTCCCGGTGCATGCACAGATTTGGGCGGGAGCCATCGATGAGGAAACCACGGCGCGTGGCTACATCGTGCCGGGATTGGGGGATGCGGGGGATTTGGCCTACGGCGAAAAACTGTGAGGGATGGGTGGCATGGAGGGTTGGGAAATGGCCGGTTGGCTCCTGGCTTCGGTGGTGAAGTTCCTGTTGACCCCGTCGGCCATGGTGGCCCGGGGCATTGAACCGCTTTGGGTGGTGGGCGTGACGACGGTCGGGGCAGCAATCGGGGTGGCCATCTTTTTTTACGCAGGCAAGGCGCTGCTTTCGGTGCTGGATTTTCAGTGGGTGCGACGGGGCCGCCATCCGCGGAAATTCACCCCCGCGCGGCGGAGGATGGTGCGCTGGCGTCAGCGGTACGGATTGACCGGGCTGCTGGTGCTCGGCGTTTTTTTGTCGGTACCCTTGAGTTCCCTGTTGTCGGCGAAGTACCATGGCCGGGATCCGCGGATGCCTTGGGCCTTGATGGCCGCCTTTTTCTTGTGGTCCCTGGTGTTGACTGGGGTGAGTTGGGCCGTTCGGGAAGCGCTTTGAGCCATGGGGCCAGCAGATTTGTTTTTCGATTTGGACCGGACGCTCTGGGATTTTGACCGGAATTCGCGGGAGGCCATAGGCCAAATCTTCCACCAACACGCCCTCTCCCAACTGGAAACCACCCACGGAGCAACGCTTCAACTGGACGCGTTCGTCACGGCTTACGAAGCGGCGAATGAGGTGTGTTGGGCTGCGTACCGGGCGGGAAAGATGGACCAAACGACGCTGCGTTCCCACCGTTTCCACATGGCATTGGAGGCCCTTTCGGTCCCGGGTGAAACGCTCTCGGGTCCGCTTCCCGCTGCGTTGGGAGAATCGTATGTGGCGTGCTCCCCCCGGTTGCCCCACCTGTTGCCAGGGGCCAGGGAGGCGGTGGCCGGGCTGCATGCCCGGGGGCACCGGCTTTTCATCTTGACCAATGGGTTCGAATCGGTGCAGCACCTGAAGATGGAGCACAGTGGTTTGACGCCATTCTTTGATGCGGTGATCACCAGTGATTCGGTGGGTTTTCCCAAGCCGGATGCCCGGGTGTTTGCGGCCTGCCTGGACCGGACGGGTTCCACGGTCCAGCGCGCTGTGATGATCGGGGATGACCTGCACTGCGACGTGGTGGGGGCGCGGGAGGCGGGTTGGAGGCAGGTCCATTACAACCCGGAGGGGCGCAAGCACCGGGAACAGGTTTGGCGCACGGTCACGCACCTCGAACGGTTGCTGGAGCTTCCCCTCTAAATTCGTGTGGTTCCGCGGGCTTCAGGGCACCGAAAGAAGTTTTCCACGTTCAGCGAACAGGTGTCCGGGTCATGTTGTGGATACATTTTTCGGGTTCCTTCCACAGCCGCGCCCTAATTTCACCCTCCCATCTGGGTTCATCTGATCATCCTTCTTTTCCCATGCCCGCTCCCCCTTCTTCTTCTCTGGCCACGGATCGTTTGCGCAGCACAGGACGTGCTGGGTTGCCCGCTTTCGACGGGCTCGGCAAACTGCCCCCCCAAGCCCTGGAAATGGAAGAGGCGGTGTTGGGGGCTTTGATGTTGGAGCAATCGGCGGTGAATGAGGTCATCGACGTATTGACGGCTGACAGTTTCTACAAGGAATCGCACCGCCACATCTATGCAGCCATCGTGGATCTCTTCCAGGGCTCTGAGCCGGTGGACATGTTGACGGTGACGCAGCGGTTGAAGAAGTTGGGCACCATCGATCAAGTGGGAGGGCCTTCGGTCATCGCACGGCTCACCGCTCGGGTGGCCAGTTCTGCGAACATCCAAGCCCACGCCCGGATCATTGCCCAGAAGTACATCCAACGGGAGTTGATTCGGGTTTCGGGTCAGATCACCACCCTAGCTTACGAGGAAACGACGGATGTGCTGGACCTGCTCGACGAAGCAGAATCCAGCCTGTTTGAAGTGGCCCAAGGCAACATCCGCCGGAGCTTCGAATCCATGGGCACGCTCATGCGGAAGGTGCTGGAGGAAATCGACAACGCACGCAACCAGGACGGAGGCATCAGCGGAGTGCCCTCCGGATTCACGGACATCGACAAGGTCACGGGTGGTTTTCAGCGCTCGGACATGGTCGTCATCGCAGCCCGTCCCGGCATGGGAAAGACAGCATTTGTCTTGTCCATGGCGCGGAACGTGGCGGTGGACCACGGCATTCCTGTGGCCCTGTTTTCGTTGGAGATGTCTGCGGTTCAGCTTGTTCAACGCCTCATCGCGTCGGAAACCGAGATCAGCTCGGACAAGTTCCGCAAGGGAACTTTGGAGCCCCACGAATACACGCAGTTGCATGAGCGCATCGGCAAGCTCTCCCAAGCCCCCTTGTTCATTGATGATACACCTGCCCTCAGCATCTTCGAGCTGCGGGCGAAGTGTCGGCGTCTGAAGTCCATGGCGGGCATTGAAATGGTCATCGTGGATTACCTCCAACTCATGACAGCGAGTTCGGACCGGGGCAACCGGGAACAGGAGATTTCGACCATCTCCCGGTCTATCAAGTCCATTGCCAAGGAACTGGATGTGCCGATCATCGCCCTCTCCCAGCTCTCCCGGAATGTGGAAACGCGGGGAGGTGACAAGCGTCCCTTGCTCTCGGACCTGCGGGAATCCGGTGCCATCGAGCAGGACGCGGACATTGTGGCGTTCATTTACCGTGCGGAATACTACGGTTTCACGGAACATCCCGATGGCATCGATACAGCAGGATTGGGAGAGTTCATCCTGGCCAAACACCGCCACGGCGCCACGGATACCATCAAGTTGCGCTTCATCAACCGCTTGGCCAAGTTTGCCAACTACGATGCCTTTGCGCACCCTGTATTCGACCGGGGAGCCACCCCCGGGGGAGGGCAAGGCATTCGACCCAACACGGCTTTCGGTACCGGGGCGGTGACCTTGCCTTCCAAGATGAACGAAGATTTGCCGGACGCGGACCTCGGTGGTTCCTCAGAACGTTGGGTGCGCGATGACGACGCGCCGTTTTGAGATTTTGGGTTGCCTTACCACGCGATCGATCCGGGACCATAGTATCTTAGAAGCATGATGCGAGGCAGATGGGCGTGTTTTTCTCCCCGTGCACGGGCAGGCAGTAGACGTCGGTGGATGGCGTTGATAGGGTTTTTGCTGATGGGGACCTTGGGACAGGCATCGCAGCTCTTGATTCCGATGGACCGAACCCAGGCAAACCATTTGAAGGCCTACGGCATTGCTTTCTGGGTTTTGCAGAATGGAGGCGAGGTGGAGTGGTTGCTGAATTACCGTGGGGGGAGTTTCATGCTGCCTGACGTGCCTTCCATCCAGCGAGAGTGTATCATCCGGGGAGTTTCCACGGAGATCTTGGCGGATGTGCAAGCCCAGCAGATTTTGGCCCAGATTGCCCACCCGGAGGAGAACATGGAGCGCGTGAAATTGGAGGTGGTGCCTCGCATTGCGGTGTACAGTCCAGAAGGCGCCCTTCCCTGGGACGATGCGGTCACGTTGGTGTTGACCTATGCTGAGATTCCATACGAAGTCATTTACGATGCGGAGATTTTGGCCGGGGACTTGAGCCGGTTTGATTGGCTACACCTGCACCATGAGGATTTCACGGGGCAGTATGGCAAGTTTTATGGAGCGTATCGTAACGCAGCTTGGTATCAAGCGGAAGTTGCAGGACAGGAAAAGTCCGCCCGAACCTTGGGATTCCATAAGGTGAGTGTGATGAAGCGGCAGGTGGCCTTGACCATTCGTGACTTTGTGTTGGGGGGAGGATTTTTGTTCACCATGTGCTCGGGTACCGATTCCTTCGACATCGCGCTGGCGGCGGAGAAGGTGGACATTTGTGCCACTGAATTTGACGGCGACCCCATCGATCCGGGGGCGGAGCGCATGATCGATTACGAGCGGGGCCTTGCCTTTACAGACTACACCATCAACACCAACCCCATGGTGTATGAGTTTTCGGATATCGATGCGACGGAAGCGCACAACAAGCTCAAGCAGTTGAACGATTTCTTCACCTTGTTCGATTTCTCAGCGAAGTGGGACATCATCCCGACCATGTTGACGCAATCCCATGAACGGGTCATTCCGGGGTTCATGGGCCAGACCACGGCGTTTGCCCATGATTTCGTTCGATCGGATGTGACGGTGTTGGGTGAAACCAAGGCGGCAGGTTCAGCCAAGTACATCCGCGGGACCTTGGGAGAAGGGCAATGGACGTACTATGGGGGACACGACCCGGAGGATTACCGCCATTTGGTAAACGATCCCCCTACGGATTTGAGTTTGCACCCCAACTCGGCCGGTTATCGTTTGATTTTGAACAACATCCTTTTTCCCGCAGCCCGGAAACAAGAGCGCAAAACCTGATTGGAGAAGGGCAAATCGTTGTGGTCAATTCTTGACCAACACCCCGAGGGTGAACAAGAACAGCTGGTTGCCGTGTTCTTCGAATTGGTAGTTCAAGGCACCTTCTGCCTTTTTCGCCATGCTGATCAACCCCAAACCTGCGCCACCGCGCATGCTCAATTCCCCCTGACACAAGGTTTCGACGTAGGCTTTTCGTAGCTCGTCGTGCGTCATGCCGTTCACATGGGCAATGCGCTCACGCAACTCAGCGGCCATTTCAAAGTCGACCAAGTTGCCTGTATGAATTTGGTAGCCGACCGGTGTGAGTTCCAAGGTGAGAAACAACTGGTTTTCACCATCGGCATCGATCCAACCGTGTCGAATGACATTTTGGAGGGCTTCGATGAGCACGTTCCCAATCCGCCGGGATTGCTTCCGAGTGCCCCCCGTGGTCAGCACCGAACGTTCGGCCAAGATGAGCAAAGCCTCGGTCACAGCACTGTCCAAATTGCCCGTATAAGTGAGCAATACTCCTCCCGCATCGGTACGCACCGATCGCTCACGCAACTTTTGTTGCATATCGGCTACGAGGGGGTGGCGGGTCAGGTTGGACACTCTTTAACTTGCTTTCAGCGACGAAGTTAGAAAAAAATGCGACCAAAGTCGTGCTTTTTTCGATGTTTCTTCTAGCTGTGAATCGTAGGCAAGTTACATCAACCTCGTAGGCTCTTTTCAGATGAAATGGGAGTTTTTCAACCAAGCTATCAACCAATTGGCACGAAGAGGCCTCGGATCAAAACCTGCGAATGGCCTTCTCTGAGACCAGCAATGTCCCGGAAGGGGTGCGGATCATTTCGTAGAACATAGGGTGCAAGTAGTTGAGGGTCCGCTGGAAAGGACGTCCTTCGAAATGGCAACGCCAAACCAGCATGGCAGTTCGTTTGTTGCTCTCCCAAGCATGGATGCTGTAACCACTGGGACGGGCGAATCGCTCCACCCACGTGCGCGCCTGTGCGAGGTTCTGAATGCGTTGGGGTTGGAGCCAAGCAGCGGGATTCAAGGGAATGGCCATGGTGTTGTTGTTTCGTGAAGCAAAACACCACGCCCGGTCCGTAAGGGATTTACGTTGGGCCGTTGGAATGAAAAAAAATCAACGATGCAGTCTGCGGGCCGCTTCGAGGGCTTCGAGGACTTGATTCCGGAGCTCGGGCGGTTCGACGGCTTCAATGGCTGGCGAGGCGCCGAGGATGAGGTGCACGAGTTCGTAGGTCAGCAGCACGTAGAGGCGGATTTCGAACCGACCGTCGGGCAGGGGGGCAATGCGTTGGGAAGGGTGTACCGGTTGGGTCTGGAGGTAGTGGGCCTGCACCGCGTCGCAGTGGAGCACCACGTGCCGGGGTTCCGCGTCCAGTTCCGTGATGCCGATGCTGTGGGCGAAGAACCGGTCCGGGTCGAATTCCGAGTTGACCTGGAACGGCTCCTGGGTGCGCTCTGCGGCCTCCAGCCGGTCGAGCCCGAAGGTGAGGACGTCCTGCCGTTCTGGGGCCCAGGCGATGAGGTACCAGCGGTTGCGGTACTCCTTGAGGAGGTAGGGGTGTACGCGGTAGGGTTTGGCCTCCGCCGCGCCAAATTTCCGGTAATACAACGTGACCTCACGGCGTTCGCGGATCGCTTGGAAAAGCAATTGCAGGTGCTCGGAACCGCCGATTTGGCTGGCCGCTTCGAATTGAACTACTGCCTCCAGTTCCCTTTCGTTTTCGTGTGAGGCCAAACTCAGCCGATCCGCAATCTTGCCCAAGGCCTGATCGAACTGGGCGAAGAGGGGAACGTCGCGGAACTGGAGCAGGGTCCGGGCGGCGAACTGAACGGCATCCCACTCGTCGGCACTGAGCGAGATGTCGTGGATGGAGTACTCGGGATCTTCGTAGGCGTAACCCCGGTGGAGCGGGTCATAACGGATGGGGGCATAGTAGCCGAGTTCGGATTCGTTCCGCATTGCCCAGAGGTCCTTTTCGATGGTCGAGATGCTGATCCGCTCGTCGGCACTTCCGTACAGGGCCTCCTCGCAAGCCCGGCGCAGGTCTTCTTTGGTGGGGTAGGGGTGGCTCTGGCTCAGCAGGCATCGGTCGATGACCCGGTATCGGATGAGGGCAAACTTGTTGACGGGCATGGGATGTGGGGTCAGGGTGTCCAGGCCTGCTGCGCGAGCGACAGGGCCTCCAGCAGGAAGGGGAGGAGCAGCAGGGCAGGGAGGTACTGGATGAGCGGGAAGGTCCGGACTTCGAGCAGTTGGAGGCCGAGGGCGAGCAGCATCAGTCCCCCGAGGGCCGTGAGTTCCTGGATGACTTCTGGGGCCATGCCGGCGCCAAGGGCGGCGAAGAGAAGGGTGAGGCCCCCTTGGAGCACGAGCAAGCCCGGAGCCGCCCACAGGACCCCTCGTCCCAAGGTGGCGGCCAGAAAGGCGCTGCTCACGAAGTCCATGCTGCCTTTTGCCAGCAGGATGGAGGGGTCGTTCCGAAGTCCATCTGCCATGCACCCCAAGACCGTCATCGATCCCACGGAGAACAAGAGGAGGGCCTGCACCGCGACCCCCAGTTCCCCGGCGGAGCTTGGGGTGCGGGTGGTGGCCCGCTGGAGCCGTCGGTCGAGTTGGAGGGTTTGGCCTATGGCAGCCCCCAAAATCCAGGCCACGAAAACCGCGAAGGGGTCGCGCATCTGCACCGCCATCCAAGCGCCCAACCCCAAGGTGAACAGGCCCATGGCTTGGAACATCTGGGTCCGAAGCGCCTCGGGCAGCCGGTGCCCCCAGGCCCATCCCACAGAGGCACCGATGGCGACTGCCGCCGCATTGAACAAGGTACCGGTCATGCCCCGAAAGTACCAAGGGGACACGTACCTTGCGGCTTCCGAAGCCATGCAATTCGAAATCTCTGCGCGCGATGCCGCTTCCCAGGCCCGGACGGGCCGGCTCCACACGGACCACGGGGTCATCCACACGCCCATTTTCATGCCGGTCGGTACCCAGGGGACCGTCAAGGCGGTTCCGCAAACGGACCTGGCCCAGGACATCCGAGCCGAGATCATCTTGGGCAATACCTACCATTTGTACCTGCGTCCAGGCACCGAAATCTTGGAGGAGGCGGGAGGATTGCACCGTTTTATGCACTGGGATGGGCCCATTTTGACGGACAGCGGAGGTTTTCAGGTGTATAGTTTGGCCCACAACCGCAAGATCCGAGAGGAAGGCGTGACGTTCCGGAGCCACATCGATGGCAGCAGCCACCTGTTCAGCCCGGAAGTCAGCATGGACATCCAGCGGAGCATCGGGGCCGACATCATCATGGCGTTTGATGAATGTCCACCTTATCCATCGACGCATGCGTATGCCCAGGAATCGATGGAAATGACGCACCGATGGCTCGACCGTTGCATCGCGCGCTTGGGTGAGACGGAACCCCTGTACGGTCATGCGCAGCACCTGTTCCCCATCGTTCAGGGTTCGACCTACCGAGACCTCCGGTTGCGGTCGGCGGAGGCCGTAGCGGAACGGGGGGCTGTCGGCTATGCCATTGGGGGGCTGAGTGTGGGGGAGCCCCATCAGGCGATGTATGAGGCAGTGGATTGGGTGACGGGCGTGTTGCCCAAGGACCGACCTCGGTACCTCATGGGGGTGGGGACTCCGGCCAACATCCTGGAGTGCATCGGACTGGGCGTGGACATGTTTGATTGTGTGATGCCCACCCGCAATGCGCGGAACGGAACCCTGTTCACATGGAAGGGCATAGTGAACATGAAGAACGCCCGTTGGGAGCGTGACTTCGGTCCCTTGGATCCTGATGGAACCTCGCCCGTGGATCAGTATTATTCCCGGGCTTACGTCCGGCACCTGTTCAAGGCCCAAGAGTTGCTGGCCTTGTCCATTTGCAGCATCCACAACTTGGCGTTTTATCTGGATTTGGTCCGAACAGCCCGTGCGCACATCGAGGCTGGGGATTTCCTGTCGTGGAAGGCATCGGTTGTTCCCCAACTGGAGGGCCGGGCTTGAAGATGTCCCGGGGTAAAGCCGTAGTTTCGCGCGGGATGCAGCAGGAATCAGGATTGGTAGGGGAATCTCGACCCGTGGTGGGGGGCTGGCAGCGTTGGCGGCTCCAGCGTTTGGACCGTTACATCATCCAAAAGTTCCTGTCCACCTTTTTCTTCATGATCGGGGTCTTCTGCATCATCGCAGTGGTCTTCGACTTGATGGAGAACCTGACGGACTTGATCAACAACCGCGCGCCCATCGGTGCCACTTTGTTGTACTACCTCAGCTTCTGTTTCTACTTCGGCAATCTGTTGAGCGGGTTCATCGTCTTCCTCACGATCATCTGGTTCACGAGCCGGATGGCGCAACAATCCGAAGTCATCGCCATGCTGAGTGGGGGCATGGGGTATGCCCGCTTTTTGCGACCCTATTTCATTGCGGGTGGGGTTTTGTGCAGCATGGCCTGGTGGATTGGAAACTGGATATTGCCCTATGCAAACCGGGTGAAGGTGGACTTCGAGATGCAATATATCCATGTGGATTTTTCCATCGCGGACCAACATATTTTCCGAGAAATCACCCCTGGCTCCATCGCGTATTTTCGAACCATCACCGTGGACCGGGCCACAGGCTACCGGTTTCAATACGAGCAATGGAACGAACAAGACCGGATGACCCAACAAATCCACGCGGCCAAGGCGACCTGGATGGAAGAAACGGGCAGGTGGCGTTTGGTCAATGCCAGCATACGGGACTTTCATCCCGACGGTAGCGAGCGGTTCCGCTACCTGACCCGGTTTGATACAACCCTGGCCATGCGGTTGGAGGACTTCGGCCAACGAAGTGAGTGGGTGGCCACCATGACCACGCCCCAATTGGCCGCTCACATCGAACGGGAAAGTGCCCGGGGTATTCCCGTGACCAACTTGCAGTTGGAGCGTTACGGAAGGACGGCGAACGCCTTTTCGATCTTGGTGTTGACCTTGATCGGGGTTTCCATCGCGTCCCGAAAGCAACGGGGCGGCATGGGGACCCACCTCTTCCTGGCGGTGCTGGTGGGATTTGCCTTCGTTTTTACGGCGAAACTCATTTCGGTGTACGCAGCTTCCGCCATCCTGCCTCCAGGCTTTCCCATTCCGGCTGAACAATGGCTCCTGTTGGCCGCTTGGCTCCCCAATGGGTTGTTCGCTGCGCTGGGAGGCGTAATCTACTGGAAGGCACCCAAGTAAGGGGGCTCAGGGCTGCTGGGTCCAATAGGCCCAAGCGGCTTGCGCCTGCGCTTCGAGCATGGCTTGCCCATTCAAAATGGTGGCACCCCGGGATTGCGCTTCCTTCAGAAACCGGGAAACCGGTGGGTTGTATACCAGGTCCACCACAAGATGCTCGGGACCGACCGCTTCCCAAGGGAAAGGGTGCATCTCCTCCGCGTCAGGCGCGGTTCCCAAGGGCGTGGCCTGCACCACCAAGGGAAAATGTCGGGCCCATTCCGCCCGGAGATCCCCCCAAACCACCTCCTTCCAAGTGGCATCTGGGGATGGCGTTCGGACGACGTGGACGCACGAGATTCCCATTCCCTGCAACACATGGCGTACCGCTGCTGCGGCCCCGCCCCGCCCCAAGATGATGGCCCGCTCGTGGTGCCAGGTCAAGAAAGGGCGCAGGCTGTGCGCAAACCCCTCCGCGTCCGTGTTGTGGCCCCACCAATCGCCCGCTTCATCCCGACGCAGGACATTCACCGCACCAATGGCTTGGGCCGTTTCGCTGAGCCCCCGCAGGTAGGGAATGATGGCCTGCTTGTAGGGAATCGTCACGTTGAGGCCTACCAATTGTGGCATTTGGGCCATATGCTTAGGCCAATCTCCAATGTCCGCCAACGGATACAAATCATACCGGTAACCGGTGATTTTTTCTCGGTCGAATTTGGCCTGAAACCACTGGGGAGAAAAGGAGTGGGACAGGTTCCTCCCGAGCAACCCCAGTCGACGGACCTCACCGGGCTCAGCGGTCATGGTGCGGCCTGTGTTCGTGCCATCCGGCGGGCCCAAGCATCGAGCCCCGAGACCAGCAAGGCACCTGCGAGGCAAGCCAGCACCACGTGCAGCAGTTCGGGATCGCCGGGCAAGGCTGGATCCGTGGGCCACCGGTTCACCTTGAGCCATTCCTCCCGCCCGTCGCTGTGGGTGTACAGCAGTGCCGTGTCTTTCTTCCAAGGCCAAAGCGCCTGCAGTGAACCCACCAAGAATCCCGTGAGCAGGGCCAGGGTGGAGATTCGAAAACGACTCAGCAACAAGTTCAGCACCTTGCTGAAAGCGAGCAATCCCCCCACGGCTCCCGTCGCAAAGGCGCCGATGCGGATCCAGTCCAATCCTTTCAAGGCGGCGATGACCGGGGCATAGGCCCCCAAAATGAGCAGGATGAAACTCCCGCTGATGCCAGGCAAAATCATGGCGCATACTCCGATGGCTCCACAAAGCAGCAGAAAAAGTGGGGCATCCGATTGCACCAGAGGGGGCAAGGCAGTGACCCAGAGCGCAGTGCCCAGCCCCAACAGCAACGATGCGGAACTCCCCAAATTCCAACGCTCGACGCTGCGGGCCATCAGGGGCACCGAAGCGGCCACCAATCCGAAGAAAAAGGCCCACAGCGTAACCGGGTGGTGGTTGAGCAGGTAATGAAACAGCCCTGCCAGGGAGACCACGCTGGTCCCAATGCCCGCGAGCAAGACCACTAGGAAATTGGCGTTGGCTTCCCGCCAAAACCGGGTGAATTCTCCACGCAAGAGCACCTGAATCAACGGCCAACGAATTCCAGCGAGGGTGGCCAATAACTCATCGTAAATGCCAGTCACAAAAGCGACCGTGCCCCCTGACACCCCAGGGACCAGGTCGGCTGCACCCATCGCAATGCCTTTTGCATAGATGCTGCCCCAAGCGCGCAGGTTGCGGGGCGATAACGCAGGTTTCTGAGGTTGCATGTAGAAACGGGGGATTGGGAAATCAGCCGACCTCCATCTCGGGAGCCACCTCACGGGCCCAGCCTTCGATGCCTCCGCGCAGGTTGTACAAATTATCGAACCCGCCTTTTTGCTCCAAGGCACTGACCACTGCCGCCGCCCGCGCTCCCGACCGGCAATGAACCACCACCGGGATGTCCCGGCGAATCAGGTGTTGGCGGGCCAAACAAAACGCCATCGGAATGTGCAATCCCCCCAGGGTCGAAACCGCCACTTCATGGGCCTCCCGGATGTCGACCAGTTGGTATTCCCGCTGCGTGGTTTGCCAGTCTTTCAGTTCCTTGGGGGTGATTTCGCGCACTTGCGCCATGTGCTTCAGTCGTTTTCCACAGGAGAAATGACCTGGCGTTTGCCTTCGGCCAATTCTCCTGGCAGGTATTCAAAAAAGGTGTCTCCGCGCAGTCCCAAGCGCAGACATTCCAAGGGGATGAGGTCATCGGGCCCGATGTTCCCCAGGTTCACGTTGGCACCAAACTGCTTGATGAACCAAACCTGTTGTGGTTTTTTGGGGGCTTCCCACAAGATATTCTCCAAGGCTACGTTTGCCAAAATGCGTCGAATGAGTTGGACGTGGGCCGAACCATTGGGACGATAAATGCCCACGGTGCCGCTTTCTCGTGCCTCTGCAATGACCTTCCAGCTTCCTGCCTGCAGTTCGTTCTTCATCATCCGAATCCACTTGTTGGGACTGATGAGGATGCCCTCTTCCTTCGAACCCACCTCGCTCAACACCCGGTAGTTTTTTGACAATCGTTGGATCAGCTCGCACTTCTCATCGTGCGGAATGACCATCGAACCATCGCTGATTTCGAGGGTATCCAAACCCAATCGGTCGATGAACCGCAGGTACCCGTCCACATCGTTGCGCACGAAGAACGCCTCGAAGAGCGTGCCGCCGCAGTAGACGCGCATGCCCGCTTCGCGGTAGCGCGCAATTTTGTTCTCGATGCCGGGTGTTACCAGCGCTGTCCCAAATCCCAACTTGAGCAGGTCTACCAGGGCGCTCCCGGTTTCAATCAAATCTTCGGCTTGACGCAGGCTCAAACCTTTGTCCATCACCATGGTCAATCCATTGGAGCGAGGGTTGACCGTTCGCTCGGGCAAATGCTTCAATTCCAAGTTCATCCCACTTAAGGTTTGAAACGCGTGAGGCGTTCGGTGAAGCGCGCATCATTGGCAAGCGCCGGAAAATTCTCAACGAAGGTGACCACGTTCTCGTAGTCAGATACCAACAAGGCCTCGAGCAAGGTGAAGGCTTCGACATCGCGCCCCAAACCGTAGAGTGCGACCGCCCGCCGGGCATGCAGTTCATTCCCTGTCGCCGATCCATTGTGCAGCGCAGTTTCCACAATCGCCAATGCCTTGTCCGGAAGTGCCCCAGCCAAGGCGTTGTCCACCCGTTCCAACCAGACATCGGCGTGGTTCGGTTCCCACTTGAGCGCTTTCAACAACTCCGCCTCCGCCCGGTCGTGTTCGCCCAGTTTCTTGCAGACCGAAGCGAGCAAAAGCAGATAGTCGATGGTATCGGGTTGCAGGTCCACCGCCTTCTGAAAGTGGGAAGCAGCCAGCTGGTAATCCCCCAAGGAGTCGGCAATCACCCCGAGTCCCACTTGGGCGTCTGCCCACTCAGGGTCCAACTCCAGGCAATCCAAGTAGTATTTCCTAGCCTTGTCCCAATCCTCCATCCGCTCCAGGCATTCGCCCATGAAACAAAGGGTGGGAGCCGATGCAGGCTCCCGCTCCAGCACCTCGTGGAAGGTCGTGAGCGCCTCGGCATGCTTCTCCAGCGACATCAGCGCTTCCGCTTTCTGCAGGTAGGCAGGCCCGAAGCTGTCCTCGATGGCGATGGCGAGATCGTAGGCATCCACAGCCGATTCGAAGCGGTTGTTCAGCTGGTGGATGTTGCCCAAGGAGTACCAAGCACCGAAGGAGTAGGGGCGGTTGTCCAAGAAGGCTTCGAAGAAGAGTGTCGCTTCGTCGAATTGCCCCGTTCGTTCGTAGCAGAAGGCCAATTCATACAGCGCGGTCTCGTTCTCCGGGTCCTCTTCCAAGGACGCCCGCAGGTGGCGGATGGCCTGCCGCCAGTCGCCCATGTTTTCAAACTCCAGCGCCACGTCCAAGTGCAAATCCCGTCGCATTTCCTCGTCCGCCGTCTTGAGCGCGTGCTGAAAGTGTTGGATGGCGAGCCGGTGCTCCTGCATCTGGCTGTAAATCGAGCCGAGGTTGATGTGGGCCTCTTCGTTGTCGGGCTCCACTTGCAGGATGCTCTTCAAGATGGGAATGGCCCGAACATGCTGGCCGGAAACAGCCAAGACGTGGGCTTCGCGGAGGCGCATGGCCAAACTGTCCGGAAACAGCTTGTTCGCATAGTCCAACACGAACCGGGCACGACGAATCTCCCGGCGGTCCAGGTAATAATCCGCTAAAACCTCCAATTCCTCCAGGTCGAAGAAGAGCCGGTCGCCTTTCGCTACCATCTCTTCAAACCGGCGAACGAGGTCCAGCATGGACGGATCGTTGGAAAATGTCCTCCAGTCTTCGTGCATTCACCCAAATCTACGGCCGCAAAGGTCGAAACAAACGGATCAAATGCGGTTCTTTTTTCACACCCCCGTTCGAGAAATCAACGGCCCGTGCCCTGCTTTAAATTTGGGGCATGTTGATTCAATCGATTTCGGGCATCCGGGGGACCATCGGGGGCGCCGAGGGTCAAGGGCTGACGCCGGTGGATGTGGTGCGCTTCGCGGCGGGTTATGGGGCCTGGGTGCGCGAGGTGACTGGGGTGGAGCGGCCGCGGGTGGTGGTAGGCCGGGATGCACGGCTGAGTGGCCCCATGGTCCGGGATGTCCTTGTCGGCACGCTGGTGGCGGTGGGGGTCGATGTAGTGGACTTGGGGCTGAGCACCACGCCGACGGTGGAACTGGCGGTGCCCGGCGAGGGGGCGCAGGGGGGCATCATCTTGACGGCGAGTCACAACCCCCGGGAATGGAACGCCCTGAAGTTGTTGGATGCCCAAGGCCGGTTTTTGTCAGATGCGGCGGGGCGGCGGGTGCTGGCGCTCGCGGCGGGGACGTTGGATTTTGTGGGGGTCGAGGCCTTGGGCCGGGTGGTCGAAGGGGGGGACTGGATGGCGCGGCATGTGGAGCACGCGTTGGGGCTGGACCTGGTGGATGCAGAGGCCGTCCGCTCGGCGGGCCTGAAGGTGGCCGTGGATGCCGTGAACAGCACGGGGGGCATCATCCTGCCGCGCCTGCTGGAGGCCCTGGGGGTGGAGGTGGTGCGCGTCCATTGTGATCCCACGGGCGATTTTGCGCACAACCCCGAGCCGTTGCCTGCGCATTTGACGGATTTGGCCGGTACCGTCGTGGAGCAGGGGTGTCACTTGGGGATCAGCGTGGATCCGGATGTGGACCGCCTGTGCTTTGTGTGTGAGGACGGAACCATGTTCGGTGAGGAGTACACCCTGGTGGCCGTGGCCGACCACGTGCTGGCCCACACGCCGGGGAACACGGTGAGCAATTTGAGTTCGACCCGCGCCCTGCGTTGGGTGACCGAGCGTCATGGGGGGCGCTACACCGCCTCAGCGGTGGGCGAAGTGAATGTGGTGGAGGCGATGGAGGCCACCGGTGCCATCATCGGGGGTGAGGGCAACGGCGGGGTCATCTACCCCACTTCGCACCCGGGCCGCGATGCCGTGGTGGGGACGGCATTGTTCCTGACACACTATGTTCGCAAGGGACTCACATGCAGTGCCTTGCGCGCGACCTATCCGCACTTTGCCATGTCGAAAGACAAGATGGAACTGCCGACCCATGGGGTGCAGGAGGCACTCGATGCCTTGGTTGCCGCACATCCCGATGCCGAGGTGAACCGGGTGGATGGCGTGAAGTTTGACCTGCCCGAAGGTTGGGTCCACCTGCGCCGTTCGAACACCGAGCCCATCTTGCGCATCTACGCGGAAGCGGCTTCGGAGGAGGCAGCCCGGGGCTTGGGAGACCGCTTCAAGGGGGAGTTGCAGCGGATTTTGGAAGTGGGTTTGGCCTGAAATGGCGCATTTTTGCAGACCGATGGGTAGACCAAACCGCACGCAATGACCGTGTATCTTGACAACGCCGCGACCACCGCAGTAGCGCCCGAAGTGCTAGAGGCCATGTGGCCCGTGCTGCGCAATGTATACGGGAATCCTTCTTCGAGCCATGCCGAGGGTCGCAAGGCACGGGTCTTGGTCGAGCAGAGCCGGCGCAAGATTGCGGCACTGCTCCATTGCCATCCCAGTGCCATCGTGTTCACTTCAGGGGGGACGGAGGCGGACAATTTGGCGCTGCGGGGAGCTGTTGCGGACTTGGGTTGCCGCCGCATCATCACGTCGGAGGCGGAGCACAGTGCCGTCATCAAAACGGCGCACGTGCTCGCCGACCGGTTCGGGGTGGAGGTGGCCACGGTGCGGCACCTGCCCGATGGAACGGTGGACGAAGGGCACCTGGCCGCGCTGTTGGCGGAGGGACCCAAGACCCTGGTCAGCTTGATGCATGCGAACAATGAGGTGGGGGTGATGGTCGATTTGGCCCGCATTGGGACCTTGTGCCGCCAGCATGGCGCGCTGTTTCACAGCGACACGGTCCAAACCATGGGGCACTACCGCTTCGATTTGTCGACCCTGCCGGTGGATTTCATCACGTGCGCTGCCCACAAGTTTCACGGCCCCAAAGGAACGGGGTTCCTCTACATCGCCCCGGGGCTCAAGATCAGCAGCCAAATCGAAGGCGGGAGCCAGGAACGCGCACTTCGCGCGGGCACGGAGAACCTACACGGCATCGTGGGGTGCGCCAAGGCCCTGGAGCTCGCCTACGCGCACCTGGCCGGGCACGAGGAGCACATCCGTTCCCTGAAACGCCAGCTCGCCGAGGGTCTGCGTGCTGCCCTGCCCGGCGTGCGCTTCAACGCCGATTCCGACCGGGAAGACCGGCTCTACACGGTCCTCAACGTATCGTTCCCACCCCACCCGAAGGCCGGCATGGCCCTCTTCCTGCTCGACCTCGAAGGCGTCGCATGCTCCGGGGGCAGTGCATGTTCCAGCGGTGCCACCCTCGGGTCCCACGTGCTGCGCTCGCTTGGCTTTCACGACCCTACTCGGGCCAGCCTGCGCTTCTCCCTGGGCCGCTACAACACCGCCGAAGAGATCGAACGCGCCCTGGCGGCCATCGTTCGGGTGCTGGGCCCGGTGGCGCCCAAGTGATTTTGGTTTAATTTGGCTTCGCCGTGGCCTCGTCTGTGCCGAGGTCTGCATACCTGTCCTGTCTTGTCCCACCGGTTGAACCCCTTCGTACCTCGCCTGCCCCATGCCCTTCAATAGCGCATTCAACTGGTTCATCCGAAGGAGGATGGCCCAGATTGACCTCGTTCGAAACCACCCGGTGGAGTCCCAGCGGTCGGTGTTCAGTTCGCTGATGCACCAGGGGACCGGTACGGCCTTCGGGGTGGACCACGGGTTCTCCAGCATTCGCAACCTGCGGGAATTCCGGGCCCAAGTGCCCATCCGGGATTACGATGGGTTAAAGTCTTACATCGAACGCGCCCGGGAGGGAGAGGCGAACGTCCTCTGGCCCGGCGTCACCTCTTGGTACGCCAAGAGTTCCGGCACCACGTCTGACCGAAGCAAGTACTTGCCGGTGACCGAGGACAGCCTGCAGAGCAGCCACTTCAATGGCGGCAAGGACTTGCTGGCCCTCTTCTGTGACGCCCGCCCCGATGCGCGGCTGTACGAGGGCAAGCACCTGGGATTGGGCGGTTCCCGGTCCGCCGAGCAGACGGCATCCGGCGCCTTCACGGGCGACCTCAGTGCCATCATCATCAACCGGATGCCCTTCTGGGCGAAGGCGCGCCGTACGCCGGGGCTGGACATCGCCCTGATGCCGGACTGGGAGGTCAAGGTGGACGCCATGGCGCGGACCACCTCCAAGGAGGATGTGCGCATCTTGGCCGGTGTCCCCAGCTGGATGCTGGTGGTGGGCAAGCGCGTGCTGGAGATGACGGGGGCTCAGACGTTGGGGGAGGTTTGGCCCAACCTCCAGCTGTTCATGCACGGGGGCGTCAATTTCGACCCCTACCGCCAGCAATTTGTCGACCTCATCGGCGACGTCCGGATGGGCATGGAGTACATGGAAACGTACAACGCCTCAGAGGGATTCTTCGGTTTGCAGGACCGGGTGGGCGCAGAGGACATGCTCCTGATGATGGATTATGGCATCTACTTCGAGTTCCTGCCGCCCTCGGAATGGGATTCTGCTTATCCTCAGACCCTGGAGCTCCGGGAGTTGGAACTGGGCAAGGAGTACGCCCTGGTCATTTCCACAAATGCGGGCCTTTGGCGGTACAATCTGGGCGATGTCATTCGGGTGACGGAGCTGCGCCCATTCCGTTTCCAGGTGGTAGGCCGAACCCAAGCCTCCCTCAACGCGTTCGGCGAAGAGGTGATGGTCAGGCAGGTCGAAGCGGCGCTCCTTCGGGCCTGTGGCGAAACGGGCGCGGTGGTGAACGAGTTCACGGTCGCCCCGGTCTTCATGGTCCCTGGCGCGCCAGGGGGGCATGAGTGGCTCGTGGAGTTCGAAACTGCGCCCAACGATGCCCAGCGTTTCATGGAGGTCATCGACGTGACGCTTCGGTCCTTGAATTCGGACTACGATGCGAAACGAACCGGGGGCATCGCCATGGCGGCACCGACGCTCACGGCGCTGGTTTCCGGCACGGTGGAATCCTGGCTGCGCTCCAAGGGACGGATGGGCGGACAATTCAAGGTCCCACGCTGCGCCAGCCACCGCCGTTGGGCGGAGGAGTTGCAGCGAGCGGGGATCGAGGTAGCCTGAAGGTTTTTGTAACGACCCTAAGCGCGGAAGGAGTATTTTCGTCCCATGCATTTGGCCATCGCAGGAAACATCGGTTCGGGCAAAACGACCCTGACCACATTGCTCGCAAAGCACTATCGTTATGCGCCCCACTTCGAGGAAGTGGACCACAATCCCTACCTCAACGACTTCTACAAGGACATGCCCCGTTGGTCCTTCAACCTTCAGGTCTATTTCCTGCGGTCCCGCTGGGCCCAGCTCGTGGCGTTGCGCGAAGGGGGCAAAAAGGTGGTGCAGGACCGAACCATCTACGAGGATGCCCAGATCTTCGCGCCCAACCTGCACGCCATGGGGTTGATGACCACCCGCGACTTCGAGAACTACCAGTCTTTGTTTGAGATGATGGAGCGTTTCATCACACCTCCCGACTTGCTGATCTACCTCCGGGCCAGTGTGCCCAAATTGGTGGAAAACATCCAGCGCCGGGGACGGGATTACGAGGAGGCGATTCGGCTGGACTACCTCAACCGGCTCAACGAGCGTTATGAAGCATGGATCAGCACCTACAACAAGGGAAAGGTGTTGGTCATCGATGTGGACACCAACCGTTTTCATGAGGACAAACACGACTTGGGCAAGGTCATCGAAGGCATCGATGCCGAACTCCACGGTTTGTTTGTCTGAATCCAACAGAACACAAAAAAGGACCGCTGAAAGGCGGTCCTTTTTTGTGTTTCCTTTTTGCGCTTAGAGTCCTTACAAAAGCTGCAATGCCAGGCAATTGTTCGCGTTCAGGGTAATGGTTCCGGACCACCACTGGTAGCCGTCTTCATCCCAAACCTCGTAGGATACTGTCTTGGAGGTGTTGTTCTGCCAAGTGCCGGTGTAGGTGATGGAGGCATTTTGTCCGCAATCGGGGGCGCCTGTCCAGTATACAGAGGCGGAAGTAGACCCGATGAGCTGGCCATTTACGTAGAAGAGCAAGCTTTGTCCGAAGAAGTCAATGACCTCTTGGCTGGTTGCTGCATTGTACCAGAACACGACCTCCCCCTCGTAATTGCAGCTGCCATCATTGACGTCTGCAGTGGATTCGTAGTTGACGGCGGTGGGATCGGTGCAACCTTCGGTTTGGCAACCGGTGAGCAAGGAAAGTGCCACGGCAGCGGCACCCAGCGAGAGTAGAACTGTTTTTTTCATGAATTTAATTTCTCCTCGCAAGATTAGGAAGAAACAAGAAATGATTTTGTTAACTCCCGGCAAAAACAGGAATTTAACAAAAATGAAACGGGCAGAACCGAAGTCCTGCCCGTCCTTTCTGGGTTCGTAAATTTCAGGGTTGGCCAGCATCAACCGCCGGTGTGGCATCTCCCACTGTGGTGGCAGCAGCATCGGTGCTCGAAGCGACAGCAGCGGCGTCCGTGGCTGCAGGGGCTACCTCCGTGTTAACCGACGTGGGCTCCGTCGCGTCAGCCGCTCCGTGCTCGGTGTGGCCTCCAAGGATGGGGGCAATCACCAGACCCACAAGACACGTCAACTTGATGAGGATGTTCATCGAAGGACCGCTCGTGTCCTTGAAGGGATCTCCGACGGTGTCCCCGGTGACCGCTGCTTTGTGTGCATCGGAACCCTTGAAGGTCATTTTTCCATCGATTTCTACGCCCGCCTCGAAAGATTTCTTGGCGTTGTCCCATGCGCCACCGGCATTGTTCTGGAAGATGGCCCAGAGTACACCGCTTACGGTAACACCGGCCATGTAACCGCCCAGGGTCTCAGCCGCCCAAGCAGGGTCGGCGCCAAACAACAGGGGCAACAATCCGATGATGAGAGGGAAGACGATGGTCATGGCGCCTGGCAGCATCATCTCGCGGAGAGCGGCCCGGGTGGAGATGTCCACGCACTTGCCGTACTCCGGCTTTCCTGTGCCCTCCATGATGCCCGGGATTTCCTTGAACTGGCGACGCACCTCGCGCACCATGTCCATGGCAGCTTTTCCGACCGAATTCATGGCCAAAGCGGAGAATACCACGGGAACCATGCCGCCGATGAACAGCGCAGCCAATACGTTTGCTTTGAAGATGTTGATGCCCTCAATGCCCGTGAACTCCACATAAGCCGCGAAGAGCGCCAACGCGGTCAAAGCAGCAGAGGCGATTGCAAAGCCCTTGCCAATGGCCGCTGTCGTGTTCCCGACAGAGTCCAAAATGTCCGTCCGCTCACGCACTTCGTCTGGAAGTTCGCTCATCTCCGCAATGCCACCTGCATTGTCTGCAATCGGGCCGAAGGCGTCGATGGCGAGCTGCATGGCGGTAGTGGCCATCATGGCACATGCGGCGATGGCGACCCCGTAAAAGCCTGCAAATTCATAAGCGATGAAGATGGCTGAAGCGAACAACAAAATGGGGCCGAAGGTGGAGATCATGCCCGTGGCCAAACCTGCTATGATGTTCGTAGCAGCTCCGGTGGAGGACTTCTGGACAATGCCCAGAACAGGCGGCTTGCCCAAGCCCGTGTAGTGCTCCGTCAAGAACGAGATGAGGGCACCGACCACCAAGCCCACCACGACCGCGTAAAACACCTGCATGGAGGTGATGATTCGATCGTCCTCCCCGAAGAAGGCCATGGTCATCTCCTTGGGGAGCATGAACTGAATGAGCAAGAAACTCGCGATGGCCGTGAGCACGATGGAACCCCAGTTGCCTCGGTTGAGGGCGGCTTGTACGTCGGCTTCCTTGGCACCTTCCTTCACGGACACCAAGAATCCACCCAAGATGCTGAATACGATGCCCAAAGCGGAGATGATGAGGGGGAGCAAAATGGGAGACATGCCACCAAACCCATCGGTGATGGAGCCACCGTTGTCCTTGATCAAGTAGTTGCCCAACACCATGGCTGCCAATACGGTGGCCACGTAGGAGCCAAAGAGATCGGCCCCCATGCCTGCCACGTCCCCCACGTTGTCGCCCACGTTGTCTGCAATGGTCGCGGGGTTCCGTGGATCGTCCTCCGGGATGCCTGCTTCCACCTTGCCCACGAGGTCCGCCCCCACGTCCGCAGCTTTCGTGTAGATGCCGCCGCCCACCCGTGCGAAGAGCGCGATGCTTTCAGCGCCCAAGGAGAAGCCCGCGAGCGATTCCAGAACCAGGGTCATGTTTTCTACGCCATTCCATCCCCCGTTGCCCAGGAAGTTGAGGAGTACGACGAACAGCACACTCAGTCCGAAAACCGCCAAACCGGCTACCCCTAAGCCCATGACCATGCCACCCGTGAAGGAAACCTTTAAGGCTTTTGCGAGGCTGGTGCGGGCTGCTTGGGTTGTGCGGACGTTCGCCTGGGTAGCGATGCGCATGCCGATGTTCCCAGCGAGTGCAGAGAAGACAGCACCGATGATGAAGGCCACCACAATGGTCCAGTGGGTCGTAGGAACGATGAGCGAAACCAAGCCCAGCAGCGCCCCTGCGATGACCACAAAGACGGCAAGGATGCGGTATTCGGCTTGGAGAAAGGCCATGGCCCCTTCTTGGATGTGCTGGGCGATTTCTGCCATCTTGGATTCGCCTCGGTCTTGTTTGCGTACCCAAGCGGCTTGAACGGCCATGAAAATCAATCCCAGTACAGCGAGGGCCGGGACGAGCAAGAAAAGTGTGTTGTGGTCCATGTTGGATTCAGTGTGCAATGAGTTGAGGCTGCTGGGTTCAGCGGTTGACGTAGTTCAAGTCTTTGACCGCCTGAACGATGTCTCGTACCTGCGGGAGCGCCTCGTCGATGAGGGGCAATGCGAAGGCAAAGGGCGTGTCGCTCTGGCAAAGCCGGCGCACCGGGGCGTCGAGATAGTCGAAGGCGTGCCGCTGGACCCGGTAGGCCACCTCCGTGGCGATGGAGGCCACCGGGAAACTCTCTTCCACGATGATGAGCCGGTTGGTTTTCTTCACGCTGGCCACGATGGTGTCGATGTCCAGCGGTCGGATGGTCACGAGGTCAATGATCTCTATCTCAAGCCCTTCTTGGGCCAAAACATCGGCCGCTTCGTGAACCGTTTTCAGAATTTTCCCAAAAGAGACCACCGTGCAGGCGGTGCCTTGCCGGCGGATGTTTGCCTTGCCGATGGGGAGGATGTACTCGCCCTCGGGAATGAGCCCCTTGTCGCCGTACATCTTCTCAGATTCCATCACCAAGACCGGATCGTTGTCCCGGATGGCGGCCTTGAGCAGGCCCTTGGCCTCGTAGGGCGTGAAGGGAGTCACCACCTTGAGGCCTGGAATCGAAGCGTACATTGATTCGAAGCTTTGGCTGTGGGTGGCGGCCAGTTGTCCCGCGGTGCCGTTGGGGCCGCGGAAAACGATGGGTACATTGTATTGACCGCCGCTCATCTGGAGCATCTTCGCCGCGTGGTTGATGATTTGGTCGGCCGCCAGGATGGCGAAGTTCCAGGTCATGAATTCCACAATGGGCCGGAGACCGTTCATGGCAGCTCCCACAGCAATGGCAGAGAATCCGAGTTCTGCAATGGGCGTATCAATGACACGCTCTGGGCCAAACTCATCCAACATCCCCTTGGAAGCCTTGTAGGCTCCATTGTATTCCGCTACCTCTTCCCCGAGCAAGAAAACGCTCGGGTCACGGCGCATTTCTTCGCTCATCGCCTCGGCCACCGCTTCGCGGTATTGCACTTCACGCATGATGATATTCGCTTTCTGGTTTGGGGCGCAAATGTACGGAACGACAACAAGTTCTTTGCAAGGGGTACCAGGGGTGCACGAAATGGGGGAATG
>CAYONT010000021.1:0-4204 GCA_964405405.1 uncultured Comamonadaceae bacterium | reverse complement strand
CTCTGTGGGGGGCTGTCATGGGGGGGGGGGGGGGGGGAGTTTGGCCTGACGGCTTGTAACTTTGTCCATTCAAAAGTGCCGCATGAAAATCCTGGTCTGCATCAGCCAATCTCCGGACACCACGAGCCGCATCGCCTTTACGGACGGCGACACGCGCTTCGATGCGAACGGGGTAACTTATATTGTGAATCCCTACGATGAGTGGTACGCTTTGGTGCGCGCGCTCGAGCTGAAGGAGGCTCTGGGCGGAGAAGTAACCACGGTGACGGTGGGCCCCGCTGCTTCGGAGCAAGTGATCCGGAAGGCGCTGGCGATCGGAGCGGACGACGCGGTGCGCATCGATGCCGAGCCCACAGATTCCCTGCAGGTGGCCCGCTGGATCGCAGATTACGCCCGGGGCAAGGGGTTTGATTTGGTCCTCGCGGGCAAGGAAACCATCGACCACAACGGAGGCATGGTTCCCGGCATGTTGGCGGAGCTTCTGGACATGCCGTACGTGGCTTCTGCAGTCGCTCTGGAGGTAACCGGAGGACAGGCCATGGTGCGTCGCGAGGCGGTGGGGGGCACCGAGTCCCTCACGGTTGCGATGCCTTTGGTGGTGAGCGCGGCGAAGGGCATGGCGGAGCAACGGATTCCCAATATGCGGGGCATCATGGCGGCGCGCACGAAGCCGCTGGAAACGTTGGCTCCAGCGGCGACCGATCCGGCCACCGTAGTCGCGAAGTTCATTTTGCCGCCAGCGAAGGGTGCGTGCCGGATGGTCCCTGCAGACCAGCCCGAGGAATTGATTCGTCTGTTGCGTGAAGAAGCAAAAATCATCTGAGCCATGTCGGTAGTCGTTTGGGTGGGTACAAAGGAGGGCGCTGCCACGAAGGCGGGCCTCGAGGCGGCTTCGTTTGCCGTGGCTTTGGCATCGGGATCGTCGGTCACCGCGGTGGTGACAGGGGAATTGGTGGGCGATGGGGGCTTGGGGGCCGTGGGCGTGGGACAGGTCTTGCACCGCGCTGAGGGGCTTCATGACAGTGGCCAGTGGGCCCGTTGCGTGCAATCGGCAATGGAGCAGGTCGGCGCGACGGTAGCGATCGGGGGGCACGATGCCCTCGGTAAGGCGGTGGCGCCCCGCTTGGCGGTGCGTCTGGGGGCCGGCCTGGTGAGCGGAGTGACCGCCTTGCCCACGGGGGGCATGGTGCGTCGCAACGTTTTCAGTGGCAAAGCGGTGGCGGACGTCCAGGTTCGTACGGAGCAAGTGGTTTATACCCTGACGCCGAACGCTTTTGGAGTGCGGAACGCGGGAGGAGAGAAGGCGACTGTGGTGCCGTTCGCGCCAGAGGTCGGGGCTGCCCGTGAGGTGGTAACGGGTTTCCAAGTGGCGGGTTCTGCTGGCCAGGTGCCGCTTCCAGAGGCGGAACGCGTGGTGTCCGCCGGCCGCGGACTGCGGGGTCCGGAGCATTGGGGCATTGTGGAGGAGTTGGCGGAGGCCTTGCACGCCACGACGGCTTGTTCGCGGCCGGTGGCGGACATCGGATGGCGCCCGCATCATGAACATGTGGGACAGACGGGGGTGACGATTCGCCCGAATTTGTACATCGCTGCCGGCATCTCAGGCGCCATCCAGCACCTGGCCGGCGTGAACCAGAGCAAGGTGATCGTGGTCATCAACACCGACCCCGAAGCACCTTTCTTCAAGGCAGCGGATTACGGCATCGTGGGCGATGCCTTCGAGGTGTTGCCCAAGTTGACTGCGGCGGCGAAGGCCTTGGGGATGTGAGGAGGGTACGGAGTAGGATTTGTGATTGAAATTTGGCCTGGGATGAAGAAAATCGAAATGGAAGTCGTGGACATCGCTCTCAGTGGATCCTCCTCTGGGGCGTACGCCATGGTGCTCGGTGAGAAGGCGGGAGGCCGCAAATTGCCCATCGTGATTGGTGGTGCAGAGGCCCAGGCGATTGCCATTGAAATGGAGAAGATGAAGGCGAGCCGGCCGTTGACGCACGACCTATTCAAGGCCGCTTTCGATGCCTACAACTTGGAGGTTTCGGAGGTGCTGATTTATAACATGGTGGAGGGCATTTTTTATGCCAAACTCATCTGCACAGACGGTGTTCGGGAGGAAGAAATCGATGCCCGACCGAGCGACGCAGTGGCACTGGCGTACCGATTCAACTGTCCGATTTTTGTGTACGATTCGGTCCTAGATGCGGCGGGAATCCGGGCTGAAGATCTGGAGGATGAGGGGGATGAAGCCGCTTTTGAGCCAGAGGAAATTCCATCGGAGGTACCCGGTGAGGCGCAGATGAGTTTGGCGGAGCTCCAGCGGGAACTGGATGCGGCCATCGAGCGCGAAGAATATGAGCGCGCCGTCCGGTTGCGGAATGAATTGCAAAAACGCCAGGGCAATGGGTGAAAGGCTAGGTCAGGCCCGCGTGGGCATCATCATGGGAAGCGCCAGCGATGGCCCGGTGATGCAAGAGGCGGCTGTAGTCCTGGCGACCTTGGGGGTGGCCTATGAGATGGAGGTGGTTTCTGCCCACCGCACACCGGACCGGATGTTCGCTTACGCGCGGGAAGCCGCGGCCCGTGGCATCCGGGTGGTGATAGCTGGGGCGGGGGGAGCGGCCCATTTGCCGGGCATGACAGCCTCATTGACGCCCTTGCCCGTCATCGGTGTGCCCATCAAGAGCCGCAACTCAATCGATGGATGGGATTCGGTGCTGAGCATCTTGCAGATGCCGGCAGGGGTTCCCGTAGCGACGGTGGCCTTGAACGGCGCCCGCAATGCCGGTATCCTGGCGGCACAGATGTTGGCCACTGGGGATGCGGAGCTACTGGAGCGGATTGCAGCTTTCAAAGAGGGACTCCGGCAAGAGGTTGAGGCTGCTGCCCAGCATTTTTCAGGTGCGGAACCCGGCGAAACGGCAGCTTGATGTCGGACGTTCCAGCAACTTGGGCGCTCGACCCCACGGACCTGACGCCTCAGGCGCTGCATGCGTACTTGCTCGCGGGCATTGCCCCGCGTCCCATCGCCTTCGCCAGTACGGTGGATGCCGAAGGGAATCCCAACCTGGCACCCTTCAGTTATTTCAATGTTTTTTCGGCCAACCCGCCTATCCTGATTTTCAGTCCGGCGCGGCGCGGAAAAGACAACACGACCAAGCACACCTTGGCGAACGTCCAAGCGGTTCCGGAAGTGGTCATCAACCTGGTGGATTACGCCATGGTGCAGCAGTGCTCCCTCGCCAGCGGAGATTTTCCAGAGGGCGTAAGTGAATTCGAGATGGCGGGTCTGACGCCCTTGGCGTCCTCCCTTGTGAAGCCATTTCGAGTGGCTGAGTCCCCGGTTCAAGTGGAGTGCCACGTCGAGCGCGTGGAGGCACTGGGTACCGGGCCGGGGGCAGGCCATTTGGTCGTGTGCCGCATCGTTCAGATGCATTTCCGTCGGGACGTTTTGACAGCTGAGGGCAAGCCAGACATCCACCGGCTGGATTTGGTGGGCCGTTGCGGGGGGGAGTTTTACGTTCGCGCTTCGGGTGAAGCGTTGTTTGAGGTGGCCAAACCCCTCGCAGCCCCGGGCATCGGTTGGCCCGCATTGCCCGACGACGTCCGACGCAGCCCTTGGTTGACGCGGAACCACCTCGCCCAACTTGCCGGAGCGCTCACGCTGCCGGATGAGACCGAGGTAAACGAGTTCAAGTTGCTGGAGCTGAGTGACCTCTTTCTTGAGCTGGGCCACGATGGGGCAGCGCTTGAGCGCGCCCTGCACGAACAAGCGGCAACCCACCTCGATCGGAACGATGTTGCGGCCGCATGGAAAACGCTGCTGGCCTTCAACGCCGGCTGAACGAATCGGTTGAAAACTTCTGGGGCGGGTGGAAAGGAGGTTTGGCCTGCACACACCCTAACTTCGTGGGTATGGCATACGCAATTCAGGGGCGCATCAAGCGCAAGTTTGACGTCGAGGTTTTTCCCAGTGGATTCAAGAAGCAGGAGTTGGTGGTGACCACCGAGGAGCAGTATCCTCAGGACATCAAATTGACGTTCATGAAGGAGAAGGCGGACATGCTAGAACGGTTTCAGGAAGGGGAGGTGGTGGTGGTGAATTTCGATCTGCGGGGTCGTGAATACCAAGGAAAGTACTACGTGGACCTTTCCGGATGGCGAATTCAGCCCGCCTCGGAGGCAGGAGCGGCGGTGGGGGGGATGTCAG
>CAYONT010000020.1:0-35777 GCA_964405405.1 uncultured Comamonadaceae bacterium | reverse complement strand
TAGGCGTCCACGCCCGCTTCGAGCTCGGTGAAGGGCCGGTCGTAGCCGATGGAGCGCAGCTTCGAGAGCTGGGCCTCGGTGAAGTACTGGTAGGTGTCCCGGATGTCAGCGGGGGTGTCGATGAAGTCGATGCGGGGTTCGAGGTCCATGGCATGGAACGTCGCCCGGGCCAAATCCAGAAACGTCCTCGCCTTTCCCGAGCCGAGGTTGTAAATGCCCGAGTGGGCCGGATTCCGATGGTGCATCAGGTGCATGCAAACGTCGGCGATGTCCTCCACGTAGATGAAATCACGGGACTGGTGGCCATCGAGGAAGTCCGGTCGGTGGGAACGGAACAAATGCATTTGGCCTGTGGCCTGAACTTGGCGGAAGGTGTGGTAGACGACGGAAGCCATCCGGCCTTTGTGGCCCTCGTGGGGGCCGTAAACGTTGAAGAACTTGAGGCCGATCCAGAAATAGGGAGCACGCGGTTGAGCGAGGGCCCAACGGTCGAAGTCGTGCTTGGAACGGCCGTAGGGGTTCAGGGGCTGGAGGAGGGGCAACAGGGCATGGTCGTCGCTGTATCCATGGCTGCCATCGCCGTAGGTGGCAGCTGAGGAGGCGTAGACCAGGGGGATGCCCTCTTCGACGCAGAGGTTCCAGAGGGTTTGGGAGTAGTGGAGGTTGAGGGTGTCGAAGACCGCGGTGCTTTGTTCGGTGGTGTCGGTTCGGGCGCCGAGGTGGAAGATGAACTGGACCTGGGGAGCATGGGCGCGCAGCCAGGCGGGGAAGGCCATGCGGTCGACACGCTCCACACACCGGAGATTCTCATGGTTGGAGGATTTGTCGGCGCGGCTGAAGTCGTCCACCAGGACGAGGTCGAAGAAACGCTCAGCATTGAGGCGGGCGGCGAGGCGGCTCGCGATGAACCCGGCGGCTCCTGTGATCACAATCATGAAGCGAAGGTAAGGGTGTATCTTTGCACCATGAAACAGGTGTACGTCACCCGGCGTGCCCGCTTCAATGCGGCGCACAAGTTGTGGAACGAGGATTGGACGGAGGAGCAGAATCTAGAGATTTTTGGAAAATGCGCGAACCCCAACTGGCATGGGCACAACTTTGAGTTGCACGTCACGGTGAAGGGTGCGCCGCGCCCGGAGACCGGTTACTGCATCAACCTCAAGGACCTGAAGCGCATCATTGAGACCCATGTGGAGGATCCGGTAGACCACAAGAACCTGAACCTCGACGTGCCTTGGATGAAGGGGATTCAGCCGTCAACCGAGAATCTCATCATCGCGATTTGGGAGCAGTTGGAGCCGCCCATCAATGCCTTGGGATGCACCTTGCACCACATTCGGTTGTACGAAACGGAGAACAATTACGCCGATTACTACGGCGGTTTGTGAAGCAACATGGCACTGTACGAGCGCAAAGATGTTTGGGATGAAGAGGGGGTGGCCCGGATGGCCGCGCAATACCGCGCGTTGTTAGGCCAAATCGGTGAAAACCCAGACCGGGAGGGCCTCGCCAAGACGCCGGAGCGTGCCGCCAAGGCACTGGCCGTGCTGACTTCGGGGCTGTCGGTGAACCCCGCGGACATCCTGCGGTCCGCCCTGTTTGCGGAACCAAGTGATGAGATGGTGCTGGTGCGCGACATCGAGGTGTACTCCCTTTGCGAGCACCACCTGCTCCCCTTCTTCGGCAAGGCGCATTTGGCCTACCTACCCGACGGGAAAATCGTGGGGCTGAGCAAGTTACCCCGGGTGGTGGATGCCTTCAGCCGCCGATTGCAGGTCCAAGAGCGCCTGACGGAACAGATTCGGGACTGTGTGCAGGACACGCTCGGCGCCCGCGGCGTGGCCGTGGTGATCGAAGCCCAGCACCTGTGTATGCAAATGCGGGGCATTGAGAAGCAGAACGCCATCACCACCACGAGCGCCTTCACGGGGGCCTTCCTCGAAGACCCCAAGACCCGGAAGGAGTTCCTGGACCTTGCCTTGGGCGCCCGCCGCTGAGCCTGGTGGGACGGGTTTTGGGTTCTTTGGCTAGCGGAAATTGTTGGATTCTGTTAGATTTGGCCTACAATTTTGAAGCAAAATGAATTCCTACGATCCTCCTCGGATTTTTGACGGCACCCAGATGTCGTCTCAGGTGTCGTCTCAGGTGCAGGTGAACAAGTTCATCGCCAATGTTTTCAGCTGGATGGTGGCGGGCTTGATGATCACCGGTGCCACCGCCTACTATTTTGCAGCATCGGGTTCGATTGCCATGATGTTCAATGCAGAGACCGGGTCTATGAACCTCATGGGTTGGGCGGTAACCCTGGCGCCTTTGGCCTTCATTTTGGTGATGAACTTCGGACTGAATAGGCTCCCCAAGGAAGCGCTGTATTTGCTGTTCGTGGCTTTCAGCGCGGTGATGGGGATGTCGTTGAGCTACATCTTCCTGCTGTACACACAGTCGAGCATCGCTTCGGTCTTTCTGATCACTTCGCTGACCTTTGCGGTCATGGCGGTGGTGGGTTACACGACCCAGACCGATCTCACGCGCTTCGGAAGTTTGCTCATGATGGCGCTCATCGGTTTGATCATCGCCAGCGTGGTCAACATCTTCCTGGAGTCTTCCATGATGGAATTCATCATCAGCGCGGTGGGCGTGTTGATTTTCACGGGATTGATCGCGTACGATACCCAGAAGCTCAAGCGCATTGGAGCCGGTGTGGAGTATGGGTCCACCGAGGCATCGAAGCTCGCTATTTTGGGGGCGACGAGTCTATACCTCGACTTCATCAACCTGTTCCTGCACTTGCTGCGCCTGTTGGGCCGCCGCGAGTAATGGGTTCTTGGTCTTAGGAAGCGAGCCGGGTCAGCGAACAACCACCCGGGTGCTCTGTTCTCCTCCACGTGCTCCCCGGTAGCGGATGACATACATCCCGCCGGGGAGTTCGTTTGCATGGAAGAACAACTTGGTGGGGCCAGGGGGCAGGGAGCCCTCGTGAAGGACGGCCCAGCATCGTCCCTGGGCATCATAAATTCCGACGTGGGCTTCGTCCCGAAGTGGCAAATCGAGCGGCACGCAGGTGATGGCTGAAGCGGGATTGGGGAACACGGCACCCAATACCGATCGTCCCGTCCAAACGTCCGCTTCCGAAACCCCGTTTGTGGGGCCCAGTACATCGAAGGTCCAGTATCCATCGGGAGCGGGCATGGGCCGCGTGCCGAACTTTCCGTCTCCGGAAAGGGCGGCGATGTAGTAGTGGATGCGCGTTCCCACAGGCTGAGCGGGAATGGAGCCGAAGTACTCCCCGTTGGGATTGAATCCAGGCAGCAGCGGCGAGGTGTTCCAAGCGCCTGGGACGCCCCCTTCATCCAGCGCCCAGTGCAGCGTCACGTCGGCGATGCCACTGCGGTGAAAAACCTCCCCCATCACATTGTACGCACCCTCGGTTTGTTCCGTGTCAGGCAGGGGCAAGTGGCTGATCATCAAAGGATCCGCAACGCCAACCGAATGGGTGATGCAGTGAATGGCGCCACTGGCTGCGATGATGGGTTCCGCGTTGTTGTCGCAATCGATGCCCACGATTTCATAGCCGGGCAGCGCCTCCTGGTAGATGCGGATGGCGGTCGTGTCGTATTGCGTGTAATACGTTGGCAACAACACGGTATTGTTTACGAAGACGCTGTTGGTGTAGGTCAAATACCACCCCCCTTGGTTCGGGTAGCCACCGCCTGCGCCCTGTTCGGGCGGACTGGGGATTCGGATGACCTCAAACGGCGTCCCCCAGCGGGTGGTGAAGTTGGACAGCACGTATTCCAGATTCGCATTGATCTGTGGCCCGTCGGCTGTGCCGTTGGGATACTCTGCGACGAGCAACCGGTGCTCATCCAGCAACTTCATGTGCATGTCGATGTGGTGGATGCCATCGTAAGGCAGTACGGGCATTTTGATGTAATGGTCTACCCCGTGGAAATCCGCCACCAAGTCGTCGATTTCCTGCTCTGTGTGGTCCGGAAAGTCAGTCCACCACGTGGAACCACCGCTGTTCTCCTCCACAATCAACTCGGATGCAAAGGCGGTTCCAAATCCGTCCGACATCCAGTTTCCACCGGTGTTCATCAGGTCGAAAGGCGCGGCGGTTGCACTGTAAACGGGGATGCCCATGAAGTCCCCCAGGACGTCGGGGATCGCATCGTCCAATGGTCGGGGCCGGTTGTACAGCCAGTCTACGAGCACCCGGTCATCGTTCCAATTGCCGTAAACCGTGGTAGCGCCGTAGTCCCGGATCCAAACCGAATTGTACTCGGCTTCCACCACCGAAACGTTTTCCAATGGAACCGGTCCGCCGCATCCCGTGCCGGATAGGTAGGTGTTGACTTGTGACGGATTTTCCGCGAAGATGATGACCTGGCATTGGGCCTGGGCTGCTGCCACGATCTGCTTCTGGATGCAGGGGTAGCTGGTCCAGGCGATCGTCAACGCTTCAATCTCTTCCCACTCGGCAGCAGTGCGCAGGTTGTCGAAGGGTGGGGGCGTCTCGATGCCTCGGCTGGCGACCGGATGGAACCCTTGGCGCTCCACGTAGTTTCGCTCTTCTGTGGTGAGGGCGTGGGGCCAATCCGTGCGCTGCGCTTGGACCAGGGCATCTGACGACGCCAGCCCCCAGAGCATGATGCTTCCCAGTGCCGAAAACAATTTGGCAGAATGCGCGTTTTTCATGCGGGGAAGTTACTGCCCACGACGGCTGAGGGCCAAACCCCTGAAAATGGTTCAAATGCCTACGAGAGTGGGCACGCAGGAATTCGTTAAATTGTGCGGATTGGATTCAAATTCGCGGCTTCATTCACATCAGTCAGGAGACACGGAATTCATGGGCAAGAGCGGTAGAAGTTTCGTGGCAGCCCTTTGCTTGGGGATGAGCTTTTGTTCGTCGGCCCAACGGAATGTCCCCATGCCTTTTTGGTTCGCCGATGCTGCCTTGCACCAGGGTCCTACCCCTCGGGATTGGGTACAGATGGAGTTTTTGGACCTGGATCAAGACCACAAGGTGGACCAGGTTTTTTTGGATGAACGTGGATTGCAGGTGGCATGGGGACTGGGGCATGGGGCGTTTGCGCCCAGCAAGTTGCTGCTCAAATCGGAAGGGAAGCCCCTCGGGTTTGCGGTGGATGCCGTTGCGCAGCACCAGAGCGTTTCGCCCTTTGATCGCCGGGGGGACGAAGGCGCGATCCGGCAGTTGCCGCGGTTGTTCGTCTTGGAGGATGGACCGGGGTTGCTGCGGGTGGGGGTGGTGGAGGATCGGGTTTGGCAAGAATCAGAACGAACGGATTCCCACGGCGCTTGGAAGGTAGAGGATACGCCATACGGGGTGCTTGTAGGGCCAGATAATCGCGGAGAATTGCTTTTGGATGCCGGTGGCGTGCGGCGCAAGTTGCGGGGCTCGGTCCTGCCTGGTGCGCGGGTGCGGGTGGCGGATCTGAATGGTGACGGCCGCGGCGATGTGCTCCTTGAGCATCCTTCGACCCATGCGCTGGGCGTGGTTTGGGCTGGGACAGAGGCCTGGGGGTCGGTGGTTTGGATTCCGGAAACGGAGGGCTCAGCGGCCTGGGGACTTCTGTACCGGGGGGCTGAACCGGCTTCTGTCATGCAGATGGACGGGAAATCGGGGGAGGTTCGCGTGCTGGATTGGCACGCAGACTCGGGCTGGGTTGGGAAGGCCATCCCCTCTCTGCACGGGGCGAAGCAGTTCTGGTCCTTGCCTGTGCCGTCGCTTGCCCACTGCGTCTTTCAGTTCCGTCAGGTGACGAATAGTTTCACGGCGTACCGCATCGAGCAGGGGGAGGTGAAGGAGGAATGGAGTCTGTCTGAGTGGCCGCAAATCTTGGACGTTCGGGCGGCGGACTGGGATGGGGATGGCGATTGGGATGTGGTGGGAACGCTGGAGGATGCGGAGTACTTTGTGTTGCCGTGGATGGGCAAGGTGGACTCGCCGGGGAATAGGGGGGTGAAGCGGCCTGTGGTCCAAATCTGGGACACCCCGGCCATCCGCGCCGGGGAGTTGACGGCCGTTCCCTTCCCGGTGGATGTGTCGGGCCTCTGGACGTCCGGGCTGCCCGATGCTTGCCGGATGGGGCCCTCGGAGTGGGGGCTTCACGACGGGAAGTTGGTGGTGGCGGTGAACGACGGTATTTTGGAGCGGACGCCCTTGCCCGCCGAGCAGGGCGGGGCTGCCACGCGGAGGCCTTCCCCTTATCCTGCGGATCCCAAGGACCCCAGTTTGTCGGCGTGCTTGGGGTTGGATTATGTGCGGTACCGGGCAGATGATTTGTATCCGTGTTTGGCCTCCATCGAACCGGGGCAGTGGTACGACGTGACGTACGTGCGCAGGAAGGACTTGACCACGGACATCTTTTTGAATGGAGTACAGGTGTACCAAGGGCAATCGGAAGCGGTTCGTTTTCAACATCGTACCTTGCTGGTGGGCGCGACGTACGGAACGAATTGGCAGGCGCATGCACCCATTTCGGTGGATGACATCCGGGTGACCCGACAGGCGATGGCGACCGCGGAGATTCCCGCGTGGATCAGCCTGGGCGATGAACCCTTGCGATACACGGGGGGGGAGCCAGATGAGGTGCGCTTTCGTTTTGAGGGGGACCAGCCGTTGTATGCGGAATCTTACGATTATGTGTGGATCTTGGCCCCGGGTGCCCGGTTGGATGCAGGTTTTGAAGGCAAGGGCCAAGGCATCTCCACCGACGGGATGACCGGGTATGCGCATGCTCGGATGGGAGAGTATGTGGACGAAATCGCTTTGCACTTCCGGTTTCGTTGGAACGGCGAGCGCGAGGATGCCTTTCGCTCGCAGGTGAACATCCTGACGATGCACGGGATGTTCAATGTGCCGTTGTACATCATTCCGGGGAAGAAGCGCTCGGAGGCCATCACGTATGGTCCCGAAGCGATGGATGCGAAGTGGATGGGGGAGCTTCCCGGGGTGGGATTGTTTTATGCGGACGGCGCTTGGGGCGGAATCGGGCGGTCTGGGGAGCTGTGGATGCAGGGCGAAGTGGGGTGGGAGCAAAAGGAGGTGCGGGGCACCCTGCCGACCGGTGATCGCCGCGGGGCTCCCTGGGTTTGGAAGGGCCAAATCCAGGCCTTTTTCGACGACGGTCCGGTGCTTTACACATTGGACGTGCCCGAACGCCGCTGGACCCGGGAAGGGTCTGTGCACCCTTGGTTGCATGGGGTCGAACGAACGGTCCAGGTAGGGGATTGGGTTTTTTGGATGAACCCGGTGGACCACCGGGCAGGTTGGTTGGACCTGGCGCGCCAAAAGGTTTACCTGTCAGAGGATGGGCGTCTGGATGACCGGTGGGTCGGGGCCTTTGCCGAGGAGGGTGCCGTGGTGTTGTTTGATGTAGCGGGGGAGCGTCGTTCGCTGCTCCCACCTTCCGGGGATGCTGCGGCCGGCGGTGAAGATTTGCGGGCTCTGAGTTGCTGGTACAACGCGTTCTTCTTGCTGATCCTATTGGGCATGATCGGATTGATCGTCTGGCGGGTGCGTGCTTCGCGGGGGAAGTTGCGCGTCCTCTTCGGTCAGGGCGCTGGGGGTCCCGATGCAGGGGAGGAGAATGGAGGCAGTGAAGAGAACGGTGGAGGGGAAGGGGAATGGGGCGCGATGGGCTGGGAAGAAAAGGAGCGATTGGGTTTGGCCGCCATGGCAATTTTGGTGGATTTAGAAGGCCAAACCCTAGACACACAGTCGTTTGATGCAGGCATCGGCATCGCTTCCATCGAGACGGATGAGACCCGTCGTTCGCGCCGCAGTCGTTTCATCCAATTGGTGAATGAATGGAGCCAGCGTGCTTGTGGTTTGGACGCGGTGGTTCGTCATCAGGATCCCTCAGATCGGCGCAGGGTCTTGTACCGTGTGTCCTCAGAGGTGGTGGTTCATTGGCGGAGCTTCAGCGGGCAGATGCCGCAGAACGATGCAACAAATGACTGAGCAAGGTCGCATCGAGATGATGCCCTCCTGAGAAGCTGTGTCGCTCGTAGGGAATGTTTCTCCCTGAGAACCAAGCTTCGGCGGGGAGGAAGTGGTCGTTCTGGAAGAAGGGATCTTGGTCGCCCAGAACAAGGTCGATGGGCAGGTGGTTCCAACTGCTCGGTGCCGTTGGAAAGAAGGGGTCGATGTCCGGGGGAAAGATGCCGGACCAGAAGATGAGTTGGTCCCAGCCAGTGACATCGGTGGCCGCCCAACGCGCAGCGGTCGGAACGCCCTGGGAAAACCCCAGCAACACCCTGCGCTGGGCGGCTCGGATTTTTCCATCCTCCATCGTCCCCGCTTGTGGGGAGAGCAGTTCCCGGCGCATCTGGTCCAGGTAGCGCAGGTAGTCCCGGATGTCGTTCCCCCGATCCTCCGAGGTCATCCACGAGGCGCCCACCTTCCCCGACGTTCCCTGCACGTAAAATCGGTGCAGCCCCTCCGGCGCCACCACGCTCCAACCCGCCTCCACCAAGGGCTCGAGGCGCCGCATGAAAAAACCCGGGTGCTGCCCGTAGCCATGCAGCGCCACCAACACCCGGTCGTTTCCCGCGGGCTCGGGCCCCCAAACAAAAACCCGCGCCGACTTCGTTACCGCCATCTCATGGGTCCGAGGCGTTTCAAGATTCACCATGTGACCAGCAATTCCGTGTGGTTGAAAGCGGGCAACCAAATCGAATCCAGCACCGTGGACGATTCCCCAGACCGTGAAGCGACATAAGTATATGGCAGGTAACTGTCTCCGGGCATTTCGCACGTCCAGGCCGTGTCGGCGGTCGCTCCGCTCACAGTATGCCAAACCCCAGCACAAGTAGGCCAACGGTCTGGAACATGCAATGTGCGGAACTGCACTTGATCCCCCGGTGCAGCTTCACCCAGCCGGACCAAGTGTACGGTGACCTGCGACCGCGGCATCAATTCCACCGCTACGACCTGCGGTTCGCCGGGCACGAAGTCCTCGGGCGAAAAGGCGAGTCGCTCCGGGAACCACCCTTCCCGCTCGAGGTCCAGCCGATAGTCCAGCGCATTCACCCGGTCGAACGACAGGGCGCATTGTCCCGTCGCGTCGGTGGTGCCCTCCGCCGCGTCCGTGTAAGCCCCCACGAGCACGCCGCCCTCCACCGCCCGTCGGCCGAGCCGCAGCCCGACCTCCGGTACGGGCATTCCCCACCGGTCCGGCCTGGCATCCCGCACCGACACCGTCAGCCCCAGAGGTTCCTCGGACTGCGGCCGGCAAGCCAGCAGCAGCCCCAATGCTCCCCAAAGAACCCAGCCTGACCGCCTGCTCATTCCTCTAGGACTTGGAGCTTCGCGAACTTGAGCAGGAGCTGCCGCAGGCCTGCCTCCGGGAAAAAGACGGTGGCTTTCTGGTTCGGAGCGACTCCTTCGACCTTCACCACCTTCCCCTTGCCGAATCGGTCATGCCGAACCACGGTGCCCTCTGCCAACTCTGTCTCTCCGCCCTCGGGAAGGTTGGGGCGCAGGCGTTTGCTGCCCTTTCCAGCGAAGGGAGGCACCGGCAGTTCGAAGCGTTTCAGGCCGGGCCGGGGTGGGGCATTGGCTGGAGCCTCCTCTGCTCGGGGGGGCGAGGGTTCGGCTTCGGTTGCGGGCGAGCCGCCTGTCGTTGCCGGGCCGCCCGGCATGGCGCGCCACCCTTTCCGCGCCGCCTCGAACCCGGCGCCACCCGAGAACGGGGTCGGCTTTCGCTCCCGCGTCGAGGGCATTTCCACGCAAGCCGGATCGATTTCGTCGAGGAATCGGCTGGGTTCGGATTGCATCAATTGACCCCACCGGTAACGGGTCAGGGCGTAGCTCAACGTACACGTTTTCTCCGCCCGCGTGAGCGCCACGTAGAACAGGCGGCGTTCCTCCTCCAATTCGGAACGGGATTGCATCGCCATTTGGCTTGGAAAAAGCTGCTCTTCCATGCCCACGACGAACACATGCGCAAACTCCAGCCCCTTGGCGGAGTGGATGGACATCAGGCTCACACTGTTCTCGTCCGTTTCGGTGTTGTCAGCGTCGGTCAGCAGCGCGACGTCCACGAGAAAGTCGGACAAGGTGGGCAGGACCTCCGGCTGGGCCTGTTGCTGCTGCTCGGTGAAGGCCTGGATGCCATTGAGCAGCTCTTGGATGTTGTCGTAACGTGCTACACCTTCTGGGGATTTGTCGGAATGCAGGGCATGTACCAGTCCTGTATGTCGGGCGATGTGCAAGGCCAAATCATGCGCACTCCGCGTGTGTAACTCAGCCCGGAAGCTCCGAATCATGGTGGCGAAGTCCACCATCTTGCGCAGGCCCGAGGCTCCGATGGTCTGGGGAGGTTGGAACGGGTCGGTGAGCAGATCCCAGAGCGAGGTTTCCCGCTCGGCGGCCTCGATGATGAGGCGTTCCAAAGAGGTTTTGCCTATGCCCCGCGCGGGGTAGTTGATGACCCGTTTGAAGGCCTCGTCGTCGCGGTGGTTCGCGGTCAGCCGGAAGTAGGCGATGAGGTCCTTGATTTCCTTCCTTTGGTAAAAGGAGAGGCCGCCGAAAATCTTGTAGGGAATGTTGAGTTTCCGGAGGCTTTCCTCGAATGAGCGGGACTGGGCATTGGTTCGGTAGAGGATTGCGAAGTCCCGGAAATGGGACTGGGTGCCGTTGTGTAGATCAAAGATGCGTGTCGCCACAAACCGACCCTCTTCGTTGTCTGTGTACAATCGGTGGATCCCGATTTTTGAACCGGGTTCATTTTCAGTCCAAACCGTTTTCTCGATCTGCTCGCTGTTCAGGGCAATGACCGAGTTCGCAGCTTGCACAATGTGCCGTGTGGACCGGTAGTTCTGCTCGAGTTTGTAGAGTTTGTAATCGGGGTAGTCCTTTTTAAAATTGAGGATGTTCTGGATGTTGGCTCCCCGAAACCCATAGATCGACTGCGCATCGTCCCCCACCACGCACAGGTTTTCGAACCGGGCTGCGAGCTGTTTGATGATGAGGTACTGCGCGAAGTTGGTGTCTTGGTACTCGTCAACGAGGATGTAGCGGAAACGGGTTTGGTACTTGTGAAGCAGGTCCGGGAAATCGCGCAGCAGTACGTTCATGCGGTACAAAAGGTCGTCGAAGTCCATGGCCTGCGCCCGGGCACACCGGTTTTCATAGGTCTGGAAAATCTCCCCGGTGCGCGGCCGGCCCGCCTGCTGGTCTTCTGACTGGATTTCGGGATGTTCCTGGTAGTCGCGGGCGTTCAACAAGTTGTTCTTGGCGGCCGAGATCCGGCCCTGAACGCTCGCGGGCTTGTACACTTTGTCATCCAATCCGAGTCCCAAGATGATGTCCTTGAGCAGCGAACGGCTGTCTGCCGTGTCATAAATGGTGAAATTCCGGTCGTAGTTGAATCGCTCGCTCTCCATGCGTAGAATCCGGGCGAAGACGCTGTGGAATGTGCCCATCCAAACGTTGCGTGCTTCGCGCTCTCCGATCAGGGTGGCAATCCGCTCCTTCATTTCCCGCGCAGCCTTGTTGGTGAAGGTCAAGGCCAAAACAGAAAACGGATCCACGCCTTGCTGAATCAGATGGGCGATGCGGTAGGTCAGCACCCGGGTCTTGCCTGAGCCAGCGCCCGCAATGACCATCATCGGCCCGTCCATGTGGGCGGCCGCATCGCGTTGCGCCGCGTTGAGTTGGTTGAGAAATTCCACGTCTTCGAAGGTAGGAAGGCCCGCCCCACACCACCAAGCGGCTCTTGGAGTGGGTGGAGGAATTAGCGGGAAAAAAGGTGCGGATGTCTATTGCTTTTCTGACTTAATCTGTTACTTTTGCAGCCCCTTAATTCGGGGAAAGAGATTTTTTGAACAACGGAAACTTGATCATTCGAACGAATGCCTACCATCCAGCAGCTCATCCGCAAGGGTCGCATCACGAAGGCCCAGTCGAGCAAATCGGCGGCACTTGATGCTTGTCCTCAACGGCGAGGCGTGTGTGTGCGTGTGTACACCACGACCCCCAAAAAGCCCAACTCCGCGATGCGGAAGGTGGCTCGTGTTCGCCTGACCAACGGCAACGAGGTCAACGCTTACATCGGTGGGGAAGGCCACAACTTGCAGGAGCATAGCATTGTGTTGGTACGCGGAGGCCGGGTGAAGGACTTGCCGGGGGTTCGGTACCACATCGTGCGGGGTGCATTGGACACTGCAGGGGTGGAAGGCCGTTCACAGCGCCGCTCGAAGTACGGAACGAAGCGTCCCAAAGCGAAGAAGTAATCAGCCATGAGAAGGAGAACTCCCAAAAAGCATCTCATCCTGCCCGACCCAAGATTCGGCAGCACGGTGGTGACGAGTTTCGTAAACAACTTGATGTTGGACGGCAAGAAGAGCATTGCCTTTGACATCTTCTACAAGGCCATGGACCGGGTTCAAGAGCGCACGGGTGAGGATGGGTTGGCCATCTTCAACAAAGCGTTGGAGAATGTAACCCCAGGTGTCGAAGTGCGTAGCCGCCGGGTTGGCGGGGCTACCTTCCAAATTCCGCAGCCCATTCGGGAATCCCGTCGTCAGTCGTTGGCCATGAAGTGGCTCATCAACTATGCACGGAAGCGGAATGAAAAGGCCATGTCCGAGCGTCTGGCTGCTGAGGTAATTGCTGCAGCCAAGGAGGAGGGTGCAACCTTCAAGAAGAAGGAGGATACCCACCGCATGGCGGAAGCGAACAAGGCATTCTCGCATTTCCGTTTCTGAATCACCACTGAAGATACAAGCCCAGAACAATGGCTAAGAGAGACCTGCGATATACCCGAAACATCGGGATCATGGCCCACGTGGACGCTGGAAAGACGACCACGTCGGAGCGCATCCTGTACTACACGGGCATTTCACATAAGATCGGTGAGGTGCACGATGGTGCAGCCACCATGGACTGGATGGAGCAGGAGCAGGAGCGTGGCATCACGATCACCTCGGCTGCAACGACTTGTTTCTGGAAGTTCAACGGAGACGATTATCGCATCAACCTGATCGACACCCCGGGCCACGTGGATTTCACGGTGGAAGTGGAGCGCTCCCTGCGTGTGTTGGATGGTGCAGTGGCCTTGTTCTGCGCTGTTTCGGGTGTCGAACCTCAGTCCGAGACGAACTGGGGCTTGGCTGATAAGTACAAGGTTCCCCGCCTCGGCTTCATCAACAAAATGGACCGTTCGGGTGCAGACTTTTACAACGTTCTGGGCATGATCAAGGAAATGCTTGGTGCGCGCCCTGTGCCTTTGCAGGTTCCGATTGGTGCGGAAGAAACGTTTGTCGGAGTTGTCGACTTGGTTTCGAACAAGGCATTCATCTGGAACGAGGAAGACTTGGGCATGACCTGGCGGGAAGTACCGATTCCGGAGGATCTCAAAGAGACGGCTGTTGAGTACCGCGCGAAGTTGATTGAGGCAGCAGCGGAGCAGGATGAGACGTTGATGGAGAAGTATTTCGAGGATCCAGACAGTTTGACTCCGGACGAAATCATTGCAGCCATCCGCAAGGCGACCATCGCCATGCAAATCACCCCGATTCTTTGTGGGTCTGCCTTCAAGAACAAGGGGGTTCAGACCATGTTGGATGCGGTCATGCAGTACCTCCCCTCTCCGCTCGACATCGGAGATGTTGAGGGATGTTCGGTGGATGACCCAGAGGTAAAAATCATCCGGAAGCCCTCTCCAACCGAGCCTTTTGCTGGCTTGGCCTTCAAAATTGCAACCGATCCTTTCGTGGGCCGGCTGTGTTTCGTCCGAGCATACTCGGGAGTTCTAAATGCGGGGTCCTATGTGATCAACACGCGTTCGGACAAGAAGGAGCGTATTTCGAGGATCTTCCAGATGCACTCCAACAAGCAGAACCCCATCGAGTTCTTGGAAGCGGGAGACATCGGTGCGGTGGTAGGCTTCAAGGACATCAAAACAGGAGATACCCTGTGTGATGAGAGTGCTCCGATGGTTTTGGAGAGCATGTCCTTCCCCGAGCCTGTAATCGGTATTGCAGTTGAGCCAAAGTCTCAGGCAGATTTGGACAAGCTTGCGAATGGCCTCTACAAGCTGGCTGAAGAGGATCCAACGTTCCGCGTTCGTACCGACGAGGAGACAGGTCAAACCGTCATCTCAGGCATGGGCGAATTGCACTTGGAGATTCTGGTGGACCGTTTGCGCCGGGAGTTCAAGGTGGAGTGCAACCAAGGTGCACCTCAGGTAAACTACAAGGAGGCCATCTTTGGAACCACCCAGCATCGGGAAGTGTACAAGAAGCAGTCGGGTGGCCGTGGTAAGTTCGCTGATATTATTGTCAAGATTGGACCATCGCCAACTCCTGAAGAGCCAGGTCTGGTTTTCACCAACTCGGTCAAGGGGGGTAACGTACCAAAGGAATTTGTCCCCGCAGTGGAGAAGGGCTTTGAGCAGGCCATGAAGAACGGCGTTCTGGCAGGCTACCAAATGGACAGCATGTCGGTCGAACTCATCGACGGTAGCTTCCACGCGGTGGACTCGGACGCACTGTCGTTTGAATTGGCGGCAAAGATGGCTTACCGCAATGCGCTTCGTTCATGCAACCCAAAAATTCTGGAGCCCATGATGCAGTTGGAGGTGGTAACACCTGATGAGAATATGGGTGATGTCATCGGCGATTTGAACAAGCGGCGCGCGTTGATTGAAGGTACAGGTACCCGTGCGGGCAAGACCATCATCAATGCCAAGGTTCCCTTGTCCGAGATGTTTGGTTATGTGACGGATTTGCGCACCCTCACCTCGGGTCGTGCGACTTCGAGCATGAGCTTCAGCCATTACACCGAGGCTCCCAACAACATTCAAGAACGAGTAATTGCTGAATCCAAGCGTTGAAGCAGGCTTATCGCATCATGACACAGAAAATCAGAATCAAACTGAAGTCTTACGATCACAATTTGGTCGATAAGTCGGCTGAGAAGATTGTCAAGACGGTCAAGACAACGGGTGCGGTCATCAGTGGCCCTGTGCCCCTGCCAACCCACCAGCGGATCTACACGGTCTTGCGTTCACCGCACGTGAACAAGAAGTCCCGTGAGCAATTCGAGTTGAATTCTTACAAGCGGTTGATTGACATCTACAGTTCCTCTTCGAAAACGGTAGACGCCCTCATGCGTCTTGAGTTGCCGAGCGGTGTGGAGGTAGAAATCAAGGTCTAGTCATTTTTCGTTTAACAATCCACATACCCAACAATCATCATGCCCGGACTCATAGGGAAGAAGATAGGTATGACCAGCATCTACAGTGCCGCTGGAAAGAATATTCCATGCACGATATTGGAGGTTGGTCCTTGCGTAGTCACGCAAGTTCGTACCCTGGAGAAGGATGGCTATGAAGCTGTCCAGCTCGGCTTTGGAGAACGCTCGGAGAAGCATACATCCAAGGCGATGCAAGGCCATTTTCAACGCGCGGGGGTAACACCCAAGCGGAAGCTGGTTGAATTCAAGCATTTCGACAAGGCTTATCAGCCGGGCGATCAAATTGGTATAACGGATGTTTTCAACGAAGGAGAGTTTGTCTCCGTGATTGGAACATCCAAGGGTAAGGGCTTTCAGGGCGTAGTCAAGCGTCATGGTTTTGGCGGTGTCGGGCAAAGCACCCATGGTCAACACAACCGTTTGCGTGCGCCGGGTTCGGTGGGTGCAGCTTCTACACCTGCACGGGTATTCAAGGGGATGCGTATGGCGGGTCAAACTGGCAACGCCCGCGTCACCATGGAGAATTTGGAGATCGTGCGCATTTTGGCTGAGGATTCGGTCCTCGTCGTAAAAGGTGCCGTTCCAGGGCACAAAGGAGCTTCTGTTGTCATCCGCAAACCGAAGGCCTAATGAAACTCGAAGTATACAGCACCAGCGGTTCCAAGACGTCGAAGACGGTTTCTTTGGACCCCGAGGTTTTCGGAATTGAGCCGAATGACCATGCCATCTATTTGGATGTGAAGCGATACTTGGCCGCACAGCGTCAAGGCACACATGATACCCTGCACCGTGGAATTGTATCAGGTTCCACAAGGAAGTTGAAGAAGCAGAAGGGTACCGGTGGAGCTCGGGCGGGTAGCATCAAAAATCCCCTCTTCCGGGGTGGTGGACGGATTTTCGGTCCCGAACCGAGGGACTACACCGAGCGGATCAATGTCAAGGTGAAGAAGTTGGCGCGCCGGAGTGCGTTGAGCTACAAAGCGAAAGACGGTAGCATCAAGGTGCTTGAAGCATTCGAAATGGCACAACCCAAAACCCAAGAGATCGTCAAGATATTCAAAGGATTGGATTTGGCGCAGGACAAGACCCTGATGGTGTTGCCCCAATCAAATGACGCCATCTACCGGAGTTGCCGCAATTTGCCCAAGCACCGAGTCATGGTGGCTACGGACTTGAGCACATACGATATCATGAATTGCAAGACCATCGTTTTCGTGGACAATGCCCACGAGGTGGTTCAAGGCTTGCTCAAATAATCCAGAGATGCAACAGCAAATTCTAATCAAACCGTTGCTCACCGAGAAGATGAGCGCGGACCAGGATCGGAACCAAGCTTATGGCTTCGTTGTCGCTCTGGGTGCGAACAAGATTGAAATCAAGAAGGCCGTCGAAAAGGAGTATGGCGTACATGTCAGTTCCATTCGGACGGTTCGTGTGGACGGGAAGGCACGACAGCGTTACACGAAGACAGGTATGGTCAAGGGTCGGACGAGTACTTACAAGAAGGCAATCGTTCGTTTGGGGGAAGGAGAAATGATTGACTTCTATCAGAATATTTGATATGGCACTCCGGAAATTCAACCCCATAACACCGGGGACGCGACACAAGGTGGCCTCGAAGTTTGAGGAGCTGACCACAGACACGCCCTTCAAGCCGTTGTTGGAACCCATTAAGAAGAGTGGTGGAAGGAACAGCGAAGGTCGTATGACCATGCGCTACCGTGGAGGTGGGCACAAGCGTCGTTATCGTTTGATTGACTTCAAGCGTGACAAACACGAAGCAGCGACGGTCCTAACCGTGGAGTATGATCCCAATCGCACGGCACGTATTTGCCTGGTGGAGTATGCTGACGGAGAGAAGCGCTACATCATTGCACCCCAGGGTTTGAAGGTCGGAATGACCATTCACAGTGGCAAACAGGCCATTCCCAACGTGGGTCATGCGATGTACTTGAGCGACGTGCCTTTGGGAACGGTCATTCACAACATTGAGTTGTACCCGCACCAAGGGGCATCCATTGCCCGGAGCGCTGGATCTTATGCTCAGCTCACTGCCCGGGATGGAAAGTATGCGGTCATTCGGATGCCCAGTGGTGAAACCCGGAAGATTCTGCAAACCTGCATGGCAGTGATTGGATCGGTAAGCAATTCCGAACACAATTTGCAGATTTCAGGTAAGGCCGGTCGCTCCCGTTGGTTGGGACGTCGTCCACGGGTTCGTGGTGTGGTCATGAACCCAGTAGATCACCCGATGGGTGGGGGTGAAGGCCGTGCTACAGGTGGACACCCACGTTCACGCAAGGGTATCCCTGCAAAGGGTTACAAGACGCGGAAAAACCGCAAGAACAGTTCGAAGTTTATCATTGAGCGCCGGAAGAAATAATCGCCATGGCTCGTTCACTTAAGAAACCCCCTTTCATTCACTACAAGTTGGCCCTCCGGGTCGAGGCCATGCAGGCTTCAGGCAAGAAGGCTGTCATTAAGACTTGGTCGCGCTCGAGTACGATCACGCCGGACTTTGTAGGTTTGACGATTGCCGTGCACAATGGACGGCAGTTCATTCCTGTTTTTGTAACGGAGAACATGGTAGGCCATAAACTTGGCGAATTTTCACCGACTCGAACTTTCCGTGGTCACGCGGACAAGAAGGACAAGAAGCGATAAGCGTCATGGGAAAGAGAAAAAGAATGGCGGCAGATGCCCGCAAGGAGGACATGAAGCGCATCGCTGTAGCGAAGCTCAATGATTGCCCTACTTCCCCGCAGAAGATGCGACTGGTAGCGGACACGGTGCGTGGGAAGGATGTCTTCCAAGCACTGAACGTTCTGAAGTTCAGCCCAAGGGAAGCGTCCATTCGTTTGGAGAAGTTGTTGCGTTCAGCAATAGCCAACTGGGAAGCGAAGAATGAGGGGTCCCGTCCAGAGGAATCTTCTTTGATTGTCCGTGAAATCAAGGTGGATGGAGGTCGTATGTTGAAGCGTCTTCAGACGGCACCTCAGGGCCGTGCTCACCGCGTTCGCAAGCGGAGCAATCATGTTACGGTAATTGTAGACTCTGCGAAAAATTAATCCATGGGACAGAAAACAAACCCAATTGGCAACCGTCTCGGATTCATTCGTGGATGGGATTCAAACTGGTACGGAGGCAAACACTATGCCGACAAGTTGGTAGAGGATGAGAAGATCCGTGAGTACCTCATGGCACGTCTTCGGAAGGCCAGTGTATCGAGCATCGTCATTGAGCGTACCCTCAAATTGGTGACGGTTACGGTCAAGACGGCGCGCCCAGGTGTCATCATTGGAAAGGGGGGGCAGGAGGTTGAGAAAATCCGGGAAGAGTTGAAAAAGCTCACGGGAAAAGATGTACAAATCAACATCTTTGAAATCAAGCGGCCTGAGTTGGACGCCCGCCTTGTAGCAGAGAGCGTTGCCCGTCAAATTGAGGCACGTATCTCTCACCGCCGGGCAATCAAAATGGCAATCACCTCCACCATGAAGATGGGAGCAGAGGGAATCAAGATCAATATTGCGGGACGTGTAAATGGGGCCGAAATCGCGCGCTCTGAATCCTATAAGGAGGGGCGCATTCCCTTGCATACGTTTCGTGCCGACATTGATTATTCTATTGTAGAGGCACACACAACATACGGTCGGATTGGAATCAAATGCTGGATCTGCCGTGGAGAAGTATATGGGAAGCGGGATTTGTCACCGCTTCCGGCGCCCAAGAAACCCACCAATGACCGGCGGCCAGCGCCCGGTGCGGATCGTCGTCCGCCCCGTCGTCGCCCCCGCAACTGAGGTAAATAGCTGAAGTCATGTTACAGCCAAAGAGAACGAAATACCGGAAAATGCAAAAGGGCCGTGTGCGGGGTACTGCACAGCGTGGCGCCAACATTGCATACGGTTCATTCGGCATCAAGACCCTGGAGGTGGGTTTCATCACCGCTCGGCAAATTGAGGCCTCACGTATTGCCATCAACCGCTTCATGAAGCGGGAAGGGAAGGTTTGGATTCGAATTTTTCCTGACAAACCTATCACTGCGAAACCTGCCGAGGTGCGGATGGGTAAGGGTAAGGGAGCTCCCAGCCATTGGGTAGCACCTGTAAAGCCAGGGCGCATCATGTTCGAAGTGGACGGAGTGCCTCTGGAGACAGCACAAGAGGCTTTGCGCCTCGGGGCTCAGAAGTTGCCTGTTAAGTGCAAGTTTGTTGTACGTCCAGATTATGATCACGCGTAATGGAAATGAAAGAAGTACGCAAGCTCGCTGATGCAGATTTGAATGATCGCATTTCAGCTGAGCGGGATTCATTGGCGAAAATTCGTTTCAACCATACTGTGGCTGGATTGGAGAGTCCAATGATCATTCGCAACAAAAAGCGAGACATCGCTCGTCTGTTGACAGAGTTGAACGCGCGCAATCAAACCAAGTCATGAGCACAGAGAACATCACGGGGAGCGAGCGCAATCTGCGCAAGGAACGAATTGGCATCGTCTCCTCGAATGCCATGACCAAGTCCATCACGGTCACCGTTGAGCGCAAAGAGATGCACGGGAAGTACCGGAAGTTCGTCAACAAGACGAGCAAGTTCATGGCGCACGACGAAAAGGAAGAGTGCAACGTAGGCGATACGGTTCGCATCATGGAGACACGGCCACTCAGCAAGCGCAAGTGCTGGCGTGTGGTTGAGATTCTGGAGCGTGCGAAGTAATTTTTGAAGACCATTAGATTATGATACAACAAGAATCACGCATGAAAGTGGCCGACAACAGCGGTGCAAAAGAAGCTCTTTGCATTCGGGTGTTGGGCGGAACACGCCGCCGCTACGCCAGCATTGGCGATAAAGTGGTGGTTGCGATAAAGGATGCCTCGCCCAATGGCAATGTCAAAAAGGGAACAGTATCCACTGGTGTTGTGGTCCGCACACGGAAGGAAGTCCGTCGTGCTGATGGATCCTACATCCGATTCGATGACAACGCAATTGTGCTGTTGAACGCAGCAGGCGAAATGCGTGGTACCCGCATTTTCGGTCCTGTGGCTCGGGAACTGCGTGAAAAGGACTACATGAAGATTGTTTCTTTGGCACCCGAAGTGCTGTAAAGTAGGAAGCCATGTACAAGCGGTTTAAAATCAAAAAAGGAGATACCGTTAAGGTAATCTCAGGCGGAAATCGGGGCAAAGAAGGTGTTGTACTCGCCGTTGACCGGAGCAAAGACCGGGTGACCGTGGAAGGTGTAAACCTGGTGAAGAAGCACAAGAAGCCGGGAGTAGCCAACCCACAAGGAGGTATTGTAACAGTAGAAGCCGGAATTCACATCTCCAATGTGATGGTTGTAGACGGCACAGGTGCCGTTACCCGTGTAGGCCGTCGTCGGAATGACGAAGGCAAATTGGTTCGTTACGCGAAGAAATCCAACCAAGAGTTGAAGTGATGGCATACGCACCTCGTTTGAAGGCTCATTATCATGAGCAAATCGTACCATCGCTCAAGGAGCGTTTTGAGTACAAGTCCTCTATGGAGGTACCACAGATCTTGAAAATCTGTCTGAACCAGGGCTTGGGCAAAGCCATCGCTGACAAGAAGATTGTTGATGGGGCGGTGGAAGAAATGTCGCGCATTGCAGGCCAGAAGGCTGTTCCCACGCTTTCTACGAAGGACGTCTCCAACTTCAAGTTGCGGAAGGGGATGCCGATAGGAGCCCGCGTGACCCTACGTCGTGAACGCATGTACGAATTCTTGGATCGCTTGATTGCAGTTTCGCTACCACGTACGCGAGATTTTCAAGGAGTGAAGGCAAAGGGATTTGACGGTCGGGGCAACTTTACCTTCGGTGTCAAAGAGCAAATCATCTTCCCAGAAATCACTTTGGACGAAGTGAAGCACTTCAATGGTATGGATATCACCATTGTTACCAACGCTCGCACGGATGAGGAGGCAAAGGCGTTGTTGGAAGGTTTTGGTTTCCCATTTAAAAAGAACTAAGAGCCATGGCTAAAGAATCAATGAAGGCTCGGGAGCGCAAGCGTGCGAAGCTTGTCGCTCGATATGCAGCCAAGCGTGCTGCCTTGAAGGCTGCTGGTGACTGGGAGGGATTGCAGAAGCTGCCGCCGAATAGTGCTGCTGTTCGTTTGCACAACCGTTGTTTGATTACAGGGCGCCCCCGGGGATACATGCGTCAGTTCGGAATTTCTAGAGTTTTGTTCCGGAAAATGGCGTTGGCCGGTAAGATTCCTGGAGTGAAGAAGGCGAGCTGGTAATCCATAAAGTAGATAAGAAGATGTTTACCGATCCAATAGCCGACTTTCTGACACGCATCCGGAATGCACAGTCAGCAGGACATAAGGTGGTAGAGATTCCTGCCTCCAACATGAAGAAGGAAATGACCCGAATCCTTTTCGACAAGGGTTATATCTTGAATTATAAGTTCATGGAGGATGGGCCTCAGGGCTCCATTAAGATTGCATTGCGCTACGATCCGCAATCGAAGCGTCCAGCCATTACAAAACTGCAACGTGTAAGTACTCCAGGTTTGCGTCGTTACGCTGGTGCGGATGAGTTGCCACGTGTGTTGAATGGTTTGGGCGTGGCCATCGTTTCCACGTCCAAAGGGTTGATGACGGACAAGGAGGCGCGAAAGATGAACATCGGAGGCGAGGTCATCTGTACAGTTTATTGATTCCAAAGATTTTCATCATGTCTCGTATAGGCAAATCAATCATACAAGTCCCTTCGTCGGTAACGCTGACGATTGATGGAAACTTGGTGAAGGTGAAGGGCCCCAAGGGGGAACTTCAGCAGGAGATAGGGGAAGAGATTTCCATGGATTACACCGACGGCGTTCTGACGTTCTCTCGTTCGTCGGATGAGAAAACACACCGCTCGAAGCACGGTCTTTATCGCGCGCTGGTGAACAACATGGTGGTAGGTGTAACGGAAGGATATTCGATCGACTTGGAACTCGTGGGTGTGGGCTATCGTGCCTCTGCCGAAGGACAAGAACTGACCCTGTCCTTGGGTTATAGCCACCCAATTGTTTTCCAATTGCCGAAGGAAATTGCATTGGAATCAGAGACCAAGAAGGGGTCCAATCCATTCATCCGCTTGAAGTCCCATGACAAACAGTTGATTGGCATGGTAGCAGCTAAAATCCGTTCATTGCGCAAACCGGAGCCCTATAAAGGCAAGGGGGTACGTCGCGTCGGTGAATTGGTTCGTCGGAAGGCTGGAAAAACGGCTTCTAAATAATCTTATCTCATGGGTACGAACAAGACATTTGCACGAGAGCGCATCAAGCGTCGTGTACGGGGTAAGGTGGCTGGAACACCTGATCGTCCTCGCCTTTCGGTTTATCGAAGCAACAAGCAGATCTACGCGCAGATCATTGATGATACCACGGGTCGGACCTTGGCAGCTGCATCTTCGCTTGCGAAGGATGGATCGAAAGGAGTGGCCAAATTGCTTCAAGCAGCCGAGGTCGGCAAGTTGATTGCTTCCGTGGCACTCAAAGCGGGTGTGGAGTCTGTGGTTTTTGACCGCAATGGATATCTGTATCACGGTCGTGTAAAGCAATTGGCAGAAGCTGCTCGTGAGGGTGGTTTGAAATTCTGAAGCAATGGAACAGCAACGTCAACAAAGAAAGGGCGGTCCTCGGGATCAGCAACAGCAGCCCCGAACGGGAGATCCAGATTTGAAGGAACGTTTGGTAGGCATCAATCGGGTCGCAAAGACAACAAAGGGGGGACGTACCTTCAGCTTTGGTGCGATCATGGTGGTTGGAGACGAAAAGGGCAAAGTAGGTCATGGCCTCGGCAAGAGCCGGGAAGTAGCTACTGCCATCCAGAAGGGGATTGAGGACGCGAAGAAGCAAATGGTGGCCATCCCACTGATCAACGGTACGATTCCCCACGCTCAGGAGATGAAGTACGCAGGTGCACACATTTTGATCCGTCCGGCTTCCCCGGGAACAGGGGTTATCGCTGGAGGTGCAATGCGTGCAGTTCTGGAAAGTGCGGGAATCAAGGATGTATTGGGCAAATCCTTAGGCTCTTCTAACCCGCACAATGTGGTGAAGGCGACATTCAATGCCCTGCTGGCTTTGCGCAGTGCAGAGGAGGTAGCTCGGATGCGTGGAATCTCTATTTCAAAGGTCCATCAAGGTTAATGCTCAGGAAACCATGGCAAAGATTACCATCACACAGGTCCGGAGTGCAATCAAGCGCCCTGAACGTCAAAAGGCGACCATTCAAGCATTGGGCATCAAGAAGCTTCACAATCCAGTTGTCCACGAGGCGACACCCCAGATTTTGGGCATGGTTCGGAAGGTCCAACACTTGGTCACAGTCGTACAATCTTAATCAACCTCAACCAGCATAACCATGAATCTAAGCAGTTTAACTCCTGCAGAGGGATCGCGGAAGCAGCGAAAGCGAGTTGGTCGCGGTGAAGGCTCTGGTCACGGAGGCACTTCCACACGTGGCCACAAGGGAGCCAAGGCTCGTTCCGGATACAAGAGCAAAATCGGTTTCGAAGGGGGACAAATGCCCCTTCAACGTCGGGTGCCCAAATTTGGTTTTAAGAGCCCGAATCGGGTGGAGTACAAGGGCATCAATTTGGACACGCTCCAAGAATTGATCACCCGGAAGGGACTTACCGAAGTCACCTTGTTGACCCTTCAAGAGAATGGAATGGCAGGCAAGCGTGATTTGGTGAAGATTTTGGGCCGTGGTGAACTCTCCTCGGGTTGCAAGATTGAAGCGCACAAGTTCACCAAGTCTGCAGGCGAAGCCATCGAGAAGGCTGGAGGACAGGCTATTTCGATCTAAAACGAATTCTCAAAGCAGGATGAAAGACTTCTTTGGCAGTTTCAGGAACATTTGGAATCATGAAGAGCTTCGCAAGAAGATCGGTGTAACGCTGCTCTTCATTTTGATTTACCGGATTGGGTCTTACATTGTAATTCCAGGTGTCAACAGCGATGTTCTGGCCGAACAGGTAAGTGGCAATGCAGGCGATGGCTTGGGAAGCATCCTGGCCCTTTTTACAGGAGGGGCTTTCAGCCGGGCTTCCATTTTTGCGTTGGGCGTTATGCCCTACATCTCCGCATCCATTATCATCCAATTGTTGGGGATTGCGGTACCCAGTGTCCAGAAATTGCAATCGGACGGTGAAAGCGGTAGGAAGAAAATCAACCAGTGGACACGCTTTCTCACGATCGGTATCACGCTGGTGCAAGCTCCCGGATACTTGGCGTCTACCGTCGTTTCGGTTCCCGGAGCGGTAGCCAACCCGAATGGGATATGGTGGGCTTCGGCAGTGGTGATTCTCATCAGCTCTACCTTGGCCATCATGTGGATGGGTGAGCGCATCACCGAGCGGGGAATTGGAAACGGGATTTCCTTGCTCATTATGATTGGGATCATTGCCACGTTTCCGCAAGCTCTCATCCAAGAGTTCATGCACCCCGACGGGTCAGTTTACTTCTTCCTTGTTGAGGTAGCCATTTTGTTGGTGGTGATTGGGCTGAGCGTGGCTCTTGTACAAGCGCTGCGCAAGGTGCCAGTGCAAATGGCGCGCCTGCAGCAATCAGGTGGTCATCTTCCACAGGGGGCTGGAGCACGCGAATTCATTCCATTGAAGGTGAATTCTGCGGGTGTAATGCCCATCATTTTTGCTCAAGCAATCATGTTTGTGCCGCTGTATCTCACGCAGTCAGAATTCTTGCAGAACAACAGTGTCTTGTTGAGTTTGACCGATTTCAACGGTTTTCTTTATAATCTGTTGTTCTTCCTGATGATTGTTGTCTTTACGTACTTCTACACGGCCATTACAGTGAATCCAACCCAGATGGCAGATGATTTGAAGCGTCAGAACAGCTTCATTCCAGGTGTCAAACCAGGTAAGCCCACCGCGGATTACTTGGAGAGTATTTTGAGCAACATCACGCTTCCGGGTGCGGTTTTCTTGGGGGTGATTGCCATCCTCCCTGCAATCGTGCTGAATTTGGGGCTTGCGAAGGCGCAGAGTTTCGCCATCTTCTTTGGAGGTACGTCATTGTTGATCATGGTTGGTGTCGTTTTGGACACCCTGCAACAGATTGAGATTCATTTGTTGGACCGCAAGTATGATGGCTTCTTGAAGTCAGGCAAGCTTCGCGGTCGTTCGCAATCTCCCGTCGGGGGGATTGCAGGTTGATAAGAGGATGGGCTGGGGTCGACAAATCCGTGTCAAAACGGAGGAAGAGGTCGAGCTTATCCGGAAGAGTTCTTTGCTTGTAGGAAGTACATTGGCCACTGTGGCCAGATGGATTGCGCCCGGAGTGACCACTTTGAAGCTGGATCACATTGCGGAGGAGTTCATCTGTGATCACGGGGCCATCCCTGGTTTCAAGGGGTATGGAGGATTTCCTAGTACCCTTTGTATTTCAGTCAATGAAGCTGTAGTACATGGTCTACCTGATCATCGTGCACTAGAGTCTGGAGACATTGTCTCTGTGGACTGTGGTGTTTTAATGAATGGTTTTTACGGAGACAGTGCATTCACCTTTGCGGTCGGTGAAATCTCTGAAGCGGATCGGTTGCTCTTGGATGTAACACGTTCTTGTCTTGAGGTGGCGATTGCACAGGCAGTAGTCGGTAAACGAACAGGTGATATAGGATTCGCTTGTCAATCGTTGGCGGAGGCCCAGGGTTTTTCTGTTGTGCGTGACTTGGTAGGACATGGTTTGGGGAAAGAACTCCATGAATGGCCAGAAGTCCCTAATTTTGGCCGCCGCGGAAATGGCGTTCAACTGTTGGACGGTATGGTTTTGGCGATTGAGCCCATGATCAATGCCGGACGCAAGGAAGTCCGTCAATCTGTAGATGGTTGGACGATAGTCACGGCAGATGGAAAGAGGTCGGCCCATTTTGAACACGATGTAGTTGTCCGAAATGGGGCGCCTGATGTGCTTTCGAGTTTTGATGAAATAGATGAGGTTCTTAAAGATAAACGGTCAATTAGTTAACAGCGAATGGCGAAACAATCGTCGATCACCCAGGATGGTACGATTCTAGAGGCATTGTCAAATGCCATGTTTCGTGTCGAACTGGAAAATGGGCATGTGATCACCGCCCATATCTCGGGGAAGATGCGGATGTACTACATCAAAATCCTACCTGGAGATAAGGTGAAGGTGGAAATGTCCCCTTACGATTTGACGAAGGGAAGAATCTCATTCCGATACAAGAAATAGAAGACATCATGAAGGTCAGAGCATCCCTAAAGAAGCGGACAGTAGATTGCAAAATCGTAAGCCGCAAAGGCAGGTTGTATGTAATCAACAAGAAGAACCCAAAAATGAAGCAGCGTCAAGGTTGATGCTTCTTGAACCCTATCAGTATGGCACGTATTGCAGGCATTGACATTCCCCGCCAGAAGCGCGGGGTGATCGCATTGACTTACATCTATGGAATTGGTCGGAGTCGCGCAGCCAAGGTGCTCGCTGACTCGGGCGTTTCAGTAGACAAGAAAGTTCAGGAATGGACGGACGAGGAGATTGCCTCGATTCGCACGAATATCGCTACGGGATTTAAGGTTGAGGGTGAGCTTCGATCAGAGACGCATGCCCACATCAAGCGTTTGATGGATATCGGTTGCTACCGAGGCATCCGGCACAGGAATGGTCTTCCGTTGCGTGGGCAACGGACCAAGAACAATTCGCGAACCCGGAAAGGGAAGCGCAAGACTGTAGCGAACAAGAAGAAATAAGACGGATAGACTATTGAGCTCGGAAACGAGCTGATTACCTCCAAACCAAATCAACGATGGCAAAGAACATCAAAAAGAAGAAGAAGGTAGTGGTGGAGTCCTCAGGACAAGTTCACATCCATTCTTCATTCAACAACATCATCATTTCCCTGACCAATAACCAAGGGCAAGTGATTTCTTGGTCAAGTGCTGGGAAAATGGGTTTCCGCGGTTCGAAAAAGAACACCCCCTATGCAGCACAAGTTGCAGCTGAGGATTGTGGAAAGGAAGCCTTCGAACTTGGGTTGCGTAAGATTCGTGCCTTTGTGAAGGGGCCGGGCGCTGGGCGGGAGAGTGCCATGCGTGCTCTCCACAACATGGGAATAGAAATCACGGAAATTGTGGATGTGACTTCTATGCCCCACAATGGATGTCGTCCACCGAAGCGCCGCCGCGTTTAATTCACCCATTTTCGAACCTTTAGAAAGCAATACCATGGCACGCTATCGTGGTCCCAAATCAAAAATCAGCCGTCGTTTCCGTGAACCCATCTTTGGTCCGGACAAAGCGCTTGAACGTCGTCCTTATGCACCCGGCCAGCATGGAAATGCACGTCGGCGTAAGAAGGAGTCTGAGTATTCCGTGCAGCTTGCTGAGAAGCAAAAAGCGAAGTATACGTATGGCATTCTGGAAAAGCAATTTGAGAATTTGTTCAAGGCTGCCAATGCCCGTCAAGGCATCACCGGTGAAATTCTGCTTCAATTTTGTGAGAGCCGATTGGACAATGTGGTATACCGGCTGGGGGTTAGCCCTTCCCGGCGTGGTGCACGACAACTGGTTTCTCACCGGCACATTACGGTCAACGGTCACGTGGTGAACATTCCCTCGTACCGTTTGCGTCCTGGTGACATTGTCGCTGTTCGTGAGAAGAGTAAGTCTCTCCCTGTCATCACTGCATCCATAGCTGCCAACAACCAACGTCACGATTGGTTGGATTGGAATGTTCAAGAAATGAAGGGGACATTCATCAATGTTCCCAGTCGGGCACAGATTCCCGAGAACATCAAGGAATCCTTGATTGTCGAATTGTATTCTAAGTAACCCTCAATCCAACATTTCATGGCCATTCTAGATTTTCAGAAACCAGACAAGGTGGTGATGTTGGACTCTTCGGAGTTCAAGGGTCGTTTCGAATTCAGGCCATTGGAGCCGGGATTTGGCATCACGGTTGGCAATGCATTGCGCAGGATTTTGTTGTCTTCTTTGGAAGGGTTTGCGATTACCAGCATCCGAATTGAAGGTGTGGAGCACGAGTACTCCACCATCAAAGGGGTCCAAGAGGATGTAACCGATCTCATTCTGAATTTGAAGCAGATTCGTTTCAAACGTCAGATAGATTCAACAGAGTCTGAGACAGTGGTGGTAACGGTTTCCGGTCAGACAGTCATGACGGCGGGTGACTTGGGCAAATTCACCAGTGCATTTCAGGTGATGAATCCTGATTTGGTGATTTGCCAAATGGACGAGAAGGCAACGATCACCATGGAGTTGACCATTGGCAAGGGACGCGGATATGTTCCAGCTGAAGAGAATAAGCGCGAAGGTGTTGCTGTTGGCACCATCGCGATCGACTCCATTTTTACCCCCATCCGCAACGTCAAGTATGACGTGGAGAATTTTCGGGTGGAGCAAAGAACGGACTATGAGAAGTTGGTTCTCGAGATTGAATGCGACGGAAGCATCTCTCCAAAGGATGCACTGCAGGAGTCAGCCAAGATTCTGATTCAGCACTTCATGTTGTTTTCGGATGAGCGAATCTCGCTTGAGTTGGAAGAACGTGTAGAGGTTGAGGAGTTCGATGAATCCAGTCTGCACATGCGTCAGTTGCTCAAGACGAAATTGAGTGATATGGACTTGAGTGTTCGGGCTTTGAATTGTCTGAAGGCTGCGGACATCGATACATTGGGGGATCTTGTTTCCTACAACAAGAATGACCTTTTGAAATTCCGGAATTTCGGAAAGAAATCACTCACCGAATTGGAAGATTTGGTGGAGAACAAGAACCTCACTTTCGGAATGGATGTGAGTAAGTACAAACTGGATAAGGAGTGAAGTCATGCGTCACAGTAAGAAATTCAATCACTTAGGTCGTAAAACGGCTCATCGTCATTCGATGTTGTCCAACATGGCCTGCTCATTGATAGAGCACAAGCGGATTACCACCACGGTGGCCAAGGCAAAGGAATTGAGGAAGTTTGTGGAGCCCTTGGTTACACGTTCGAAGGAAGACACCACACACAGCCGCCGTATGGCATTTTCCCACTTGGGAAACAAGGTTGCTGTCACGGAGTTGTTTCGCGAAGTGGGCCCGAAGGTCGGAACCCGCAATGGAGGATACACCCGGATCATTCGGACGGGTGCTCGTCTGGGAGACAACGCAGAAATGTGTTTGATCGAACTGGTAGATTTTAATGAGATCTACGGGAATGAAGTCAAGAAGAAGCGGTCACGGCGGTCACGTCGTGGGGGTACTTCTGCCTCTGTAGAAGCCGCCCAGGTGGTAGCGCCGGCAGCTGTAGTTGCACCGGTGTCGGAAGAAGTCAAAGAGGATGCGAGCGCTTCTGAAGCAGAATCAAATGGGGAAGAAACTTCACCAGAATCGGATGCACCTTCTTCGGAAGGGGTGGATTCTTCGGCGGAGGAGGGTAGTGAGGAGCAAGGGGCGTGAGCTGGCGAGGATTTTTTTTGAGACTATTAAAAAAAGGGACGCTTCAGCTTCCCTTTTTTTATGGTGTGCATTCCGGGTGGGCATTCTGGCTGCCACTATCTTTGTGCCATGGGGAAGGAGTATGAACTGAGACGTCCTGCCGTTCTGGTTTTGGCAGATGGAACCCGATTTGAAGGATATTCAGTAGGAAGTGTGGGTACAATTACTGGTGAAATCGCATTCAACACGGGGATGTATGGTTACCAGGAGATTTTTACTGACCCCAGTTATCACCGGCAGATTCTGGTGATGGCCACTGCTCATATTGGAAATTATGGAACCAAGAAGGGGGAATCGGAATCCAAAAAGATTCAATTGGCCGGTTTGGTTTGCAACGCGTTCTCTTCAGTAGCAAGCAGGGTTGGGGATGATGTGTCCACCTTGCTGGAGATGCTCGTTTCCAATGGCACGGTTGGGATTTCGGACGTGGACACGAGGATGCTTGTGCGCCATATTCGGGATCACGGGGCGATGAATGCGGTGGTCTCCAGTGATTGTTTTGATCAGGAAGAACTGATGGCTATGCTCCTTGCAACTCCTAGCATGGAGGGGCTTGCTTTGGCCCCAGAAGTCACGGTTGCGGACCCTTATGATTTGGCGGGAGAAGATTTCGAGGGAGGAATGCGGGTGGCGGTTATGGACTATGGTGTGAAACAGAGCATCCTGAATTGCCTTCTGGAGCGTGGGGTGTCATTGCGGGTTTATCCGTGCCACACCTCAGCGGAAGACGTGCTTGCATGGGGGCCTGATGGCATCATGCTTTCCAACGGTCCAGGTGATCCGGCAGCGATGCCACATGAAATCGAGCAAGTAAGGAAATTGGTTTTGTCGGGGACGCCGATCTTCGGCATTTGTCTTGGACATCAGATCCTTGCATTGTCGCAAGGATTGCGGACCGTCAAGATGTTCAACGGACATAGGGGGGTGAATCATCCTGTCAAGAATCTATTGTCGGGCAAGTGTGAAATCACTTCTCAGAACCACGGATTTGTGGTAGAGCGAGCCAGTTTGGAGGAATCGGAGGTTGCCATAGAGACGCACAGGCATGTGAATGATGGGTCGGTGGCTGGTTTGGCCTTGAGGAATCAACCGGTTTTCTCCGTTCAGTATCACCCAGAGGCTTCAGCAGGTCCGCATGACAGCCGGTATCTTTTTGATCAGTTTGTCGAGTCGATGAGGGTTGTTCGGGTTTGAAGTGTTTTTTGAAAAGAACAGAATAGCAAAACGATGAGTTATATTGAAGAGGTTCGTGCCCGGCAGATATTGGATTCTCGAGGCAATCCCACGGTGGAAGTAGAGGTGATCACAGAGGAGGGGGTGTACGGTCGGGCTGCCGTTCCATCAGGGGCTTCGACCGGCATCCACGAAGCTGTAGAACTTCGCGACGGGGGCGAGGAGTGGATGGGGAAGGGGGTGCAAAAGGCTGTCAGCCATGTCAACGATGAGATCGCCGATGCATTGGTGGGTATGGATGTTACCGATCAGCGTTTGATAGATCAGGTTTTGTTGGATTTGGACGGCACTTCGAACAAGGGGAAATTGGGGGCGAATGCCATCTTGGGGGCATCTTTGGCTGTTGCCCATGCGGCTTCGGAGTCGCTTCAATTGCCTCTGTACCGTTACATAGGTGGCATGAATGCGAATACCCTCCCTGTTCCGATGATGAACATTTTGAATGGAGGCTCCCATGCTGACAATCCTATTGATATCCAAGAGTTTATGATCATGCCGGTTGGGGCTGAGACCTTTTCGGATGGATTGCGGATGGGGACGGAGGTGTTCCATCATCTGAAAGCTGTGTTGAAAGCTGAGGGTCTCGCAACGAATGTCGGTGACGAGGGTGGATTTGCGCCAAACCTGGCTTCGAATGAAGCGGCGATAGAGGTAGTGCTTCGCGCGATTGAGCGTGCAGGATACAAACCTGGGGATGATTTTTTGATTGCCATTGACGCGGCGTCATCTGAGTTTTACAATGCTGAGACAGGGCGTTACGTGTTGCAATCGGATGGTCGACAGTTGGAGAGTGAAGCTTGGGTGGAGTTTTGGGTGGATTGGTGCAACCGTTATCCCATTGTGAGCATTGAGGATGGTTGTGCAGAAGATGATTGGGGAACTTGGAAGCGGATGACGGATGCCTTGGGGAAGAAGATCCAATTGGTTGGTGATGATTTGTTTGTTACCAATGTTCACCGTTTGGCTCAGGGTATTGAGCAAGGGGTAGCGAATTCCATCTTGGTGAAGGTGAACCAAATCGGTACCCTCAGCGAAACCATCGATGCGGTGGGCATGGCCCATCGGAATGGATACACCAGCGTCATGAGCCACCGTTCTGGAGAGACGGAAGATGTGACCATCGCGGACTTGTCGGTGGCACTGAATACGGGGCAAATCAAGACGGGATCCGCGTCACGTACCGACCGTGTGGCCAAGTACAATCAACTGTTGCGGATCGAGGAGATGCTCGGTTCTTCAGCCGTTTACTTGGGTCACGCATTCCGCGGTTGAGTGTCCCCATCATTGGGGTTCGACCAGCAAAAATTGGGTGCGGCGATTGAATTGGTGTTCTGATTCAGAACACGGGACGCCATCGAAACATCGGTTTCGGATTTGGTATTCTCCAAACCCGATGGATTTCATTTGGGACGCAGGTACGCCCAACTCAATGAGTTCTGCCTGCACAGCGAGTGCCCGTCGTTGCGAGAGATCCACATTGTAAAGCGTGGAGCCTCTGGAATCACAATGGGAATGAATCTCGATGTGGAATTGGGGATTCTCTTTCAGCAATTGGGCCAGATCAGAAAGGGGATGGTTGTCCTTGTCTCGGACTTGGGCTTTGTCAAAATCCCAATAGATTTCGGGCAGAACGAAATCCTTGGGCCATGGAATGGGGATGCCAGTGGATTGGGGGGGAGCGGCTGGCAAGTCGGCCGGAACCTTGGTGGCTTTGGGTTCAACGGGTGCGATGGCGGCTACTGCAGGGGCTGGTGGAACACGAAGGACTTCCGATGAATCCTTGGATGGTTCAACGAGGAGGGTAGATGCAGGAACGTCCGGAACAATTGGAAGGGTTGGAGCAGTTGGAACGGTTGGAACGGTCGGTAGGGTCGCCTGAATTGCTGAGGTAGGAATGGTAGGCGCCACCACCGCGTCCTGAGCCAGGGTAGAAGACGCAGGAGCCAAGCCTAAGGAATCGGTGGGGAGAGGGGGCGATGGGGTGAACCGGTAGATTTTGTCAGAACCCGATCGATCCGAAGAGAGGTATCCGCTCCCCATCCAAGCACCATCCATGCGGAGGCAGAAATCATCCGCGGGTGAGTTCAGTGGGGTAGGCAAAGGTACGGGAGGACTCCAATGTGTATAATCCGATGAATTTTCATGGGCAATCTGACGACTTAGTTGCAAATCCAGCCCTCCAATGTTGGGATGGCCATTGGAGGAGAAGAACAGGGAATCTGTGCCTTGGAGGTAGGGGAAGAGCTCGTCGCCCGGTGTGTTGATGACGGGACCAAGGTTCACTGGCTCGTTCCAAAAACGGCCGTTTCGAAGGGTGAACCAGAGGTCCATCCCCCCTTGTGCACCCGGGCCATTGTAGTCAGAGGCGAAGATGAGGCCGGCGGCATCCGGAAGCCAGGTCGGGTGGGCGAAGTTGAAGTTCTCTTCGTTGAATGGGAAGGGCAGGGGGCGGGACCAGTTGCCGGCTGAGTCCGCGGTGGCGAAATAAAGTTGGATGGTGGAAGTGCGGTCCGCGTTGACCCGAAGGGATTTCCCGGTTCCAGTGTTGTTTCTTGACCAAGCCACCAACCGTTCGTCCGGGCTGATGGCCGCATAGCCATCGTGGGAGGGAGCATTGAGCAGGTTCCAGGGCGTAGCCGTGAAACGAAGCCCATCCGAATCCGCAGTGCAGAGGTAGAGATCGGCGTGCGACAATCCTGTGTATGGGTCGCTGGCGTTGAGCGGTTGGGAACGGGTTTGGCCTGTCAAAACCCAGGTATTGCCAGCGCGATCCAGTCCACCGGCTGTGGCCAATCCCGGGATTTCCACAGGCTGAATGTGCACGTCCCAGGGTGCCAGCGCGCCGTCCAAATGGGCCTCGCATCCCGCTCGGAGCGAGGCCACCCAAGCCGCGCCTTGGGAGTCGGTGGGCATGCCTGGACCCGTCAAGTCCCGGAGGGCGGTGGCGTGGTCGCCCAGGGCCATGCGGGCCTGCGCTCGATACAGCCGCTCCTGCGGGGTCAGAGCGCTGGAGGAGTCGAGTTGCAACCAGAACTCCAAGGCCTCAGCGTGCTGGTTGATCATGAAATTCGAGGCTGCAAGTGCCCGGAGTGCCTCAGAATCTTGGGGACGCTTTCTGAGCACCGTGCCCCATTGATCGATGGCATCTTGGTAACGGTAGGCATCAAATGCCGCACGTCCCTCGGTTCGGTGGAGGGAAATACATCCACTCAGGGTGTATGCGGCCAGCACCCCCAAGCCCAACGCGCGTAGCAAACCGAAACGAACCATCAGAAGTAGCGGGGTGATCGGGATTTGACCAAACTCGGACCCCAATCCCAACCTAGCATGACCTCGTGGGTTCCCGATTGCAGTGACTGCAGCGGCGTGGTGGTGAAATCGTGGGCGTAACCCACGCGGAAATGATTGTTCAACTGGAACTCGGCCATCACCACCCACATCGCCCCCGAGCGGTATCCAGCTCCCAAACAAAACCGTTCGTTGAAGAAGGCATGCAGGTTGAAATCCACCTCAATCGGTGCGGCCTCAGTGTACTTCACTAGGAAGGAAGGCTTCAGGGTGAGGTTGCGGTGGGAGTGAAAAACGGCTCCGCTTTGCAAGTACGCATGGGGCTCGAACAAGGTACCTGCACCTGCATGCAGAGGCTCTTCGAATGCATAGACCACCGGGACACTCAACCCCAGGTAGAACCGCTCGTTGTGGTAGTACGTGCCGACTCCAACCTTGGGGACAAACGCCTGGGCCAGCCCCGCTTCATAAGCCGGGTCCCCCAAATCCCAGATGACTGCATCCGCCAGATTTGCCCGGTAATTCGTTCCACCGACCCGCAGTCCCCACGCCCAGTGCCCGACCGGCAGTCGCATCCTGTAACAGACATTCAGCGAGACATCCAAGGACGTACTGATTCCGATTTGGTCCCGCTGGGCAAGCCCGCCGATGCCCAGAGCGCCCCCCGCGATCGGACCATCCGCTGCCCAAATCTGGCTCGTCGGCGCCCCCTCCATTCCCAGCCACTGGTTGCGGTGCAGCGCCGAACTGCTCAGGTACGGATGACTGCCCGCGTACGCAGGATTCAGAAGCAATCCGTTGAACAGATACTGGCTGATCATCACCTCCTGCTGCGCGCGGACCTTCCCCAAGCCCACCAATGCGAGGGTGCAGGCCAAACCCAGTCCCAAAATGCTCCACTTTCTCATCTTCTCAAATCGACATAGGTGTTAAACGTTTGGCCTCGGTACTCGAAAACCGCGAAGTAAGTCCCATTGGGCAGTGCATCGCCATTGGAGCTGGTGCCCTCCCATGTGTTGCGGTAATCGGCCGCTCGGAAGACCTCGTTGCCCCAACGGTTGAAAACAGAGAAAACATTGGGCTCCATCCAATCGCAAGTGACCTCCGATGCGTCCAACCCGATGCCCAGGATCCGGTACGTGTCGTTGTATCCATCTTGGTTGGGTGAAAAACCAGTGGGCAACAGCGGCTGTGCGTCCACGTAGGCTCCAACCACAGCAACCGTTTCAAAGGTGGCGGCGTTGCCGCACGCGTCGGTGACCAAGAACGTTTGGGCCACAGAACAGTCGTTGGTGGCACAATCTCCCGTCAACACCACATCTTGGCAAGTCCAGGAATAGGTTTGGCATGCATCGAAGAAGAGCGGGAACAAGTCCGTGCAAGGCAAGAACGACTCCCAGCAGGGATAGGCCGGTGCGGGCAAGGAATCCATCAATGTCGGCGGAACCGAATCGATGAGGGCGATGTACTGCACATGCACGGTGGCGTTGCCACAGCCATCTTCGATGCGGAAGGACCGCTCGATGCCATCTTC
>CAYONT010000019.1:35840-36068 GCA_964405405.1 uncultured Comamonadaceae bacterium | reverse complement strand
GGAGCGGCTTCGAAAATACGATTTGAAAATTCAAGCCTCTTCGGAGGCGGACTCAGCATCAGCTTCACCGGCATTTTCTTCCGTAGCGGCTGCCTCTGGAGCTTCCGTATCAGCGGCTGCCTCGTCGCCAGCTGCCTCTGAAACTTCTTCGATGGCTTCCGTCGCCTCTTCAGCCTCACCAGCCGCTGCACGTGCAGCCGCTTCGGCCTCCGCTTTCCGCGCACGAGC
>CAYONT010000019.1:0-35830 GCA_964405405.1 uncultured Comamonadaceae bacterium | reverse complement strand
GCCTCTACTGCTTCCTCGGTTGCCTCAGCAGTATCTTCTGCCTCACCTGATGCCTCGCCTGCCGCTGCGCGTGCAGCAGCTTCTGCCTCGGCCTTCCGTGCACGGGCAGCCGCTTCCAATTCTGCCAGACGCGTTTCGTTCAGAGCCTTCTCAGCCTTCAAGCGCGATTGCTGGGCTTGGTTGGCAGCCCCGGCGAGTTGGTCAATCTTGGATTGAATCTTGGCGGACTTCTCACGCATCCAGGCCTCCAACTTGGCCTCCACTTGCTCTGCCGTGAGGGCGCCCTTCTTCATGCCGTTCAGCAAGTGGTTGTGGTAAACAACCCCCTTGTATTTCATCAGAGCACGCGTCGTTTCAGACATCTCCGCACCATTCTGTACCCAATACAAGGCACGCTCATGGTTGATTTCGATGGTTGCGGGATTCGTGTTGGGGTTGTATGTCCCCACTTTCTCGATGAATCGACCGTCACGGGGTGAGCGGGCATCTGCGGCTACGACGTGGTAAAATGGTTTTCCTTTTTTACCGTGGCGCTGGAGTCTGAGGCGTGTGGCCATAGAATAACGTTTTAGAAGGGTCCTAAACCCAGTTGTTAATGAGGGCGCAAAAATAGGAAGGGCTCGCGAAAATCAAAGCATTTCACACGAAATAATGCGCTGATTTACTTGCGAAGCAATTGCATCAACTCTTGACGCTGGGCAGGGTCGAGAAAGCAGCCGTGGTAGTCCGCGGTAACCGTGGAACTTCCGGTGTCCTGGATGCCCCTGCTGGCGACACAATGGTGGGTAGCGTCGATGATAACGGCCACGTCTTCAGTCTCCAACGCATGTTTCATGGCCTCAGCGATTTGCCGAGTGAGGCGCTCTTGCACCTGCGGTCGCTTGGAAAAATGCTGCACCAACCGATTGATTTTGCTCAAACCGATGACCCGCCCGGAAGAACGATAGGCCACGTGTGCAACGCCCGTGATGGGCAGGAAATGGTGCTCACAAGTCGACTGAACGAGGATGTCTCGTTCCAGCAATAACTCGGTGTACTGGTACGAGTTTGCAAACGTCTTGCAATTCGGATGCCGCTCCGGATTGAGGCCCGCGAAGATTTCTTCGACATACATCTTTGCCACGCGGAGTGGGGTGCCCTGTAAGCTATCGTCTGAGCGATCAAGGCCCAGGATGTCCATGATTTGGCCAAACAAAGGCGCAATGGCCTCGATTTTTTCCGCATCAGTGCGATGAAAGGCATCCGGCCGCATCGGCGTTTCCACCGTGTGGCTGCCCTGGTGCGTTTCACCCAATTCCATGGCAGCATCGAGCTTCCATTGTGCAAGTTGGGGAGGATGTGGGGTAGTCATAGAGCAAGAACACTCCGACACCCCTTCGGTTCAAAGGAGGACTGGGATTGTTCAAAAAACTCCATGGACTGGGGTAAACGGATGGCGTAGCTTGCAGGTTGCCATGATTCTGATTTTTGATACCGAAACCACGGGCCTGCCAAGGGATTGGAATGCTCCTTTGACGGATGGGGACAACTGGCCCCGGATGGTGCAGCTGGCCTGGCAATTGCATGCGCCGGATGGTCGATTGATTTCCAGAGGAAACCGAATTGTCCAGCCAGAGGGTTTCACGATTCCGTACAACGCTGTCCAGATCCATGGCATCACCACGGAACGAGCCATTCAAGAGGGATCACCGCTCTCGGCGGTGTTGGAGGCATTTTCTGCTGACCTGCAGCGCGCGGAGTACATCATGGGCCACAATGTGGGCTTTGATGTCAACATCGTCGGGGCGGAATGCATCCGATTGGGTTTGCCCCCTGAGTCCATCACGAAGAAACTGCTGATCGATTCCAAGGAGGAGGCGACAACTTTCTGTGCCATTCCGGGGGGAAAGGGGGGAGGCTTCAAATGGCCCAACCTCACTGAACTCCATGAGAAGCTGTTCGGCGAACCCTTCGCGGAAGCCCATGATGCTGCTTATGACGTAGCGGCTACTGCTCGATGTTTCTTTGGTTTGGTGGCTCGTGGGGTGGTGGCTCGGCCGGGCTGGCCAGCGCCAGATGGCGTCCGATACGAAGCTCCGGTGTTGGAAGCTGCCAATTTTGCGCAGGCAGCCCCACCCCCTGAAACCACCCCGAAAACCATCCCAGCGGCCGATGCGACAACCGGCCCAGGGCTGGAGGCCCTCGCGGATGTGCCTTTCTCGCACTTGCATGTTCATTCGCAGTTTTCGGTGTTGCAAGCGGTTGGGTCCGTGGATGAAATCGTAGCAACGGCAAAATCCCACGGAATGCCAGCTGTTGCCCTGACGGACCACGGCAACATGATGGGGGCATTTCAATTCGTACGCGCCGCAAGGAAGGCGGGGATTTTGCCCATCCTTGGCGCCGAGCTCAACGTCTGCCGGGATCACAAAGACAGGGCCAGCAAGGATGACGGCTACCCCGTGGTATTGCTGGCGATGAACAAGTCGGGCTATCACCAGTTGGCCCGACTCAGTTCCAAAGGATATACAGATGGCTTCTACTATGTGCCCCGGATTGACCGGAATTTGTTGGAGGCGCACCACGAAGGCCTCTTGGTCACCACGGGGGGGTTGTTCAGTGAAGTTCCGTCGTTGATTTTGAATGTGGGAGAGCGGCAGGCGGAAGAGGCATTTTTGTGGTGGAAATCTGTTTTTGGAGACCGGTTTTACGCTGAACTCAACCGCCACGGGCTCCCTGAAGAAGAGGTGGTCAACGAGACCTTGCTTCGTTTTTGCGAGCGCCACGGGGTACCATATTTCGCCGCAAACAACACGTATTACTCGCGGAGAGAACAGGCCGTTGCACACGACATTTTGTTGTGCGTGAAGGATGCTCAAAACCTTTCCAAACCCAAGAAGTATGTGGGGAAGAGGGGCAGGGAATTTCGGTTTGGCCTACCCAACGACAACTTCTACCTACGGTCACCCGAGGAGATGAAACGGCTATTTGCGGACCTACCGGAAGCAATCCGGGAGGTTCCTCGGTTGGTTGCGCGGTGCGAGTCGTATCAGTTGGAGCGTGATGTGCTCTTGCCAGCCTTCGACATCCCGCAGGAGTTTGTGGATCCAAGGGATGCGGAGGATGGAGGCAAGCGGGGTGAAAACGCCTACCTGAGGCACCTGACTTATGTCGGTGCAGCAAAGCGGTACGGTGAAATCACGGAGCCCATTCGGGAACGGTTGGACTTTGAACTCATGACCATTGAGAAGACGGGGTATCCGGGTTACTTCCTGATCGTTCAGGATTTCACGCGGGAGGCGCGGGAAATGGGGGTGAGTGTGGGCCCCGGACGGGGATCCGCCGCTGGAAGTGCGGTGGCCTATTGTGTCGGCATCACGAACGTGGATCCGATTCGTTACGATTTGCTGTTCGAACGTTTTCTGAACCCCGATCGGGTTTCTCTTCCCGATATCGACATCGATTTTGATGACGAGGGGCGCGGCAAGGTCATCGACTACGTGATTCGCAAGTACGGCGCGAGTCAAGTTGCCCAAATCATTACATACGGGACCATGGCGGCGAAGTCGTCGGTGAGGGACACGGCAAGGGTGTTGGAACTTCCCCTCTCCGATGCCGACCGAATCGCCAAGCTGGTCCCGGACATCAGCCTTAAAAAACTGTTGGGCGATGATGAGCGTGCATTGAAGCAAGCGCTTCGCCCCGATGCATACCAGCAGGCTGAGACGTTGCGGGATTTGGCCCGCAAGCCAGGGCTGGAAGGCCAAACCCTGCAAACCGCACAGATCCTGGAGGGCTCGGTGCGCAACACCGGCATCCATCCCTGTGGAATCATCATCACGCCGTGCGACATCACGGAGCTGGTTCCCATTGCTACAGCCAAGGACAGTGAGATGTTTTGCACCCAGTTTGACAACTCGGTTGCGGAAGATGCCGGGCTTTTGAAGATGGACTTTTTGGGGTTGAAGACCCTAACCATCATCAAGGATGCGGTGCAAAACGTTCGAGACCGCCACGGCATCGCATTGGATCCAGATGCCTTCCCGCTGGATGACGCGGCGACCTATGCCTTGTTCCAGCGCGGGGAAACGGTCAGCATTTTCCAGTACGAAAGTGCCGGGATGCAGAAGTACCTCAAGGAACTGAAGCCCACTACTTTCGCGGATCTCATCGCCATGAATGCGCTCTACCGGCCGGGTCCGCTGGAGTACATTCCCTCCTTCATCCGGAGGAAACATGGACAAGAACCCATCACCTTCGATTTGCCAGATTGTGAGGAGTTTCTGTCGGAAACCTATGGCATCACGGTTTACCAAGAGCAGGTGATGCTGTTGTCCCAGAAATTGGCTGGATTCACCAAGGGGGAGGCGGACACACTGCGGAAGGCCATGGGGAAAAAGAAGGCCGATCTGATTGACAAAATGCGCCCACAGTTCCTGGACCAAGGCGAAGCCAAAGGCCACGACCGTACCAAACTGGAAAAGATCTGGAAAGACTGGGAGGCGTTCGCATCGTATGCTTTCAACAAGTCGCACTCTACGTGTTATGCATGGGTGGCATACCAAACGGCCTACCTCAAAGCGAATTATCCAGCGGAGTACATGGCAGCCGTGCTGAGCAACTCGATGTCAGACATCAAGTTGGTCACGGTGGGCATGGACGAGGCCCGACGAATGGGCGTCCCTGTACTGGGGCCCTGTGTCAATGAGTCAGGTTTCAAGTTCAAAGTAAACAAGGAGGGCGCCATTCGCTTCGGACTGGGGGCCATGCGCGGGGTGGGAGAGGGGGCCGTGCAGAGCATCATCGATGGACGCAAGGGCGAATCGAATGCCTACCAGAACATCTTCGAGTTTTCCAAGCGCGTTTCGCCGCGCGATGTGAACAAGCGGGTCTATGAGGCATTGGCGCTGGGGGGGGCATTCGATGGTTTCGCTGGGGTACATCGAGCCCAGTACTTCGCGACTGACGAAAAGGGGCGCACCGTGATCGAGCGTGCGGCACAATATGGTGCCAGCATCCAAGAGGGGGCAGCCTCTGCCCAAATGTCCATTTTCGGCGACGTCTTGGACCAAGAGGTACCGGTACCCAACATCCCCGACGCAGCCCCTTGGGAGATCATGGACCAGCTGAACAAGGAGCGCGAGATTGTCGGCATCTACCTCTCGGGACATCCGCTCGATCGATTCCGATTTGAAATCGAACAGCTTTGTACGCCGCGGCAGGGACTGCTCGCCTTGCAGGACCTGCCAGCCATCCGGGGAAAGGAGTGCCGTTTTGCGGGCAGGGTGGTTACAGCAGACCACAGGATTTCAAAGAATGGGAAACCATTCGGGCGTTTCACCTTGGAGGACTATCACCAAACCGCAGAGTTCAGCTTGTTCGGAAAGGAGTACCTCGCTTGCAAGGCTTTCATGGTTCCGGGTTGGTTCGTCTTCATCCGAGGAACTGCAGAAACCCGGGGGTTTTCGGGTGAAGAAGGTACCTTGGAATTCAAGGTGAAGACCATGGAATTGTTGGCAGACATCCGGGAGAAAATGGTGGATCGCCTTCGGATTCAAGTTGCATTAGGCCAAATCCTACCCAACCAGGCCACCCAACTTTCCACGCTCCTCCGCGAAGCCCCGGGTCCAGTGGGCGTCAGTTTGGATTTCACCGCCGATGGAATGGGGATGGAAATGATCAGCCGTACGTGCCGGGTGGACCTGAGCGAGACCCTCGTAGATGGATTGCGAAAGTTGGAGTCCGAAGGGGTTCTATCGATGCGGTTGGATATGAAAAGAGCCTGAAACCCACGCGGAAGAACGGGCCTGGCTGTTTCGACAAAAAGGGTGAAAAAGTCACGGAGTGACTCCGGCAGGGGTCAAAGCGAGGGGGGAAGGTGTTAAATTTGGCCTTTCAAACCGCGCGAAAGCGCACAATGCAAAAGAAAATGGCCTTGGAATTCACCGATGCGAATTTCGAAACGCTTGCGTTGCAGAGCGACAAGCTGGTGATGGTAGACTTTTGGGCGGAATGGTGTGGTCCATGTCGGCTGCTAGGCCCAGTGGTAGAGGAAATCGCCAAGGACTTTGAAGGTGAGGTGGTGGTGGGAAAGGTGAACGTAGATGAGCACTCTGGTGTGAGTTCTTCCCACGGAATTCGCAACATCCCCACGATTTTGTTCTTCAAAAATGGTCAGGTCGTGGACCGTAGCGTTGGCAACGTCCCGAAGAGTGTGTTGGTAGAGAAAATTCAGTCCCTCAAGTAAGGAGGGATTTCGATGGAGGGTGCGCAACAGCCGGCCCTGCTCCAGCAGATTGGGGCGCTCGAATTCTTTGCCCGACAATCGGTCGAAGGTTTCATCACGGGGTTGCACCGAAGCCCTTTTCACGGGTTCAGTGTTGAGTTTGCCGAACACCGTCTTTACAACGCGGGGGAATCCACGCGTCACATCGATTGGAAGTTGTATGCCCGATCGGACAAGATGTTCGTCAAACGTTTCGAAGAGGAGACCAACCTGCGTTGCCAGTTGGTTATCGACACGAGTGCTTCCATGTACTACCCCGAACCGCCGGAAAACTCCAAACTCCGATTCGCAGTGGAAGCCTCGGCCGCGCTCATCGAGCTGTTTCGGCGCCAAAGAGACGCAGTAGGGTTGAGCACCTTCGGATCGGGGCTTGAGAACCATGTACCCGCCAAATCCTCCCGGGTGCATCAAAGAGGGTTGTTCCACCGTCTGGATGAACTGCTTGCGAAGCGACCGGAAGGGGCAGCGAAGGGGACCGATGCCGCCGCCGCACTGCACGAGCTCGCCGAAGCCATTCCCCGACGCTCTTTGGTGATGATTTTCAGTGATTGTTTTGAGCGTTCAGGAGACTTGGAAGCGCTTTTCAGCGCACTACAGCACCTGCGCCACGCCAAACACGAAGTGGTGCTTTTTCAAATTCAAGATGCAGAGACGGAGGTTCGGTTTGATTTTGCGGATCGGCCCACCACTTTTGTCGATGCGGAATCCGGCGTAGAGGTGAAACTGCACCCTGCTGAAATCCGCACCGCATACCGGAGATCGATGTCTGAATTTCGTCAGCAACTGGACCTGCGTTGCGCCCAATACGGCATCGATCGGGTGGATGTGGACATAGCATCTGGCGTATATTCTGTGCTTTCCTCCTACCTAACCAAACGTCGCCGGATGCGGGTCTGATTTTTTCCAAACTTCAGAGAGTTGATTTTCAGCCCACTGAATTTTCCTCGGTTCTGGATTGAAACTTTTTTTGCGCAGGGCGCGTATCGGCTGTTGTTGGATGCGATTAGATGACTTATCTTTGCGCTCCGCCAGCGAAGGTTGGTAAGAAAAAAGGTCTGGTAGTTCAGTTGGTTAGAATACATGCCTGTCACGCATGGGGTCGCGAGTTCGAGTCTCGTCCAGACCGCCAACAACAAAGCCCGAGTCAGCTCGGGCTTTTTCTTTTCGAGCTTTTGCCCAAGCGCTGTGCTTGGTGGGCCCTTCCTTATCTTTCCCGCAACGGATGGAATGGCCAAGCACATGGAACTCGAAATCAAAAAAACGGGGTATAGGAGGCTGAGCGCGCGTTGGTTGGCAACAGCCATCGGAATGCTGGCCTCAGTGGGTAGTTGGTCCCAGGATTGCAACAACTTTGGCAGCTACGATCTGGGGCCAGACCAAGAAATCACCTGTGAAGACAGTTGCCTGACCCTGACCGCTCCTTCGGTGGCCAACATCGCAGCTGGCAGCAGCAATTACAATGTACAGGTGATACCCTACTCCCTCCCATATCCTTTCAGCCAGGGTACTGCCATCGCAGGCTTGACCGACGACAACTACAGCGGCAACATTCCCATCGGGTTCAATTTCGGCTTCTATGGGCAGAACTACAACCAAGTTCGTGTGGCTAGCAATGGTTACATCAGTTTCAACCTGGCGAATCCGAATGCTCCTTTCAATCCCAACGGACTCGTTCCTGCGGCGACGTTGCCCTCTGCCAGCATCATGGCCGTCTACAGTGATTTGAATCCGGCAACATGCGGGAATGTGCGGTATGCTACATATGGAACGGCCCCGTGTCGGAAGTTTGTGGTCACTTGGAATGCGGTGTGTCAGTTTTCGTGCACCAGCAACCAAGTGAATGCTGAGATCATCTTGTACGAAGGTTCCAATGCCATTGAGGTTTTCATAGGGAACAGGCCCATTTGTGGATGGGGAAGTGCGACCTCAGGAATACAAAACACCAACGGTACACAAGGCGTTCCCGCACCGGGTTACAATACGGGGCAGTGGACTGCGAACAATGTAGCCTTTCGATACACCTCCCAAGTGGTGGTGGAGGGGAACACTTTGTGGTATGAAGGGGGAACATTCCTCGGCATGGGGCAATCCCTCGATTTTTGTACCTCCCAATCGACCACACTGACCGCTTGGTTGGGACAATTGCCTGCAGGAACGTTTTGCCAGGGATATCCCGTTTCGGTCACAGGGGGCGGGACTGCAGCCCAAAATGCCCAAATCAGCTGGAGCATCCTATCTTCTAATGGGGTTTCGGTTGCCAGTGGAAGCGCCCCATTCAACAGCACTGTGTGCCTTCCGAACGGATGCTACACCCTGCAAATGGGGGATACCGGCAACAACGGTTGGGGGACTGCCCAATGGTCACTGACAACTGCAGGCGGTATTCTGGGGCCCTTTACCCTCCCAGCTGGCTCCAGTGGAACTGCGAATTTTTGTGTGAACGATTACACTGGACCCAGCCCTGAAGCGGATGATTACGTTCAAGTTGCATCCGATGTAGTTCAAATCATTGCAGTCAGTGATGCCGATGCGACTTTCACTTGGCCCAGCAGCGGACTGTGTTCAGGTGGAGATCCCTTTGCCCTGAGCCCCTTGGAATCCGGTGGAACATGGGAAGTGGACTGCGATGGCTGTTTTGACTCCAGCACGCTGCTGGTAGATCCGGGTTTAGCCGGCAGTGGACCTTTGGTGGTGACCCATGTGGCTCCTGGATCCTGTATTGATGACGTATTTACCGCGACGATCAACATTTCCCAATCGCCGACAGCGGTGGTCACCAACGCGCCCAGTGCATTGTGTACAGGTACCAACATCGACTTGAACAGTTCACCTCCTTTCGGCTCGTGGTCTGCCAGTTGCGGTGCTTGCATCAATTCTTTCAATGGCTTTTTTTTCTCGAATCAGGCAGCTCCTGGTTTGAACACCATCACTTTCACCAGTGCGGGTCTCTGTCCTGCGACCACCACCATTCAAATCGGGGTTTCGGATCCCACACAAGGGGAACTCGCCGGGCCCACCACCCTTTGTCAATCCACGACGGGGAATTTCTCAGCAGACATCCCTGGTTTTTGGGAGGCAGATTGCGGATTTTGCATCAATCCCTTCACCGGGGTGTTCCAGGGTGGTGCGCTCCCACCGGGGACCTATGGCATCACCTTTACACCAGATAGTTTTTGCCCCATCCCATCTTCCACTTCAGTGGTAGTAGAGCCCGGGGTAGTCATATCGGAGGCAAATGTTCCCACCGTCTTGTGTGAAACGGCTCAAGATGTTCAGTTTGAGGCAGATCTTTCGGGCGGGACCTGGGCTGCGTCTTGCGGTTCCTGCCTGACCACGGAAGGTTTTTTTGATGTATCCGAAGCTGGCTGGGGATTGGTTCCTGTGAATTACATCGTTGTGCAAGGCGCATGCAGCGATACCGCTGATTTTGTGGTGGAAGTACTGCCCGAGTTGTCAGGAGCATTCGTCTCTACACCTCCGCTTTGCGAAGGGGAGCAGATTGACCTCAACTTCACATTGGATTCCTCGATTCCTGAGCCTTATGCATCCCAGACGACGGGGATTTGGAGCAGCACAAGTTGTCCAGGGTGCATCCTGAATCCGGCGACAGGGTTGTTTGTAGCCAACGAGCCGGGCATGATTCCTGTAGCGTTTCTATTCGCCACATCCTGCAGTGCACCCATTGCGGGAATTTTGGAGGTTGCGGAAAGTGTCAACGCCAGTGTGGCGGTGGTGCCGGCTTTGTGTGAATCGGAGGGTAGCTACACCCTGCAGGCGGCCCAACCTGGAGGAACTTGGTCATCTGATTGTACCGGCTGTTTGAGCGGGAACCTGTTTGACCCAGGGGTTGGGGCAGGGAGCTATGTGGTGACATACTCGATTGAAGGGGTGTGTAGCGACTCTGACTCCGAAGTGGTGGAGGTGGTGCCCCAACTGGATGCGACCATTTATCTGCCCGAGCTTGCGTGCCTGGTTTCTGAGGTTTGGACCGCGGTGCCTGCGATGGGGGGGGGGATTTGGTCTGCCGTAGGTCCCAACTGCATCGGTTGCATAGATGGAATGGGACAAATCAATTTGATGGCAGCCGGCTTGGGCACCCTGGAAGTTACTTACACCTTGCCTGGATTGTGCGGTGATGCGTCAACCGCTTACCTCGAAATCCAACCATGCGCGGTCGAATGGGTCAACGTCTTTTCACCGAATGGGGATGGAATGAATGAGACGCTTGAATTTCGATACATCCAACAATTTCCGGGAAATCACTTGCAAGTTTTTGACCGTTGGGGCAATCGGGTATTTGAGGCCACGAATTACCAAAATGGCTGGCGCGCGGAGGGGGTTCCAGATGGAACGTATTACTATGTGTTGGATATCCCAGGCCTGGAATCCCTTACGGGAAGCTTGACCTTGGTTCGGTGAATTTCGGGGTTAGCTGAGGCCATGGATTTGGCCTGAAGCATCCACCGACATCGCCTCTGCGGCAGGTACATCGGGCAAGCCGGGCATGCGCAACATGTTCCCCAAAATGGGCACCACAAATCCCGCACCTGCTGCAATCTCAAATTCACGGACTGTGACCTCAAATCCATCGGGACGGCCCCAACGGCGCTCGTCGTCGGAGAAACTTTTCTGGGTCTTAGCCATGCAGATGGGCAACTTTCCCCAACCCAATGTTTCGTATCGGTCCATTTGTCGCTGGGCTTCAGCCGTGTAATTCACGGATTTCGCTCCATAAATTTGGGTGGCCACCCGGTGAATCTTTTCCTCCAGCGAGGCCTCCAGTGGATAGGTGAACTGCAAAGGCGATGGGTTTGGGGAGCGATCGACAGCACGAACCACGGCTTGGGCCAAATCTGCGCACCCCGCCCCACCTTGCGCCCATCCATCGCTTCGCACCGCCTCCACACCCCAGTGGGCACATCCCTTACGAATCACGTCATGTTCTTCTTGGGTGTCGCTGTGGAAGGAATTGATCGCAACCACCACATCCAATCCAAACCCTTGGAGGTTCTCGATGTGTTTTTCCAGGTTGCACATGCCTGCCCGAACGGCCTCTGGATCGGGGTTGGGTTCAAAAGAACCCTTTCCATGGTACTTCAACGCTTTCACGGTCGCCACCACAACAGCCACACGGGGACGCAATCCGCCCATGCGAGACTTGATGTTCACAAACTTCTCGGCCCCCAAATCGGCTCCAAATCCAGCTTCCGTCACGACGTAATCGGCATGCCCCATGGCCATCCGGGTAGCCAATAAAGAATTCGTACCCTGGGCGATGTTCGCGAAAGGCCCCCCATGAACAAAGGCTGGAGTGCCTTCGATGGTCTGAACGAGATTGGGCAGCAGTGCATCCTTCATCAGGATTGTCATGGCCGATGATGCGCGCAGGTCCTTTGCGAAAAAAGCTTGTCTTCCAGCGCCATCACCTACATAAATGCGGTCAAAGCGTTCAGACATGTCTTCCCAACTGGAGGCCAAACAAAGGATGGCCATCACCTCCGAAGCGGCTGTGATGTTGAATCCCGTTTCCCGCATCCAACCGCCGTTCTTGCCTCCTAGTCCCGTGATGACCTGACGAAGTGCACGGTCATTCATGTCCATAACCCGTTTCCAGACCACTGTGCGGGGATCGAGGCCCAAGGAACGTCTCCCTGATTGTATGTTGTTGTCAATCAATGCAGAAAGTAGGTTGTTCGCCTTTTCCACTGCAGAGAAATCCCCAGTGAAGTGGAGATTGATGTCCTCCATGGGAACGACTTGCGTGCGCCCCCCGCCAGCTGCGCCTCCTTTCATCCCGAAAACAGGGCCCAACGAAGGTTCTCGCAAGGCCACGGCGCTTCTCTTCCCGATGTGAGACAAACCATCCGCCAACCCCACGCTTACAGTTGTTTTGCCTTCCCCCGCCGGCGTGGGTGAAACGGCTGTGACCAAAATCAAATGGGAATTTCTCTCCCGATCTGGCTGGAGGCAATCCAGCGGAATCTTTGCTTTGAACTTGCCGTAATGGATCAGTGTGTCAGCTGTAATCCCAAGTTTTTCTGCTATCTCAGTGATGGGACGCAGGACTGCGTTGCGTGCGATTTCGATATCGGTCATGTTGGACAAAATTAACACGGGGGGCCGGCTTCAACTTGCATGTGGGCCTAGATTTGCAACATGAACAAATCGGTACTGTTTTGGGCCATCCCCCTGGGATTGTTGGTTTTGCTCGGATGGAATGCGGTTGCAAGCTACAATGGCTTGGTGGCTTCGGAGGAGGGAGTGGAAGCTGCATGGGCGGATGTCGAGGCCCAATACCAGCGCCGATTCGACTTGATTCCCAATTTGGTAGAAACGGTTCAAGGTTATGCAGACTTTGAGCAAGGCACCCTTGTGGCAGTGACCGAAGCACGGGCCGCAGCGTTGGGGGCAATGAAACAAGCAGGTCCTGATGGAGACAATGCTGCATTTGACCGTCAAAATACGGTGGTTGCAGGCGCCCTTCGCGGACTCATGGGTTATGCTGAGCAATATCCCGATCTCAAGGCAAATGCGAATTTCCGGGATTTACAAGCACAACTCGAGGGCACGGAAAATAGGATTACGGTGGCTCGTACGCGCTACAATGAGGTGGTGAAGACACACAATGGAAAGGTGCGCCGATTCCCTGGAAGCTTGTGGGCGGGGGCATTCGGTTTCGAGTCCAAATCGTACTTCGAATCTGCTGACGCAGCAGCCGAAGCTCCCCAGGTGTCCTTCGAATAATGCCTGGAGTTCATTGGTCACCTTCTCCGGAGGATCTCGCTCGACTGAGGTCTGCCGTAGAACAAGCTGAACTTCGCACTTCCGGTGAGATTCGGGTTCACCTGGAAGCCCATTGCCGGGAAGATGTCCTCGACCACGCGGCATTCATTTTTCACAAGTTGAGAATGGACAAGACAGCGCAACGCAATGGGGTATTGCTTTACCTCGCTCTGAAGGATAGGAAGTTCGCTGTCTTGGGCGATGTGGGCATCCACAGGGTGGTTGGAGCGGATTTTTGGGAAAAGATTTACCAGGAAGGCATTGGATGTTTCCAGAAGGGAGACTTCTTGTTGGGGCTGGAATCCGCGATTCGAGTCTGTGGCCAAGCGCTTGAAGCACATTTCCCAGCCGCAGAGGGTCAAGGCAATGAACTCACGGACGAAGTATCATGGGAGGGTTGAATCCAATGAGATTTTTAGCGGTGTTGATTGCATGGGGATGGTGTTTTTTGGTCATTTTCCATGTAGGTGCTCAGACCTTGCCTTACGGATGCATTGAGCCTCCCCGGGATCGGGAGTTTGTGATCGACGCCGCTGATTTGTTGTCACCACGTGAGGAGGCGGAGCTTTTGTATTCCTTGCAGTCGTTCACAGATTCCACCAGCAACGTCCTGCTCGTGGTGACCCATCCGGATTTTTGTGGCATGGAGCCGGAGATGTTTGCCACGGCGATTGGACATGGTTTTGGGGTTGGACGAGGTGACGTCGACAACGGAATGGTCGTGGTCATCAAACCGAGGAACGGGGTGGTGTCCGGTGAGGTCTTTATCGCCATCGGTTACGGATTGGAAGGTGCCATACCTGATGCTTTGGTCCGTGAAATTGTGGACCAAATGATTCCCTACTTCGCGGACAGAGACTGGATGGGTGGTTTGAATTTGGGACTTCCCGTTCTCCAGAGTTTAGCAGCGGGTGAAATCTCTGCACAAGACTACCAAATGGAGCGTAACAAATGGGAGTATCGGAAACAATTGATCCTTCCTTTTGTGGTTTTCATCCTGATCCCGCTGATCGTTTTTGCTCTGGCTTGGCGGGACGAACGAAGCCGGAATGGCACCGGTTTTTGGCTGTCTCTGGTGTTGTTTCTGGGTGGCTTCTTGAGGCACAGTGGGTCATACAACCATTTTACTGGCGGCGGTGGAAGAGGAGGTGGCGGGGGCGGCTTTGGAGGTTTTGGAGGAGGTGGTTTCGGAGGGGGAGGAGCTGGAGGGCGATTCTGACGAGCAAGTTGCTTCAACCTGAATTTCGGTTATTTTTGGCGGCCCATTTGGCCTCGGTTTGTCTTTTTTTATACTGTTTATACTTACCGCTCCTGCTATGAAGCTGTTCGATTTTGCCTTTGTACCCAATTACCCTCAACCCATTGAAAAGCTCAGTCAATTTGCTGAACCAGAACCTTGGGGTCGGGCGCATCGGGTGTTGAAGAGCTATTTCAACCACATGTTTGAAAAGGTATATGACGACGGACTCATCGTTACTTCGAGAGATGGTTCATATGCCGCATTCAACACCGGACTTACCAACGGGCAGTTCGAGCCCATCTTTGCGGTTTTTGCAAAGAACGAACGACCCGACGCACAGGCTTGGTTCTTTCGGGGTTTTGGCATCCAGAATCGGAAGGGACTTGGAGAACTCTTGGTAACCGATTTTGACACCCTGCCCCATCGGGTAAGGTTTGTAGAGAACCTGTCCGATTTGCTTTATGATCCCAGAAAGGGCGCGCCCCGTTGCAATTGGCGAGCGCTTTTCCTAGATCACTTGAAGCGAATTCCTCGGCCATTTTTGGAACATGCTTTGGATGGAAAGTATTTCATTCCCAATGTGGTTGGCTTGGAACGTGAGGACGCTCAGGCACGCTATGAGGCATTCAGAGAGGAGATGGAATCTGCGTACGATGCACTGGATTACATGGTCGGAGCTGCCGAAGTAGCCTTGGAGCAAGCCATGGATCGTGTACACAGCGACTACAAAACAGCGGTCCCTCAATGGCATGCGAAGGACCGCGTCGTTAACTTGTTGCTCCCGCTTGCATTGTTCAATCCTCGTGAAGTGGACGCAGCCCTTTCGGTTCGTTTGGATGAGAATGGGAGGTACATCGGTGAGCATCTGCTTACCCTAGAAATGGCTTACAACAACGCTCGGTTGATTGCAAAACCTGAAGCCACTTGGCTACTTGAGGGCTTGAAGTCCAATCGTCGCACCACACCCATTGCTCGGAACGGAAATGGCAGCAGACCGGAGCGCAATTCAGAAAGGAATAAGTTCGTAGACTCCAAGCGATATTCGGAGGATTTAGGCGGACCGGAGTGGCAAAATGTTTCTTCTGGGATGGAGGACATCCAAGATTGAATTCTTCGGCCCCAAGGCGTCTGCGCGCATTCCACTCGGTTTTTGTATCTTGTGGAAAATACAGTCAATGCTGATGTCACACGGATGGCTTACCATTCTTTTGGGTGTTTTGTTCTCCGGGTTGGAAGGGGTAGCCCAAATAACATGTGATTGTGATGGTTTTGCTGGTGACCACGCTTGCGATGGTGTCGACTTGATGTCGGTCAAGCCATTGGCGGAATTGGGAGGGGGGGCGAATGGAAACGACTGTTGGGGATGGGTGGATCCCAATTCAGGGAGGGAATTTGTTCTGTACGGCCGGGCCAATGGGACCGCCATTGTGGACATCACAAATCCCTTGGACATTCGGTACATAGCCAATCTGCCAACGAACACTGTGAGCAGTTTGTGGCGCGACATCAAGGTTTTTGGTCACCACGCATACGTCGTTTCCGAGGCATCAGGTCATGGAATGCAAATTCTGGATTTGAACATCCTACCGGGGTTGCCTCAAGGATCGACAACGCTTCTGGTTGCGAACCAAGTGTACAATGCCTTTGGAAAAGCCCACAATGTCATCATCAATGAAGAATCTGGATTTGGTTATGCGGTGGGTTCCAATACCTTCAACGGGGGGCTTCATGTGTTTGATTTGAGCAATGCTGGTCAACCAGTCATTGCGGGTTCTTATGATACATACTATACCCATGATGCACATCCGGTGATTTACCATGGACCCGATACCGATTACGTGGGACGAGAAATTGTAGCATGTTTCAATGGATACAACGGGCTACACATCGTTGATGCCACGGTGAAATCAGACATCGTTCCTGTTTCGAGTTTGGTTTATAATCAATTGGGGTATACCCACCAAGGTTGGTTCTCTGAAGACCATCGATTTCTCTATGTCAATGACGAACTGGATGAAATGAATTTTGGGGTGCCTACGCGCACCTACATCGTAAATGTGGAGGACTTGGATGCACCTTTTGTCGCTGGGGTTTTTCAAGCCCCCGTCGCGGCCATTGACCACAACAACTACGTTCGGGGTTCTCGGTTGTACCAAGCCAATTACCTCAGCGGATTGAGAATCTTGGACCTTGCGCATGCAGCTGAAGGTTCTCTGGAGTTGATGGGTTACTTCGACACCAACCCAGAGTCAGATGCAGCCCAGTTCCAGGGGGCATGGAGTGTTTATCCCTATTTCCCATCAGGAAATGTGGCGGTTAGCACCATGACCCACCTGTATATCCTACGTCCTTCGGATGAGATTTGGAATGAGCCTGAGGTTATCATTCCGGGTTGCACCTATTCATTTGCAGGCAATTACAATCCAACCGCAACATGGGATGATGGAAGCTGTTTGGCAGCTGGATGTACGGATGCAGCGGCGTTGAATTTCAATGATCAGGCAGTAGTGGAGGATGGAAGTTGCATTTACTACGCGGGAAATGCAGCTTGTCCAGCTGACATTACTGGGGATGGTGTGGTATCTGTGGCAGATATGCTGGCGGTATTGGCCGCGTTTGGGGAGGCTTGTGAACCGCAATAACCCAAGGATGAAGAGAACAATCAGGTTGGGTGTCTTGCTTTTGCCGTTGCTCGGTAATGGATGTGTTCGCGATCGGTTTGCGCTGGATGAGGAGACAGACTGGGGGAGCAATACATCCGAATGGGGAATACCATTGGGTGGAGGAAAACTGACTTTGATGAATGCACAACCTTGGTTGGAATCCGTGGGCATTCAATCGGAGCCCATCACGGGGAATTGGGAGTGGATCAAGCCATTCGACTTGTTCACTTACTCAGCAGATGCGCTCTGGACCCTCCCGAGTTCGGATTGGAATTGGGAACAGAGTTTGGATGCTGCTTCAGCTTCTGCATTCAATGGGCTTCCCCCGGGTGTGGTTTTCCAATTGCCTCTTTCAGGCTCCATTCCTCTCGATTTTCCGGAAGGGATGTTTCTGGAAGAACTCCATTTTGATGGTGGATCTCTTCTTGTGAATGTGACCTACACGCTTGGTGTTCCTTTGGATTTGGCCTTGCAATTTCCCTTCATCATCCAGAATGGGGAGCCCTTGGTGGCGCAAACCAGTTGGTCGACTCCTGGAGACTATCAATGGGAGATACCCCTGGCTGGTTGCATTTTACAGATCCCTGGAAATCAGATGGATGGAATTCCTTTTGAGGCGCTGATTTCGATGACTTCGAATGGCAATTTGGTGTCAGCAGGTGATGGCGTCGAGCTCTCGGGAACATGGGATTGGGAGGGTTGGGATTGGATGACAGGCTCAGCGGGGGCTCCGGCACCCATTGCGTTTTCCGCTTCGACAGTCATTCCCGTTTTCGATTGGGGGCCTGGAGGCATTCTGCACATCGCTGACCCAAGCATCGACCTAGAAATAGAGAACAGCACAGGAATCTCGATCGGTTGGGGTTTGACTGATCTGGTCTTCTGGCATGAAGGCGTAGGAACCCCGGCTGGAGGTTGGCAAATTGAGTCTCCCCCATGGATAGCGGCATCTCCTGGTTTGGGACTTTCTGCGCTCACGGTCCATTCGATTGACAACACGGGGACTGACCCAGCGTTTTCCAGCCTGATCGATTTGAAACCCACTTCCGCTGATTGGACGGGGTTCGTTCAACCCAACCCAGGTGGGGCCGGTCCCAACTTTATTGCGCGCAATTCTTCCCTCGTGGCGAGGGGGAAGTTGCGGTTTCCCTTGTACGGATATGCTTCCGGTTTCATGCTGCAAGACACCTTGAACTTGGAGATATCCAATGCATTGGAGGATGCACTTCAAGACCCTCTGGATTGGACAGACGTCGCTTCCGTTACATTGCGTATCCAGTCGCGAAATGGACTACCTCTCTCCTTAACGGCTCAAATGTTGTTTTTGAATGAAGCCTTCCAGCCAGTGGATTCCCTTTTTTTGGAGGAAGGAATGTTGTTGACGGGGGGACAATTGGATGGAAGTTTGACGCCTGGGGATCCCAACTTTGGCCGGGTGGTTGAACCGGGCCTGCAGACACTGGACATTGAAATCGACAGGGAGCAAGCACAGTTGTGGATGAACAGTGGGATTGAGCATTTGGTCATCCGGGCGGCAACTTCAACCCAAGGCGCTGAATCCCAGTGGGACGTTCGATTCTATCCAGAGGATGCCCTCGAGCTTCAATTCGCGTTGCGGGTAGCACTTGATTTGAACCCATGAAGTTCGCGAAGTACTTGTCATGGTCTCTGGGAATTCTCTCAGCAGTCGCAGCTCAAGCCCAGGATGATTTTGCTCTGTCGTTGTTGCGATCCGTTCCACAGCACAGCCACCTCTTACCGGGGAGCAGACCTGCGATTCGAGCTCACTTTGCACCTTTCGGCATGTCGTCTATCCATATTCAGCTCGAAAACGATTGGTTTCATCCAGGGATGTGGTTTGAAGAGGTTGATGGGCACGGGGTTTTTCAGCCGCAACGATTTCTGGAGGATTTGGAGGAGAGCAACCGCTTGGGATACCGGCAGTCTCTTGAGTTGCTCTCGCTCGGTTTTTCTGCCGGTAGAGACCAACGGGATTATTGGGGGATATCGGTTCGACATGCCATGCATATCGGGGTGGGGCTGCCTGGTGATTTCCTTTCTCTGCCTTGGACCGGGAATGCCCAATGGGAGCTCCATGGAGGGGTCATCAACGGGGGAGGATTGAACTTTCAGTTCCAGCAGCACTTGGAAGGAGGGGTTCTTTGGCATCGTACTTGGGATGAGCATTGGTCTTCTGGAATTCGGATGAAGGGCATTCTAGGGCTTCAGTTTGCAGGGCTCAGAGATGTGGAATGGGAATGGAGAACAGACAGCACCACCTATGCTTGGACGATGTCAGGCACAGGCGCTTTGGAAACGAGCAACCTTTCTGCTCTTTGGGATGCAACGACAGACAGCACATCATCGGATCTTCCGGGAATCCATCAGATTTGGGAGGCCAGAAATCCAGGTTGGGGCTTGGATGTGGGAATCGAATGGAGGGCGAAGCCTGGGCTTGCTACCTCCCTTCATTTGGTGGATTGGGGCAGGATTTTCTGGAAGTCAGATCCGGTGGTTTTCAATTTGGAGCCGAGTGAATGGCGTTTTGATGGAATTCAATTGGGGGACATCCTCGATGAGGAAGACCTTTCACAGGATTCAATAGCAGGTTGGGGGGAAGCCTTCTTGAATCGAGCTGATTCTATGGCTCAATGGTCAAAAGAATATTCGGGATTTACCACCCGACTTCCATGGACGCTTCGGTTGCAACATCGAAACGAACTCTATCAAACTGAAGCAGGAAAGGGTGGGGTAGCCGTTCAGATGCAATGGTCCCCCATTGTTGAATCTCCAGCGCAAAGATCCTTTTTGGGCATTGCCTTCTACCACGAGAAGGGGAGAGGCGGATGGAGCCTTGTTGGTTCCATGGATGATCAAAAGACATTTGCCCTCGGGACTGCCGGGAGCATCCAAATCGGCCCAGTGCAATGGTATGTTTCCATCGATAATCTCCTCGTAAGTCGCATGGTGGCATTCGAATGGCAAGACCCAATGGGTGGGGGAAGCACACGTCTTCTCTTCCCTTACCACGCCGAATTCATCCAGTTCCATACGGGTCTGCAGTTCGTCCTCAGAAAAAAAAAGGAATGAACCCACAGACTGGCATCTCATAGAAAATGGACTATTTTCGCACCCCGATTGCGAATGAAGATGGCCATCGACTTGCCCTTGCTTACCCAAGTCCGATACTTGGCACTAGATGAAGTTTTCTCCTACGACGAGGGAGAGCGATTGCCAGAACCCCCTCTCTTCAAGGAAGATTTGCTTCGACATGTCAACAAGCGGTTGAGGGAAGCCGATAAAGCTGCTGCCCCCATTGCCATGCGTACCCTGGAGAAGGACATCCAGGATTTACAGGCAATCTACGGTGTACGTGTCAAGAAACTGAGCAGAGCAAAGCGCGCCTATTATTGCTATGCAGAGGCAGGCATGCGCATTCGACGAAATCGCTTACGTGCAGGAGAATGGACACGGCTCCAGCGTTGTTTAACCGCATTGGAAGAGGTGGCTCTTCAGGATCGAACAGGTGGCCTGCGTGAGACCATTTCGAAACTCCGGTGGCAATTCGGAGGTTCATCCTCTCCCCACAAGCCGGATGTTTCAAGATGGGTTCAAGGAGAGGGTGACTCGGGAAAGTCCCTCGATTTTGCGCTTGAGGCATTGACCCATGGCCTGCAAGTGAGGTTCAAGGTCAAATCATGGAATCCACCCTCCCAGTTCTTAGAGGGGTATCCCTTGATGTTGACACCAGGACCTGTGGGTTGGAAGCTCTGGGGGGTAACGGTCTCGGGGGATTCAACATTTGGAGGTCCGACCCACGACGGTGTTCCATTTTGGGGAATTTCTCTTTGCGACATCTCAGACTGGAACGTCCAGGAAAGAACGGAAACGGCACTCCCTTCCACCTTGTTCTCCTCCTTGCAAGCAGCACAGGCCATCCGAGTTCAGAGTCGAACCAATTCTGGATTTTTGGGTAGACCCGAAGCTGAGGAAATTCGCGTTTGGTTTGCGGAAGACGCATTTCATTCAGAGACAAAACTCGCAGGTCTTCGACCGGTTGGGAAGCCCGAAGCCAGTGCAGGTGGGAAGATTTGGACTTTTCAGAGCATCCCTGATTTGGATTTTGTCCGTGCTGTTTTTTCGTATGCTGGTGCCGGCCAAATCCTCGAACCCTTCTCACTCCGCGATCTAGCCAAACAAGAATTGGCCATCCTCTGGAAGGGTTACGGAAAGATGTTTGGTCCCTGAGTTGCTGAAGGTCGTATTCTCAGAAAGGAGCTCAGCGCGCACTCTCTCCCCATAGCGCATTGTCGAACAGCATTTTGCCATTTTCCCAGAATCCACGAAACAGTGGGTCGTCTACAAAATAGACAGCCTTTCCTCCACCGATGGGTTGGATACCGATTGAAAGGCTGTTTTCAATTTGTTCGGACACCAAGTGACCCGCAAAACCATTTACGGGCAAAGCATGGGAGGGAATTCTACCGATGGACCAGCCTGAATCCAAGTATTCATAGGCGGTAGAGCTGTTCTTCAATGTGAAATAGGGTTGCGAAACGCCTTGGCCGAGCGGGTGGGACCGATCCCACTCCAAGGCATAGATGGCGCCTTCAATCGACCGGTCAAGGTTCTCACGTGACCGGTTCGCATAAAGTCGGTTTTCCGCGTTGCGATCGGAATCCTCTGAACGGGATTTTCTCTTGATTCCGAAACGTGTGTCGCTCTCCAACATTCCCAATCCGGAGCCGATTGCAATCAAAGTGCCGCCCTTTTCAACCCAATCACCTAAGCGGTTCGCCAAATCCTGTCCATTGCGATAAAATCCGGCTGGAACGACCACAACATCATATCGTTCCAATTCAGAGGCATCCCATCGCTGGGCATCGATGATGGATACAGGATACCCCAGTTCCTGCTCCATGTGCCACCAAACTTCGCCCAAATTCAGGGCCGAAACGGAAGGGCCTCCCAAAACGGCGATGTCAGGTGAATCTAACATTTGCCAGTGTTCAGAGCCCAAATCAAATCCGGTTTCCGCTTTTGAACTGGTGAGCGTATAAATTGGACTCATGGAACCCTGCCAGCCGGTCTTTACGGCCTGTTCAAATGCAGTGCGCTCGATGAATGGTGACTTCTGATCAGATTTCAAACAGACATAACTACCCCCCGGCAAGGAATGCCCCTGGAAAACACAGGGCGCATCGGAATGCCGCAAGCGCAGTCCAGCACGCAACCACTGAGCAATCACCCGTTGATCCCTGGTGGCGGAGGGAACAAATGCAAAACCCAGCGGTGCATCCGGAACAAGGGGCCATGGAGGTGCTGCTGCAGGTGTCGTGCCCACTCTGACTCCGAGGCGATCTTCCAATGCATAAGCATCGAGACCCCAGGCAAATGGCAACGCCCAGCCTGTCAAATCATAGGTCATCGAATCCTCTGGGAGTTCATCCGGATCAAAAAGGACTTGAAGAAATGCGCCATGGGTCTGATGCGCAGAAATGGCCCAATCATCGGGATGTGAAACGAAGGGAACCGTTTTTCTCGATGAGTAGCTGAACGCACTCCGTCCTTTTTTCACAGGGGCCTCAAGTTTTCCAAACTCAATGTCATGGGAACGCAAAAAAGCCTGAAATGCCTCGCGCTGAGCCGGTGAGTTTCGGCCCGAAATCACATAGGTTTTGTATTCTCCCCATGGATTCTCGCGGTTTTTAACATGGTAATCAAACAAAGCATCTTGCAACCCATCCACATGTTGTGAGCTTGTTTCAAGGAGTGCCAATGAACTTTCGACGTGGTTCTCAATGCGGAAGGCCAAACTCAATTCATCCCCCTCACTGTTCTCCACCAAAACTCCTGCACGAGAGCTGCCTCCTTGTTCATAGGTAAGGCCGATGGCACCATGGTACATGGGATAGGTGTCTCCATAGCTTGGATAGTACAAGTCAAAGTCCTCTCCTGTGTAAAAAAGGGCACCGCGCCTGTCGAATCGTTTGGCTGTGGTTTGGCCTACAAACCCTTGAAAGTCGCGCTGCCAATCCGTGATCACAGCATGATAAGGCTTCGCCGCTGGGGCAAAATAGTAAGGGCTGTCGATGCCCATTTCATGAAAGTCACCATGCACGTGGGGCATCCATTGCAACATCAGCGCCATTCTGCTCGCACTCTCTCTTTGCTGTAACCAGGCCCAATCCCGATTGAGATCGAACAAATAGTGGTTTACCCGGCCCCCCGGCCAAGGTTCATCATGTTCCCAAGAAAGCGGATCCGCATTGGGCCATCCTGATGCCCGACTGGTAAAAAATGAAACATAACGATCGTGTCCATCTGGATTCAAGCATGGGTCAATGATGACCACCAGGTTCTTCAGCGCTTCATGCCAATCAGGAAACTGAGAGGGGGAGGCCGCGCAAACACGATATAGGACTTCTAAGGCCGATTCCGTACACACGGCTTCGTTCCCGTGTACTCCATAACTCAACCACACCACAGCCAAGTCATCCCACTTGGGATCGCCACGTTCACCTCGAATTCGCCGCAGGTGATCTGCTTGAATGGACTCTAAATCGGAAGCATATTGAGGCGATGCAACCACAAGTACCTGCAGCGGGCGACCCTCGTAAGTGGTTCCATAAGTCAACTCGCGCGCATGGGGCGTGTGGGCGGCCAAGTACCTTGTGTAGGCTACGACATCATGGTGAAACGTGAATCGTGAACCGAGGGGATACCCCAAGAAAGTGCCAGGGTCTTGAAGTATTCCATGCGTCAAGGGTTTCATTTGGGCATGAAGTCGGCCCAATGACAGATGCGGAGTGACCAAGAACATTGCCACAAGCCATGGCCCTAGGAAAAAACAGCAAAGGGTATTCCTACATTTCATGTCGTGAAAGTACGAATGCGCACCACCGGTTCATTGGAATCCGTTTGTCGACGTTTGGCAGCAATTTGGGGTTGCGAGGTCTTGGGAATTCAGTCGGATCGGCGCTCATTGGGGTTACAAATTAGAGGGGCCAACCAGGTTGTTGTGCGTGCTCCGTTGGAAATGTTGGATGAGGATGTCTTGCACTGGGCCCTAGAGCGCCAACATTGGGTGCACCAAAAATTGAATGTATTGCGTGCTTCGAGAAGGGTGCCCGTGGTCCAGCCGGGAGAGGGTTGGGTTTGGTTAGGAGGGGAGCCCGTGGTCATCCGCTGGGAACTCCAAGCGCCCCGTTGGCAACATGGCTTGCACCACAACCGAGATTCACCGGTTTCCTTTCTCATCAAAGGTCCCTTTTCGAGGGAAGCGATGTATAAAATGCTGAAGCAGCGGTTGGAACAAATGCTTATGGGAGCGCTGAACCAGGCGTTAGAGGAGGCCGTATCCGCACTCCAAGTCCAATTGGGAAACCAATGGTCTCCACCACACAGGGCCATCCAGATCCGCTCGATGCGCTCGCGTTGGGGAAGTTGTAGTCGACACGGTGGGATGCGGTTTGCTTCCACGTTGGTTCATGTTCCCCCAGCTTGCTTGCGCTATGTAGTTTTTCACGAAGCAACGCATTGGATCCACTTTCATCACGGGCCGTCGTTCTATGAACTTTTGTCCAAATTGCTACCTGATTATAAAACAACAGAAACGGAATTGAGCGCAATGGGGTGGGTTTGGGAAGATGGAATTCAGCTTCCAACATATCCAGAACGAGGCGAAATAGCTGAATAAAAAAAGCCGGAAGAACCGGCTTTTCAACAGATCACTTCGTTGCAGTAGTGCGGTACCACCATGCAACACAATTCGTCATCCAGGTGAAAGGTGTCTGAGTTGCATCCAGATCACCGTCCCAACCAGCATCGCTGATTTTCGACACCTTGTATCACCAATCGTCGTCTTCACTTTCTTCGTCATCAAAGTCGAAGTCGAAGTCTTCATCATCTTCTTCTTCGTCCTCTGGACCGAACCCGTAGTACAGATTCTTCATGGCTTAAATGTTCAGGTAAAACACAGAAGTCTACGTGAAGTTAGAACGCCATTCGCGCATTGATTCGCCACTCTTCAAAAATCTCAGGAGATTGTTTTCAACAGGATCCCGTTCGAAATCCTGTAGCTCGCGGTCATTGACCAGACGCAAATCGCACCAACTCCTCAGAAAGTGGCTTCACGCCGCTTCGATAGGACCCGACCAATACACCGGAGCCATCCACAGTAAACTTGTGGAAATTCCAGCTTACCTCATGATCAGCAACCCCATTTAGCGCTTTTTGACAAAGCCATTGGTAAACGGGGTGGGTTTCTTTTCCTTTCACAATCACTTTATCAAACATCTGAAAGGTGACACCATAGTTCTTTTCACAGAATTCAGCAATTTCATCTTGCGTACCCGGTTCCTGTTTTCCAAAATCGTTGCTGGGAAAACCAAGGATGACAAAATCCTTGCCTCCATGCAGCTGGTGCAGCTTTTCCAGATCAGCATATTGTGGGGTGAAACCACACCTGGATGCGGTATTCACAATCAATACGCGTTTTCCACGAAGCGTTGAAAAAGGGAATGGCTTGCCGTCCAAAGTGGTTGCCTCGAGGTCGTAAAATGATGCAGCCATGGCTGAAGGTGTCGACGTGTAGGAGCGTGAAGCATGAAAGAACTTGTGATACGCGGCGAAGGCGGCTCCTGCTAACAACAGGGTGCCTAGCGTCAAGAGTGTAAAGAGGCCCATTTTCATGTCATACAGGAGTTTGTTGTTGGATTATTGCGGGTTAACAATCTTGTCTGTCGATGGTTCAACGGATTGGTGTTGGAGTTGATTGAAAACCAATTCCAATTCCTGTTGAAACCGGGCTTTGGTTCCTTCGCTGGATTGTTCGTCTTTCCAATCGCGCGCTTGGGTTGGGATGATCCCGTGCCATTCAATCCCCGTGTAGTGCGCAAATTGTTCCAGAGAACTTAAGTAGGTTTCAAGTCCATGCTTGTTTCGCTTCCCGGGAGCATAGCTAGCGAGATCAGAACCTACGGTCACGGAGCAAACCATGTGCTTGCCTCGCAACAACCCTCCGTTCGCATCAAACGCCCAACCCCAGCTGAAAACGTTATCCAGCCAGGATTTCATCCGTCCAGGAACACCATACCAAAACAAAGGGAACTGAAAGATCCACAGATCTGTTTGGGACAGGAGTCTTTGTTCCTGTTCGATGTCCCAGTTGGGTGCATCGTTTTGCAGCATGTGTATTTTGCAGTGCCATCTTTCCTGAATGGCTCCTAAGCAACCCTTGTTTGCGATGCTTCGCGTCCAAGAAGGGTGTGAAACAACCACCAGTGCTTCAGGGGGGAGTAAGTCCATGCACCAAGAACAACCCTGCTAGCAAAGGGTTCAATTCATGTGTCGACGTTCGAACATTACCTAGATCGAACCGTGAACACACGGCTCAGGTTGAACCCGAAATAGAGATCACCTTTTAGCCAACTTCCGGGGGTCTCGAAAATGAATCCTCGTTCAAACATGGCGCGTGCGTTTGTGACATGCAATTGAAAGACATGTCCGCCCGTTTCAATGTCCACTCCAATTGATAGTCCATTGCTGAGCGAGGCAGGCTTGGGAATCTGTGCGAAATACTCAGCATTCAGACTGAATCGATTTGAAATCTTGTACCGACCCCCCACCCCGATCGCCCAACGGTCATGTTCATCTTGTTGGGTCGCGACCAAATTTCGATGCAGATAGGAGGGAGTCAAGGCCAGACTCAACGATTCGTTCCATTTCCGGGTCAGTACCAACTGGTGCACGTAACTGAGCCGAGAGGAGAAGAAGTTTTCGCGGTCGGGGTTCTCCCAACGCAATCCATCACACATGGCCACAGAATACCAGGTGACCCCGAATGGAAAAGACTGAGATCCCGTTTTCTGGCGAATCAACCGGGCTTTCAGACTGCCTTCATAGGTCTTGCCCAAAGTGTTCCGTGCAACGCCCAGAGAGAAGCGATCGGTGATGCCATAATCGAAAGCCATGCGCATGGTTGCGTTGTCGAGTCCCCACAGCGCGTAGGCTCCTTCGTTGATTCTTCCAAATCGGTGGGCAATCACAAAATGCAGCACCCCGCCCGCCGGGGTTTCGTTGCTTTGACCGTTCACAATCCGGGTATCCTTGAAGGTAGCGGTCACCGGCAACGCGGGTTCATCCACCCCCTCGTTGAGCATATCCAACAAATCGGGCTGCCCCAACAACCTGGTGTGCAGTGAAGGTGCGCAGGTAAGTGCTAAAAAAAAGACAACCAGGCGACAAGCCTGGATTGTCTTAACCAAAAATAAATGCATCCGGTCTTTTTATTTGGCGCTCAAGGTGGCATTCACGTTGACCTGTATCTCCTTTGCAATCTTCTCCTTCACCACATCAGGAATCGCAATTTCATGCGCGGCAGTAGGGACTTTGAATTGTGCCTGCATCACCCATTTGCCATCTTTCCATGTGATTGTGCCTGAGATGGTTCTTTGAACGGTAACCCCATGGATGGTGAGCTCACCTCTTGCCTCCAAAGGATGGGGCTTCCCATCTTTCAATGTTGCGGCATTCCAATTGACAAAATTCCCTTTGAAAATTCCGTTTGGGAATTTGGCACTTTCCAGGTAGTTTTCATTGAAGTGCTCCTCCATCAGTGCCTTTTCGAAGTGGAAACTGCGGATGGGAATTTGGAACGCAAATGCTCCGGTGGATGCATCTAAAATACAGGACATTTGTTTGCTGCTTGCAGCAATGTCCTCGACGGGTGTGGAAGAGGTGAAAGACACCTCTCCATTGCGCGCCAAGAATTGCTGTGCAGACAATTCCACATGTTGGCTCCAGAGAATCAGGACCAATACGAAGGCAGTCCAGGGGGCTTTTTTTTGCATGATTCAAATTTTTAATTGAGTTGATTTTTAGTTGTCTAGAGATCCTTGATTCACCCAGGTTTGAATCTTGGACAATTCACAATCTGACAACCTTCCTGAAGGGGGCATCGCCAATCCATCTCCAGCAGGTCTATGGGTTCGATCCACCAAGGCGCCTGACATACCAATTCCAGCGATTTGGGCATGGCTTTGCAGGGTCAAGCCTCCTGATGGCGAGTTTCCACTGTGGCATCCAGCGCATTTTTGGGAAACCAATGGCGCTATGTCTGAGGCAAACCCTACCATTTGAATGTCACAACCCTCAGGCCCGTAAAGGGTCTCTTCCACGTCATAGTAACAACCTGGGGCCACCAGGACCCAGGTTGCCCCCAACGTGGCGACCCACAAAATCTTCCATCGATTTCTTATGGATTCCATGGCGAATGCTGGACAAGGTTTAGTTATTGGGCATGTTTGCCTCAATCCAGAGCGCAAGCATTCTCAGCTCACAATCGTTCAACGCACCCGAAGGGGGCATTGCGGAAATCCCCGGCAACCGATGGACCGCATCCATGAGATTGCGGTTTTGAACGGCGGCTACCACTTGGCTATGGGTTGTGAGTTGCAGAGAACCACTGGCATTGCCGCCGCTGTGACACGTAACACAGCGGTTGTTGATTAAGGGCTGAATGTGTCCGCCGAAAGTCACCAGGGTGGTGTCACAGGAAACACAAGAAAGATTCAAGGCGCCCTGTTCTATCCACTGGGTGATGAGGTCAATTTGGGCAGTGCTGAGGACATTGGCTGGTGGAGGAGGCATCACTTTGTCCGGATCGGTTTCCAAAAGCACCTCGATCAACTCACTTGCCCCCGGCGAACCGGGAACCACCAAATCGCCCTCTGGGCTATTCATCAAGACGGCATAACCATCGAGACGAATCCCATCGGCAGGATTCACAGCGTCGTGACATGCGGGCTGTGCACAGGCAGATTCCAGCAGAGGCTGAATTTGTTGGGCGAAATAAACTGTATTGGGGTCACAAGGTGGGTCAACAACCAACGGATTGTCGTCAATCGGTGGGGTAGGGATCTCGTGTCGACAACCGATGGCCGCGGTGAGTACCAATAGGATGGCAGCACGCGGAAAAGGGGCAATGGATTCCATGTAGTGGACGAATCGCGGAATAAATGACGGCCTAGACATTGTACAAAGTAAACGCGCACAAGCTTAACTGCGTTGCTTCAACCGGGGTGTTTGGCAAAAATTAGTTGACACGCCGATATTTGCGACATGGGAAGAGCATTTGAATTTAGAAAGGAGAGGAAGTTCAAACGTTGGGCAGCGATGGCGAAAACCTTTGCTCGAATCAACAAGGACATCATCATCGCGATTCGAGAGGGGAATAGCTCGGATCCCACCGTCAACCCCCGTTTGCGAGCTGTGCTTCAGAATGCTCGGGCGGCCAACATGCCCAAAGACAATGTGGAGCGGGCCATTAAAAAGGCTACAGACAAGGACACTTCCGACTACAAACAAGTCACCTTGGAAGGTTACGGACCTCATGGAATTGCCATTTTTGTGGAGACAGCAACGGACAACAACAACCGCACAGTCGCGAACATTCGCAGCTACTTCAACAAGTGCAATGGGAGCTTGGGCACCAGTGGTAGCGTAGAGTTCATGTTTGATCACGTCTGTTTTTTCAAGGTCAAGCCTGAAGGCCATGACGTTGAATCACTTGAACTCGATCTGATTGATTTCGGTGCGGAAGAGTTGGGGTTGGATGGAGAGGTCCTGATGGTCTATGGTCCTTTTGAGGCCTACGGTTCCCTTCAAAAAAAGCTGGAAGAAATGGGGCTGGAGATCCTAGAATCGGGGCTGGACAGGATTCCCAATGTCACCAAGGATTTGGACCCAGTCGCTACCGCGGAAGTCGAGAAGCTACTCGAGCGGATTGAGGAAGACGATGACGTTCAAAACGTGTACCACACGATGTCCTCCTCCACTGAAGTGTAACCTACGAAACCAGTGGTCCCTTCCACTCATGTGCCTCCAAGTCGAAATGGGGGAGGGCGGCGAGTGCATGGTCCATGAGGTCCGCCATGAGTACCTCAAACTCGTACCACTGTTTTTCCTTTGCAAAGCAATAAAATTCAAGTGGAATCCCCTCTGAAGTAGGTTGCAAGTGGCGAACAATGAGCGGCATATCCTGATTCACTCCAGGGTGGTTTCGCAGGTATTGCTCGAGGTAGTTCCTGAACAAACCGAGGTTGGTGAGTCGACGACCGTTGATTTCGATGGAAGCATCGACCCCCAGGGTTTCATTGTGAAGTGCGATGGCTGCTTTCCGATCAGCCAACCAAGGAGCCAACAACTGCACTTGATCCAATGCGCCCAGTAGGCGAGCGTCGGCAAATCGAACAGACGAGAGTCGAAGCGGGATGGAACGTTTGATTCTTCGGCCTGGACTCTCCATCATTCCCCTCCAGTTTTTAAAGGAATCCGAGATGAGCGCGTAGGTTGGAACCACCGTAAACGTCATGTCCCAGTTTTGCACTTTCACCGTGGTGAGGTTGATTTCAACAACCGTCCCGTCGGCGCCATACTTCTGAATCTCCACCCAATCCCCGATGCGAGCCAGATCCGCAGAGCTCAGTTGAATGCTCGCTGTCAGACCCAACAAAGCGTCCCGAAAAACCAGGACCAACAAAGCGGTTACTGCCCCGAGCCCCCCCAACACCACACCGATGGGTTTTCCACTGAGGGTGGCCACAATGATCAGAACAACTGTTACTGCAATAAGGAACCTGACGAGTTGGATGTAGCTCTTGATGGGCTTGTCTCGAAGCGATGCAGATTGTAGTAAGACGCCCTCCACCCCTTGGACCAGTGCGAAAGTTACCCAGAGCAGATTGAGCCACAAAAGTACATCCATCGATGTGCTAAAAACATCATACAACCAATGATTTAAGGGAATCAAAATAAACCCAATTGCATCCAGAACCAACCAAGGGGCAAAAAGGGCCAAACGATTGAGAAAGGGCTTGTTCAGCAGCTCATCATCCCAACGGCTCGTGGTTTTTTTCGCCCATTGATGGAGCACTGCATCCAAAATCCAACGTGCCAGATGCCAGCTAAGCCAAGTAGCCAACAAGCCAAGTCCGCCCACAATCCACCCTCCCCATCGGGTACCAGTGAATTCTTGAAGTCCATCGGATTGAGCGAGTTGCAGAAAGAGACTATCAGACAACGAGAGAATGGGGTGAGCAATCATTGTACAAAACTACATCTCGAGTATGTCAGTAACTTGTTCGAAAGAGGTGGAAAATCTGTCCATTGATTGTTGAAAAGCCCAGACGAACAGGCCAACTTTGAGTGGAAGGATAACGCGTACGCAGCGCACAAGCCTTGGTAGGGTCAGGCGTCCTCAAGGACACCATGGGAAAGACCCCGCACTGCACCGTGCGGGGTCTTTTGCTTTCCGGGATGTAGTACCTTCGCGGGATGGACAAGAAGATTGTGAAAGAGGCGACTACCCTATTGGAATTTTTGATGGGCACAGGAGCATGCGCAACCAATACCCAAGGCAGGAAGTGGATCAAGTCTGGTGGCGTCTCCGTCAATGAGATGGTTTCCAAGATCCCTTCTCTTGTTTTGCAGGAAGGAGACAAGGTGGAATGGAATAGACCTGATGGTTCGTCACACAAGAAAGAAAAGCCAACAGCAAACGACCGCAAATCGGTCAAGGACTTTCAATTGGGTGATGCCAAGCGGAAAGAAGGAGTGGCGCTGCCCCCCTTCGAGGTGGTGTATGAAAATGAGTATGTTTTGGCATACATAAAGCCTGCTGGTTGGGTGTTCGCTTCTCCCAATCCCCAAGTTCGGTCCTCCTACACACAAATGAAGGAGTGGATGTCTCGTGCTCGTCCCAACGAAACAGACATTCATTTTGTCAACAGAATAGAGAAAGAATCCTCGGGCATATGTCTGATTGCGAAGGACCTTCATTGGAGGACACATCTGCAATTGCATTGGAATCGGTTGGAAAAAGGGTTGTACGTCGTAGTTGAGGGACATTTGCCTGCCGATGGCGAGGTAACGGCATTGGAACCTGCCGTAGGCAACGGAAAAAAAGGGGCCTTAAAGACTTTACCCTATCGCACCATGCGGGCTACGGAAACACACACCCTACTCAAGTTTGCGTTAGGACTTGACGACATGCCCTTTCTGCTCGCGGCCATGCGAAAGGCGGGGTGCAGCATTGTCGGAAAGGGCGCCGCAGCTCCGGATCCCATGGGACGATCGGGTATGCATCTGTACCGGGTCGTCGTAGAGGGTCCCAAAGGAGAGAAGTTTGAAGTCAAAAGCAGGGTGCCTAAGGAGTTCCTTGCGCTGATGAAGGGAGGGAAGGGGCCCAAAGCATTGCCCGCTCACAAGCGTTTGCCCCCAGAGTCCATCCAGAATTCACGTCCTCAGGCCACCCAAACGCAGCCTGGAAGAGGAAAGGAGCGAGCAGCTAGGGTGCGCCCAGCAATCGATCGGAGCCATTGACATGATTCAGTACAACCCACGGACGTGGTGGGATTTGATCTTCCATGCCTATTCGAAAGAGGTCATCTTGCGGCTTTGGCCGAGCATGGCAGGTATCGCCTTGCTAACCATTGCGTTGGTGGCACTGGAAACCCGTTTCTTCCCAGAAGCTCCTTCATCAACGGCCATTCATTCTTTGCTGGGATTTGCATTGTCGTTGTTCCTTGTTTTCCGAACCAACACCGCCTACGATCGGTGGTGGGAAGGGAGGCGACAGTGGGGGGAATTGGTCAACCACAGTCGGTCTTTGGCCATGAAAATTCATGCAGATCGAAGCCAATGGACCGAACGTGAGTGGGAAGCATGGCGCATGTTGATTCCATCCTTTGCATCGGAGCTACGTTATCACCTGAGGGGTCAGCGGGGGCTGGCCCCATCTGAGCTTTCAAGGTGTTCCATTCCCGACTGGCATCACAAACCAGCAGCCTTGGCGCAGGCGATGTTTGACTTGTTGGCGGAAGGAACCCAATCGGGAAGAATTGAGGCCACGCGGGCATGGTCCATGGAGCGTGAAATAAAAGGCTTTGTGGACATCATGGGCGCCTGTGAGCGGATTCTGAAAACACCCATACCTTATGCTTACAGCATGTTCATGAAGAAGTTCATCTTCTTGTATGTCGTGACTTTGCCCTTGGGTCTGGTAGGTCAGTTCCAATGGTGGAGTGTGCCTATTGCGGTTTTTATCTTCTACATATTGGTGAGCATCGAGCTCATTGCAGAGGAGATTGAAGACCCATTCGGGGAGGATGCGAATGATCTCCCCACGGATGATTTGGCCCAAACCATCACAAGAAATGTGGAAGAGATTTTGGGGTGACGCCCATCTTTAGATGGCGTAATTCGCTTGAAGCCAGTCCCGGAGCAAAACGGATTCGGTGGGAGACAGGTTCCGGAATGCCAGTCTCAGGGCCCTTCTGAGCATCACGGGCTCCCCATGCACGTGCCGAATGAGCACCTTGTACTGCTCTAGTTCGTTGGGTGAAGGGAAAGCGGAGACGCGTGAGAAGGTCATTGGAATGTCGTTGTGGGCCTTGATACGCGACCGGGTTCTTTTGGGTTTCAAAGCGTGTGAAGCGACAACAAAAAGGGCCGAGACGTTTCCCGGCCCTATTCGCTTAACCAAAACCAAATCAATGCTTGAACCACCCAACATCGGCCAAACCCCGTGCCAAAATCAAATCTCACTGCCGCGGGAGATGCCAAAGGCCGTTAAATTTGGCCCATCCAAACCAATGGAATTTTATCATGAAATCGCATCCTCCTATTTACATCGTCTCTGCTGTTCGGACCCCCATGGGGAGTTTTATGGGGGCTTTGTCGAGCGTCCCGGCCACGGCACTCGGTTCCATCGCCATTCGTGGGGCCATAGAAAAAGCTGGGATCGCGGCAGCGGAAGTTCAGGAGGTGTATATGGGACAGGTGCTTCAGGCCGGTGCGGGGCAGGCGCCAGCCCGTCAAGCGGCGCTGGGTGCAGGAATTTCCAACACCGTACCCTGTACAACCGTCAACAAGGTTTGTGCTTCGGGCATGAAATCCCTGGCATTGGCTGCCCAATCCATCGCCTTGGGAATGAATGATGTGGTGGTCGCCGGGGGGATGGAGAACATGAGCATGGTCCCGCACTACCTGCAGTCACGACAAGGGGTCAAGTTGGGCAACATCACGGCCCGTGATGGCATGGTACTCGATGGATTGACCGATGTCTACCTGCAGCAGCACATGGGGCAATGTGCCGATTTGTGTGCCAAGACCCATGAAATCAGCAGGGATGCACAAGACGCCTTCGCGGTCCAGAGTTATTCTCGTGCGGGAAAGGCCTGGAAAGAAGGACTTTTTGCCTCCGAAGTCGTTGGGGTGCCCGTTCCACAGCGGAAAGGCGAACCCCTTTGGGTGGTTGAGGACGAAGAGTTTAAGTCGGTCCAACTCGACAAGATTCCGACCCTGAAACCCGTCTTTACAGCGGATGGAACTGTGACAGCAGCGAATGCATCCACATTGAATGACGGTGCCAGTGCAATCCTATTGGCATCTGAATCTGCGGTTGCTCGCTTGGGTTTGACGCCACTCGGAAAGCTGGTGGCTTGGGCGGATGCAGCCCATGAACCGGAGTGGTTCACCACAGCACCTTCCAAGGCGCTGCCCATAGCCTTGGACCGGGCAGGTTGGGCCATTTCGGATGTGGATTTGTGGGAATTGAACGAGGCCTTTGCCGTAGTCGGGTTGGTGAACAACCAGCTCATGGGGTTGAATGAGGACAAGGTGAACGTTCACGGAGGCGCTGTGGCCCTCGGGCACCCCTTGGGATCCAGTGGTTGCCGGATTGTGGTCACCTTGATACACGCCCTTCACGCCCATGGACTGCAGCGGGGCGCAGCAGGCATCTGCAACGGAGGGGGAGGGGCTTCGGCCATGCTCGTAGAGCGGGTATGATGTTGGCTGGAGCCGCACATAGCCAAGGGCCGGGAGATTGCGAATCCGGAACTGGGGTATGTGTATTGGTGAATGTCGCTCCTATTAGGCGAGATCCTTCAGATGCTTCAGAGCAAGTTTCGCAACTTCTGTGCGGAGAATTGGCAGAGATTATTTGCAGAGGAGAACGCGACTGGGTTTACCTCCGTTGTCTCCATGATGGATATGTCGGGTGGTGCGATGGGAAACAGTTGTTCCCTTGGACCGAGGAGCAAGAAGCTGAGGTGCAACGTGGGGTAACCTTGTCCCTGTTTTCCAGATGGGTCAGGACCTTCGGGGGCACTTCAGTGGTTCAGTACTTGTCCATGGGGAGCAAACCCTGGCGATTTAGCGCACCCATGCAAGAGGCGGTTGCAGCAGCGCGAGGCGTGCCCATTTGGGAACCATTGGAGGAGGAAGAGGCCGTGTGGTCTGCAGCGGAACACCGGCAAGCCAGTGTAGAGAAAGCATTGACAGCTGCGGAGACTTGGATGGGCGTTCCCTACCTCTGGGGTGGACGTTCCGCCCACGGGGTGGATTGTTCCGGTCTGACCCAAGTGACCGCAGCCATGGGGGGCATCCGGTTGCCCCGGGATGCATCGCAGCAATGGCAGGCGCTGGAGCCTGTGGACTGGAGTGAGCGGCGGCGAGGCGATTTGGCCTTTTTCAAAAATCCCCAAGGCCAAATCATACACGTTGCTTGGTTGCTCTCACCGGCAACCGTTTTGCATGCCGCGGGGGAAGTCAGGAAAGACGGCCTCACAGACCAGGGCATCGTCCGGCGGCAAACGGGTGATGGAGGAGCAGGCGAAGAAGGGGTGCTCACCCACGTCTTGGCGGGAATCAGACGCCTCCCGATGCCCGGGCCAGGAGCAACGGACTGACCCGGTACCGGTCTTCCTGATAGCGAGCTTGGAGCCCCTGAAGGACCCCCACCCAGTGTCTAGCGCCCCGCTCACGGGACCAAGCAAAGAGACCCCGTGGATAGTTGACCCCCAAAGTCATGGC
>CAYONT010000018.1:34906-36830 GCA_964405405.1 uncultured Comamonadaceae bacterium | reverse complement strand
TGCAGGCCGTAGCGTCCTGGCAACCGACCACTTCGAACGGATCGCAAACCCCGTCGCCATCGGCATCCGCGAGGCAGTTGCCGTCGCAGTCGTAGCCTTCCGCTGCGTAGGTGCAGTCGCCCGCGTCGGTCGCAGCCGCATCGTAGTTGCAAGCGGTGGCGTCTTGGCAGCCGACCACTTCGAACGGATCGCAAACCCCATCACCGTCGCCGTCAGCGAGGCAGTTGCCGTCGCAGTCGTAGCCGGGATCGGCAAAGACACAAGTGTTGTTCAAGGCAAGGGTCGCGGTGGGATCATAGTTGCAAGCGATGGGAAGGGTACATCCGGCACACGATTCGAAGTCGCAGCTTCCGTCATTTTCATTTGCAGTCGGGTCGAAGTTGCAGGCTGTCGGGAACACACACCCGGGATAGATGCAAGCACCATTGTCTTGTGTGGCTGAGGCATCGTAGTTGAAGGCTTCAGGATCTGTGCAACCAACGCATGAAGCATATTCGCAGCTTCCATCATTGGTGTTGGCTTCGGGATTGAAGTTACAAGCATCAGGTAGCGTGCATCCTGGAACCAAGCAACTGATGTACTCACAGGAGCCATCGTTGAGCAAGGCCGCGGGATCAAAATTGCACGCTGTGGGATCGTTGCATCCCAAGCCCAAACATGAAATAAAATCACACGATCCTTCGTCCGTCGCCAGCGGGTCAAAGTTGCAAGCAAAAGGATGGGTACATCCCAACACTTCGAACGGATCGCAGACCCCGTCGCCATCGCCGTCGGCGAGGCAGTTGCCGTCGCAGTCGTAGCCGGCGGCCGGGTAGGTGCAGGTGCCATTGTCAAGGGTTGCCGCAAGGTCATAGTTGCAAGCCACGGCGTCCGTGCAGCCTGGCACATCCGGGGATGCTGGCATCACAATCGGGAACACAGCCCGGAACTCCTGGGCCTGGGAAGCGTTTCGGAAAACTTGGACATAGATTTGGCCTGAAAGCGCACCAGCCGTGGTGATTTGACCCAAAATAACCTCCAAGTCGTTGCCGGCAAAAGCGGGGTTGCTCGTATCGTAGGCGCCCGGGAAGAGGTTGAAAATGCCGAATCCCACCGGGTCGTTGACCAGCACGTTGGACCCTGCGTTGAAAGCCGTGAAGGGGTTGATTTGGCCCACGGCCGTGCTGAGGGTGTAGCCCGGCGTTTCTTGGGTGGCACCCACGGTCAGCCAGCTGTCGTAAGCCAGCGCGGGTACGAAACCAAAAAAGGCTGGGTTGATGGTGGTGGCCAAATTCGCACCCAGTGGATGGTTGAACCAACCGGGCGAAGAGGATGAGTTGAGGATGAATGGGTTGTTCACGTCCCCTCCGATGGTCGAGACGAAATCTTGGGGCTGGAGGAGATGCAGGATGAGTTGGTAGGTGGTTTGGCCTGCCAAATTGCTGGTCCCCACCATGCCCGTGTGGGCGACCATGGGGACGACTTCCAACCAGTATCCCGCTGGGGGCGGATCGGCGTTCGTGATCACTTCAACGTCATTGTCGTCGAATGGATCGCAAACCCCGTCGCCATCGGTGTCGGCGAGGCAGTTCCCGCCGCAGTCGTAGCCGGCGGCCGCGTAGGTGCAGTCTCCCGCGTCGGTGGCGGTGGCGTCGTAGTTGCAAGCGGTTGCGTCTTGGCAGCCGCCCACTTCGAATGGATCGCAGACTCCGTCACCGTCGCCGTCGGCGAGGCAGTTGCCGCCGCAGTCGTAGCCGGCGGCCGCGTAGGTGCAGTCTCCCGCGTCGGTGGCAGTGGCTTCGAAGTTGCAAGCAGTTGCGTCCTGGCAGCCGATCACTTCGAACGGATCGCAGACTCCGTCACCGTCGCCGTCGGCGAGGCAGTTCCCGTCGCAGTCGTAGCCGGCAGCTGCGAAGTTGCAGGAACCATCGTCTTCGGTAGCTTC
>CAYONT010000018.1:24733-34806 GCA_964405405.1 uncultured Comamonadaceae bacterium | reverse complement strand
CGCAGTCGTAGCCGGCAGCTGCGAAGTTGCAGGAACCATCGTCTTCGGTAGCTTCAGCATCAAAGTTGCATGCCAACGGATCCGTGCAGCCTTCGGTGATCCAGGGGTTTTCTGTCAGGATGGGGAAGACAGCGCGGACCTCATTTGCCTGGGAGGCCTCTTGGAAAAGCTGGACATAGATTTGGCCAGAAAGCGTGCCCGACGTGGTGATCTGACCGACCAAAACCCGCAGGTCATCCCCTGCAAAAGCTGGGTTGCTGGCGACATAGTTTCCTGGGAACAATGCGAAGATGGCGAACCCCACAGGGTCGTTGACCAGGACGTTGTTGCCCGCGTTGAATGCTGTGAATGGGTTGACCGTGCCTTGCACCACGTTGAGCGAGAAACCGGGTGTTTCCTGTTCCACGCCGATGGTCAACCAGCTGTCGTAGTTGAGCTCTGGGATGAAGGCGATGAAGGCGGGGTTGAGTGCACTGGCCAAATTGACCCCCAACGGGTGGTTGAACCAGGCGGGCGTGCTCGTGGAGTTGAGAATCAAAGGGTTGCCTGCATCCCCGGCGATGGAGGAGAGGAAATCGGTGGGGTGGACGGTGTGCAGGTAGAGTCGGTAGGTGGTTTGGCCTGCCAAATTGGTCCCTCCAATGGTGCCCGTATGCGTTACAATGGGCTGTGCCTCAAGCCAATATCCTTCAGGTGCAGGCCCCACATTGGCGATGACCGTAGGCATCTGCGCCGCAGCGAAAAAGAAGGAACAACAGGCAAGCAATACGGAGAGGAGCGCTTCACGCATGGCACAAGAGGGTATGTTAGGAGTATCAAGCCGATATCCGTTCTTTGCCCCTCAAGCCCCGGGAGTGGGTAGTTCCCGGTGGATGCGCACGTTTGCGATCCTGACATTGCTGGGCAAGGAAAAGACCATGCAATATCGCCAGAAAAATCGAAATAAACAACCGAACTACCGTTTATTTTCGACGAAATCAAGTTATTTGCCGACCTGACTTATATCAACCCGCGGAGACAATGTTGATGATGCGACCGGGCACCACGATGACCTTTTGGATGGCAGCCGTTCCGAGTTGTTGTTGGGTTCGCGCATCCGCCAGAACCAACGTTTCAATGGATTGTGGGGACAGGTCAGCACTTGCAGTGAATTTGAAGCGGACCTTGCCGTTGAAGGAAACAGGGTAATCGAAGGTGTCAGCCACCAACCAGCGTTCCTCCCAAGCCGGCCAGGATGCATCCAAGGCCCATCCGGATCCGCCCCCGGTTTCCCAGAGAACTTGGGCCAAATGGGGCGCACAAGGGGCAAGCAACAAGGCCAAGGGTTGTAAAATGGCACGCGAATGGGTCTTTTGTTCGGTCAACTCATTGACTCCAATCATCAGGGCGCTGATGACGGTATTGAAGGCATGCCGATCCAAATCGTCGGTCACTTTGCGGATGGTCTTGTGTAGGGATTTCCACTGGCCATCGGTCGGGCGGTCGTCGCTGGGTGCGGTGTACAACCGGGTGAACTTGCGCAGGAAGTTGTGGACGCCACTGATGCCTTGGGTGTCCCAGGGTTTGTGCTGGGTCAGGGGTCCCAGGAACATCTCGTAGCAACGCAGGGTATCTGCGCCGTAACGGTCGACCAGTTCGTCTGGGGTTTGGACATTGAACTTCGATTTCGACATCTTCTCGACCTCAAAGCCACAGCGGTATTGACCGGATTCGTTGCAAACGAAGGTCGCATCAGCGAATTCAGGCCGCCAGGCACGGAAGGCATCCAAATCCAGGATGTCGTTGTGAACCAGGGAGATGTCTACGTGCAACTGCTGCACGGGTTGCTCTTTTCGGCGTTCGTAGGTAACGAAGGTTTGGGTGCCGGGAATGCGGTAGACGAAGCTGGATCGGCCCAAGATCATCCCCTGGTTGATCATTTGGCGGAAGGGTTCTGGGAAACCAATCCATCCGCGATCGAACAGAAACTGGGTCCAAAAGCGCGCGTAGAGCAGGTGGCCTGTGGTGTGTTCTGCGCCGCCGATGTACAAGTCCACAGGGCCCCAGTAGTCGGATCGGCTGCGGTCGCAGAAGGTGTTTTCGTTGTGCGGATCCATGTAACGCAGGAAGTACCAACTTGAGCCTGCCCAGCCCGGCATGGTGTTGCATTCCATCCGCTCACCCCGGAAAACATTCCAATCTTCTGCCCGGGCCCGAGCCAATGGCGGCTCACCATCGGCGGTGGGCAGGTAGGCATCGACCGGAGGCAGGGTAACCTGAACATCGGAGATCACCCGAGGCCGTCCATTCACATAGCAAATGGGGAAGGGTTCCCCCCAGTAACGCTGTCGGCTGAAGACCGCGTCCCGGAGCCGAAATTGCACCCGCCGCTCGCCTGCGCCCGCAGATTCCAGCAGGTCCAGCGCTCTGGGGATGGCTTCGCGGGCGGTGAGACCGTCCATCGGTCCCGAAGCGGTAAGGACGGCGCTGTAGTCCGTGCAGGCAGCATCCGGGTCGGCTCCGACGAAAATGGCCGGGATGGGCAGTCCCATCGCTGTGGCAAACCGGTGGTCCCGTTCGTCTCCCGCAGGCACCCCCATGATCGCCCCCGTTCCATAGCCGGCCAGCACATAATCCGCAATCCAAACTGGCACCCGCAAACCGGTCAGGGGGTGCAGAACAAATCCCCCGGTGGGCACGCCCGTCATCTCTCGGTCCCCTTGGCGCTCCCGTTCCGAGCGGGCTGCCGTCCGCTCGCGGTAGGCTCGAACTGACTCCGCCTCCGCCTCCGCCGTCAAGACGTCGACCAGCGGATGCTCCGGGGCCAACACCAGAAATGAGACCCCGTACAACGTGTCCGGTCGGGTGGTAAACACCTCCACCGCTTCGGCCCCGTTGGCGGCCCCGTTGCCCGACTCTAGCGCGAACCGAACCACCGCCCCTTCCGACCGCCCAATCCAATTCCGCTGCGCCTCCTTCACACTGTCAGTCCACTCCAAATCCTCCAGTCCGCGCAGCAGGCGATCCGCGTACGCCGCGATCCGCATGATCCACTGCCGCATCCGCTTCCGTTCCACCGGATGCCCGCCCCGTTCGGACAGACCGTCCTTCACCTCATCATTCGCGAGCACTGTGCCGAGTGCCGGGCACCAATTGACTTCACTGTCTGCCAGGTAGGCCAAACGAAAAGCCATCAGCACATCCTCCCGCAGCTCCTCCGACATCGAATGCCAGTCGGTCGAAGTGAAATCGCCGCCCCAATCGGCCCCGAAGAATCCGTGCCCCAGTTCCTTCCACCAACCTTCGGTGCAGGCCGCATCGACGCCGAAGTTGCCGTTCTCCTCAAACGCCGCCACCAGCTCCGCGATGGGCCGGGCCCGGTCTGCGACCCGGTCGTACCAGGAGTCGAAGAGTTGCGCAAAAATCCACTGCGTCCATCGGTAATACCCGGGGTCGCTCGTCCGAACCTCCCGGCTCCAGTCAAAACTGAAGCCCAGCTTCTCCAACTGATCTCGGTACCGGGCGATGTTCGCCTCGGTCGTAACCGCGGGGTGTTGCCCGGTTTGGATGGCGTACTGTTCTGCCGGCAATCCGAAGCTGTCGTAACCCATCGGGTGCAGCACATTGAATCCCCGCTGGCGTTTGTACCGGGCGAAGATGTCGCTGGCGATGTACCCCAACGGATGGCCCACGTGCAACCCGGCGCCCGAGGGGTACGGGAACATGTCCAACACATAGTACTTCGGTCGGGAGGGGTCCTCGGTCACCTGGTAGACACCGGCGGCCTTCCACCGGGCTTGGACCGTGGCCTCGATCTGTCGAAAGTCGTATTCCATCGGATAGGGGAGCCGACCAGCGCCGGCTGTTCGACAAAGGTAGCAATGAAAGCCAAGGCCTCCCGTGCCGTACCTTCCCTCCGGCAAACGACCGTCCTCGATGTACCTCGCACAGACGCCCCCTCTGGTGAAAGCGGTGGCCAGTCACCTGACGTGGAGCGGTCCACGTGCGCTGGCGGGCCAGCCAGCTGTGTACCTCACCTTCGATGACGGCCCGCATCCCACCATCACCCCTGCGGTGCTGGATCTGCTCGCGGCCCACGGTGCAGTGGCTACCTTTTTTTGCGTCGGCGCGAACATCCGCCGCTACCCAGCGACCTACGACGCCACCCGGGCGGCGGGCCATGGCATCGGGAACCACACCCAGGACCATGTGTCGGGCTGGGTCACCCCAGACCGCGCGTATTACCGGAATTATTTGGCCTGTCAACAGCTCACGGGGACCAGGCTGTTCCGGCCACCCTACGGCCGAATCACCCGCGCCCAGGCCCAGTGCCTGCGCCGGCATACCCAGATCATCATGTGGGACGTGTTGAGCGCAGATTTCGACGTTGCGCGGACCCCGGAAGCCTGCTTGGACATCCTCCGGACCCACACCCGCCCCGGCTCCATCGTGGTGTTCCACGACTCCGAAAAGGCGGCACCCCGCATGTTGCCCGCGCTCGAGCGCTACCTCGGCTGGCTCGACACCCAAGGTTACCGGACCGGGTTGCTCTGAGTTGCTCTGAAGCCGTGTTACTCGGCGGCCTTCCGCAGGAGCTTCAACTTGTCGACGATCTCCTGCATCTCCCGCTTGTCCGCGCGAATGGACTTCTCGTACTGCTCGCGGATGGCCTCTGCGCCCTTGCCCGTGAACCGCTCGATGTTCTCCTCCGTCATCGTGATGCGTTGCTTGAGACGGTCGAGTTTCTCGCGCAGCACCGTCTGCTCCCGGCGGAGCTGGTTGGAATCGCCATCGGCCAAATGATCCACACGTTGGCGGTAGGACTCCATGGTCCGCTCCGAACGCTGGGCGCTCAGTGCGTTGTATTTCTCGTCCATGGCTTTGCGGAAGCGGGCCATGAGGTCATCCAGGTTCTTGCGGGGGACATGGCCCACACTGTTCCAGCGGGTGCTGAATTGCTTCAGGATTTCCAGGTCCTCCTTCCGGTCGCCGGTGAGGGTATACTGCTCAATGTCATGCAACAAGGCCTCTTTTTCGGCCAAATTCGCCCGCTCAGTCTCCTCGCGGTCCGCAAATTGGGCTTTCTTCGCCTTGAAGAAGGCATCCTGTGCCTTGCGGAAACGCCTCCACAACCGCTGTTCTTCCGCAGCCGGAGTGGGACCGGCCTCCTTCCACTTCTTTTGCAGCTCCACCATGGCATCGGTGGTTTGGCGCCAGTCGGTGCTGGTGGCCAAGGATTCTGCTTCCGCGATGAGGGCCTCCTTGGCGGCTTTGTTTGCGCTGCCTTGCGCCTTCACCTGGTCGTAGAAGAGCTGTTTGCGCTTGAAGAAGACGTCAGCCAACTCTCGGAAGTTTGCCCACAGGGCTTCGTTTTGCTCTTTGCCTGCAAAGCCCAGTCCTTTCCATTCGTTTTGGAGGGCCAGCATGTTCTGGGTGGCTGCTTGCCAAGCCTCGTGTTTTGCCTCGACCTCCTCCGCTACCAGGGCGCGCAGTCGCTCGATCAGGGCTTGTTTGGCCTCCGCATGCACCTTGAAGGTCTCGCGGATGGCGTCGTAATGGGCCTTGACTTCTTCGAAGACGGGCCTCACCAGACCGAAGAAGGTGTCCGACAACTCCTTGTATGTCTCGCGGGGCGAAGGTCCGATGTCCATCCAACGCTTCTGCAGACTGCGCGCGAGTTTCTCCCGCTCGAGGATGTCCTCGGTCTGTGGGAGCACCTTCGCCTCCTCCAGCAGGGCTTCTTTCTGCTTGAGGTTGATGCGCAAGTCGTTGTCCTTGAGCTCCTTGTAGATCTTGATGTTGTAGAAGAAGTCATCCCGCAACCGGTAGTACTGGTCGTGAACCTCTTTGTGCCGGTCGCCCGGAATTTCGCCCACCTGATCCCACTGTTCCCGGACTTCATTGAAGACCGCAAAAGCGGCACCGATGTTCTCCTCTTCTTGGATGGTCTTCCGCAACCGATCCAACATGGCCAGCTTCTTTTCCAGATTTTCGCGCTGGATGTCGGCGATGTTCTGCCTCCAAGCGCGTTCCCGCTCTTTGAAAGCTTGGAAGCAAGCGTCGAAAGGTTCTTCCTCTGGAGACGGGACGTACTCGAAAGGAACGCTTTGATCGGGATGGGCCTCTGCCCATGCTTCGCGTTGCTTCCGAATTTCATCGCGGGTCAAAGCGCGGAAATCCTCAATGGCACTGCGGACATCCGTTCGGATGGCCTCCAAATCCTCCTGCTGGAGGAGGGTCTGGATACGGTTCAAAATCTCAGCCCTCATGGGGGGGGTGTGTTGGAACGTGTCGGTTGAAAGAAGGAGCGCAAATATCGACGTTTGGCCTGTATGGGCGCATTTTAGAGGCCAAATTCCCTTTCCATGGAAAAGAAACCTGGCTCCCAAGAGCTGGAGGGTGCGCGTCGATGGTGTGCATTTCAGGAGCGCTCTACGCAAGACTTGGAAACAAGGTTGCAAAAGCGCGGCGTGGCTCTGGCGGAACGAAAGCACATTGTGGCAGTGTTGGTGGAGGAGGGGTATTTGGACCGGGCGCGCTTTGCGGAATCCTACATTCGGGCACATCTGGTACAAAAAGGCTGGGGACCCGAGAAGATTGGGGCGGCACTTCGGGCGAAGGGCTATGGATCGGAGGAAGTTTGGGCGCACTGTGCGGGCATTCCGCCAGAAACGTGGGACGGGGTGCTGGAGCGCCTTGTCGCGCGCCGCAGTTGGCAGGATGAAGCTGACCGGAGCCGCAACATCCGGTGGCTGTTGCAACGGGGGTTCCGTTGGGACGATGTGGCACGTCACCTGCCGCCCCCGGCGGATACGGAGGGTTGAGGGGGCATTCCCTACCTTTGCACGCCCATGATCACGATTGACCAAATCCAGTCCCTCCGCCAGCGTGTCAAGGACCTGAAAGGGTACCTGAACGTCGATGCAAAACGCATGGAAATCGCCGAGGAAGAGAAGCAGACCCAGGATCCAGATTTCTGGAACCACCCCAAGGAGGCGGAGGCGGTGATGCGGAAGCTGCGGGGCTTGAAGGGCTGGGTGGAGAGCTACACGGCTTGCGACGGGGCGGTGGAAGACGCGCAGGTGATGTTTGAATTCACCAAGGCTGGAGAGGCTTCGGAGCAGGATGCTTTGGAGGCGTTTCGGGCTGCGGAGAAGGCGGTTGAAGAGCTGGAGTTTAAGAACATGCTCAGTGCCGAAGAAGACAACTTGAACGCCATCATGCAGATCACTTCGGGCGCCGGGGGGACGGAGAGCTGTGACTGGGCGCTGATGCTCATGCGCATGTACCGGATGTACGGGGACAAGGCGGGCTTCAAGGTGCGGGAGTTGGATTTGCAAGAGGGAGACGTCGCGGGCATCAAGCAGGTCACCTTGGAGTTCGAGGGCCCCTTTGCTTTCGGGATGCTCAAAGGAGAGAATGGGGTGCATCGTTTGGTGCGGATCAGTCCCTTCGACAGCCAGGCCCGGCGCCACACCTCGTTTGTTTCTGTATATGTCTATCCGTTGGTGGATGACTCCATCGAAATCGAGATCAACCCTTCGGATATCACGTGGGACACCTTCCGTTCAGGAGGCGCTGGTGGACAGAACGTGAACAAGGTGGAGACCGGGGTCCGCTTGCGCCACGCGCCGACGGGCATCGTGATCGACAACACGGAGACCCGCTCTCAGCTTCAGAACAAGGAGAAAGCGATGCAATTGCTCCGTTCTCAATTGTACGAGATGGAGTTGGCAAAAAGAAACGAAGCCCGCGCGGAGATCGAGGCCGGTAAGAAAAAAATCGAATGGGGCTCCCAAATTCGGTCGTACGTCATGCAGCCCTACAAAATGGTCAAGGACGTTCGCACCGGACATGAGACTTCCAACGTAGACGCCGTCATGGACGGGGAGATCGAGGGATTCCTGAAGGCCTTCCTGATGCAGGCCGGTGCGGGAACAGCGAAGCAAGACATTTAAAATCCTGAGGATGAGTGCATTTCGCGTAGAAAAAGACACCATCGGCGAGGTCCAGGTGCCGGCCGATGTATATTGGGGTGCCCAAACAGAGCGCTCCCGAAACAATTTCCGAATCGGGCCCTCGGGTTCCATGCCGGTGGAAATCATCCGCGCTTTTGCCCACCTGAAGAAATCGGCAGCTCAGGCGAATGCGGACCTAGGCGCCCTTGACCCTGTAAAGCGGGACGCCATCGTGGCGGTTTGCGAGGAGATTCTGGCTGGCGACTGGATGGACCAGTTTCCGTTGGTCATTTGGCAAACGGGTTCCGGCACGCAATCGAATATGAACGTGAATGAGGTCATCTCCAACCGGGCGCATGTCCGGGCCGGAGGGACCTTGGGGGTGGGCAAGTCGCCGGTGCACCCCAACGACGATGTCAACTGCTCGCAGTCTTCCAATGACACCTTCCCGACGGCCATGCACATTGCAGCGTACACGGCCATCGTGGAAGTCACCATTCCAGGGGTGGAGCGCTTGCGGGATGCCTTGAAGGCCAAATCCGAAGCCCACATGGACGTGGTGAAAATCGGTCGTACCCACCTCATGGATGCCACGCCGTTGACGCTGGGGCAGGAACTCGGGGGGTATGTGGCGCAGTTGGACTACGGCCTGAAGGCCCTCCGGAATTCCTTGGCCCATCTCTCCGAACTGGCCTTGGGCGGGACGGCGGTGGGTACCGGAATCAATACCCCTGCAGGATATGCCGTTCGGGTGGCGGAGTACATCGCGGCCTCGACGGGACATCCGTTCGTGACGGCACCCAATAAGTTTGAGGCTTTGGCCTGCCACGATGCCATTGTCGAATCGCATGGCGCTTTGCGTCAGCTGGCGGTGGCGTTGAACAAGATCGCCCATGACATTCGGATGTTGGCGTCGGGTCCGCGTTCGGGCATTGGTGAGATCCTCATCCCGGCGAATGAACCGGGGTCGAGCATCATGCCGGGCAAGGTGAATCCGACGCAACCTGAAGCGGTAACGATGGTCTGTGCGCAGGTGATGGGGAACGATGTGGCCATCGCGGTGGGGGGTGCCCAAGGGCATTACGAGCTCAATGTGTTCAAGCCGATGATGGCGCGGAATATCCTAGAGTCAGCCCGACTCATCGGCGATGCGTGTGTCTCCTTTGCGACGCATTGCATCGACGGCCTGGAGCCCAACTACGCCCGCATCGAGGAGCTGGTGAACAACAGTTTGATGCTGGTCACGGCGTTGAATCCCCACATCGGATACTACAAGGCGGCAGAGATTGCGAACAAGGCACACCGAGAGGGTACGACGTTGCGGGCTGCTGCGCTGGCCACAGGCTACCTCACGGAGGCGGAGTACGACCGGTGGGTGGTGCCTGCGGACATGACCGGTCGCTGATTTCCCCTTCGTTGCCGTCCCAACGAAAAAAGGGGCTCCATTCCGGAGCCCCTTTTTTCGTAGCACGAAGGCTTCTTTTACTGGACGATGATCCGTCGAATGGCGATTTGATCCCCTTGGAGGAAACGCACCACGTGAATCCCAGCGGGCCATCCCGAGGTTGAGAGCGAGCCATTGGCGCTGCCTGCGGCAGGGGTCTCGCGTGAAATGGAACCGTCGGCGTGAATCACTTCTATGCGAACGGGGGAGACCCCCGCCTCCCCAATGGCCTGCCACTGCAAAGGGGCTCCGGCGATCACCGGATTGGGGAAGAGGTTCCAATGCGCCGTTTCCAGCGCTTCTGACACTACCCCTACCACGTTTCCTGGATTTCCCACCACGACCTGGATGGTGAACCCTGGGAGGAATTGCAACATGCCGGCTTCGTCGATGGCTAGGGTGTCGCAGTGGTAGGCCGTGCAAAGGGCATTTTCGATGGGAACCGTGACGGTTGCGCACAACACATAGGGACCCGAACCGCTATAGGTGTGGGAGGGTAGAAACTCGGTGCTGGAGCCCTCGTCGCCGAAGTCCCACATGTACTGGCCATTGGCGTAGAGGGTGTCCAGTACCACCCAAACAGCGTTGGGGATGGGGTTGCCCGCTGCATCCAAGGCTTGGGTGGTGGAAAACGATGCGGTACATCCAGCCGGATCGCCACCGCCGCCTTCACCTTCTCCGCCGCCACCGCC